>NZ_JBHWID010000010.1:147242-301264 GCF_042732175.1 Kitasatospora sp. NPDC059795
GGTGCGGGGCCGGGTGTCTGTCGGCTGGCGTGCCGAGAGCGCGTCATGCGTCGCGGCGGCGCAGGGTGCGCAGGCCTGCCGCCACTGCGAGGGCCGCCCACGTGACCGTCAGCAGCAGGCCGCCGCCTTGACGCAGAGTGCCGGGCTGCGGGCTGCGGCGGTGCCGGCGCCTACCGGCCGACTGAGAGCGTGCCGAGCGCCGAGCGTCATGCGTCGCGGCGGCGCAGGGTGCGGAGGCCTGCCGCCACTGCGAGGGCCGTCCATGCGGCCGCCAGCAGCAGGCCGGTGGTGTGGCCGTAGTGGACGTCCGGGGCGTCGTGCAGGCGCATCGCGTACAGGCCGGCCCGGTCCGGGAGGAACTGGGTCACGTCACGGACCCCGGGGATCGCGGACAGCGCGGTGGTGCCGAGGAAGACCATCGGGGAGAGCAGGCCCAGCGCGGCGGTCTGGTTGCGCAGCACGGTGGTCAGCGACAGGCACAGCACCAGCAGCAGCGGGTGGTAGAGCACGCCCGCCGCCAGCGCCCGCGCGGTGCCCGGGGCGGACAGGTCGAGGCCCACCGAGGCTTCGGTGGCGGCGAGCTGGCCCGCCACCGAGAGCACCCCGACGGCCAGGCCCAGGCCCGTGCCGAGCAGCAGCTTGCCGCGGAAGAACCGCACCCGGTCGGGGACGGCCGCCAGCGAGGTGGCCAGGGTGCCGGAGGCGTACTCCTGGCCGACCAGCAGGATGCCCAGGCAGACCACCGCGACCTGGCCGAAGTTCAGACCGTAGAACACGCCCTCCATCGGGTCCTCGGTGAGCGAGGTGTCGGTCTTCCCGTAGGAGAACTGCACGACGGCGGTGATGCCCGCGCTCAGCGCGACCGCCAGCAGCGGCGTCGTCCACAGCGAACGCAGCGTGGTGAACTTGGCCCACTCGGCGCGCAGCGGGAACGTGGTGGCGCTCATGCCGTCACCGCCCGGTACTCGACGGCGTCCGCGGTCATCCGCATGAATGCTTCCTCCAGGGAATCGTGGGTGACGGACAGTTCGATCAGCACCACCCGACGGGACGCGGCCAGCGCGCCCAGCTCGCCCGGGTCGGCGTCGGGGACGTCCCACGCGCCGTCGCCGAGCGGCGCCGCCTCCGGGTGGGCCTCGGCGAGCAGCGCGGCCAGCCCGGCCGGGTCGACGGCCCGGACGCGGACCCGGCGGCGGCCGTTCTCCGCCAGGAAGTCGGCGGTGGAGGTGTCGGCCAGCAGCCGGCCCCGGCCGATCACCACCAGGTGGTCGGCGGTCTGGGCCATCTCCGCCATCAGGTGCGAGGAGACCAGCACCGCGCGGCCCTCGTCGGCGAGCCGGCGCAGCAGCGTCCGGATCCACCGGATGCCCTCCGCGTCCAGGCCGTTGACCGGCTCGTCCAGCAGCAGCGCGGCCGGGTCGCCGAGCAGGGCGGCGGCGATGCCCAGACGCTGGCGCATGCCGAGCGAGAAGGTGCGGATCCGGCGGCCGGCGGCGTCCGGGAGGCCGACCAGGGCCAGCACCTCGTCCACCCGGCGGGCGGGAAGCCGGTGCGAGGCGGCGATCCAGCGCAGGTGGCCGGCGGCGGTGCGGCCGCCGTGCACGGCCTGTGCGTCCAGCAGGGCGCCGACCCGGCGCAGCGGCTCGGTCAGCCGGGCGTAGGGCAGGCCGTCGACCAGGGCCGTGCCGGAGGTCGGCCGGTCCAGGCCGAGCGCCATCCGCAGGGTGGTGGACTTGCCCGCGCCGTTCGGCCCGAGGAAGCCGGTCACCCGGCCCGCCGCCACCCGGAAGGTGAGGCCGTCGACGACCCGGCGCTCCCCGTACGCCTTGGTCAGGTCACGAATCTCGATCACGCCGGCTCCCTCCGTCGGTGCCCTTCGGCCTGTGGGAGCAAGTCAACCGGCGTGCCGTGCAAGGGAGATCCCGCCGGGGAGTGGTCCGTCTCCCTCTCGGGAGGGAGGGTGCGGCGGGGTGTCGGTGCGGGAGGATGGCGCGATGCCCGCACTGCTGATCGCTCCGCTGCTGCGCCCCGTCACCTACGTCCGCTGGCTGCATCTGCTGATCGGCCTGGTGTTCGCCGGGGTCGTGCTGCTGGTCTACCCGGGGACGGAGGGCGTCTCCACCGGGCGGGCGCTGCTGGTCGGCAGCGCGGTCGATGTGCCGCTGCTGTGCCTGGTCGCGCTGGTGCCGGCGGTGCGGCGGGCCGAGGGCGTGCAGGCGCGGCTGCTGCTGGCGCCGGAGCGCGAGGAGTCCATCGGCGTCGCGCCGTCGGCGAGTTGGGCCGATCGCGGGCGGACGGCGCTCTGGCTGGTCGCCCGGGTGGCGCTCGGCACCGCGGTGGGCACGCTGACCGTCGCGGCGCTCGGCGCGGCCGCCCGTGCGGCCGGGCCGCCGTTCGGCCCGCAGGTGCTGCTCGCCCCGCTCGTCCTGTTCGCCCTGCTGTGGCTGGTGGTGCTCGCCGGGCGGCTGCAACTCGCGCTGGCCGTCAGGCTGTTGGGGCCTTCGGCGGCCGAGCGGCTGGCCGCGGCGGAACTGCGCGCGGAGCGCCTGCTGGAACGCAACCGGCTGGCCCGCGAACTGCACGACTCGATCGGCCACGCCCTGACCGTGACCGTCCTCCAGGCCGGCGCGGCCTGCGAGGTCGCCGACCCGGCGTTCCGCGACCGGGCGCTGGAGGCGATCGAGACCACCGGCCGGCGCGCCCTGGACGACCTGGAACGGATGCTGGTCCTGCTCCGCGAGGCCCCCGAGACCGCCGCCACCGAACAGCCCGGCCTGGACCGCGTCGAGGAACTGTTCGCCGCCGCCCGCGCCGCCGGCAGCCCCGTCGACGTCCGACTGGACGTCCGCGTCGGCGAGTTGCCGGGCGTGCTGTCCCGCGAGGCGTACCGGATCGTCCAGGAAGGCGTCACCAACGCGCTGCGGCACGCCCCCGGCGCACCCATCGGCATCCGCGGCGCCGTCGCCGACGGCGCCCTCGCCCTGGACTGCCGCACCCCGCGCACCGGCGGCGGCTCCGGCAGCCGCAAGGGCGGCGGCAAGGGCCTGCGCGGCATCCGCGAACGCGCCGTGCTGCTCGGCGGCGAGTGCGAGGCCGGCCCGGACGGAACGGACTGGCTGCTGCGGGTCCGGCTGCCACTACGGTTGGGCCGATGACGATGATCAAGGTGCTGCTGGTCGACGACGAGGAGCTGATCCGGGCCGGCCTGCGCGCCGTCCTGGACGCCCAGGACGGCATCGGCGTGGTCGGCGAGGCCGAGGACGGCGCCCAGGCCCTCGGCCTGGTCCGCTCGCTGCGCCCCGACGTGGTGCTGATGGACGTCCGGATGCCCGGTGTGGACGGGCTGGCCGCGACCCGGGCGATCCTGCGCGCCGCCGACGAGCCGCCGAAGATCCTGGTCGTCACCACCTTCGAGGCCGACGACTACGTGTACGAGGCGCTGCGGGCCGGCGCGGACGGCTTCCTGCTCAAGCGTTCCCGCCCGGCGGAGATCGTCCAGGCGGTGCGGCTGGTCGCGGCCGGCGAGTCGCTGCTGTTCCCGGCGTCGATCCGCCGGCTCGCCGCGGCCCGCGCCGAACGGGCCGCGGACGGCGGGGCGGTGGCCCGGGCCGGCCTGACCGAACGCGAGGGGCAGGTGCTGCGGCTGATGGCGCGCGGACTGTCCAACGCGGAGATCGGCGACCGGCTGCACCTGGGCGTGCAGACCGTCAAGACGCACGTCAGCAGCCTGCTCGGCAAGCTCGGCGCGCGCGACCGCACCCAGGCGGTGATCGCCGCCTACGAGTCGGGCTTCGTCACCCCGTCCGCCGAGGAGGCCTGACCGCCGGGGCGGCCCGGCCGCAGGTCACTCCGCGGGGCCCTCGTAGATGGTGGTCACCCACTTGGGGACGTCGGTGCCGCAGCTCTGCACGCCCTCCTTGGTGATCGCGGAGTTCACGCAGTCCAGGTAGTCGTGGTACGTGAACTGCAGGGCGAAGGTCGCCAGCGACATCGCCAGCGCCAGGCCGCCGGTGAGCAGCGCGGAGAGCGCCGCCGGGACCTGCGGGCGGACCGGGCGCGACGCGAACGGGTCGGTGACCGGCTCGGCGGGCACGCGCAGCACGGCGACGGCGTACCAGACGGCCAGCAGGGACAGCGGGAAGCCGATCCAGAACAGGCCGAACAGCGTGGTCAGCAGCGCGCCGAAACCCGACAGCAGGGCGTTGCGGGCGGTGCGGTGGGTCGGGTCGGCCAGGTCGAGGCGGGGGCCCTGCGGGCCGGGCTCGGGGCGCGGGCCCCACTGCGGCGGCTGCGGGCCGTCGCCCTCCGGCGACCCGTCGGGCCGCTCACCGGAAGGCGACTGCGGGACGCGGGGACGCCAGGGCTGGTCCGGGGCGCCGGGCGGAGGGGGCGCGAAGGGGTTGCGCTCGCCGCTGTCCTCGCCGCTGCTCATGGTGTCGGCCGTTTCTGCTCGTCGTCGGTCCGCCCGGCGGTGGGGGAGTGGGCGGTCGGTCAATGATCCCTCACGCGCATCGCGGCTGTACGGCACCCCGCACGTCCGGGGCCGGACGGCCGGGAGATCCCCGTCTCAACTACGCGCGTAGCGTTGCCGGGTGGTTACGGGTGGCCTCCCACCAGCCGTTATCGTGGTGACGGTCGGCAGCTCCCGACGGTTCCCAGGGCCCCGCAGCGCCGCGGCCGTCCGTGCCCGTCGACGGTTCCCGACCTGCCGCCGCCCGTAATGGCCCCACCGACGGTGGACGTACCAGCGGGCGACACGACCTACGGAGAATCGCTGCCGTGGCTGCCGCTGACGCCCAGGTGTTCCCGCCCCGTACCCCCGGACCGGCCCGCCTGGTGGTGCTCGTCTCCGGCTCCGGCACCAACCTCCAGGCGCTGATCGACGCCGCCGCCGACCCCGCCTACGGCGTGGAGATCGTCGCGGTGGGCGCGGACCGCGACCACATCGCCGGCATCGACCGGGCGCAGCGGGTCGGCATCCCGGTGTTCGTCGAGCGGGTCAAGGACCACGCCGACCGCGCCTCCTGGGACGCCGCGCTGACCGCCGCCGTCGCCGCCCACCGGCCCGACCTGGTGATCAGCGCCGGCTTCATGAAGATCCTCGGCCCCGCGTTCCTCGGCGCCTTCGCCGGACGCACCGTCAACACCCACCCCGCGCTGCTGCCCGCGTTCCCCGGGGCGCACGGCGTCACCGACGCCCTGGCGTACGGCGTGAAGGTCACCGGCTGCACCGTGCACCTGGTGGACGCCGGCGTGGACACCGGGCCGATCATCGCCCAGGGCGTGGTGGAGGTCGAGGACGCCGACCACGCCGACGGCGGCGACGCGCTGCACGAGCGCATCAAGACTGTCGAGCGCAAGCTGCTCGTCGAGGTCGTGGGCCGGCTGGCCCGCGAAGGACACCGCATCGAAGACCGAAAGGTATGGATTCCGGCATGAGCGCCGCTTCCTCCGCCAACACCCCCGTCTCCGAGAACGTACGCCCGATCCGGCGCGCGCTGATCAGCGTGTACGACAAGACCGGTCTGGAGGAGTTGGCCCAGGGGCTGCACGCCGCCGGGGTCGCCATCGTCTCCACCGGCTCCACCGCCGGCCGGATCGCCGCCGCCGGCGTCCCGGTCACCGAGGTCTCCGAGCTGACCGGCTTCCCCGAGTGCCTGGACGGCCGGGTCAAGACCCTGCACCCGCGGGTGCACGCCGGCGTCCTCGCCGACCTGCGCCTGGAGTCGCACCGCGCGCAGCTCGCGGAGCTCGGCGTCGAGCCGTTCGACCTGGTCGTGGTGAACCTGTACCCGTTCACCGCCACCGTCGCCTCCGGCGCCACCCCCGACGAGTGCGTCGAGCAGATCGACATCGGCGGCCCGTCGATGGTCCGCGCCGCCGCCAAGAACCACCCCTCGGTGGCCGTCGTGGTCGACCCGGCCCGCTACGCGGACGTGCTGACCGCCGTCCAGGGCGGCGGCTTCGACCTGCTGACCCGCAAGCGCCTGGCCGCCGCCGCGTTCGCGCACACCGCCGCGTACGACGTCGCCGTCGCCTCCTGGTTCGAGCAGTCCGGCTACACCGAGTCGGACGCGGCGTTCCCGTCCTTCCTGGGCGACACCTGGGAGCTCGGCAACGTCCTGCGCTACGGCGAGAACCCGCACCAGCAGGCCGCGCTCTACCTCGACGGCACCGGCGGCCTGGCGGGCGCGCAGCAGCTGCAGGGCAAGGAGATGTCCTACAACAACTACGTGGACACCGACGCCGCCCGCCGCGCCGCCTACGACCACGCCGGCCCCGCCGTCGCGATCATCAAGCACGCCAACCCGTGCGGCATCGCCACCGGCGCGGACGTCGCCGAGGCCCACCGCAAGGCCCACGCCTGCGACCCGGTCTCCGCGTACGGCGGCGTGATCGCCGTCAACCGCCCGGTCACCGTCGAACTGGCCGAGCAGATCGCCCCGATCTTCACCGAGGTCGTCGTCGCCCCCGGCTACGAGGACGGCGCCCTGGAGGTGCTGACCAAGAAGAAGAACCTGCGGGTGCTGCTCGCCCCCGAGGCCCCCGCCGACAAGCTGGAGTCCCGCCGGATCTCCGGCGGCGTGCTGCTCCAGCAGGTCGACCGCGTCGACGCCGCGGGCGACGACCCGGCCACCTGGACGCTGGCCACCGGCGAGGCGCTGTCCGCCGACGAGCTCGCCGAACTCGCCTTCGCCTGGCGGGCCTGCCGGGCCGTCAAGTCCAACGCGATCCTGCTCGCCAAGGACGGCGCCTCGGTCGGCGTCGGCATGGGCCAGGTCAACCGGGTCGACTCCTGCAAGCTGGCCGTCACCCGGGCCGGCGAGCGGTCGGTCGGCGCCTACGCCGCCTCCGACGCGTTCTTCCCGTTCGCCGACGGCCTGGAGATCCTGCTCGCCGCGGGCGTCAAGGCCGTGGTCCAGCCCGGCGGTTCGATCCGCGACGAAGAGGTCGTCGCCGCCGCCGAGAAGGCCGGCGTGACCATGTACTTCTCCGGGACCCGGCACTTCTTCCACTGACGCCGCGCCCCGGAACGCCGAGGGCCCCGCACTCCGTCCGGAGTGCGGGGCCCTCGGGCTTCTGCGGTGCTATCGCTTGATCACGACGGTGCCGGCGGCACGGTCGTGCCAGCCCTGCAGCTTGCCGGAGTTGTCGAAGAACGGCGACAGCCAGATCAGGAGCTGAACGAGGAAGCACAGGAACGCACCGACCTGCGGGATGATGAAGCGGATGAAGCCGCCGCCCACGCCCGGGTTCTGGCCGTCGGCCTCCTTGACCACGCGCAGGCCCAGGGCCATCTTGCCCAGGGTGGCGCCCACCAGGCCGACCATCAGCCACTCGTAGAGCAGGTTGAAGATGCCCATCACGGCGATCATGCCGAAGAACGCGGCGATGCTGCCGCCGGAGGCCGAGGTCTGCTCGTTCACGCAGTTGCTGTACGACACGGTGCCGTAGTCGTAGCCCGAGCAGTCCTTGAGGTCGCTCGACAGACCGATCATGCCGGCCAGGCCGAGCGCAAACGCGATGGCGAGGACCACAAGGCTGATCAGAATGTCCAGCAGACGGGCCAGGAAACGCTGGCCCATGGTGGCGACCCGCACCATGCCGAGGTTGGCGATGTTGATGTAGCCGTTGTTGGCCTGGATCGTGCCGGGCGCCTGCGGGTAGCCGTAGCCGTAACCGGGCTGCGGCGGCACCTGGCCCTGCGGGTAGCCGTAGCCGGGCTGCTGCGGCGGCTGCTGCGGGTAGCCGTAACCCGGCTGCTGCTGCGGCGGCGGCTGCTGGCCGTAGGGGTTGTTGGGGTCGGGCGGGTAGCTCATCGATGCCTCCGGGCAGGAAGGAGCGTGGACGGAACAGTGAAAACCTGGGGACGGACGGGCAGGGGAAACGCCGACCGGGTCGGAGAGTAGCGGACGAGTCCGACGGTGAGGGGATCAACAGCCATCAGCCGGACCTCCGTTCAGAGCGTGAGAACACCGAGGCGGACCAACTCCCAGGCCCAGGCCACGATCGCGGCCACGCCCAGCAGCAGGTTCCGCCGGCCGTACGACAACGCGCCCCACCAACGGGCCGGGCCCAGCGGCGCGAACACCAGCGCCGCCACCGCCGCCACCGTCACCGGGTTCGCCGCCAACGCGGCCCCCCAGTGCGCGTGGCCGGCCTCGATGAACACCGTGGTGCTGCCGCACAACGGGCACGGCACACCGGTCGCCAACCGCAACGGGCAGAGCACGCCCGGGTCGTGGGCGTCGTGCACCGCCGCCACCGCCAGCGCCGCACCGGCCACCGCGGCCAGCCGCAGCACCGTGTCGGCCCACCGCCGCCAACGACCCGTCGACGCAGCGCCGGGCGGCGGCAGCGGACGGTCCGTCACCGGGGCGGGCGGCGCGGGCGTCGCCGGGCTCATGCGTCCGGAACGACGAAGTAGAGGACCACGACCGCGATGCTGATCAGCAGCGCCAGCGAGTTCAGCGCGATGCCGCCGATCGCGGCGGTACGCCCCGTCCCGCCCAGCTGCGCGGACCTCTTCAACCCCGAGACGCCGAGGCCCACGCCCACCACGCCCACCAGGCCGACGAACCAGCAGGACAGCAGGATCGCCAGGAAACCGACCACCACCGAGGCCGTGGCCAGCGAATTGTTCACCGCCATCGGCACACCGGGCGGGTACGGGTGAGAGGTGTGCGGCGGCTGCTGCGGATAGCCGTAGCCGTAAGGAGGCTGCGGCTGCGCCGGCGGCGGCGCCTGGGGATAGCCGTACGGCTGCTGCGGCGGCGGCCCGGGCCGGCCGCCGGCCTGGCCGTAACCGCCGTACGGGTCCGGCTGGTACGGATTGCTCACGTGTCGATTCCCCCGACTTTTTCGTCCCCCGCCGCCGGACGATCCGTCACCGGACACGGGCGGCGGTACTTGCCCCGTCATCGTGAGCTTTGGCGCGGCGCGATGTCCAGCCACATGCAGGCCACACGCACGAACGTGGCACAACTGCAATCCCCCGGCACGCTCCGTGGCCGCCGCCGGGACGCTCCGTGCAGGACCGCCCCGGCGCCGACACCCGCCCCGGCACCGACACCCGCCCCGCATCCGGAAGAATGGAGACATGACTGCCCAGATTCTCGATGGCAAGGCCACCGCGGCCGCGATCAAGTCCGAACTCGCCGTCCGCGTGGCGGCCCTCAAGGAACGGGGCATCGTCCCCGGCCTCGGCACCGTCCTGGTCGGCGACGACCCGGGCAGCCGGTGGTACGTCAACGGCAAGCACCGCGACTGCGCGGAGATCGGCATCTCCTCCATCCAGCGCGAACTGCCCGCCACCGCCACCCAGGAGGACGTCGAGAACGTCGTCCGCGAGCTCAACGCCGACCCGTCCTGCACCGGCTACATCGTCCAGCTGCCGCTCCCCAAGGGCCTGGACCAGAACCGCGTCCTCGAACTGATGGACCCCGACAAGGACGCCGACGGCCTGCACCCGACCTCGCTCGGCCGCCTCGTCCTCGGCATCGACGGCCCGCTGCCCTGCACCCCGCTCGGCATCGTCGAACTGCTGCGCCGCCACGACGTCGCCATCGACGGCGCCGAGGTCGTGGTCGTCGGCCGCGGCATCACCGTCGGCCGCTCCATCGGCCTGCTGCTCACCCGCCGCAGTGAGAACGCCACCGTCACGCTGTGCCACACCGGCACCCGCGACCTCGCCTCCCACCTGCGCAAGGCCGACATCGTGGTCGCCGCCGCGGGCGTCCCGCACCTGGTCAAGCCCGAGGACGTCAAGCCCGGCGCGGCCGTGCTCGACGTCGGCGTCTCCCGCAGCGAGGGCAAGATCGTCGGCGACGTGCACCCCGGCGTCGCCGAGGTCGCCGCGTGGATCTCCCCCAACCCCGGCGGCGTCGGCCCGATGACCCGGGCGATGCTGCTCAACAACATCGTCGAGGCGGCCGAGCGCCGCGCCGGCGTCTGAGACCGGTGCCCGGCGTCATGAAGCGCGCCCGCCGCCGCCCCGTCACCACCGAAGGCACCCTGCCGCCGGAAGGCTCGCGGGCGGCACTCGGCCGCGGCCACACCCTCCCGCTGCGGCAGTGGCCGATCACCCTGGTGCTCGCCGTCGTCACCCTCGGCCTGCTGATCACCTGGGCCGGGAACTTCCGCCTCGGTCTGCTCGCCGTCGGGGTCGCCCCCCTGCTCGGCGCGCTCCTCCGGCTCGGCCTCCCGGACGTCGGCCTGCTCGCCGTCCGCAGCCGGTTCACGGACGTCACCCTGATGTTCGTCCTCGGCGGGGTGATCGTGCTGCTCACCCTGGTGGCGCAGCCCAACCCGTGGCTGAACGTCCCCGTGCTCGACAACATCGGACGCCTCATCGGGCACCCGGTGCACTGAGAAGAACTGCGCGACAAGCGCAAAGCACCCCACCGCAAGGTCGCGATCACGTGCAGGTCATTGTCCTGCGTCGCGATCCTGCGGTGGGGTGCCTTCCGCTTCGCGCAGTTCCCCGCGCCCCTGTTTTCCCAGCCATCTGCCTTCGCGATAGCCTGTCTCGGGTCTCTCGACATCGAGAGATCATCTCGGCTCCAGCGCGCCGATGTGCCTGGGGCGCCTGGCGACAGCTGGAGAAGGTAGATATGACTCGCACCCCCGTCAACGTCACCGTTACCGGAGCGGCCGGCCAGATCGGCTACGCGCTGCTCTTCCGCATCGCCTCCGGTCACCTGCTGGGTGCCGACGTGCCGGTGAACCTGCGCCTGCTGGAGATCCCGCAGGGCGTGAAGGCCGCCGAGGGTGTCGCGATGGAGCTGGACGACTGCGCGTTCCCGCTGCTGCGTGACATCACCATCACCGACCAGGCGAACGTGGCGTTCGACGGCGCCAACGTCGCGCTGCTGGTCGGCGCGCGTCCGCGCACCGCCGGCATGGAGCGCGGCGACCTGCTGGCCGCCAACGGCGGCATCTTCGGTCCGCAGGGCAAGGCGATCAACGCCCACGCCGCGGACGACATCAAGGTCCTGGTGGTCGGCAACCCGGCCAACACCAACGCCCTGATCGCCCAGCGCAACGCCCCGGACGTGCCGGCCGAGCGCTTCACCGCGATGACCCGCCTGGACCACAACCGTGCCGTCGCCCAGCTGGCGAAGAAGGCCGGCGTGACGGTCGAGGACGTCAAGAAGGTCACCATCTGGGGCAACCACTCCGCCTCCCAGTACCCCGACCTGTTCCACGCGGAGATCTCCGGCAAGTCCGCGTTCGACGCCGTCGGCGCCGACCAGGAGTGGGTCGAGAACTTCTTCATCCCGAAGGTCGCCAAGCGCGGCGCCGAGATCATCGAGGTCCGCGGCGCGTCCTCGGCCGCCTCGGCCGCGAACGCCGCCATCGACCACGTCCACACCTGGGTCAACGGCACCCCGGCCGGCGACTGGACCTCGATGGGCATCGTCTCCGACGGCTCGTACGGCGTGCCGGAGGGCCTGATCTCCTCGTTCCCCGTCACCGCCAAGGACGGCAAGTTCGAGATCGTCCAGGGCCTGGACCTCTCCGAGTTCGACCGCAAGCGGATCGACGCCTCCGTCAAGGAGCTCGCCGAGGAGCGCGACGCGGTGCAGGAGCTCGGCCTCATCTGAGTGCCGCTCCGCCGCGTGTGAACGGCCGGGTGCCCACGGGGCGCCCGGCCGTTCTCCTACACTCGGGCCGTGAGCGAAACCCTGCAGGACGCCGCGCTCGTCCTGGTGTTCATCATGCTGGGCGGGTTGTTCAACGTCGCGGAGATCGCGCTGATCTCGCTGCGCGAGGGACAGATCCGCGCCCTGGAGTCGGCGGGCTCCCGCCGCGCCGCCCGGGCGGCGCATCTGGCGGCCGACCCGAACCGGTTCCTGGCCGCCGTGCAGGTCGGGGTGACGTGCATGGGCTTCCTGTCGGCGGCGTTCGGCGCCGACACGCTGGCCGGCAAGCTCGCGCCGGTGTTCGTGAAGGCCGGCCTCTCGGACGGCGTCGCGGACGCGGTGGCGCTGGTCGGCCTGACCCTGGTGATCTCCTACGCGTCGCTGGTGCTGGGCGAGTTGACGCCCAAGCGGATCGGCCTGCAGCGGGCCGACTCGATCGCCCTGCTGGCCGCGCCGGTGGTGGACGTGATGTCGGTGGTGCTGCGCCCGGCGATCTGGCTGCTCGGGCACTCGACCGACCTGATGGTGCGGCTGCTGGGCGGCGACCCGACCGCCGGGCGGGGCGCGATGAGCCCGGAGGAGCTCCGCGGTCTGGTCGCGTCCAACACCGAACTCGGTTCGGACGAACGCGAGTTGATCAACGAGGTGTTC
Organism: Kitasatospora sp. NPDC059795; assembly: GCF_042732175.1. Classification (NCBI taxonomy): domain Bacteria; kingdom Bacillati; phylum Actinomycetota; class Actinomycetes; order Kitasatosporales; family Streptomycetaceae; genus Kitasatospora; species Kitasatospora sp. NPDC059795. The sequence goes on from NZ_JBHWID010000010.1 coordinate 159,539, forward strand.
GCGGCGGGGGAGCGCCAGCTGCGCGAGGTGATGGTGCCGCGCACCGAGGTGACCTTCCTGGACGGCGACCGGCTGGTGCGCGAGGTCCGCGCCGAGACGGACTCCTCGCCGCACTCCCGCTACCCGGTGGTGGAGGGCTCCTACGACGCCGTCACCGGTTTCGTGCACGTCCGCGACCTGTACGGGGTGCGCGGCGAGCAGGCCGCCCGGGTCCGCGACCTGGCCCGGCCCGTCAAGCTGCTGCCCGCCACCAAGCGGGTGCTGGAGGCGATGAGCGAGATGCGCCGCGAGGGCCACCACCTGGCCATCGTGGTCGACGAGTACGGCGGCACCGCGGGCATCGTCACCCTGGAGGACCTGGTCGAGGAGGTGATCGGCGAGATCCGCGACGAGTACGACGCCCAGGACACCACCGCGACCCGGCGACTGGCCGGCGGCGGCGTCGAACTCGACGGCCTGCTCAACCTCGCGGACTTCGCCGAGGAGACCGGCTTCACGCTGCCCGAGGGCCCGTACGAGACGGTCGCCGGGTTCGTGGTGCGCGAGCTCGGCCGACTGCCGGAGAAGGGCGACCAGGTGCTCACCGAGTCCGGCGCCCGGCTCACCGTGGCCCGCCTGGACGGGCGGCGGATCGAACGGCTGCGGGTGAGTGCCGTCACACTGCCGAACCCGGGTTCGGCGGACGTTTCCTGAGCGGCCGGGGGAACTGGAACAATGGCTCCATGGTCAACGCAGCGGTCACCGGTCCGGTGAAGGACCGTCCCCGGGTGCTCTCCGGCATCCAGCCCACCTCAGGCTCCTTCCACCTGGGCAACTACCTCGGCGCGGTGCGCCAATGGGTCGACATGCAGGAGGCGAACGACGCCTTCTACATGGTCGTCGACCTGCACGCGATCACCGTCGAGCAGGACCCGGCGACGCTGCGGCAGAACACCCGGGTCTCGGTCGCGCAGCTGCTCGGTGCGGGTCTCGACCCGGAGCGCTGCACCCTGTTCGTGCAGTCCCAGGTGCCCGAGCACGCGCAGCTGGCCTGGGTGATGAACTGCTTCACCGGCTTCGGCGAGGCCTCCCGGATGACGCAGTTCAAGGACAAGTCGCAGAAGCAGGGAGCCGACCGCACCACCGTCGGCCTGTTCACCTACCCCGTGCTGATGGTCGCCGACGTCCTGCTGTACCAGACCCAGACCGTCCCGGTCGGCGAGGACCAGCGCCAGCACCTGGAGCTCACCCGCGACCTCGCGGAGCGGTTCAACACCCGCTACGGCAAGACCTTCACCGTCCCCGAGCCGTACATCCTGAAGGCCACCGCCAAGATCCAGGACCTGCAGGACCCGGCGGCGAAGATGAGCAAGTCCGCGGCCAGCGACAAGGGCCTGATCAGCCTGCTCGACCCGCCGAAGACCAGCGCCAAGAAGTTCAAGAGCGCCGTCACCGACACCGACACCGTGGTCACCTACGACGAGGCGAACAAGCCCGGCGTCTCCAACCTGCTGCGCATCCACTCCGCGCTCAGTGGGATGAGCATCGAGCAGCTGGTCGCGCACTTCGACGGCAAGATGTACGGCGCCCTGAAGACCGAGCTGGCCGAGCTGTTCACCGACTGGGTGACCCCGTTCCAGACCCGCGTCCAGAGCTACCTGGACGACCCGGCCGAGCTCGACCGGGTGCTGGCGCTCGGCGCCGAGAAGGCCCGCGCGGTGGCGTCCGAGACGCTCGCCGAGGTGTACGACCGGGTCGGCTTCCTGGCGCCGAAGCGCTGATGCCGACGGCTGCCGCCCCCGATGGCGACGGTCTCCCCGAGACCGTCACCATCGGCGTGTCCATACACGTCCCGGAGCCGTACGGCAGCCAGGTGCAGGACGCCCGGGCCGGCCACGGCGACCCGCAGGCCCGGGCGATACCCACCCACGTCACGCTGCTGCCGCCCACCGAGACCCGGGCCGAGCACCTGCCCGGAATCGAACGGCACCTGCGGGCGGTGGCCTCGGCGCAGCGCCCGTTCCGGATGCTGCTCCAGGGCAGCGGCACCTTCCGCCCGATCTCCCCGGTGGTCTTCGTCCGGGTCGAGGAGGGCGCCCAGGAGTGCCGCGAGCTGGAGGCCGAGGTGCGCTCCGGCCCGCTCGCCCGCGAACTCGCCTTCCCCTACCACCCGCACGTCACCGTCGCCCACGGCCTGCCGGACGCCGTCCTGGACGAGGCGCACGAACAGGCCCGGAGTTTCCGCGCGGTGTTCGACGTCACCGAATTCGTGCTGTCGACATTCGGTGACGACGGGGTGTGGCGGCCGTGGCGCAGTTATGAATTCGGCTGTTCCTGAGCATTTGCTTTCTGAAGGTTCTCCGAAAAGGCCGGCCGCCGGTGCGGAGGCCGGGAGTTTCCGGTGGATTCACTGGGAGTCGGCTGAGTGCCCGGCGGCCAGCTCCAGCATCCGGTCGACCACCCGGGCGGCGGCCTTCCCGTCGTCCAGCGGACAGAACCGCTCGCGGAACGCCCGGTAGCGCTCCCGGTGGGGGGCCGGGTCGAAGTCGCGGAGCGCGGCGACCAGGTCGGCGGAGGTGGCCAGCACCGGGCCCGGGGCGTTCGCCTCGAAGTCGAAGGTGAAGCCGCGCAGCCGCGTCCGGTAGTGCTCCAGGTCGTAGGCGAAGAACAGCATCGGCCGGCCGGTCACCGCGAAGTCGAACATCAGCGACGAGTAGTCGGTGACCAGGACGTCCGCGATCAGCATCAGGTCGGCGACGTCCGGATGGTCGGAGACGTCCCGGACGAACGCGTCGTCGGGCATCCGGCCGCCCACGTGGACGTGCGGGCGCAGCAGCAGCACGTGGTCGTCGCCGAGGGCCGCGCGGGCCTGCTCGACGTCCAGCTGCAGGTCGAGCCGGTAGCGGTCGCCGTCGCCGCGCTGGTCGTCGCGCCAGGTCGGGGCGTACAGCACCACCTTGCGGCCCTCCGGGATGCCCAGCCGGGCGCGGACCCGGGCGGCCTCCTCGGGGTCGTTGCGCACCAGCCGGTCGTTGCGCGGGTAGCCGGCCTCCAGCATCTCGCCGCGGTAGTCGAAGGAGTCGGCGAGGATCGGCGTGGCGAACGGGCTCGGCGACAGCAGCAGGTTCCACTGCCGCACCTCGTGGGCCAGCCGGTCCAGGTAGCCGTCCGCGGTCAGCCAGTCGCTCTCCACCTGGCGGGCGATCCGCTTCAGCGGGGTGCCGTGCCACAGCTGGGCCACCACCTGGCCCTCGCGGCGGTCCAGGAAGTCCGGGAAGTGCGTGTTGCCGACCAGGTAGCGGCTGGTCGCCAGCGCCTCGTACCACTCGGGGCTCCACTGGCGGACGGCGGTGGCGCCCGGCGGGGGCTGCTCCTGGCCGTCCTCGACCACCCACAGGTGCTGCAGCGGCAGGCCGCGGGCGACCAGTTCCTCGTGGACGGCACGCGGGTTGCACGAGTAGCTGCGGCCGCCGAACACGTCGTACAGCACGGTGTCGCGCAGCGGCCGGCGGCGGGCGGCCGGGTAGCTCTCGGTGCGCAGCCGCAGCTGGCGGTGGGCGCTGCGCTCGACGGCGGCCAGCACCGGCTTGCTGTCCAGGATCAGGGTGTCGTGCCAACGGTGCTGCAACTGGAACGACTTGGGGCCGGCGTGGGCCACGGCGGGCAGCTGCGGCAGCACGTTGGGGTGCAGGCGCAGCGACAGGCCGGAGTGGTCGGGGTCGTCGGCGGGGCGCAGCGCGGGTTCCCAGACGCCCTTGGCGAGCGGCCGGGGACGGCCGTCGGAGGCGGCCGGTTCGAGGGCGAGCACGGCACGGAAGCGGCCGTTCGGGCCGACCTGGGCGGGCAGCCGGCGCTCCCGGCCGTCGCCGCTGTGCCGCAGCACGAGGTCGACCGGGCGGGACCCGAAGTGCGGGAGTTCGCCGCGGAGTTCGAAGCCGGCCGGGGACGGCACCATGGCGTCGACCAGCGGCTCGGGCTCCTGGACGCAGAACTGCAGGCGCTGGTCGGACAGTTGCTTGGCGTACAGCACCTGCCCGTCGTCCAGCGGGAGCTGCCGGCGGCCGCCGGGCGGGCAGTTCAGCAGCAGGTCGTGCCCGCGGCCGTCGCGGTCGACCAGCGCCGGGTCCCAGTGCCCGTCCGACCGGCACAGCCTGGCGGGGACGAGCGCGGTGAAGGTCCCGCCGTCCCAGTCGGTGGCGCAGGTGACGGTGGCGTCGCTCTGCCGGTGGCGCAGCGTCAGGGTGCTGCCGGCGGCCCGGGCGGGGGCGGCGCCGGACAGTCGGAATCCGGCGTCGGTGCAGGTCAGTTCGGTGGCGACGGCCCGGTCGAGGTGGACGGTCAGCTGCAGGGTGCCGTCCTCGAAGTGCAGGACGAGCAGCACGTCGTCGCCGGCCCAGTGCGCGGGCGGGTACTCGCCGGTGCCGCACCAGTGCGGGGCGAGCGGGGTGACGGCCCGCTGGTCGCCGGCGGTGAGGCGGGCGGTGATCCGCCAGGTGCCGGCCTGCCACTGGCCGCGCCGCTGGAGCAGCGCCGGGTCGAGCAGCGCGGTGAAGCCGGTCCAGTCGAGCCGGTACAGGTCCTGGCCGCTGTCGTCGGTGGCCTCCGGCAGGTAGTGCGGGAAGGTGCGCAGCAGCGTCGGCCGGCGGCCGTTCGGCGGCGTCAGTTCGAGCTCGACCCGGGTGGCGCCGGGACGGTCGCCCGGCTGCCCGTCCACCCGGCCCTCGCCGAGCAGCGTGAGCACGCCGCCGTCCCAGCTCGCCCGCCGCAGCCCGGTGCGGGCTGCGGCGGACGTCGTGGTCCGGGCGCGGCGGAAAAGGCCGGGGAAAAGCGGAAGACGCAGCACGCAGTCATGACATCCAAGGGAACTGGTGAAGTCAATTTCCCCAACCCTGGGAATACCCTGGGTTTCCTGGGAATTGGGGGAATCGGCTGTCCCTTGACCTGCGGTTTACTCTCCGTTATTTGCCTTCTGCCAGCAGTGCGTCCGTCACCCGACTGGCCGCACTGCCGTCGTCGAGGTCGCAGTACGCCTCGCGGAATGCCGCGTACTTGTCGGCGTACTCGGCGCTGACCTGCGACAGGTCGCCGAGCGCGGCGACCACCTCGGCGGAGGTGGACAGCAGCGGGCCGGGCGCCCGGTTCTCCAGATCGAGGCTGAAGCCGCGCAGGTTGTCGCGGTAGTGCTCCAGGTCGTAGGTGAAGAACAGGACCGGGCGGCCGGTGTTCATGAAATCGAACACCGAGGACGAGTAGTCGGTGACCAGAACGTCCGCGATCAGCAGCAGCTCCGCCATGTCGGGGTAGGTGCTGACGTCCCAGACATAGCCGTTGCCGGCCTCGGGGAGCCGGCCGCGGACCACCTCGTGGGCGCGCACCAGCAGCACCTGGTCGTCGCCGAGGGCGGCGCGGGCCGCCTCCAGGTCGAGCTGCAGGTTCAACTGGTAGCCGCCGTCGGGCAGTCGACGGTCCTCGCGGAAGGTCGGCGCGTAGAGCACCACCTGCTTGCCCTCGGGCAGGCCCAGCTGCTCGCGGACCCGCTCGGCGGTCTTCTCCCGGTCGGCGGCGAACAGCAGGTCGTTGCGCGGGTAGCCGCTCTCCAGCACCTGGCCCTTGAAGTCGAAGGCGCGGCGCAGCACGGGCGCGGCCCAGCGGCTGCCCGCCACCATCAGGCTCCACTGCGGCACCTCCTCCTTGAGGTGCTCCAGGTAGCCCGCGTCGGTGAACCAGACCTTCTCGAAGTCGGTGCCGATCCGCTTCAGCGGGCTGCCCTGCCAGGTCTGCAGGACGACCTGGCCGGGGCGGCGGCGGAAGTACGTCGGCAGGTGGGTGGAGGTGACGATGTACTTGGCGGTGGCCAGCGCCTCGAACCACTCGGGGGAGCGGTGCCGGACGCACTCGGCGGTCTGCGGCAGCTCGGCCTGCAGGTCGACGGAGGTCCACAGGTGGCGCAGCGGCAGGCCGCGGCGGACGAGCTCCTCGTGCACGGCGCGCGGCGAGTCCGCGTACAGGCCGCCGTCGGCTGCCCACCAGTCCTCGCGGACGGTGTGGTACAGCACGGAGTCGGTGAGCGGACCGTACTGGCCCTTCTTGTAGGCGTCCCGCAGCAGGCGCTGCCGGTAGTCGCTGCGCTCGGCCGGCGACAGCGGGTCGTGGGACTCCAGCGACAGGCTGTCGAAGGTGCGGCGCTCCAGCGCGACCCGCTTGCCGCGGGCCGTCACCTCCATCGGCAGCGCGTCGAAGGTGGACGCCGCGAGCGTCGCGGACGGCCACTCGCTGTCGACGGGGGCGCCGAGCGGGCGGAACAGCACCGTCCAGGTGCCCTTGTGCAGCGGGACCAGGCCGGCGAAGGACGCGGTCGGCAGCGCGGGCAGCGCGGCCCGGAAGCGGCCGTCGGCGATCTCCACCGGGTAGACGTGCTCCTCGCGGCGCTTGCCGTGCTGGATCACCACCTCGTAGCGGTGGGCGCCGGGCAGCGGGAACGAGCCGCTGAGCACGAAGCCCTCGCCGTCCTTGGCCTGGGCGACCTCCTCGACGACCGGCTGCACGACCTGGTCGCACAGCTGCAGGTAGCCGCTGGGGGAGGGCTTGGCGTACAGCGTGCGGGCGCCGTCGCCGAGCGGCAGGTGCAGCTCGACGGGCGCGCGGCGGTCGTCCAGGACGAGGGGCAGCGCGGTGCCGTCGGTGAGCTTGAGTTCGAGGTCCCAGCGGTCGCGGGTGCGCTTCTCGGCCGTCGGGTCGAGGGCGTTCCACGCCTCCCGGACGGCGGTCAGCTCGGAGACCCGGAACCGCGCGGTGAACGGCAGGTCGCGGCCGGACGGGACGCCCAGCTCCAGCGGCGCGAACACGTCGCGCTCGGACTCGACGTGCTTCAGGCGCAGCTCCGCACCGGCCAGGTCGGCGCCGGAACGGGCCAGGCCGCGCAGCTCGACGGCACCGTTCTCGGCGCTCGCCGCGACGGCCCGGGCACGCACCCGCTCCACCCGCAGCAGCAGGTGGTTGTCGCGCGACCACGGCACGACCCGGACGTCGTCCTCGACCCAGTGCACGGGCGCGTACTCGGCGCGGTCGTGCCAGCCGACCGACACCCGGCCCTTGTAGACGCCGCCCTTGCCGGCGCCGGCCACCAGCACCCGCCAGGAGCCGTCCTTCCACTCGCCGCGGTGCTTGAGCCGCGCCGGGTCGATGGTGGCGGAGAAGCCCGCCCAGTCGCAGCTGTACAGGTCGTGCGGGGAGCTGGCGGTGGCCTCCGGGCTGAACTCGGCCTTGGTCTGCACGGCCACCACGCGACGGCCCTTGGCCTCGCGCAGGACCAGTGCCTTGAGCATGTCGTGCTTGTTCTCGGCGCCCAGGTGCTCCGGGAAGGCGTGCCCGGTCAGCTGCAGCTTGTCGCCGACCCAGCGGGCCTCGTACAGCCGGGAGCGCATCACCAGGGCGTTGTTCAGCCGCAGCACGTCCGCGGGGACGCTCTTGCGGCCGCCGCGCAGGAACGGGTAGTCCGCGTACGGGCGGAGCAGGCCGCGGACCGGGGCGGCGCCGTTGCTCTCCTTCTCGAAGCGCAGCTGCTCGATCAGCTCGTCGAGCCGGCCCTGCAGGGTCAGGTGGTACTTGAGGCGCAGCGGGGCGCGCAGCTTGCGGACCTGCTCCGGGCCGATCGCGCGCAGCAGGCGGCCGGCCGACTCCAGGTAGGCCGCGTTGTACTCCGGGTCGCCCTCCAGCACCGAGCCGAAGAACATCGGGATCTCCTCGACGAGGTTGTTCTCGTCGTAGGCGTGCAGGTACTTGCGGAACTTCGGGTCGCTCTGCTTGCCCAGCCAGTCGCGGACCAGCTCCATCGACTTGACCCGGTCGATGACGCCCTTCGGGTTGGTCTTCATCTGGGTGATCGACATCTCGCCGACCTCCCGCTCGCGCCAGTGGTAGATCGGCTCGGCGAGCACGTCGACCCGGCGGGCCAGGTAGTGGTGCGGCACGCTGACCGGGGCGTCCTCGTACAGGATGCCCTCGGGGTAGAGCACGCCCGCCCGGTCGAAGAAGGAGCGGCGGTACACCTTGTTCCACGCGGTGCGGTCGGTGACCAGCGCCGGGATCTCGGTGATGTGGGTGCGCAGCCGGGTCGCCGCGAACGGCTTGCGGTGACCGCCCGACTGGTAGTGGCCGACGGCGCGGAAACGCAGCACGTTGCCGGTGCAGAAGTCCGAGCCGGTCTCGTCCAGGGTGCCGATCATCAGCTCGTACGCGGACGGCGGCATGGTGTCGTCGCTGTCGACGAACGCGAGGAACTCGGTGCCCTCGGAGATGTGGCGGTAGCCGGTGTTGCGCGCCGCACCGAGGCCCTTGTTCACCTGCTGGACCAGCCGGAAGCGAGAGTCCTTCGCGGCGTAGGCCTTGGCGATGTCGGCGCTGGAGTCCTTGGAGCCGTCGTCGACCATGACGCATTCGAAGTCGTCGAAGGTCTGGCCGGCGATCGAGTCGAGGCACTCCTCCAGATAGCGCTCGACGTTGTAGATCGGGACGACGACAGACAGACGGGGGGCCATCGGGAGCGCAGAGCCTTTCCTCAGGGAGTGCGGCCGGGTGGGCCCGGCAGATGTGTCGAACCCGGACCGGCACCGGCCGCGATCCTACCTCTCCGGGCTTGCTAGTCTGCGCCTGGCCAGGCCAGGTCAGGAGAGTGAAGAGATGCCGCGGTTCAGTGTGATCGTGCCCGTCCACGCCGTGGAGGAGTACCTCCCGGCCTGTCTGGACTCCGTCCTGGAACAGACCTTCACCGACTTCGAACTGATCGCCGTCGACGACCGTTCGCCCGACGGCTGCGGCGCGATCCTCGACGAAGCGGCCGCCCGGGACAGCCGGGTGACGGTCCGTCACCTCGAAGGGAACGTCGGCCTGGGCCTCGCCCGCAACGCCGGACTGGAACTCGCCACCGGCGACTACCTGATCTTCCTGGACAGCGACGACACCCTCACCCCCGACCTGCTCGCCGCCACCGACGCCCGGCTGCGCGCCACCGGCGACCCCGACCTGCTGGTGTACGACTACGCCCGCAGCTACTGGGACGGCCGCGTGGTGCGCTCCGCCTCCGCCCCCGTGTTCGCCAAGCCCGGCGCCGACACCTTCACCCTGGACGAGCGCCGCGACCTGCTCGACCTGCTCCAGGTGGTGTGGAACAAGGCCTACCGGCGCGCGTTCGTCGAGCAGCAGGGCCTGACCTTCCCGCCCGGCTACTACGAGGACACCCCCTGGACGTACCCGGCGCTGCTCGCCGCCGAGTCGATCACCCTGCTCGACCAGGTCGGCGTGCACTACCGGCAGCGCCGCGAGGGCGGCAACATCCTCGCCACCGCCTCCCGCAAGCACTTCGACGTCTTCGAGCAGTACGACCGGGTGTTCGCCTTCCTCGACGCCCGCCCCGACCTGGACCGCTGGCGGCCGGTGATCTACCGGATGATGCTCGGCCACCTCGCCACCGTGGTCACCAAGCCCGGACGCGTCCCCGCCGGCGACCGCCGCGAGTTCTTCCGCCGCGCCGCCGAGCACTGCACCCGGCACCGCCCCGACGGCTACCGGCCGCCGGCCGGCCCCGAGGGCGTCCGCGGCGAACTGCTCGGCCGCGGCAGCTACCTCGGCTTCCAGAGCCTGCGGGTGCTCGCCAAGGCCCGCCGCGCCGTCCGCCGCTGAGCATTCGGGCGGGCGGCGCGTCACCCGGACGCAGCACCGCCCGCCCGGTATACAGGGGCGGATGGACTTCCTCGCCCGGCTGCCGCTGATCGGACCGCTGCTGGCCCGGGTGCTGCGCAGCCGCCCCTACCTGGTGTACCGGCTCTTCGCCGAGGTCCAGGGCAACCGGCTGGCCGGGGCGGTCACCTTCTTCGGGTTCCTGGCGCTGTTCCCGCTGCTCACCGTGGCCCTGGCGATCGCCCTGGCCACGCTCTCCGACTCCCGGGTGCACCACCTCCAGGAGCAGATCGCCGAGCAGCTGCCCGGCCTCGCCGACTCGCTCGACCTGAACGCGATGGTCGCCAACGCCGGCACCGTCGGCCTGGTCTCCGGCGCCCTGCTGCTGGTCTCCGGCCTCGGCTGGGTGGACACCATGCGCGGCGCGGTACGCACGGTCTGGCGGCTGCCCGACGACGCCGGCAACCCCGTTCAGGTGAAGCTGCGGGACTGCGCGGTGCTGTTCGGGCTCGGCCTGGTCTGCCTCGCCTCGCTGGCCGCGTCCGCGCTGGCCACCATGCTCGCGCACCGGCTGGCCGACCGGCTCGGCCTGGACGGCGGGGGCGCCCGCTGGCTGCTGTCCGGTCTCGGATTCCTGATCGCGGTCTGCGCGGACCTGCTGCTGTTCTGGTATCTGCTCGGCCCGTTCGCGCGGATCCGCGGTCAGCGCCGACGCACCCTGCTGCAGGGCGCGTTGATCGGCGCGGTCGGCTTCGAAGTGTTGAAGATCGCACTCTCCTCGTACCTGGGTTCGGTTGCCGGACGCAGCGTCTACGGGGCCTTCGGGGTGCCCGTCGCACTGCTGCTGTGGATCAACTTCGTGGCCAGACTGCTGATGTACAGCGCGGCCTGGACGGCCCTCGCCGACCCCGAGGCGGCCCGCCGGCGGGCCGTCCGGCAGGCCGAGGCCGCGCTCGCGACCGCCGTCGAATCCGAACAGCCACCCCCTGTCCGGCATTCGGACGACTGACTATGATCCCGGTCACAACTCATTTGCTCGGCTGTCCCTCGGCCGACCGTCTCGCCGGCGCCCCCAGCGCCGGCCAGCATCTCTGGAGGCCGCGTGTCCGTCACCGACACCACCGCCGCGCCGCCCGTACCAGCCACCCCCGACGACGTCCCGGGATGGTTCTTCCGCGTCGACCGCGAGGTCTTCGCATGGCTGCTCGACCGCCAGAGCGCCGCCGGCGTCACCGGCGACCTGCTGGAGATGGGCGCCTACCTGGGCCGCTCCGCGATCCTGCTCGGCGACCACCTGCGCCCCGGCGAGACCTTCACCGTCTGCGACCTGTTCGACATGGACGCCCCGGACGACGACAACTCCGCCGAGATGACGATGTCCTACCGCTCCACCCTCACCCGGCGCGCCTTCGAGACCAACTACCGGGCGTTCCACGCCGAACTGCCGACGATCATCCAGGCCCCGACCTCGGTCCTCGCCGACGGCCGGGTCGCCGCCGACAGCTGCCGCTTCGTCCACATCGACGCCTCCCACCTGTACGAGCACGTCGCGGGAGACATCCTGGTGGCCCGCGACGCCCTGGCCGGCAACGGCATCGTCTCCCTCGACGACTACCGCGCCCCGCACACCCCCGGCGTGCACGCCGCCGTCTGGGAGGCGGTCTTCACCCTCGGTCTGAAGCCGGTGCTGCTCACCCCCGAGAAGTTCTACGGCACCTGGGGCGACGCCGAGGCGGTCCGCGCCGACCTGCTCGCCCGGGACTGGCGCGCCGAGGGCTTCCGCCTCGACGAGGAACACCTCGCCGGGCAGACCTGCCACCGCCTCGCCTGGGACGAGCCCGCCGGCCTCGCCGAGGCCGCGGTCCACGCCCAGTCCGGCGGCTCCGCCGGGGCCGCACGCCCCCACCAGCAGCGCTCGCTGGCCCGCCGGGTCGCCATCGACGTGATGCCCCCGGTCGCCACCCGCGCGGTCCGCCGCGCACTCAGCGCCGGGCGTGCCCGCAAGTCCTCGTGAGTTCCTAGGACTTGTCCGGTCTGCCCGCCCGGGCCTCCCGCAGGGCGGCCCGGCGGCGCAGCGCGCGCAGCCGCAGCATCCCGACCGCCGCCACCGCCGCGCACAGCCCGACCGCCGACCAGGTCGCCGCGCCCGGGCCGTCCGCCACGGTGTGCGCGGCCCGCACCGGGTCCGCCGCGACCGTCGGCCGCTTCGTCGACGAGGCGCCCGCGGACGGAGCGGCGGGCTGCGCGGCCGACGGCGTCCCGGCGACCGGCTCGGCCGGGCCCGCGGTGGGTTCGGCCGGGGGCGCCTTGTCCTCGGCCAGCGCCCCCACCGGGGTGACCTTCCCCGTCGCGGCGAAGCCCCAGTCCAGCAGCGCCGCCGCCTCGTCGTACACCTTCGGGCTGCTCGCCGGGTGCATCACCGTCACCAGCATGGTCCGGCCGCCGCGCACCGCCGCGCCCGTGTACGTCGCCCCCGCGTTGGTGGTGTAACCGTTCTTCACGCCGATCAGGCCCGGGTACTTGCCGAGCAGCCGGTCGGTGTTGGCGATGCCGAAACTGCCCCGCTGCCCGTTCTTGTCGACCGCGCCCGGGAACTGCGCCCACCGCGTCCCGCAGTACCCGCGGAACTCCTCGTTGCGCAGCCCCGCCCGGGCGAACAGCGTCAGGTCGTACGCCGAGGTGACCTGCCCGTCCATGTCGTACCCGTCCGGGCTGACCACGTGGGTGTCCCGGGCCTGCAACTGGTCCGCCCGGGCCTGCATGTCGGCGACGGTCTTCGCCACCCCGCCGTTCATGGTCGCCAGCACGTGCACCGCGTCGTTGCCGGACGACAGGAACACCCCGCGCCACAGGTCCTCGACCTTGTAGTCCAGGTCCTCCTTGATGCCGACCAGACTGCTGCCCGCGCCCATCCCCTGCAGCTCCGACCAGCCCACCCTGTGCACCTCGTCGGCCGGGAAACGCGGCAGCACGGTGTCCGCGAACAGCATCTTCAACGTGGACGCGGGCGGCAGCTGCGCATGCGCGTTGAACGCCGCCAGCACCTCGCCGCTGTCCGCGTCCGCCACCACCCAGGACTTCCCGGTCAGGTTCGACGGCAACGGCGGCGCCCCCGGCCCCGGCGCGACCTGCACACCCGGCGCACCCAGCCGTTCCCCGCCCACCACGGCGGGCGGCGGCGCATCACCGGGCACCGCCGCGACGGCGACCGGCAGGCCGACCGGGAACAGCACCAGCGCGGCAGCGGACGAACCGTGGACGATCCGGCGGACAGTCTGCATTCACGGAAGCTAACCCGCCCCCGCCGCCCGCACGGCCCGAGCCGCAGCCCGCCGCACGAACGAGTACCGCCCGCTGCTCCGAACGGCGGGCCGCGCATACTGGACGGGCCACCCGTCTGCCCCGAAGGACCCCGCCATGAAGCTCAGCCGCCCGGTCTCCTGGTTCCTCACCGCCTTCGGCGTCTGGTCGATCTTCATCTGGACGACGTTCGCGAAGAACCTCTGGAAGGACTCCGGCGGCCAGGCGTTCGTCAACGGCGACCACGGGCAGCCCACCGCCTTCTTCTGGGTCCACCTGCTGCTCGCCGTCACCTCCCTGCTGCTCGGCCTCGCCATCGGCTGGATCGGCGTCCGCGGCCTGCGAGCCCTGCGCCGGGCGGCCGTCGCGGAGTAGCGCCCGACGCACCCCCGACGCACCCTTGCGGCCGGAATCGCGGGGCTGCCAGGATGCGCGGCCGGGCGATCGATCGATCGTCCGCGCATCGTTTCCTGGGGGGAATCCCGATGTCCCGCACCACCTCCGCGCGGCTGCTCGCCGCCTGCGCCACCACCGCCCTCGCGGCGGGCCTGTTCACCGCGCCCGCCGCGCAGGCCGTGCCCGGCCACGCCGTCACCGGCCCGAGCGTCCGGGCGACGCCGGCCCTGGCCGGTGACGGCTGCTGGGCCACCGGCACGCCCGGCTGGGTCACCACCGCCGACCCGGTGCTCACCGCGCACACCACCGCGCCCTCCGCCCGCTTCAAGGTGTGGGACGCCACCGGCACGAAGGTCTTCGACGGCGCCGCCGACACCGCCGCCGACGGCACCGTCCAGGTCACCGTCACCGGCCTGGCCGACGGCCCGGGCTACACCTGGCAGGTCTGGCCCGAGTACGCGCCGGGCTCCGGCGCGCCCACCGAGACCTGCCGCTTCGGCGTGGACACCGCCGCACCCACCGGCCTGACCGTGACCTCCACCGACTTCCCGGAGAACGGCGGCGGCAAGTTCGCCGGCCAGCCGGGCGTCTTCACCTTCTCCGCGACGGACGCCGGTTCCGGCGTGGCCTGCTTCCGCTACGCCCTGGACAACGTCATCGGCGTGGGCGGCTGCACCCCCGGCCCCGACGTCGTCGCGGCCGCCGCCGACGGCACCGCGAGCGTCACGATCAAGCCGGACGAGTGGGGCACCCACCACCTCTCGGTGCAGGCCCTGGACCACACCGGCCGGGTCGCCCAGACCGTCTACACCTTCCTCGCCCCCTGGAACCCCAACCCGCCGAAGGCCCTCGGCGACGTGGACAACGACGGCGTGCCCGACATCCTGCTGCCCGACTCGAACGGCAACCTGCTGGTGATCAGCGGCAACGCCGGCAGCACCACCCCGACCACCGTGGTGCCCGCCGCGCGGGCGCCCTGGGGCGGCAGCTGGAGCGGCCTCCAGATCACCCACAAGGGCTGGAGCGGCGGCGGCGCGTCCGCCGACACGATCTACGTCCGCGACGCCTCCCCGGGCAACTCCGGCCTCCTCTACCAGTACGTCAACCGCGGCGGGCTGCCGCTCGGCACCCGGTCGCCGTCGCTGACCTACCACGCCACCGACTGCGTCGACACCGCGATGCAGCCGGTCGCCTGCCCGGCCGGCCACAGCACCGACTTCTCGGCCGTCCAGCAGCTGGTGGCGTTCGGCTCGGTGAACCCCGCGAGCCCGGTGGGCATCACCCTGCTGGACGTCGAGCAGGGCGACCTGTGGCTGCAGCACGACCCGTCCCGGTTCGGCGATTCCGGCCGGCTCACCACCACCGGCCTGTGGAACGGCTACGACCTGATCGCCCCCGGCCCCGACGCCAACGGCAACCTCGTGCTGTGGTCCCGCGAGCAGGCCACCGGCACCCTGCGCGCGCACGCCGTGCCGAAGCTCGCCGACGGCAGCTTCGACTTCTCCGGCCTGGCGAACCCCGCCGACGGCACCGTCATCGGCAGCTTCCCGGTGGCCGACTACCCGACCCTGGGCAGCTCCGGCGACCTCGACGGGGACGGGCAGGCCGACCTGTACGCCGTCACCGCCGGGCGGCACCTGATCACCTTCAAGGGCGTCGTGAACCCGAAGGACCTCGGCCCGCTGGCCTGATCCGGCATCAGGAATGTCCGCGGTCGGACCTCTGGAGGTGGCTGAATCCTGCTGCTAGCCTGCCCGGCACGACTCCCGGGCGGGCCGGCGGCGAGGGACCGGCGCCGGGCCGGGGAGCAGGGGATGGGGGAGGCTCCGCGATGAGCACCAGCACCACCCTCGGCGACGCCCGCCCCGAGTGGGCGCAGCGCCACGAACGGGAACGGCGGCACCGGCGCGCCAAGTCCAGGCTGCGGCTGCCGTTCGCGGTGGCCGCGGCCTGCCAGGCCGTGCTGCTGCTGTGGTGGGCGGCCGGGTACCCGGCGTTCACCGGCAGCGCGCGGAGCGGTGCGCCGCTGTACGACGCCGCCGTGCGGATCCTGCACCCGGCGGGGGCGACGCTGGCGCAGAGCGTGCTGGTGGCGTTCGCGCTCGGGCACCTGGCGGCGGCGCTGGCCCGGTTCGGGGTGCGCGGGCGGTGGTCGGGGCCGGTGGCCGTCGCGCTGGCCGCGCTGCCGCCGACCGGCAGCCTGGTGGTCTCGCTCAGCCCCGAAGTGCCGTCCACCGCAGGCGCGTTGCTGCTCACCGCGGCGGGCCTGCGGCTGCTCGCCCGACGCATCGACGGGACGCTGCACCGGGGCGGGCCCGCGCAACGGCTGGATCTGGCCGTACTGTTCTCGGCCATCGCGCTGCTCGCGCTGACCGGCCCCCGCGGCGTGGGCACCGCGCTGATCGCCGCCCTGGTGCTGCTGCCCGCCCTGCCCCGGGTGCGCGGCCGGCTCGCGCTGCTCACCGCCCTCGCGCTGGCCGTGCCGATCGCCCTCGCCGTGCTCGGCCACCCCGCGGCCCGCACCGGCGACCTGCACACCCTGCGCGCCGCCGACCTGGCGCTCGCCCAGCACCGCGACCCGACCCGCCCGGACCCGGCGCTGACGGCCCTCGCCCCGGCCGCCGGCTGGGACGCGGCCGGCGCGGACTGCTCGGCGACCGCCGCCCTCACCGAGCGCTGGGACGACGCCGCCGCCCGCCGCGCACAGGACGAACTCGCCGCCGCGTGGCGGCAGTTGCTGCGCGACCACCCGGACCGGGTGCTGGACGCCCGGCTCTGCCGGAGCCGCCTCGCCTGGGCGGTGTGGGCGGGCACCGGCGGCCCGCACGCCGCCACCGAGGTACCGGAGCCGTCCGCGGCCTCGCACGGCCTGCTGCGGCCCCTGCACTCCGCCGCCGCCTGGAGCCGCACCCTGCTGCGCGCCCCGCAGCTGGACTGGCTGCTGTGGCGCGGCGCCCTGTGGGCGTACCTCGGCCTCGCGGCGGCCCTGCTGTACGCCTGGCGGCACCGGCTGCCCGCGCTCGTCCCGGTGGCCGGCGCGGCCGTCCTCGGCACCCAACTGGCGCTGACCGCGTCCGCCGCCGGCCAGGACTACCGGACCATGGCGGTGGCGCTGTTCCTCGGCCCGCTGCTGCTCACCCTGGCCACCGTCAGACGCGCACCCGCCCCCTGAGCAGAAGCCCGAGCAGAAGCCGAAGGGCCCGTCCGGAGCGAACTCCGGACGGGCCCTTCGGGGCTCAGGACTAGAAGCGACGCGTGACGAGCGCGCGCTTCACCTCCTGGATCGCCTTGGTGACCTCGATGCCACGCGGGCAGGCCTCCGAGCAGTTGAAGGTGGTGCGGCAACGCCACACGCCCTCACGGTCGTTGAGGACCTCCAGGCGCTGCTCGGCGCCCTCGTCGCGGGAGTCGAAGATGAAACGGTGCGCGTTGACGATCGCCGCCGGGCCGAAGTACTGGCCGTCGTTCCAGAACACCGGGCACGAGGAGGTGCACGCGGCGCACAGGATGCACTTGGTGGTGTCGTCGAAGCGCTCGCGGTCGGCCTGCGACTGCAGACGCTCGCGGGTCGGCTCGTTCCCCGAGGTGATCAGGAACGGCATGACGTCCTTGTACGCCTGGAAGAACGGGTCCATGTCCACGATCAGGTCCTTGAGGACCGCGAGACCCTTGATGGCCTCGATCGTGATCGGCTTCGCCGGGTCGACGTCCTTGATCAGGGTCTTGCACGCCAGCCGGTTGCGCCCGTTGATCCGCATGGCGTCCGAACCGCAGATGCCGTGCGCGCAGGAGCGACGGTACGTGAGGGTGCCGTCCTGCTCCCACTTGATCTTGTTGAGCGCGTCGAGGACGCGCTCCTTCGGGTCCATTTCGAGCTGGTAGTCCACCCACACCGGGTCCGGGTGCTCCTCCGGGTTGAACCGGCGGATCCGAAAGGTGACGTTGATCAGCTTGGTGCTGCCGGCCTCGACCGCGTCCAGCGCGGCCGAGTGCGTCTCGACGGTCGGAGTGGACATCAGTACTTACGCTCCATCGGCTGGTAGCGGGTCTGCACGACCGGCTTGTAGTCGAGGCGGATGGAGGTGGAACCGTCCTCGGCCACCTCGCGGTACGCCATCGTGTGCTGCATGAACTTCACGTCGTCGCGGGTCGGGAAGTCCTCGCGGTAGTGACCGCCGCGGGACTCCTCGCGGGCCAGCGCGGAGACGACCAGCACCTCGGCCAGGTCGAGCAGGTTGCCCAGCTCGACGGCCTCCAGCAGGTCGGTGTTGTAACGCGAGCCCTTGTCCTGGATCGAGACGTTCTTGAAGCGCTCCTTGAGCGCCTGGACGTCCTCGACGGCCTGCTGCAGGGTCTTGCCGGTGCGGTAGACGGACACGTTGGTGTCCATCGACTCCTGCAGCTCCCGGCGGATCGCCGCGACCGACTCGGTGCCGGTGGACTCCCGCAGGCCCTCGACCAGCGCCTCGACCAGCGCGCCCGGGTTCGCCGGCAGCTCGACGAAGTCGTGCTTGTCGGCGTACGCGGCGGCGGCGATGCCCGCGCGGCGGCCGAACACGTTGATGTCCAGCAGCGAGTTGGTGCCCAGGCGGTTGGCGCCGTGCACCGACACGCACGCGACCT
Source organism: Kitasatospora sp. NPDC059795 (assembly GCF_042732175.1). NCBI lineage: Bacteria > Bacillati > Actinomycetota > Actinomycetes > Kitasatosporales > Streptomycetaceae > Kitasatospora > Kitasatospora sp. NPDC059795. The sequence goes on from NZ_JBHWID010000010.1 coordinate 177,512, forward strand.
CGCCCGCGGCGTACAGGCCCGGGACGATGTCGGTGTTGTTGCTCAGGACCTCACCCTCGACGTTGGTCGGGATGCCGCCCATCGCGTAGTGCGCGGTGGGCTGGATCGGGATCGGGTCCGTGTAGGGCTCGATGCCGAGGTAGGTGCGCGCGAACTCGGTGATGTCCGGCAGCTTGGCGTCCAGCTGCTCCGGCGGGAGGTGCGTCAGGTCCAGGTAGACGTGGTCGCCCTCGGGGCCGCAGCCGCGGCCGGCCCGGATCTCCGAGTAGATCGCGCGGGAGCAGACGTCACGGGACGCGAGGTCCTTCATGACGGGGGCGTAGCGCTCCATGAAGCGCTCGCCGTCCTTGTTGCGCAGGATGCCGCCCTCGCCGCGGGCGCCCTCGGTGAGCAGGATGCCCATCCGCCAGATGCCCGTCGGGTGGAACTGGAAGAACTCCATGTCCTCCAGCGGCAGGCCGCGGCGCAGCGCCACGGCCTGGCCGTCACCGGTCAGGGTGTGCGCGTTCGAGGTGACCTTGAACATCTTGCCGGTGCCGCCGGAGGCGAACACCACGGCCTTGGCCTGGAAGACGTGGATCTCGCCGGTGGCGAGCTCGTACGCCACCACGCCGGCGGTCTTGCCCTCGTTGATCAGCAGGTCGAGGACGTAGAACTCGTTGAAGAACTCGACACCGTGCTTGACGCAGTTCTGGAACAGCGTCTGCAGGATCATGTGGCCGGTGCGGTCCGCGGCGTAGCAGGACCGGCGGACCGGGGCCTCGCCGTGGTTGCGGGAGTGGCCGCCGAAGCGGCGCTGGTCGATCCGGCCCTGGTCGGTGCGGGAGAAGGGGAGACCCATCTTCTCCAGGTCGAGGACCGCGTCGATGGCCTCCTTGCACATGATCTCGGCGGCGTCCTGGTCGACCAGGTAGTCACCGCCCTTGACCGTGTCGAAGGTGTGCCACTCCCAGTTGTCCTCCTCGACGTTGGCGAGCGCGGCACACATGCCGCCCTGCGCCGCGCCGGTGTGCGACCGGGTCGGGTAGAGCTTGGTCAGGACCGCGGTGCGGCTGCGCTGCGTCGACTCGATGGCCGCGCGCATGCCGGCGCCGCCGGCGCCGACGATGACGGTGTCGTACTGGTGAATCTGCATGGGGTCAGTCGCCTCTGGTGGCTCGTCAGATGTTCGGGTCGAAGGTGAAGATCACCAGGGTGCCGAGGACCACCGTGAAGATGGTCGCGACAGCCAGGAGACCCTTCAGCCACATGCGAGTGGCGTCCTTCTCCGCGTAGTCGTTGATGACGGTGCGCATGCCGTTCGAGCCGTGCAGCATCGCCAGCCACAGCATCAGCAGGTCCCACATCTGCCAGAACGGGGAGGCCCAACGGCCCGCCACGAAGGCGAAGCTGATCTTCGAGACGCCGCCGTCCAGCATCAGGTTGATCAGCAGGTGGCCGAGGACCAGCACCACCAGGACGACACCCGACAGGCGCATGAACAGCCAGGCGAGCATCTCGAAGTTGGTGCGGGTGCGGCGCGGGGTCTTCTTCGTGCGAGCCCGGGCGGGCTCCACGACGAAGGCGTCGGCAGGGTTGCCGGTGCCCAGGCCCTGGCCCGTGTGGGCCTGCAGCGAGGGGACCACCAGGTCCTTGATCTCAGTCGACATGCCGGATCAGCCCCCGAACCAGGTGCGAAGGGTGTGCTGCAGAACGGGGTAGAAGGCGCCGCCCATCAGGACGACCCAGATGCCGACGACAGTCCACAGCATCTGCTTCTGGTACTTCGGGCCCTTGGCCCAGAAGTCCACCGCCACGACGCGCAGGCCGTTCAGGGCGTGGAACAGGATGGCGGCCACGAGGCCGTACTCCATCAGGTTCACCAGCCAGAACTTGTAGGTGGCGATCACCGAGTCGTACGCCTCGGGCGACACCCGCACCAGGGCGGTGTCCAGGACATGTGCGAACAGGAAGAAGAAGATCAGGACGCCGGTGACTCGGTGAGCCACCCAGCTCCACATGCCTTCCCGGCCGCGGTACAGCGTTCCAGCCGGCACGGAAAACCCTCCGGAAGCGGATCGGGGGCTCGGCCGGCTTCGTGTCGGTCAGCCCGGCCGGATACGGTCCACCGGCCGCGAGCATCCTATCGACGCGCCGGGCCCCTCCGTCCTCCGGGGGCCCTGCTGTGATCAATCAGGCACGCACGGGCTAATCGGAACGGGAACTCTCGTGCTTCGCGGACATCCGATCACACTGCGGGGCGGCCGCCCGGAGCTCAGCTCCGGACGGCCACCAGGTGTTCCAGGCGGGTCAGTGCGATGCGACGCAACTCCTCGGCGGAGATGAGGCGTTCCTCGTCCGGGTCGTTGGCCAGCCGGGTGCGGATCGAGGTCAGCACCGCGTCCAGCATCTCCTCGTGGTCCACGCCTTCCAGGCAGACCACGAAGACATGGCCGAAACGTGCCTCGTACGCGGCGTGCGCGGCCCGCAGTGCGGTGTGCGCGGCCTGGCTGCCGGGCGCGCGCATGCCGACCAGCGGCTGCGGCATCCAGCTCTCGTCGGCCAGCGCCTCCGCGAGGTCCGCCGGGCGCAGGTCGTAGCTGGCCTCGCTGGCGGCCGCCAGCAGCGAGCCGATGTCGGGGTAGGGGCGGTGGGCGGTCAGGCGCAGGGCCCAGCGGTGGCTGCCGCAGCAGGCGAGCAGCGCCTCCTCGACCGCGCCGGAGTCGGCCTCGTTGAACCGGTGGAGTCCCAGGAGGGACGGATCCGTCCGCACGTCCAGACGCTGCGGCGGGATGTCGCTGGTCAGCGGATCCTCCTCGTGAGGGCGGGAAGGGGGGATGCTGCAGAGACAGAGAGGGTGTGGCGGCGCCCCCGCGCGGAGCCGATAGGGCTCGGCGGGGCAGCGCCTCCACGGTAGTTGAGGGTTCATCAGTTGGGGAGGCGGCGAGCCGATTTCATCCGATCGAGCTATCAAGTTGTGACCCGCCGCCGTCCCCGTTCACGCGGAACCGGTCAGTTGGTGCGGTGCACCTTGTGGTTGGCGGCCTGCGCCCGCGGCCGGACGACCAGCAGATCGATGTTGACGTGCGCCGGACGGGTCACCGCCCAGGACACCGTGTCGGCGATGTCCTCGGAGGTGAGCGGCTCGTCGACGCCCGCGTACACCGCGTCCGCCTTCGCCCGGTCACCGCGGAAGCGGGTCAGCGCGAAACCCTCGGACTTCACCATGCCGGGGGCGATCTCGATCACCCGGATCGGCTCGCCCACGAGTTCGAGGCGGAGGGTCTGCGCCACCGAGTGGACGGCGTGCTTGGCCGCCACGTACCCGCCGCCGCCCTCGTACGCGGCCAGCGCCGCCGTCGAGGACATGATCAGCACGGTGCCGTCGCCGGTGGCGCGCAGCGCCGGCAGCAGCGCCTGGGTCAGGTGCAGCACGCCCAGCACGTTGACCTCGAACATGGTGCGCCAGTCCTCGGGGTCGCCGGCCTCGACGCTCTCCGCGCCGAGCGCGCCGCCCGCGTTGTTCACCAGCACGTCCACCCGGCCGACCTCGGCGGCGAACGCGTCCACCGCGGCCCGGTCGGTGACGTCCAGGGTGTGGGCGCGGCCGCCGAGCTCCTTCGCCAGCTCCTCGATCCGCTCGGTGCGGCGGGCCGTCAGCACCACCTGGAAGCCGTCCGCCGCCAGCCGGCGGGCGGTGGCCGCCCCGATGCCGCTGCTGGCGCCGGTGACCACCGCCACCTTCTGCTCGCTCATGTCCCACTCCTCTTGTCTCGGCCTGGTGTTCGGTGCAGGGGGATCATCCCGGATCATCCCAAGGAACGGTTCGCGGGTGTTGTGAGCAAGCTCCCAGCCGTGGCATCTGTCTGCCCGTGAGGGGCGCGGCTACATTGCGTATCCAGCCGTGCCGTCAGCCGGCGTCGATCCCTCACCACCTTCCGCGGAGGACATCCATGGCAGCCGAGCCCCGCCGCACCGAGTCGGGCCTGCCGATCGAGCCGGTGTACGGCCCCGAGACCCTGGCCGGCTTCGACGCCGCGAGCCGACTCGGCACCCCCGGCCAGTACCCCTTCACCCGCGGCGTCTATCCGACCATGTACACCGGCAAGCCGTGGACGATGCGCCAGTACGCCGGCTTCGGCACCGCCGCCGAGTCCAACGCCCGCTACAAGCAGCTCATCGCCAACGGCACCATGGGCCTGTCCGTCGCCTTCGACCTGCCCACCCAGATGGGATACGACTCCGACGCCGCGATCTCCTCCGGCGAGGTCGGCAAGGTCGGCGTCGCCGTCGACAGCGTCGAGGACATGAGCGTCCTGTTCGGCGGCATCCCGCTCGGCGAGGTCTCCACCTCGATGACCATCAACGCGCCCGGCTCGCTGCTGCTGCTGCTCTACCAGTTGGTCGGCGAGGCCCAGGGCGTGCCGTCGAACAAGCTCACCGGCACCATCCAGAACGACGTGCTCAAGGAGTACATCGCCCGCGGCACCTACATCTTCCCGCCCAAGCCCTCGCTGCGGCTGATCGCCGACGTCTTCCAGTACTGCCGGGCCGAGATCCCCAAGTGGAACACCATCTCCATCTCCGGCTACCACATGGCCGAGGCCGGGGCGAACCCCGCGCAGGAGATCGCCTTCACCCTCGCCAACGGCATCGAGTACGTGCGCACCGCGGTCGCCGCCGGCATGGACGTCGACGACTTCGCGCCGCGGCTCTCCTTCTTCTTCGTCTCCCGCACCACGCTGCTGGAGGAGGTCGCCAAGTTCCGTGCCGCGCGCCGGATCTGGGCCCGGGTGATGAAGGAGGAGTTCGGCGCGAAGAACCCGAAGTCGCAGATGCTGCGCTTCCACACCCAGACCGCGGGCGTCCAGCTCACCGCCCAGCAGCCCGAGGTCAACCTGGTCCGGGTCTCGGTGCAGGCGCTGGCCGCCGTCCTCGGCGGGACGCAGTCGCTGCACACCAACTCCTTCGACGAGGCGATCGCGCTCCCGACCGAGAAGTCCGCGCGGCTCGCGCTGCGCACCCAGCAGGTGCTGGCCTTCGAGACCGACATCACCGCGACCGTCGACCCGTTCGCGGGCTCCTACGTGGTCGAGGCGATGACGGACGAACTGGAGGACGCCGCGCTGGAGTTGATGGCCAAGATCGAGGACATGGGCGGCGCGGTCGCGGCGATCGAGCAGGGCTACCAGAAGAGCGAGATCGAGCGCACCGCGTACCGCATCCAGCAGGAGCAGGACTCCGGCACGCGGACCGTGGTCGGCGTCAACCGCTTCCAACTCGCCGAGGAGGAGCCGTACGAGCCGCTCCGGGTCGACCCGGCGATCGAGGCGCAGCAGGCGGAACGGCTCAAGCGCCTGCGCTCCGACCGGGACTCGTCCGCCGTCGACCGCGCGCTCACCTCGCTGCGCAAGGCGGCGGAGGGGACGGACAACGTGCTGTACCCGATGAAGGAGGCGCTGGCGGCCCGGGCGACCGTGGGCGAGGTGTGCGACGCGCTGCGCGGCGTGTGGGGCACCTACACGCCGGTGGACCGCTTCTGAGTGCGACCCCGCGCCCCTGACGGGGCGCGGGGTCGAGATGCGGAAGAGGGGTGCCGGGAGAACTTCCCGGCACCCCTCGACTGCGTTCTGCGGGTTACTTCTTCTTGATGGCGAAGGACTTGAAGAAGCCCTTGCCCGGGGAGCCCAGGCCGGTCGCCGTGTCGTAGCCGCTGGAGGCCGAGAGGCCGTAGTCGGCGCCGATCTTGTAGAGCCGGACGCGGAGGGAGCCGGAGACGACGCCGAGGTCGACGACGTTGCCGCGCTTGGTGTTGACGGCGTTGTCGTCCACGTCGTGGAAGGCGTTGGTGTCGGCGCGGTCGTACAGGGCCGGGTTGGCGAAGCCGAGGGCGCGGCCGCCGCGGGTCTCGATGGCGTTGGCGAACATGGCCGCGGTCTCCGGGGCGGAGACCGAGGTGCCGCCGTAGCCGCCCTCGCTGTAGCCGCCCTCGGCGGTGAAGCCGACCAGGGTGGCGGCGACCAGGTCACCGCTCATCGCGATGTCCGGGGTGGCGCGCAGCGGGGTCTTGGACTTGGTGCCGTCGGCAGCGGTCTTGCTGATGCTGTCCGGGACGACGCCCCGCTGGTACCACGGCTGCGCGAAGTCCTTGGAGACACCGCCGCCGCCGCCGAAGTAGAAGGCGCCCGGCATCGGGCTCCAGGACTTCTGGTCGGCGGAGAGCACCGAGCGCAGGTCGCCCATGGAGACCTCGTGGCCGTACTTGCCGGACTTGTCGCCGAGTTCGAGGGCGGTGCCGCCGACCGAGGTGACCCACGGGGAGGAGGACGGCCACTGGGCCTGGGCCTGGTTGGTGTCGGCCTCGCAGTTGACGCCGGTGGCGGCCGCACCCGGGGAGTCGTCGCCGCAGTCGCCGGAGGAGAAGGTGAAGCCGATGCCGGTGAGGGCGCCCAGCTGGAAGATCTGGTTGTCGGCGGCCACCACTGCGGGGTCGATGTCGCCGGACTTGCCGTGCATGATCTCGCCCCACGAGTTGGAGACGATGTCGGCGAGGTGCCCGTCCACGACCTTGGCCATGGCGTCGTAGAGGTCCTCGTCGTAGCAGGAGTTGCCGCCGACGTAGACGACATCGGCGTCCGGCGCGAGGCCGTGCACCATCTCGACGTCGAGGGCTTCCTCGCCGGCCCAGCCGGCGGGGCCGCCGCACTCGTCCTGGTGGGTCCACTTGTCCGGGGTGACGTACTCGGTGTACTGGCCGGTCTTGAACGGCTGGTCGCCGTGCAGGGCGGAGAAGTGGTTGGCGTCCTGCTCCATGGTGGACAGGCCGTACGCGTCGATGACGGCGACGCGGGCGCCCTTGCCGCCGACCTTGGCGTCGGTGACGCCGTAGGCCTTGCGGAGCTGGGACGGGAGGTAGGAGCAGGGGGCGAACGGGTCGTTCTTCTCGTAGCCCTCGGGCGCGCCCTTGGCGATCTTCGAGCCGTAGCCGTCCTCGGAACAGGTCGGGACGGTCGGCAGGGTCGCCGGGTCCTTCTTGTCCGGGCCGGCCGGCTTGGCGTTGGCGCTCTTCTCGGCCTCGCGGACGGAGGTGGCGGAGGAGCTGTTCTTGTGGATCGCGTCGGCCAGGCCGGAGACCGCGAGGACGGCGCCCGAGACGGAGGCCGGGAGCTTGGCGTCGCTGGTCGGCGCCCGGTGGGTGCCGTCCGCGGTGCGGTAGTTGTGGAAGCCGATGCCGAAGGCCTTGGCCATCGCGGCGGTGGAGCCGGCGACCTGCACGTAGTGGGCGTTGCTGGCGGAGACCGTGAGGCCCGCGCCGGACACCCAGTCGGTGACGGCCTTGACCTGCTCGGGGGTGGCGCCGAACTTCGCCTGGGCCTGCGCGGACGACAGGAACTGGCCGTAGGAGGCCGAGTTGGGGTCGGAGACGGCCTGGGCGAGGGCGGCGAGGCCGCTCGCGTCGCGGCCGGCCAGGTAGATCCGGACGGTCGCCGGGGCGGCGGCGTCGGCCGCGCCCGCGTCGGCCTGCGGGGTGGCCCACTCCGGGTGGGTGCCCGGCAGGGTGCGGGCGGTGTCGCCCACGGGGGTGGCGGCGAAGGCCGGAACGGCCGCGCCGAGGGTGGTGAGGATCAGTGCGGCCGCGACGGTGGCGGGCGCGATGCTCTTGGCGAGCCGATTGCGCGCGATGGGCACGTCGGTCCCCCCTTCTCGGTTCGATGGAGCGTCAACGGCCCTTCGTGAGGGCGTGACGAGGCGCGCCGCAGGCGGACGGTCCCACCCCACTGCGGCACCGGAGTTGACTGTGCGAAAGCTGTCTATTCGGACTGATGTGCGCCGCTCAAGAGTGCGTCCGAAAGCTTTACTGGGCCATGACCCGATCGGGGGGAAGGGTTGGCCGGGGGCCCGGCGGCGGGCCTGCGGCGTGTCCGGCGGCCGGTGCAGGTCGTTGCATACGAAGGGAGCCGTGCACAGGGGCGAGCCGAATCAGGGAGCCATACCCACCAGGGTTTTGAGGTATGCATCCAAACGGTGAAAACTTTCGCGGAAGAGGGGCCAAAAGCCTCTTACCGGCCTACTCTTGGCCTGGTGAACGATCCTCAGCCCGCAGCCGCGGCCACCGTCACCGCCGTCCGCCCGCTCGCCGGCCTCCGCGCCCGAGTAGCGGCCCACCAGGCCGAGTTGATCGACCTGCGCCGTGACCTCCACCGGCACCCGGAGCTCGGTCGGCAGGAGTTCCGCACCACCCGGCTGCTGCGTGAACGACTGGTCGCCGCCGGGCTGGAGCCGCGGGTGCTCCCGGGCGGCACCGGTCTGCTGGTGGACCTCGTCCCGCCGGGCACGGTGCCGGGCACCCCGCTGCTGGCGTTCCGCGCCGACATCGACGCGCTGCCGATCGACGACGCCAAGACGGACGTCCCGTACCGCTCCACGCTGCCCGGCCGGGCGCACGCCTGCGGGCACGACGTGCACACCGCGGTGGTGCTGGGCACCGGGCTGGTGCTGGCCGAGGCGATGGAGGCCGGGCAGCTGTCCCGGCCGGTGCGGCTGATCTTCCAGCCGGCCGAGGAGATGATGCCCGGCGGCGCGCTGGACGTGATCGCGGCCGGCGGCATGGAGGGCGTCGGGCGGATCTTCGCGGTGCACTGCGACCCCAAGGTGCAGGTCGGCCGGATCGGGCTGAAGGTCGGGGCGATCACCTCGGCCTGCGACAAGGTGATGATCAGCGTGGACGGCCCGGGCGGGCACACCGCCCGTCCGCACCTGACCACCGACCTGGTCACCGCGGTCGCCAAGCTGGCCGCCGAGACGCCGTCCGGGCTGGCCCGCCGGATGGACCCGCGCTGGGGCGTCTCGCTGGTGTGGGGGCGGATCGCGGCCGGCTCCGCGCCGAACGTCATCCCGCAGCACGCCGAGCTGGAGGGCACCGTCCGCTGCCTGGAGCTGGCGGGCTGGCGGCAGGCCCCCGAGGTGCTGGAGGACCTGGTGGCGCACCTCGCCGAGACGCACCGCGCCAAGTGGACGCTGGACTACCACCGGGGCGTCCCGCCGGTGGTCAACGAGGCCGACTCGATCGAGCAGTTCGAACGTGCGATGACCGACCGGTTCGCCGAGGGCCGCGGCCCGGTGGTGGAGCCGACCGAGCAGAGCCTGGGCGGCGAGGACTTCTCCTGGTACCTGGAGCACGCGCCGGGCGCGCTGGCCCGCCTCGGCGTGCGCGGCCCCGACGAGAAGGGCGTCCGGGACCTCCACCAGGGCGACTTCGACGCGGACGAGCGGGCGATCGCCATCGGCGTCGAACTCTTCGCCTCGCTGGCGCTGGAGCACGCCCGGATCTGATCGCGACGGGGGGCTTCGGGCCCCCCTGCCGGGGTGCGGCGCGGCACCTTCCGGGCTCCGGCCCGGAGGCGTACCGTGGTGGCGCGCTACCAGCCAGTAGCGGAACGGGAGTTGAACAAGTGTGCGGCTATGTCCGGATTTGCCCGGGCGTACGACCACATTTTGATAACAACCCCGAGGGCCGTGCAGGCCGTAACACAACCGTGTTCTACGCGCGTTACGGTGGCGCTCGACCACGCCATACGGGTGTGTGAGAAGGAGAAACTCCCTTGCGCCGTTCACTCAAGCTCGCCGCGGCCGTGCTCTCGGGTTCCCTGGGCATCGCCTCGCTCGCCGCCTGCGGCGCAAAGAGCACCGACAACACCACCTCCGCCGGCGCCGGTGGCGGCTCCGGTCTCAAGGTCGGCATGGCCTACGACATCGGCGGCCGTGGCGACCAGTCCTTCAACGACTCGGCCGCGCGTGGTCTGGACAAGGCCAAGTCCGAGCTGGGCGCCACCATCAACGAGGCCGAGGCCAAGTCCGGTGAGTCCGAGGGCGACAAGGAGCAGCGCCTGAAGTCGCTGGTCACCGGTGGCTTCAACCCGGTCATCGCGGTCGGCTTCATCTACCAGGACGCGGTCAACAAGGTCGCGAAGGACAACCCGAACGTCAAGTTCGCGATCATCGACTCCTTCTCGCCGGAGCAGCCGAAGAACGTCACCTCGCTGACCTTCTCCGAGGAGCAGGGCTCCTACCTGGCGGGCGTGGCCGCGGCCAACAAGTCGAAGACCAAGCACGTCGGCTTCATCGGCGGCGTCCAGTCCGAGCTGATCAAGAAGTTCGAGGCCGGCTACGTCGCGGGCGCCAAGTCCGTCGACTCGAACATCGCGGTCGAGGTCACCTACCTCTCCACCCCGCCGGACAACACCGGCTTCGCCGACCCGGGCAAGGGCAAGCAGGCCGCTCAGGGCCAGCTCGACAAGGGCGCGGACGTCATCTACTCCGCCGCCGGCTCCTCCGGCTCCGGCGCCATCGAGGCCGTCGCCACCGCCCCGGGCAACAAGTGGGCCATCGGCGTCGACTCCGACCAGGCCAACCTGCCGGCCCTGTCGAAGTACAAGGACCACATCCTCACCTCGATGGTGAAGAACGTGGACACCGCCGTGTTCAGCTACGTCAAGTCCACCAAGGACGGCACCGACCAGGGCGGCGTGAAGAACTTCGACCTGAAGGACGGCGGCGTGTCGCTGGCCGCCACCGGTGGCTTCATCGAGGACATCAAGGCCAAGCTGGACGCCGCCACCCAGCAGATCACCGGCGGCGCCACCAAGGTTCCGACCACCCCGCCGCAGGGCTGACCCCCTGCCACCCGCGCCGCCCGCCAGTCGGGCGGCGCAGCGGTCTGACACATCTCACGGAAGGGGCTCGGACGGGCTGCGCCAGGCGCATCCCCCGGGCCCCTGCCCATGCCGCACCCCGGTGTCCGTCCGGCGGTCGCACCACGCCCGGCCCCCAGAACCTCCAGCCGGCCCCCTGAGCCTCCAGCGCAACGAAGCGCCCGACGATCAGCAGGAGATCGCCATCACCCCCTCCGACTCCGCCTCTCCCGGCGGCACCCCCAGCGCGGGGACGGCGACACCGGCCGTCGAACTGCGCGGCATCACCAAGCGCTTCCCCGGCGTGGTGGCCAACCACGACATCGACATCACCGTGCGACGCGGCACCGTGCACGCCCTGATGGGCGAGAACGGCGCCGGCAAGTCCACCCTGATGAAGATCCTCTACGGGATGCAGAAGCCGGACGAGGGCACCATCGCCATCAACGGCGAGCAGGTGTCCTTCGCCACCCCGGGTGACGCGATCGCCCGCGGCATCGGCATGGTGCACCAGCACTTCATGCTGGCCGACAACCTCACCGTCTGGGAGAACATCGTCCTGGGCAGCGAGAAGCTGTACGGCATCGGCGCGAAGGCGAAGGCGAAGATCCGCGAGATCTCCGACCAGTACGGCCTCGGCGTGAAGCCGGACGCGCTGGTCGAGGACCTCGGCGTGGCCGACCGGCAGCGCGTGGAGATCCTCAAGGTGCTGTACCGCGGCGCCCGGATCCTGATCCTGGACGAGCCCACCGCGGTCCTGGTCCCGCAGGAGGTCGACGCGCTGTTCGACAACCTGCGCGAGCTCAAGGCCGAGGGCGTCACCGTCATCTTCATCTCGCACAAGCTGCACGAGGTGCTGTCGGTGGCCGACGCGATCAGCGTGATCCGCCGCGGCACCACGGTCGGCGACGCCGACCCGAAGGCCGTCACCGCCCGCCAGCTGGCCGAGCTGATGGTCGGCGCCGAACTGCCCTCCCCGGAGAGCCGCGAGTCCACCGTCACCGACGTGGAGATGCTCCGCGTCGAGGGCCTGCGGATCGCCAAGCCGGACGCCGAGGGCGTCGAGCGCGTGGTGCTGGACGACATCTCGCTGCGCATCCACAAGGGCGAGATCCTCGGCATCGCCGGTGTCGAGGGCAACGGCCAGGCCGAACTGGTCGAGGCCATCATGGGCATGCTGTCGCCGGACGGCGGCGCCGTCACGCTGGACGGCGCCGACCTGACCGGCGCCCGGACCCGGGCCCGCCGGGAGGCCGGCATCGGCTACATCCCGGAGGACCGGCACCGGCACGGCCTGCTGCTGGAGGCCCCGCTCTGGGAGAACCGGATCCTCGGCCACGTGACCGAGCGTCCCAACTCCAAGGGCGCGCTGCTCGACCCGGCCGGCGCCCGCGCCGACACCCAGCGGATCGTCGAGGAGTACGACGTCCGCACCCCCGGCATCGAGGTCACCGCGGCGTCGCTGTCCGGCGGCAACCAGCAGAAGCTGATCATCGGCCGCGAGATGAGCCACCGGCCGAAGCTGCTGATCGCCGCCCACCCGACCCGCGGTGTGGACGTCGGCGCGCAGGCGCAGATCTGGGCGCAGATCCGCTCCGCGCAGCGCGAGGGCCTGGCGGTGCTGCTGATCTCCGCCGACCTGGACGAGCTGATCGGCCTGTCCGACACCATCCGGGTGATCTACCGCGGCGCGCTGGTCGCCGACGCCGACCCGGCCACCGTCACCGCCGAGGACCTCGGCACCGCGATGACGGGCGCCGCGACCGGCAACATCGTCTCCGACCGGGTTCCGTCCACCGACACCGCCGACCACGTCCAGGCGGGGGAGTAGCCACATGACCAGTCCCAACCCCCCGGCTGCGGGAACGGCCGGCCGGCCGCGTTCGCAGCGGTTCGACCTGGAGCGGATCGGCCTCGGCCTGGCCGCCCCCGTGCTGGCCGTACTGCTGTCGGTGATCATCGCCGGCACGCTGCTGGCGACCTCCGGCCGCGACCCGTTCAGCGCCTTCAAGATCATGTGGGACTACGGCACCGCGTCGGACGGCCAGGTCGCCGTCCTGAACAAGGCGACCGTGTACTACCTGGCCGCGGCCGCCGCCGCGTTCGGGTTCCGGATGAACCTCTTCAACATCGGCATCGAGGGCCAGTACAAGCTGGCCATGATGTTCGCGGCGTTCGTCGGCACCCAGATCGACCTGCCGGCCTTCCTGCAGATCCCGCTGATGCTGATCGTCGCGATGTTCGTCGGCGGCCTGTGGGCGTCGATCGCCGGTCTGCTGAAGGTCTACCGGGGCGTCAGCGAGGTCATCTCGACCATCATGCTGAACGCCATCGCCACCGCCGTGATCGGCGTGCTGCTGGTGCCCGGCATCCTCGCGCCGAAGACCAGCGGCGTCACCAACTCGATCCAGACCGCGAAGATCTCCGAGTCCAGCCACTTCTTCGCGATCGAGACCCAGGGCGGCACCCTGTGGGGCTTCATCGTGATCGCGGCGCTGGTCGGCGTGGTCTTCCACTTCACCCTGAACCGCACCCGGTTCGGCTTCGACCTGCGCGCCACCGGCCGCTCGGAGAGCGCCGCCAAGGCGTCCGGCGTCAACGTCAAGCGCATGGTGATCACCTCGATCGTGGTGTCCGGTGCGCTGGCCGGCCTGGTCGGCCTGCCCGAACTGATGCAGAACACCCCGTACTTCGGGCAGAACGTGCAGACCGGCCTCGGCTTCATCGGCATCTCGGTGGCGCTGCTCGGCCGCAACTCCCCGATCGGCATCGCGTTCTCCGCGCTGCTGTTCGCCTTCCTGGACGCCTCCGGCGCCCAGCTGCCCACCCGGGGCGACTTCCCGGCCGAGATCATCCCGGTGATCCAGGGCACCATCGTCATCTGCGTCGTCGTGGCCTACGAACTGGTGCGCCGCTTCGGCCTCAAGCGCCAGCAGCAGAAGGTCGGCGCCGAGCTCGCCGCGCAGGCTGCCGCGGCCGCCGCCCCGAAGGACCAGAAGGAGGTGGCGGCATGACCACCGCTGTCGCGAAGCCGAAGTCGCCCGCCGCGCCGGCCAAGAAGAAGTCCAAGCTGACCTGGCCGGTGGTGCTGCTGCTGATCGCGGGCGCCCTGGTGCTGTTCGCCGCCGTCGGCGCGATCACCGGCAACCACGGACTGACCTCCTCGGGTCAGATCGGCGCCGCGCTGTCCTCCGCCGTCCCGATCGCGATGGCCGGCCTCGGCGGCCTGTGGGCCGAGCGCGCGGGCGTGGTCAACATCGGCCTCGAAGGCATGATGGTGGCCGGCACCTTCTGCGGCGCCTGGGCCGGCTTCCTGGTCAACCCGTGGGTCGGCCTGCTGGCCGGCATGGCGGGCGGCGCGCTCGGCGGCCTGCTGCACGCGCTGATCACCGTCACCTTCGGCGTCGACCACATCGTCTCCGGCGTCGGCATCAACCTGCTGGTGCCCGGCATCTGCGCGTACGTCAACCGGATCTACTACAAGGACTACGTGGTCGACGGCGCCGGTGCGAACCAGTCGCCGCCCGCCGAGTCGCTGCCCACCTTCACCGTCCCCGGCCTGTCGGGCTGGCTGGGCGACATCGAGCAGCACCACTGGTTCCTGGTCTCCGACGTGGCCGGCATCCTCCGCGGCCTGACCACCGAACTCTCCGTGGTCACCCTGATCGCGGGCGCGTTCCTGGTCGCCAGCTACTTCGTGCTCTGGCGCACCGTGTTCGGCCTGCGGCTGCGCTCCTGCGGCGAGAACCCGACCGCCGCCGAGTCGCTGGGCGTCAACGTCTACAAGTACAAGTACCTCGCGGTGATCTCCTCCGGCGCCTTCGCGGGCCTCGGCGGCGCGTACCTCTCGCTGGTCGCCGCGCACTTCTACCGGGACGGTCAGACCCAGGGCCGCGGCTTCATCGGCCTCGCCGCGATGATCTTCGGCAACTGGATGCCGGGCGGCCTGGCCGCCGGCGCGGGCCTGTTCGGCTTCACCGACAGCCTCCAGCTGCGCGACGCCGACTCGGTGCACGTGTTGCTGCTGGTGGTCGCCATCGCGATGGCGCTGCTCGCGCTCTGGCAGTTCTACCGCCGCAAGTTCACCGCCGGCGCGATCAGCATCGTGGTGGCCGGCGGCGTCGCCCTCTGGTACGCCACCACCGACGCCGTCCAGCGCCCGCTGATCGTCGCCACCCCGTACGTGATCACCCTGGTGGTGCTCGCGCTGGCCGCCCAGCGGCTGCGGATGCCCAAGGCCGACGGCCAGATCTACCGCAAGGGACAGGCCAAGTGACGACCGTGGACTGGGAGGCGCTGCGCGTCGCGGCCCGCGAGGCGATGCGCCACGCGTACGCCCCCTACAGCAAGTACCCGGTCGGCGCGGCCGCGCTGGTCGACGACGGCCGCACCGTCACCGGCTGCAACGTGGAGAACGCCTCCTACGGCCTCGGCCTGTGCGCCGAGTGCGGCCTGGTCTCCGCGCTGCACGCCACGGGCGGCGGCCGACTGGTCGCGTTCACCTGCGTGGACGGGGCCGGCGAGCTGCTGATGCCGTGCGGGCGCTGCCGCCAGCTGCTCTTCGAGCACGGCGGACCGGACCTGCTGGTCGAACTGCCTTCCGGGGTACGGCCGATGAGCGAGGTCCTGCCGGACGCGTTCGGCCCGGACAAGCTGTAGTTTCTGCTGGCTGATCACATTGTTACGCGCGTAGAGTGTCGCGGGAGGACATCCCGCGGCACTCTTCGCATTTCACACCTCTCTGGAGCACCTGCATGGACGCCATCTCCGTCATCCGGGCCAAGCGCGACCGGGGCGAGCTGACCGACCCCCAGATCGACTGGGTCATCGACGCCTACACCCGCGGCGAGGTCGCCGACGAGCAGATGTCCGCCCTGGCCATGGCCATCCTGCTCAACGGCATGACGGCCCGGGAGATCAGCCGCTGGACCGACGCCATGATCCGCTCCGGCGAGCGCATGGACTTCTCCTCGCTCGGCGTCCCCACCGCCGACAAGCACTCCACCGGCGGCGTCGGCGACAAGATCACCCTCCCGCTCGCCCCCCTGGTCGCCGCCTGCGGCGCCGCCGTCCCGCAGCTCTCCGGCCGCGGCCTCGGCCACACCGGCGGCACCCTCGACAAGCTCGAATCCATCCCCGGCTGGCGCGCCCTGCTCTCCAACGACGAGATGCTCTCCGTGCTGCACGGCTGCGGCGCCGTGATCTGCGCCGCCGGCGACGGCCTCGCCCCCGCCGACAAGAAGCTCTACGCCCTGCGCGACGTCACCGGCACCGTCGAGGCCATCCCGCTGATCGCCTCCTCGATCATGTCCAAGAAGATCGCCGAAGGCACCGGCGCGCTCGTCCTGGACGTCAAGGTCGGCTCCGGCGCGTTCATGAAGAACCTCGACGACGCCCGCGAACTCGCCCGCACCATGGTCGGGTTGGGCCGCTCCGCCGGCGTCGCCACGGTCGCCCTGCTCACCGACATGTCCACCCCGCTCGGCCTCACCGCCGGCAACGCGCTCGAAGTCCGCGAGTCGCTGGAGGTGCTGGCCGGCGGCGGCCCCGCCGACGTCGTCGAACTCACCCTCGCCCTCGCCCGCGAGATGCTCGCCGCCGCGGGCGTCCACGGCAAGGACCCGGCCGACGCGCTGCGCGACGGCTCCGCGATGGACCACTGGCGCCGCATGATCACCGCCCAGGGCGGCGACGTCGACGCCCCCCTCCCGGTCGCCCGCGAGACCCACGTCCTCCCCGCCCCCGCCACCGGCGTCCTCACCACCCTCGACGCCTACGCCGTCGGCGTCGCCGCCTGGCGCCTCGGCGCCGGCCGCGCCCGCAAGGAGGACCCCGTCCAGGCCGGCGCCGGCGTCGAACTCCACGCCAAGCCCGGCGACACCGTCACCGCCGGCCAGCCCCTCCTCACCCTCCACACCGACACCCCCGAGCGCTTCCCCTACGCCCTGGAAGCCCTCACCGACGCCATCACCGTCGCCCCCACCGGCACCACCTACACCCCGGCCCCGATCGTCCTCGACCGGATCGCGTAGGTCATACGACTCCGTGCGCGCGGCGCGGTCACGCTACGCTGCGCCGCGTGTATGGAGCGCGCTACCTCATTGAGATCGAGCCGGACATCCGTGAATGGCTCTCCGCTCTGCCGGCCCGGCTGTATGCCAAGGCCGAAGAGGCCGTTGATGTGCTGGCCGAACGGCCGACGACGCTTGGCGAACCCTACTCGCGCCACCTCGGCGGCCCGGTGCGGGAACTGCGGTTCGGCCTGGCCGGGGCGGCGACGAGAGTCACCTACTGGCTTGCCCCCGAGCAGCGGATCGTCCTGCTGACAGTGTTCTCCAAGACCAGGATGCGAGAGACTGCAGAAGTCACGCGGGCGCTGTGGGCACAGAAGATCTGTCAGGCGGAGCACCTGCCCGCGCACGAGGAATTCGGCCGCGCGGTCACGAAAGGCGACATTCGATGAACCACTCGCAGTGGAAGACCGCCCGCACCCGAGCCCTCCTGGGGGAGCCGCAGGTGGAGGATCCGGAGGTCGCTGCGCTGCGGCTGGAGATCCGCTATGCGATGGCTCTCGGGCAGGCGGTGTACGACCGCCGGACCGCGCTCGGGCTGTCGCTGGCCGAGCTGGCCCGGCGGGCCGGGCTGACGGAGGCCCAGGTCGAGGTGATCGAGGGCGGGGACACCGTGCCCACCCTGCCGCTGCTGCACCGGCTGGCCGCCGCGCTGGAGTCCGAGCTCGACATCCACCTGGCGCCGGGTCCGGCCGCCGCCGTCCGCTTCGGGCCTCCGGCGGCCTAGCCCGCGGTGTACGTGCGCAGGACGCCGGTGTCGAGGGTCCAGGGGCCGACGGTGATGGTGTCGCCGAACACGAAGTGCTCGCGGCTGGCGTACTCGGGCTCGTCATGGACGATGCCGGTGCCCTTTCGGGGATCGACGAGCAGATAGGTCGGGATACCCATGGCCGAGTAGTCGCGGACCTTGATCAGGTAGTCGTTCTCCGGGTTGGACGCCGAGACGATCTCCACGACCAGGAGGACCTGATGAGGGAGCAGCGCGGCTTCCTCGTCGTTCAGGGCCTCCTCGGGGAAGACCATGATGTCGGGGTTGCGGAGTCGGCCTCGGACGGGATCCACCAGGTCCGCGCCGCCGTGGGCGAGGTGGCCGGGGTGGGTCTGCGGAAGCTGGTCGTTGAGCTGGCGGGCGATGCGGACGACGGCGAGCTCGTGGCGGCTCACCGGCGACATCGTCACGACGATCTGGCCGTCCGCGATCTCGATCTTTCCTGTGCCCGGCACCTGCGGAAGCTGGTCGGCGATCTCGCGGAGCCTGCCGAACACGGCAGGGTCGACGCTCATGCCCGGAGCGTATCGACGGCCACCGCCCGCCGGGCGGCCGTGGCGCGGTGGGTGGCGTACAGCGTCACGCCGGCCGCGCAGGCCATGGCGGTGAGGGCGACGGTGGCGGTGCCCGGCCAGCCGGTGGAGTGGTAGGCGTCGGCGCCGATCGTGCCGCCGAGGCTGTTGCCGAGGTAGTAGGCGATCAGGTAGAGCGCGGAGGCCTGGGCACGGCCGGTGGTGGCGGTGCGGCCGACCGAGGAGGACGCCGTCGCGTGGCCGGCGAAGAAGCCCGCGGTGATCAGGACCAGGCCGAGGATCGCGCAGAACAGCGAGTTCGCGAGGGAGAGCAGCAGACCTGCCGTGGTGGTGGAGATCGCCAGGTAGAGGGTGCCGCGCCGGCCCCAGCGGGCGGTCAGCCGGCCGGCCGAGGCGGAGGACGCCGTGCCGACCAGGTAGACCACGAAGATCGACGCCGCGACCGACTCCGGCAGGTGGAACGGCGCCGAGACCAGCCGGTACCCGACGGTGTTGTAGACCGCGCCGAAGACCGCCATGAACAGCATGCCGAGCGCGTACAGCCGCACCAGCAGCGGGTTGCGCAGGTGCCCGGCGACAGTCGCCGCCAGCTCCCGGGCGTTCACCGGCGTCCGCCGGAAGTGCTTGGCCCGGGGGATCAGCAGCCGGAACGCGAGCACCGCCAGCAGCGCGAGGACCGCCGAGACGGCCAGCCCCGCGCGCCAGCCCCACGCGGCCGCGGCCCAGCCCGAGACCAGGCGTCCGCCCATCCCGCCGATCGAGTTGCCGGCCACGTACAGGCCCATCGCGGAGGCCAGCGCCGCCGGGTGCACCTCCTCCGCGAGATACGCCATCGCGGTGGCCGGGAGCCCCGCCAGCGCCGCGCCCTGGACGGCCCGCAGGACCACCAGCGTGGTGAGGTCCGGGGCGAACGGCAGCGCGAGGGCGAGCAGCGCGGCGGCCAGCGTGGACGCCGTCATCACGGCGGTGCGCCCGTACCGGTCGGAGAGGGCGCTGGCGGGCAGCAGGGCGAGCGCGAGACCCAGCGTGGACGCGGAGGCCGTCCAGCTGGCCTGGCCGGGCGTCAGGTCGAGGTCGGCGGAGAGCACCGGCAGCAGGCCCTGCGTGGAGTACAGCAGGACGAAGGTGGCGACACCCGCCGCGAACAGGGCGAGGTTGGCGCGGCGGAAGTCCCGGCTTCCGGGGCGCAGGCGCAGGTCGGAAACGGCTTCGGGGACAGGGGCGGGCGCGGACGCCTCGGTACTGGCAGGCTGCATGGCAATGACGCTATGGCGGCGCGGCCTGATGCGTCCAATGCATGAATGCGAGATGATTCATGCCGTGACGCATGAGAGCAGCTCCGCGCCGGTCCGCCTCGCCGAACTCGGTCCGGACACCGATGTGACGCGCCTCGCACCGCAGTTGGCGGAGTTCGCGGCGGTCGCCCGACTCGAACACGTCACCCGGGCCGCACAGCTCCTCGGCATGCCGCAACCCACCCTCTCCCGCGCCGTCGCCCGCCTGGAGGCACAGCTCGGCGTCGACCTGCTCGCCCGCCAGGGCCGCACCGTCCGCCTCACCCGGGCCGGACGGCTGCTGCTGGACGCCGTCGAACGCGCGCTCGCCGAGGTCGAACGCGGCGCGGAGGCGGCGCGGGCGGAGGCCGACCCGGCGGCGGGGCGGGTCGCGTTCGGCTTCCTCCACACCATGGGGACGGACGCGGTGCCCGCGCTGCTCCGGGGGTTCCGGGCCGGGCACCCACAGGTCCGCTTCCAGCTGGTGCAGGACTACGTCGCGGCGATGCTGGAACGGCTGCGCGCCGGGGAGTTGGACCTCTGCCTGGTCTCCCCGCTGCCCGACGCGCCGGACCTGACGGCCCGTCCGCTCGACGAACAGCGCCTCTACCTGACCGTCCCCGCCGACCACCGGCTGGCAGCCCGCCGCCGCATCCGCCTCGCCGAGGTCGCCGACGAACCCTGGGTGACCGTCGAGGAAGGCTACGGACTGCGCCACATCATGGAGGGCTTCTGCGCGGAGGCCGGCTTCACCCCGCGGATCGCCTTCGAGGGCGAGGAGGTCGAAACCCTCCGCGGCCTGGTCGCCGCCGGCCTCGGCGTCGCCCTCCTCCCACCCGCCCTCGTGCCCCGCCCGGGCGTCGTCGAACTCGAAGTCACCGCCCCCCGCACCCGCCGCGCCATCGGCCTCGCCTGGCACGCGACACGTCCTCTGACACCGCCGTCCGCCGCCTTCCGCGACTTCGTGCTCTCGCGCCGGGGCAGCATCCTGGCCCACGACTGAACGAGAGCCCCGCGCTCCGCGGCGCGGGCCGCGTGGGTTCCGCTTCGCGGCGGAGGGCGGGGGAGTGGGCCTTCGGGCTTCGCCCCGGCGTGTCCTTGCTGTCGCCGTTACGCCAGGGCGGCATCCTGGCCCGCGGCTGGGCGGGTTCCGCTTCGCGGCGCAGGGGTGCGGGGTGGGCCTTCGGCCGCGTGGGTTCCGCTTCGCGGCGGAGGGCGGGGGAGTGGGCCTTCGGGCTTCGCCCGGCGCGTCCTTGCTGTTGCCTGTCGCGCCGGGGCGCCATGCTCGCCCACGGCTGGGCGGGGGTTCCGCTACGCGGCGGAAGGTGGGGGAGCACGCCATCGGGGCTGCGCCCGGCGGCCAGCACGTCCTTGCTGTCGCCGTTTGCGTTGTCGCGTCGGGGCGGCAGCCTCGGCCACGGCTGGGTGGGGGTTCCGCTTCGCGGCGCAGGGGTGCCGGGGTGGGCCTTCGGCCGCGTGGGGGTTCCGCTTCGCGGCGGAGGGCGGGCCACCGGGCGGGTGTGGTGGGCGAGTTGTTCGTTCGGGGTGGCGCAGCGTGTGGCGGTAGGCGATCTACGCGCGTAGGCGCTATGCTCCGGCAATGGAGAAGCAGATCACTCTCGCGGGCACCACGGCCCCGCGCATTCCCACGGCGGAGCAGATCGCCCGCGCCCCCAAGGTCCTGCTGCACGACCACCTGGACGGTGGGTTGCGGCCGGAGACCATCGTCGAACTGGCCGCCGACTGCGGGTACGAGGGCCTGCCGACCACGGACCCGAAGCAGCTCGGGCTGTGGTTCCGGGAGGCGGCGGACTCCGGGTCGCTGGTGCGGTACCTGGAGACGTTCGCGCACACGTGCGCGGTGATGCAGACCCGGGACGCGCTGGTCCGGGTGGCCGCGGACTGTGCGGAGGACCTGGCGGCGGACGGCGTGGTGTACGCCGAGGTGCGGTACGCGCCGGAGCAGCACCTGGAGGCGGGGCTGACGCTGGACGAGGTGGTGGAGGCCGTCAACGAGGGCTTCCGGCTGGGCGAGGCGAACGCCCGGGCACGCGGCCACCGGATCCGGGTGGGGACGCTGCTGACCGCGATGCGGCACGCGGCCCGCTCGCTGGAGATCGCCGAGCTGGCGAACCGTCACCGGGACGCCGGGGTCGTCGGGTTCGACATCGCGGGTGCGGAGGCGGGCTACCCGCCCACCCGGCACCAGGCGGCGTTCGACTACCTGAAGGGCGAGAACAACCACTTCACCATCCACGCCGGCGAGGCCTTCGGTCTGCCGTCGATCTGGGAGGCGGTGCAGTGCTGCGGCGCGGACCGGCTCGGTCACGGCGTGCGGATCGTGGACGACATCACGGTCGGCGAGGACGGCCGGGTGGAGCTGGGCCGGCTGGCCGCGTACGTGCGCGACAAGCGGGTGCCGCTGGAGATGTGCCCGACCTCGAACCTGCAGACCGGCGCGGCGTCGTCGTACGCCGAGCACCCGATCGGGCTGCTGGCGGAGCTGAAGTTCCGGGTCACCGTCAACACCGACAACCGGCTGATGAGCGGCACCAGCATGAGCCGCGAGTTCGGACACCTGGTGGAGGCGTTCGGCTACACGCTGGGCGACCTGGAGTGGTTCACCGTCAATGCCATGAAGTCGGCGTTCCTGCCGTTCGACGAGCGGCTGGCGATGATCAGCGACGTGATCAAGCCCGGGTACGCGGAGCTCAAGGCCGAGTGGCTGTTCGGCCCGCGCGACTGACACGTGCCGACAGGCGGCGGCAGGCGGCGGCACACGTCGGCACGCGCCGACACGCGCCGACACGACGACACGCCGTCAATGTCCGTGGAGATGGTCGGACTTATCACTCGGGGGAGTGGCCCGATTTTGAACCACGCGCTCCGTTCTCACTACGGTGGGCCGGTCACTGCTGACTCGGTGTGACGGCCGCGCCCTGAATCCCCCTGGCGTCCGACCCCGCACCGGCCCGACCAGGACTGAGGACGCACACATGAAGCAGGCCACTCTGAAGGCCGCCGGCACCGCCGTGCTCGGCGTCGTCGCCGCCGTCGTCGCCGCAGGCACCGCCTCGGCCGCGCCGGTCGCCCCCGGCGGCCTCGGGCTGCCGACCGGCGCGCTCACCAACCCGGGCGTGACGGGTGCCGCCACCGGCGCCGTGAGCAAGCTGCCCGGCGCCGACCAGCTCGGCACCGTGACCGGCGCGCTCAACCCGGCCGCCGGCGCCCCGGCGCAGGCCGCCGCCCCGGCCCACGGCACGGAGCAGGCCGGCCCGGTCGCCGAGCAGGTCGGCCCGGCCGGTGTCGACGCGCAGGGCGTCGCTCCCGAGGCCGCCCATCGGATCGGCGGGCTGGACGCCGTTCCCGGCGGCGCGGGTCTGGCCAAGACCCCGGTCGGCGGCGTGCTCAGCACGCTGACCAGCCTCTCCCCGACCAGCGGAGCGGCCCCGGGCCTGCCGGCCCTGCCCGTCGGCTGACGCGGCCCGCACACGGCCGAAGGGGCCGTCCCGCACTGCGGGGCGGCCCCTTCGTCATGGGCGGCGGAGGGCGGCGGGCGTCGGGGGCGACGCGGGCCGGTCACGGCTCCTGGGGGAGCAGCACCCAGAGCGCCAGGTAGATCAGGAACTGCGGGCCGGGCAGCAGGCAGGAGGCCAGGAAGATGGCCCGGACCGTCCACGGGGTCAGGCCGAAGCGCTGGGCGATACCGGCGCAGACGCCGCCGATGACGCGGTTGTGACGGGGACGGGCAAGGGCGCTCATCTTCTCCTCCGAGGGAGTGCTCCCGGGTCGGGCGGTCCGACCGGGCTGACTCCATCCTCGCGCCGGGACCAGCGGTTTTCCGTCCGTCGCGATGCGGATTCGGACCCGGAGGCGCTCCCCGTCCGGGCGGATCCGGATCTCGGGGTCGGCTCCGGGGCGGACCCCGAGGTTGGCCGCCGGAAAGCCGGGTAGCGACCCGTTTCGGGTCGCCGCGCGATCGGCTGGGACACTCGCGCCACCGGGTTCACGGGGGAACGAGCGAGGGGCGAGAGCGATGCGGACGAGGCGACAGTGGCCGGCCAGGGCCGTGCTGGCGGGGCTGGTCGTGCTGGGGATGGCCGGGGTGGTCTCGGTGGCGTCCTGCGAACCGGACCGGGCCGACGAGAGCGACCCGGCGGCCGTGCCGGACAACGGGCTGGAGGCACTGACGGCCGGAGAGATCCTGGACAAGGCCCGCGGGGCGGGCGCCGACGTGGCCTCGCTGCGCGGCACCGTCCGGACGAAGCAGGAGTCCGGAACCGTGGAGTACTCGCTCTCCGTCGCCCGGAACGGCGACTGCACCGGGACGGTGTCCGAGGGCGGCGTCGAGGCGGAGGTGCTGCGCCAGGGCGGCACGGTGTGGGTGAAGCCGTCCGCCGCGATGCTCCCGCAGCTGCTGCCGGACGCCGGGCCCGACCTCGCCGACAAGTGGCTGGCCGGCACCGGCGAGCTCGGCCGGCGCTACGGCGGCTACTGCGACCTGGTGTTCGGGACGGCGACCGCCGGCGGACCGTTCAAGCCGGCCGACGAGGCCACCGAGTGGACCACGACGGGCGTCCGGCCGGTGAGCGGGGCCCCGGCGGTGTTCCTCGCCTTCCGGTCCGGCGGCGGGGGCGAGCACGCCCGGTTCGGGACGGTGGCGATCGCCGCCGACGGGCCGCCGTACCTGCTGTCGGTGGACGAGACCGGCGACAGCGCCGTCGCGATGCGCTTCGACGCCTTCGGCGAGCCGGTGGACGTCGCCCCGCCGCCCGCCGACGCGATCGCCGACGCGAGCGGCCGCCGGATCGTCCTCGACCCGCCGCGCTGAGCGGACGCCGGGCACCGTCACACCCTTCTTCTTCCGGGCAAACACGGGCAAAGGCGTGGTGAAGGGGCAGAACTGACTGGTGGTCGGGGTCGAAGCAGTGACACACTCACGCGATTTGATTTTCTTCCGCTGAACATGGGGGAGTTCCTATGCGTGCGAACCGGCTCCCGGCCGCCATAGCCCTGACCGTCCTCGCCATGGCGGGAATGACCGCCTGCGGGTCGGACGACCACTCGGGCTCGAACGCGCAGAACGGCCTGGCCGGACTCTCCGGCCAGGAGATCCTTGCCAGGACGAAGGCGGCCGGGGACAAGGCGCCCTCCGTGCGGATGACCTTCCGGATGGAGCAGGGCGGGAGCACCGACCTCATCACCACCTCCGTCGCCCGGAGCGGCGACTGCGCCACGGAGATCGCCGCTGGCGACCCGGTCGAGGAGGGCGCGAGCGGCCAACTCCAGCAGATCCACATCGTGCGCAAGGGCGAGCAGTCCTGGATGAGGATGGAGAACTCCCGCAGCACCGGCGGGGCGGCCGACAAGTGGATGACCGGCCGGGGCAGGTCGGCGGACCAGATGAACAGCTACTGCGAGCTGGCCCTCACGATGCCGCAGACGCTCGGTGACATGGCGAGCTCCAACCGGACCGGCGGGTGGATCAGTGAGGGCAGCACCCGGATCAACGGCGTCCCGGCGGTGATCCTGCGCTTCGTCGCCGGTGACCCCGCCGACGAACTCGCCCTGGTCCCCGAGACCGACACCGGTTCGGCGATGCGGATCGCCGTCGCCACCGAGGGCGAGCCGTACCTGCTGCGCGCGGAACTGACCGTCCGCGGCGACAAGGCCACCATTCTCTTCCGTGACTACGGCGCCCCGGTGACGGTCACCCCGCCGCCCGCCGACCAGGTCCAGGACCTTGGGGACGATCCGGCCGACAGCGAGGACGCGGGCGACGACTTCGAGGGCTGACCCCTGGTCGGTGGCATGCACGGCCCCGGGGCGGAATGCGTCGGCCGCGCATCGGGGCAGTCGATCGTGAGCGAATAGATGGTTGTAGGGATTTGTCGATTCACGGGAATCGGGCGGCCGCCGCGGCCGCACTGTCGGTGCTGCTGAGCACCGCGCTGGCGGGCTGCGGCCCGGTCCGCGGCACGGACGAACGGGCGGTGGCGTCCGTGGCGCCCGTGGTGTCCGCGAGCGCCCGGGGCTCGGACCTGCTGCGGGAGTCCCGGGCGGCGGCGGCCGAGGTCCGCTCGGTCCGGGCCGCGTTCCGGACGGACCGGGCCGACGGCGGCGAGCTGACCGGCGAGGCCTCCACGGACCGGGACGGCAACTGCGTCGGCTGGACCAAGGAGGGCGGCACCCGGATCGGGAGGTCGACGGAGTGAAGGCCGCGGCCTTCAAGTCAGCCGGCGTCACCGCGGACACCGAACTCGTCATCGCCGCCGAGGGCCGGCCGTACCTGCTGTCGATGTCGGCCACCAGGCCGGCCCGCGTCGAGGTGAGGTTCGGCGACTTCGACCGCCCGTTCCAGGTCGTCGTGCCGCCGCCCTCCGAAGTCGTCGACGGCGGCCCGCTGTTCGGAGGGCCCAAGCCGCTGATGAAGGGGCGGTGACAGGGGCGAAGGCGAGGCGTGCTCGTGGAATTGACTGGTGGTCAGGGTTGGTAAAATGAAACAATCATGTGATTGATTGTTCGGGGGAGCAGGGGGATTTCTCGTACCCGCGCACCGGCGGCTCTCGGGGGAGGGGAGCCGTGCCGCAGCGTGACGACGACCGAGGGTCGTGCCCGAAACTGATGCCCCGATAATGACATGGTCATTTCGAATATATTCTCCGCAGGCCGCGCATTCGCGCGACCGACGGTGAGCACATGGATAGGTACAGGGACTTGATGAACAACGGACGGCGGGCGGCCGCTGCGGCCGCACTGTCGGTGCTGCTGGGCTCCGGCATGGTGGCCTGCGGGCCGAAGGACGACGCGAAGGACAAGGCGGCCGGGTCCGCCCCCGCTGCCCCCGCCTCGGCCTCCACCTCTTCGTCGCCGACGCCGGAGCCGAAGGAGCTGCTGAAGCAGTCCCGCGAGGCCGCGACCAAGGTCAAGTCGGTCCGGGTCACCTTCACGGTGGACGTCGACGGCAAGCCGATGACCGGCGAGGCGTTCGAGGACCGGGACGGCAACTGCATCGGGTGGATACACCCCGGCGACCAGGACCGGATCGAGTTCGTCCGCAAGGGCGGCACGACCTGGCTGACGCCGGACGGCGAGTTCGGCAAGAGCGTGCAGAAGCTCGGCGGCAAGACGATGAAGATCGCGGCCGACAACACGACGGCCAAGCAGCTCACCGGCTTCTGCGAGACCGGCCTCCAGATCCTGGCCACCGGCGGCCTGTCCAACGCCGGCGCGGAGGTGACCGCCACCCCGGGCGGCGCCAAGGACGTCAAGGGCGTGAAGGGCCAGGCGTTCAAGACGGCCGACGGCACCGAGTTCGTCGTCGCCTCCGAGGGCCCGGCCTACCTGCTGTCGACCACGAGCAGCACGCCGACCAAGGTCGACATGACCTACAGCGACTTCGACCGCCCGGTGGAGCCGGTGCCGCCGACGTCGGGGGTCATCGACGGCGCCCCGATCCTCAAGTGATCCCGGAGTAGCGGCGCACAGCAGTGGAACGGCGGCGGTGCGGGGGAAGGTGACCCGCGCCGCCGTACGCGTGCCGCTGGGCGCGCGGGACGGCGACAGCGCCTACCGGAAGGGCTGGACCCGGCCGCTGCCCAGGATGGGCGCCGGAGCCGGCCGCGCGGGCGCCTGGGTCCGCTCCTTGGGGTTCTCCTGGCGCGGCGGCGTCACGGCACGCGGCGCCCCGGCCGGCCGGCGGGTCGCGAGGGCGCGCAGCGGGGGCATCAGCAGCAGGTGGGTGGCGGTCGCGCCGACGGTGCCGAGCAGGATGTCGTCCACGTTGAGGACGTTGCCCGGCGCCCAGCCCTCCAGGAACTCCAGGGCGGTGGCGAGCAGCGCGACCGCGCCGGTGGTGCGCAGGAAGGACAGCCACCACGCCCGGCGCGGAGTGCCGACGGCGAGCGGGAGCAGGATGCCGACGGGGGCCAGCGGGAGCAGGCCCGCGGCGAGCCGGCGGGCGGCGGTGAGACCGCCGACGGCCAGGTCCTGGTGCACGGTGGCGAACGGGGTGAGGTTGGGCGGCCCGGTCCAGGGGGCGCTGACCGGGCGGAGCGCCAGCCAGCCGAGGGCCAGCAGGTGGAGGGTCAGCAGCACCCGGGCTGTCGTCCGTTGCCGGTACGGCGCCGTCGGGTCGTCGGTTCGCGCAGTGATGTGCACATTCCGAGGGACGCGCGCCGTACCGGGGGCGGTTCCGCCGGGCGGGTGGGATCAGGGGCAGTGGCTCGCCGACGGCGCGCCGAACACCCCGGGCGCCGAGGCCGCCTCGGACGGCGCGGCCGACGGCGACGGACTCGGCGAGGCCGGGACCTTGGCCTTCCCGGACGCCGTCGGCGCGGCCGGCGGAGTGGGGGCGACCGACGCGGTGGCCGGGGCCACCGGCATCAGCACCGGCGTCGGGCAGGCGGTACGGCTGGCGGGCGCACCGGCGTCGACCGGCACCGCGGTGGGGCGGATGCCGCAGCCGGTGAGCAGGGCCGTCGAGCCGGCCAGCAGGGCGACGGCGCGGAGGCGGCGGCGGGAGGTCATCGTGCTTCTTCCGGGCCGGGGGCGGGCGGTTGGACGAGCGGCAGGGTGAGGGTGAACACGGCGCCGCCCTCCGGGTGGTTGGCGGCGGCGATGGTGCCGCCGTGGATCAGGGCGTTGGCCTCGGCGATGGACAGGCCCAGGCCGCTGCCCTCGGACCGGGCCCGGCCCTTGTCGGCCTTGTAGAAGCGGTCGAAGACGTGCGGCAGCACGTCCTCCGGGATGCCCGGGCCGCCGTCGGAGACCTGCACCACCACGGTGCCGGCGTCGTCGTCCTGGCGGACCTTGACCTTCACCGGGGAGCCGCCGTGCTTCAGCGCGTTGCCGATCAGGTTGGCGAACACCACGTCCAGTCGGCGCGGGTCGACGACGGCCAGGATGCCGCGCGGGGCGTCCAGTTCGACCGCGTCGTACCAGGCCCGGCCGTCGATGCAGGACATGATCAGGTCGGCCATGTCGACCTCGTCGGCGACCAGCCTGGCGGTGCCCGCGTCGAACCGGGTCACCTCCATCAGGTTCTCCACCAGGTCGGACAGCCGCCGGGTCTCCGAGACCACGATCCGCACCGCCGGCTCGATCATCGGGTCGAGCGAGTCGGCCTCGTCCTCCAGGATGTCGGTCACGGCGGTCATCGCGGTCAGCGGGGTGCGCAGCTCGTGCGACATGTCGGCGACGAACCGCCGGGACTGCGCCTCGCGCGCGCTCAACTCCGCGACCTGCTCCGACAGCGACTCCGCGGTGCGGTTGAACGTCCGTGCCAGATCGGCGAGTTCGTCATTGCCCTCGACGTCCAGCCGGGTGTCGAGCTTGCCCTCGCCGAGCCGCCGCGCGGCGTCGCCGAGCCGGCGCACCGGCTTCAGCACCGTCGCCGAGGCGCCCTGCGCGAGCAGCGCCGAGCCGACCAGCGCCAGCAGCGTCGCGATCGCCAGCGACCAGCCGAGGGTGTTCAGGTCGGCGCGCTCGTTCTGCAACGACTTGAACATGTACGCCGTCGGCCCGTCCGGCGCCACCTTCGTCCCGCCGACCACGTACGGCCCGGCCAGGTTCACCCGCTGCCAGTACAGGTGGTACGCGTACGGGTTGCCCGGGCCGGTCTCGCGCGGCTTGTTGACCGCCGCGACCAGCGCCGGCGGCACCTGCTTGACGGTGAACGCGATCGGATCGGAGGACGCGACGCAGTCCGGCAGCGACTCGTCGACCACCACCACGTCGTACGCCAGACCCGAACTCGCCACCTGCACCGCCAGCGCCGACAGGTCCTGGCAGGTCGGATGCAGCGGCAGCTGCGACACGGTGCGGGTCAGCGCACCCCGGAAGTCGTTCAGCGAGGCGTTCTGGGCGCGCTTCAGCACCGCGTCCCGGTTCAACCAGTAGGCGATCCCGGACGCGGACACGGCGGTGACCAGAGCGACCGCGGCGAACACCGCGATCAGCCGGACCCGCAACGAACTGAGCCGACGCCAGGACACCGAACGGGCACGGCGCGGCACGGACTGATGCTCGGTCAAAAAAGGCTCACCAGACAGAAGGAGGACGTCACGCGGGCGGGTCCAGACGGTAGCCGACGCCGCGGACGGTACGGATCAGGGTCGGCGCGGACGGCACGTCCTCGACCTTCGCCCGCAGCCGCTGCACGCACGCGTCCACCAGGCGGGAGTCGCCCAGGTAGTCGTGCTCCCACACCAGCCGCAGCAGCTGCTGGCGGGACAGCGCCTGCCCCGGGCGGCGGCTCAGCTCCAGCAGCAGCCGCAACTCGGTCGGGGTCAGCTGGAGGTCCTGGCCGTCCTTGGTCACGGTCATCGCCGAACGGTCGATCACCAGACCGCCGTACGCCGCCGAGTCCGAACTCTCCCGCTCGCCGCGCCGCAGCACGGCCCGGATCCGGGCGTCCAGCACCCGCGGCTGCACCGGCTTCACCACGTAGTCGTCGGCCCCGGACTCCAGGCCGACCACGACGTCGATGTCGTCCGAGCGCGCTGTCAACAGGATGATCGGCAGCTGGTCGGTGCGCCGGATCCGCCGGCACACCTCGAAACCGTCGATACCGGGCAGCATCACGTCGAGCACGATCAGATCCGGACGCTGCTCCTTGAACAGGCGCAGACCGTCCTCGCCGGACGCGGCGGAGGCGACCCGGTGACCCTGGCGGGTGAGGGCGAGTTCGAGGCCGGTGCGGATGGCGTCGTCGTCCTCGATCAGAAGCAGGTAAGACACGGAGGTCATTGTGTCCCACCCCGACGCGGGAAGCACCCACCCGGGTGATCCTCGTGCACGGGGGAACCGGACCGGGCCGCTCCGGCGTCAGCCATCTCGGAGCCGACGACTGCTTCCGAACGGGCGCGCTTGTGACAGCCCTGTGACAGTCGCCGGACACCCCCATGACGAGCGACCGGCAGGATTTTCCATGTCGCCGCGAGGAAGACCCGGGCCCCGGCCCGGGTGCGGCGACAAGCAAGGAACCGCTCGTACCGACCATGGGGGTGCCCGATGACCGCAACGCTGACGACCCGAAACGCCGGGCCGCGTGCAGCCGTGCTGGGCACCAACCGGCCGCGCCACGAGGAGGAGAACGCCGGCGCCGTACTCGTACGGGGGTGCGCACACAGCGCCGGAACCCGCCGCCCGGTTGTGGGGACCAGGGGCGGCGACACCACCCGCGGCCGGGCCACCGGCCCGGCCGGGGGGCGGATGCTGCGGCTCGCGCCGCAGACGTTCCGGGGGGAACAGGCCGACCAGGGAAGCGCGCAGGGGGAGCACCCGGCCGCGGAGAAGGACGAGGCACGCGACATCGCCGAGTTCACCGCGTACGTGCGCGAGCGCCGCGCCTCCCTGTACGCCACCGCCTACCACCTGACCGGCGACCGCTTCGAGGCCGAGGACCTGCTGCAGTCCGCACTGTTCTCCACCTACCGCGCGTGGGGCCGGATCACCGACAAGGCCGCGGTCGGCGGCTACCTCCGCCGCACCATGACCAACCTGCACATCTCTGCCTGGCGCCGCCGCAAGGTCAACGAGTACCCGACCGAGGAACTCCCCGAGCACGCCGGCGACACCGACGCCATGGGCGGCACCGAACTGCGCACCGTCCTCTGGCAGGCGCTGGCCAAGCTGCCCGAGAACCAGCGCACCATGCTGGTCCTGCGCTACTACGAGGGCCGCACCGACCCGGAGATCGCCGACATCCTCGGCATCTCGGTCGGCACCGTGAAGAGCTCCATCTGGCGCGCGCTGCGCCGGATGCGCGACGACGAGCAGCTCAACCGCTCCGGCGACACCGTGCACGCCTTCGGCGAGCTGGTCGCCTGAGCCGACTGGAATCCCGTCGGGGGGACGGGTGGTGGGGAAAAGGTGCCGGACGTCGGCGGACCGCTCAGGGGGAGCGCCCGCCGGGGGCCGTCCGGCACCGCAGACGAAGGCGGGACCCCGGTGCGGGGGAGACACGGCACCGGGGCCCCGCCTCCGCCGTTTCCCACCCCGCCGCCCGCGACAATGACCGGATGAACGACCCCCACGAGGAATCCTCGCAGGCCCGCGCCGACCGGCGGCTGGTGGAGATGCTCCAGGAACTGCGGGTGCTGCAGACCGGCGTGCAGATCGTCTTCGCGTTCCTGCTCGGCGTCGCCTTCACCCCGCGCTTCACCACCCTCGGCCACGTGCGGCAGGACCTGTACGTCGTGGTGCTGCTGCTGTCGGTGGTCGCCGCCGGCGTGTTCGCCACCCCCGTCGCCCTGCACCGCGGCCTCTACCACCACCCCGACCGGGCCCGGATCGTGAAGGCCTCCCGCCGGATCGCCCAACTCGGCCTGATCCTGCTGGCGATGGCCCTCACCGGCGCCGTCCTGCTGGTCCTCTCCGTGGTCCTCGGGTTCCCCGCCGCGGTGCCGATCGCCGCCGTGATCGCGCTGCTGTTCACCGTCCTCTGGTTCGTCCTCCCGTGGGCCGTCCGCCGCCGCCTCCCGGACCAGGACTGACCGGCGCGGTCAGTGCGGGTCGGCGGTGTGCAGCACGTCCTGGGCACGGTTCAGGCCACGCAGGACGAACGCCTCCACGGCGTCCGCGCAGCGGTCCAGCAGCTCGGGCATCAGGTCCTGCTCGTCGGACGAGAAGCGGTCCACCACCCACTGATCGACCCGGGTGCCCTTCGGCGGCCGGCCCACGCCCACCCGCAGCCGCGCGTAGTCGGCGGTGCCCAGCGCCTTGTGCACCGAGCGGGCGCCGTTGTGGCCGCCCGGGCCGCCGCCGCGCTTCAGCCGGGCCGCGCCGAACCGGAAGTCCAGGTCGTCCTGGACCACCAACAGCCGTTCCAGCGGCACCTGTTGGCGGCGCAACAGGGCCGCGACCGGGCGGCCCGACAGGTTGATCGACCACTGCGGCTCGGCCAGCAGCACGGTGCGGCCGTCCAGTGCGAACGAGGCGGTGCGGGTGGTCAGCCCGCGCCAGCGGGCGCCGTGGCGCTCGGCCAGCCGGTCCGCCACCAGGAAGCCCGCGTTGTGCCGCGTCCCCGCGTACCGGCGGGTCGGATTGCCCAGCCCCGCCACCAGCCAGCGCTCGTCCACGGTCGAATCCCCGTCGTCCCTCAGACCAGCTCGGCGGGCAGTTGGCGGGCCACCGCGGCGATCCGGCGGCCGGCTTCGACGCCCGAGCAGGCGTAGGAGCCGAGTTCGACCTGGCGGGCGACGATGCCGCGTTCGGAGCGCATCAGGCGCCAGCCGCGGCGGAGCAGGTAGGGGATGGACTTGCGGCCCTCGCGGACGTCGCGGCGGAAGCGCCGCCAGGCCGTGGTGGAGGGCTTGTTGCGCAGGCAGAGGGCGTCGCCGAGCAGGCCCTCGGACTGGCAGCGGCGGACGAGTTCGGCGGCGAAGATGCCCTCGGCGACGAAGGCCGCCGCGCCGTCCAGGACGAGGGTGTGGCTGCCGGAGCGGCCGTTGGCGGGGATCGAGTACACCGGAACCTCGGCCTGCCCGTCGAAGGCCAGCGCCCGGATCGCCGCGAGGGCCTGCTCGCCGTGCCAGGCGTCCGGGGAGTCCCAGTCCGGGCCGCCGCCGTCCGGGAGTTGGGGCAGCGTCGGGTCGTCGCCGTCCTTGTAGAAGTCGTCGAGTTGCAGCACCGGCAGGCCGCTGCGCTCGGCCAGCGAGGACTTCCCCGACCCCGAGGGGCCCGACAGCAGGATGACGCGGGATATCGGTCGGCGGTTCAGCGGGGAGTCACTCACGAGATACCAGTCTGACGCATCCGACGGGCTGGTCGTAACCCGCCGGTCGGCCCGGATTCGGGCGGGAGGGCATGAGGACGGGCCCGCACCAGGGGGGGGAGAAGTGCGGGCCCGTCGCGGCCGCCCGGGCCCCCGGGGGGGTAGGGGCGCTGAGGGCGGCCGGTCTGTGTGGAGTTGGCCGGTCGGGCCGGGCTAGATGCCCATCGGGTGCCAGACCGTCTTGGTCTCCAGGAAGGAGAGCAGTCGCCCGGTGCCGGGGGAGGCCGTCCAGTCCGCGGCGGACGGGTCGGCGGCCGGTCGGACCACTCGCTTCAATGTATCCGCCGCCGCCGCCTCCAGGGCGGCCGCCGCGCCGGGGCCCTCCGGGTCGATCGCGCCCGCCAGGTCGAGGGCGTTGACGTCCTGGTGGGAGGCCAGCGTGGGGGCGATGTCCGCGGTCCGGCCGGAGATCAGGTTGACCACGCCGCCCGGCACGTCGGAGGTGGCGAGCACCTCGCCCAGCGACAGGGCCGGCAGCGGAGCCTGCTCGGCGGCCGCCACCACCACGGTGTTGCCGGTGGCGATCGCCGGGGCGATCACCGACACCAGGCCGAGCAGCGAGAAGCCGTGGCCCGCCCGCGGCGCGACCACGCCGACCACGCCGGTCGGCTCCGGGGTGGACAGGTTGAAGAACGGACCGGCCACCGGGTTGGCGCCGCCCGCGATCTGCGCGACCTTGTCGGTCCAGCCCGCGTACCAGACCCAGCGGTCGATCGCCGCGTCCACCAGCGCCGCCGCCTTCTTGGCGCCCAGGCCCTCGGCGGCCGCCACCTCGGCGGTGAACTGCTCGCGGCGGCCCTGCAGCATCTCCGCCACCCGGTACAGCACCTGGCCGCGGTTGTACGCGGTGGTGCCCGACCAGCCCTTCACGGCCGCGCGGGCCGCGACCACGGCGTCCCGGGCGTCCTTGCGGGTGCCCAGCGGGGCGTTGGCCAGCCACTGGTCCTTCGTGTCGGTCACCTCGTACACCCGCCCGCTCTCCGAGCGCGGGAACTTCCCGCCGACGTACAGCTTGTAGGTCTTGAAGACCTCGATCCGCATGGCAGTCTCAGACATCGAGGGCCTCGACATTCAGGTAGGGCTCCAGACCGTGGCGGCCGCCCTCGCGGCCGTAACCGGACTCCTTGTACCCGCCGAACGGCGAGGTCGGGTCGAACTTGTTGAAGGTGTTCGCCCACACCACGCCCGCACGGAGGCGGTTCGCCGTCCACAGGATGCGCGAGCCCTTCTCCGTCCAGATGCCCGCGGACAGGCCGAACGGGGTGTTGTTGGCCTTCTCCACCGCCTCGGCGGGGGTACGGAAGGTCAGCACCGACAGCACCGGCCCGAAGATCTCCTCGCGGGCGATCCGGTGCGACTGCGAGACGCCGGTGAACAGCGTCGGACGGAACCAGTAGCCCGCGCCCGGCAGTTCGCACTCCGGCGCCCAGCGCTCGGCGCCCTCCTGCTCGCCCGCGGCGGCCAGCTCGGTGATCCGGGCCAGCTGCGCGGCCGAGTTGATCGCGCCGATGTCGGTGTTCTTGTCCAGCGGGTCGCCGACCCGCAGCGTGCCCATCCGGCGCTTCAGCGCGTCCAGCAGCTCGTCCTGGATCGACTCCTGCACCAGCAGGCGGCTGCCCGCGCAGCACACGTGGCCCTGGTTGAAGAAGATGCCGTTGACGATGCCCTCGACGGCCTGGTCGAGCGGCGCGTCGTCGAAGACGATGTTCGCGGCCTTGCCGCCGAGCTCCAGCGAGAGCTTCTTGCGGGTGCCGGCGATCTGCTTGGCGATCGCCCGGCCGACCGGGGTCGAGCCGGTGAACGCCACCTTGTTGACGTCCGGGTGCGCGGTCAGCGCGGCGCCGGTGCGGCCGTCGCCGGTGACGATGTTCACCACGCCGTCCGGCAGGCCCGCCTGGCGGCAGATGTCGGCGAACCGCAGAGCCGTCAGCGGGGTGGTCTCGGCGGGCTTCAGCACCACCGTGTTGCCGGTGGCCAGCGCCGGGGCGACCTTCCACGCCAGCATCAGCAGCGGGAAGTTCCACGGGATCACCTGCGCGGCGACGCCCAGCGGACGCGGGTTCGGCCCGAAGCCGGCGTAGTCCAGCTTGTCGGCCCAGCCCGCGTAGTAGAAGAAGTGCGCGGCGACCAGCGGGAGGTCGACGTCGCGGGTCTCCCGGATCGGCTTGCCGTTGTCGATCGACTCCAGGACGGCCAGCTCACGGCTGCGCTCCTGGACGATCCGGGCGATCCGGAACAGGTACTTGGCGCGCTCGCTGCCCGGCAGCGACGACCAGTCGGCGAACGCCTTCCGGGCGGCCTTCACCGCACGGTCCACGTCCTCCTCGGTGCCCTGCGCGAACTCCGCGAGCACCTGCTCGGTCGCCGGGTTGACGGTCTTCAGCGCCTCCGAGCCGGAGGAGTCGACGAACCGGCCGCCGATGAAGTGGCCGTAGGACGTCGCGATCTCGCCCGCGGCGGCCGGGGACTCCGGCGCGGGGGCGTACTCGAACAGGCCGGAGGCCTTCGCGGGCTGTACGGGCTGTGCGGTCTTCTTTTCGGTCTTCGCCATCGTGGTCAGTCCACCGTCACGTAGTCGGGACCGGAGTACCGGCCGGTGCGGAGCTTCTGGCGCTGCATCAGCAGGTCGTTCAGCAGGCTGGACGCGCCGAAGCGGAACCAGTGCGGGCTCAGCCAGTCGTCGCCCAGCGTCTCGTTCACCATCACCAGGTACTTCATCGCGTCCTTGGTGGTGCGGATGCCGCCGGCCGGCTTCACGCCGACCTGGGTGCCGGTGGCCGCGCGGAAGTCCCGCACCGCCTCCAGCATCAGCAGCGTCACCGGGGGAGTGGCGTTCACCGCGACCTTGCCGGTGGACGTCTTGATGAAGTCCGCGCCCGCGATCATCGCGAGCCAGGACGCGCGGCGGACGTTGTCGTACGTCTGCAGCTCGCCGGTCTCGAAGATCACCTTCAGGTGGGCGGAGCTGCCGTCGGCGCGCCTGCACGCCTCCTTGACGGCGCGGATCTCCTCGAAGACCTCCAGGTACCGGCCGGAGAGGAACGCGCCCCGGTCGATCACCATGTCGATCTCGTCGGCGCCCGCGGCGACCGCCTCGGCGGTGTCCGCCAGCTTCACCGGCATCCCGGCGCGACCGGACGGGAACGCGGTGGCGACGGACGCCACCTGGATGTCACTGCCGCGCAGTGCGTCCTTGGCGGTGGCGACCATGTCCGGGTACACGCAGATCGCCGCGACGCGCGGGGCGGTGCGGTCGGTCGGGTCGGGGTTCAGGCCCTTCGCGCACAGCGAGCGGACCTTGCCGACCGTGTCCGCGCCCTCCAGCGTGGTCAGGTCGATCATCGAGATCGCGAGATCGATGGCGAAGGCCTTCGCGGTGGTCTTGATCGACCGGGTGCCGAGAGTCGCTGCCCGCGACTCCAGGCCCACCTGGTCGACCCCGGGCAGGCCGTGCAGGAAACGGCGCAAGGTGGCCTCGGACGCCGCGACGTCCGCGAGGCCGCCGCCCGTGGCGCCGGGGGCGTTGGCTGCAAGAGTGGACATAGTCACCAGAGCAGCATATCTACGCGCGTAGTCGGTTGGATAGGCAGGGGGGAGGAAAACAGCGTGGCCCGGGGATCGGCATCGCCGAAACCCCGGGCCGCTGGCCGTGCCCCTACTGCGCGCCGCCGCCGAAGCGCTCGGTCCAGGTGGCGAGGTCCTCGTCGGTGATCTTGGCGAAGAGGACCGGCGGGACGGTGAACGCGGTGCCGGCCGGGACCTGGGCGAGGGCGCGGGCCTCGTCCGGGGTGATCCAGGTGCGGGTGTCGTCGGCCAGCGTGAAGGACTCGCGGATGGTGCGGGCCGCGGTCGGGATGAACGGCTCGGAGACCACCGAGTACAGGTGGATCAGGTTGATCGCGGTGCGCAGGGTGCGGGCCGCGGCCTCCGGGTCGGTCTTGATCTGCGTCCAGGGCGCGGTGACGTCGAGGTACGCGTTGCCCGCCGACCAGAGCGCGCGCAGCGCCTGCGCGGCCTTGCGGAAGTTGAGCGCGTCGAGCTGCGCCTCGTACTCGGCGAGCAGGTCGGCGATCTGCGCGCCCAGCGCGATCTCGGTCTCGCCGTTCTCGGCGCCGGCCGGGACCTCGTCGCCGAAGCGCTTGCGGCTGAAGGACAGCACGCGGTTGACGAAGTTGCCGAGGGTGTCGGCGAGGTCCTTGTTGACGGTGGACGCGAACAGGTCCCAGGTGAAGCTGGAGTCGTCGGACTCCGGGGCGTTCGCCATCAGGTAGTAGCGCCAGTAGTCGGCGGGGAGCAGTTCGAGCGCGACGTCGGTGAAGATGCCGAGCTTCTGGCTGGTGGAGAACTTGCCGCCGTAGTACGTCAGCCAGTTGAAGGCCTTGACGTAGTCGACCTTCTTCCAGGGCTGGCGCGAGCCGAGGATGGTGGCGGGGAACATCACCGTGTGGAACGGGACGTTGTCCTTGGCCATGAACTCGGTGTAGCGGACCGAGTCGTCGGCCTCGTACCACCAGGAGCGCCAGTCGCCGCCGGTCGCGTCGGCCCACTCCTTGGTGGCGCCGATGTACTCGATCGGGGCGTCGAACCAGACGTAGAAGACCTTGCCCGCGGCGGCCAGCTCCGGCCA
Organism: Kitasatospora sp. NPDC059795; assembly: GCF_042732175.1. Classification (NCBI taxonomy): domain Bacteria; kingdom Bacillati; phylum Actinomycetota; class Actinomycetes; order Kitasatosporales; family Streptomycetaceae; genus Kitasatospora; species Kitasatospora sp. NPDC059795. Next base: position 215,233 of record NZ_JBHWID010000010.1, read on the forward strand.
GGTGTCGGCGGGGACGGGGACGCCCCACTCCAGGTCACGGGTGATGGCGCGGTCCTGGAGGCCCTCGGTGAGCCACTTGCGGGCGATCGAGGAGGCCAGCACCGGCCAGCTGTCGCCGTTCTCGGCGATCCAGGCCTCGACCTCGTCGGTCAGCTTGGACTGCAGCAGGAACAGGTGCTTGGTCTCCCGGACCTCCAGCTCGGAGCTGCCGCTGATCGCCGAGCGCGGGTTCAGCAGGTCGGTCGGGTCGAGGACGCGGGTGCAGTTCTCGCACTGGTCGCCGCGGGCCTTGTCGTAGCCGCAGTGCGGGCAGGTGCCGACGATGTAGCGGTCGGGCAGGAAGCGGCCGTCCGCGATCGAGTAGACCTGGCGGATCGCCCGCTCCTCGATGAAGCCGTTGGCGTGCAGCTCGCGGGCGATCTCCTGGGTGATCTCCCGGTTCTGCGGCGAGGACGAGCGGCCGAACCAGTCGAAGGACAGCTGGAAGCCGTCGTAGATGGCCTTCTGCTGGTCGTGCGCGCGGGCGCAGAACTCGGCGACCGGCAGCCCGGCCTCCTGGGCGGCCAGCTCGGCCGGGGTGCCGTGCTCGTCGGTGGCGCAGATGTACAGCACCTCGTGGCCGCGCTGGCGCAGGTAGCGGGAGTACACGTCCGCCGGGAGCATCGACCCGACCATGTTGCCCAGGTGCTTGATCCCGTTGATGTAGGGAAGCGCGCTGGTGATCAACTGCCGAGTCATCCTGGGGAACTCCGATGCTCTCCGGCGGGCACCTGGCGGTGCCCGCGGGCGGGTGTCAGGGCCGGTCCGCGACGCCCTCCGGGCAGTCGCCCGGCCGCCGCAATCGTACCGAACCGGCCCGGTGCCGCCGTACCGGTTATCGGCGGGCTGTCAAGCCCCGGGACGGGACCGCCTGACGCGGGATCAGATCGCGTAGGGCCAGGCGGTGACCATGTAGGCGCCGTACCAGCAGCCGAACAGGGCCGCGCCCGCCAGGACGGCGATCTGCGTGGAGCGGCGGGCCCGGGCGAGGGCGCCCGCGACGGGGAGCAGGAAGATCAGCGCGGGGGCCAGCAGGCGGGGCTTGCAGTGGTAGTAGTTGCTCTGCGCGAGCGTCAGCACGATCACCGTCCCGCCGTAGACCAGCAGCGGCGGCCAGGTGGTGCGGCGGACGGTCAGGACGGTGCCGAGCAGGTGGGCGACCACCAGGACGGCGATGGAGACCGGGACCCAGCCCTCGCCGGTCTGCAGGGTGTGGACCAGGAAGTCCCAGAGCGAGGCGCCCCAGTCCCAGTGGGTGTCCCAGCCGGCCCGCTGCACGGTGAACCAGGCGTCCGTCGAACCCAGCCGGTCGGCGACCCACCACAGGTAGAGGGGCGTGCTGGTGCAGGCCAGCGCGGTGGCGGCCAGCGGGCGGGCCGACACGCGGCGCTCGCGGACCATCTCGATCAGGGCGGCGACGCCCAGCGCGGCGATCACCGCGATGCCCGCCGGGCGGGTCAGGCCGGCCAGGAAGGCGAACACGCCGGCCGTGATCCAGGCGCGGCGGTGCGCGGCGAGCAGCGTCGCGGCGGCGGTGGCCAGCAGCAGCGACTCGCTGTACGACATGAAGAACACCAGCGACATCGGCTGCGCGGCGGCCAGCAGCACCAGCACGATCGTCGCCGTCCGCCGGGAGTAGAGCCGGGCGACCAGCTGGTGGATCAGCACCAGGGCCGCCAGCAGCGCCAGTTGGGCCGCGACGATGCCGGCCACCGACCAGCTCAGGCCGGTCACCGCGTGCACCAGGCGGACCAGCCACGGGAACAGCGGGAAGAAGGCCAGGTTGTTGCCGGTCAGCTCGCCCTGCGGGGTGTAGGTGTAGCTGTCCGGATAGCCGCCGGAGGCTATCTCCAGGAAGTGCCGCCCGTCCCAGGAGGTCAGCCGGTCGGTCAGCGTGGTGCCGGGCCGGGTGATCATCGCGGACAGCAGCACCAGGTGCAGCACCAGCGCACCGGCGTACACCGCGACGGCCGGGCCGGCGGCGTGCCACAGCCGGGACGGCAGATCCGGACGGGCGGAGTCGTCGTCGGCCGGGGTGCGCGGGGCCGGCAGGTCGGTGGCCGGGGAGTGGCCGGTCGGCGGGTGGTCGGTCGGCGGGTGGTCGGTCAGCGGGGTACTGGGCATCGGAGGTCCTGGTCGGTCGGGGCTCAGGGCCGAGCGGGAGTGTGGCTGGGCACGGGCGGATCGGTGATGGCGGCCGTCGTGGGCGGCGTCTGCGAGGCGGCCGGACCCGGGGTGGCCGAAGCGCCCGGACCGGGCGCACCGGACTGCCGGGTCGTCCCGGTGAGCGTCGGCGCGTCGGCCGGGCCGACCGGGCGCGGCCGACGGCCGGTGTCGAACGCGACGCCCACCGCGATCGCCAGGCAGGCGGTCACCGTCACCGTCGCGCCGACCCGGACCCGGCGGCGCCGTCGCCCGAGGGCGACGACCTGCCGGGCCGGTGGGGCCGCAGTGCGGGCGGAGGCGGCGTCGGCGGCCGTGCGCAGCGCGCCGGACAGCCGCGTGTCAAGGGAGCTCATGGGTGGTTCTCCTCGGCCTCGGAGGGTGTGTCGAGGTGGAGTGCGAGGGCGGCCCGGGCCCGGGACAGGTGGGCCTTGACGGTGCCCGGGGCCATGCCGGTCTCGGCGGCGATCCGGTCCAGCGGCAGGTCGCAGACGTAGAACAGCGCCGCGCACAGCCGCTGGCGCTCCGACAGCCGGCGCAGCGCCGCGGCCAGGTCGACGGACGCCGGGTCCGGCCCGTCCACGTCGCCGGGCTCGCCGTGCCGCCGCCACGCCCGGGCGGCCGTCCGGGCCCGCCGCCAACGGCTGATCGCCAGCCGGCCCGCCACCGTCCGCACCCACGCCTCGGGCGCGTGGTCGCGGTCCAGCGACCGGCGGTGGCCCCAGGCGCGGACGAAAGCCTCCTGGACCACGTCCTGCGCCTCGTGCAGATCGCCGGTGACGACGTACAGCTGGCCGGTGAGCCGGCGGACCGAGTGGCTGTAGAACTCGGTGAACTCCTCCTCGGTCATCGTCGGCTCCTCGCAGATTTTCGATTCTTACCTGTCGCTACGAACGGCGGGGCACTCCGGTTGACGTGCGTGACGCAGCTCACGTGTTCGACCCGTGCGGCCGTGCGGCGGGAACGCCCCAGGTCACGGGACGGATCATTCGTGACCGACCCGTGGCCCCGCCGCCATTGGGGACGGCCGTGCCCCTGGGGCAGAATCGACGCCATGACCGAATCCGACCGGACACCCGACCAGGGGTCCGCCGCCAACGGGCCCAAGTACGCCGACCGCGTCTACCGCTCCGTTCCCGGCGTCATCGCGGGCGTCATGCTGCTCGGAGTCGCCGGCTGGCTGATCATCGACGCGATCATCTCCGGCACCGGCGCCACCCCGTGGGTCGCGGCCGCCGCCGCGCCCGTCTTCGGCTTCCCGGTGGCGGCGTACACGCTGCGGCCCGTGGTGAAGTCCAACGACCAGCGGCTGCTGGTCCGCAACCCGCTGCGCACCGTCGTCGCGCCGTGGGCGACCGTGGAGGGGCTCAAGGCCGGGTACTCGGTCGAACTCCACGCAGGCGGACGCAAGTTCCAGGTCTGGGCGATCCCCGTCTCGCTGCGCCAGCGCAAGAAGGCCACCCGGCGCGCCACCAAGGCCGCTGCCGCCGGTGACCCGCACCTGCCGCCGTCCCGCAGCAAGCAGCAGCCGCGCCACGACCAGCTCGACCCCACCCGCGCCTGGTCCGACGCCGTCGTCACCGCCCTCCAGGACCAGGCCGACCGCCACCGCGCCGACCCCGGCGCGGCCGGCGAGATCCAGGCCACCTGGTGCTGGTGGGTCATCGCCCCGACGCTGGCGGGCCTGATCGCCCTGATCTCGGTCGTCGCCGCGACCTGAGCCGACGCGTCCGAAGGGCCCCGGGGACACCCCGGGGCCCTTTTCTTTGCGCGGTTTTTCGAGTTCGTCCTACTTTGCTGGCGAACTCCCTGGCATTCCGGTCCTGGGAGTCGCATCTCCCGCCGGTTGAACCGGACTTGACGATCTATCAGGACAATGGTGCACATTCTGAGGGAAGGCCTTGACCTTTTCTCCACGAAGGGTGCATCGTTCCCGACCGAATGCCTGTCCGTGGGGGGCGGGCTGCTGGAGGGGGAGCACGCACGTCATGTTCGATATGTCCGCCAGAAGCAGGCCGCCGATGAGGCGCTCGCCAAGGCAAAGCAGGCGCGTGAGGAGCTGATCAGCAAGATTGTTGACGTCGTCGGCGATCTGATCGGCTTTAACGATGCCCGCGACTGCTTCACCAAGGGCGACGTGATGGGCTGTATCAACACGGCCCTGAACTTCGTTCCGTGGGCCAAGGTCTTCAAGGCCGTCAAGGTCGGTATCAAGGCGTTCAAGCTATGGCGCGAGGGCGAGAAGGCGTACACCGCTATTCGCAGTGCCGAGCGCGTGGCCAAGGAGGCCGAGGAAGCCCTCAGCGTCGCCCGCAAAACCGAGAAGGAGGCAGCGGAAGCCGAGGCGCAAGCAGCTAAGAAGGCCGAGAGTGATGCCGCCAAAAAGGCCGAGGAGGATGCTTCCACGCCGACCGAGGTAGACACGGCCAAGGTAGACAATGCGGGAACGAGTAAAGCCACAAGTAGTGGTGGAAGCGAGGCTGCGGACGGTGGCAGCTCAGACCTTCCGAAGTACGGTCCCTATCATCGGCGTGCCAGCCCAACTCAAACGCAAGCGCATACCCAGGCCGTCGTGGACAGTGGAGAGCTGTGGGGCCACACTGGGCGGTATGACGTGGTGCCGACGGTGCACGCCCACGCCGGACCCCTACCAGACGGGTACGAGGGGTTCGAATTCTATACGGATGTCCCACCAAATCGTGGCAGCCATCCCAGTCGGCCCAACTGGGACCTCGGTAACCCTGGAGTCGAGCCTCGGGAAGGCGGAGAAGCTGCTGGTATACCTATCGTAATTACACGAGTTCTTCATGGGGGTATCGATATAGGGTGAGTGGAGAAATGGTCGAGAGTTTTAGTATCGAAATCGATCGCAAGACGGCGAAAGCGGTAATGGATGCGATCCAGATGCTTGGCGAGCATATTTCGGCAGGCGTTCCCGTGCCGCCGGTTGACGAAGAGTTCAATGGGATGGTCGGGGCATTTTATGAAACCCTGCGCAGGAAGGTTGCTTCTGTGAACTAGGGGTCTTCGAGGGCGAGTGGCTCCACCGTGAGATTCTTCGGTGGGGCCACTCGCGGGTTGGCGGATTTCATGTAAGGTCAGCCGGGGGTGGCGGTACGTCCACAGGGGTGATGGTGGGCGGCGACACCGAGATCGCGAGCTGTTGGCGGCGATCCTTTTCGTCGCGACCTCAGGGTGCACGTGGCCCAGCTGCCGCCGTGTTTCGGCTCGTCCGGGCCGACCTGCCATAGTTGCTTCACCGAATGGAGCAAGGCCAGGGCATGGGCCAAGTTCCACCGGTTTATCCGTTCCTGCCTGCGCCGGCATCGGATTCCAGCCTCCCCCGCTCGCCGAGGCATCGACTCCTCCCAATGTCTTCGCCAGGACCGCTGGATGCTCAAGCGCATCGTCGCCCGGCTCGGCGGCTTCCGTCGAGTTCACCGCCGCCACGAGAGCAGACCGACCATTTCGTTGCCCTCGCCTGAATTGCCGCAGCCCAAATTTGCTTCCGACTAGTCTCCAAAGGGGATTTCTTCTAAAGCCCGCTGGCTGGTTTCGTGCGGATCGTAGGGGATCGGATGTTGCATCCAGCCCCATTCGGCGTAATTGGCGGACGGTCAGGCGAGGCCGGCGGCTGCCGCCAGGTCGTGCTTGAGGGTGGTGAGGAGGGCGTGGGCCTGTTCGTGGGTGGCGGGGAGGGCGGCGTGGGCGGCGACCGGGAGGACCGCCTCGATGTAGCACTTGAGCTTGGGCTCGGTGCCGGAGGGGCGGACCACGATGCGGGCGGAGGTGACGGTGGGGCCGGTGAGGTAGTACCGGAGGCCGTCGGTGGGGGGGAGGTCGGGAGTGCCGGCGGTGAGGTCGTCGGCGTGGGTGACGGTGAGGCCGGCGAGCTCGACGGGGGGCTTGTCGCGGAGCGCGGCCATGGCGTCGGTGATGACGGTGAGGTCGTCGACGCGGACCGAGAGCTGGTCGGTGGCGTGCAGGCCGTGGGCGAGCGCGAGGTCGTCGAGGAGGTCGGTGAGGGTGCGGCCGTGGCGCTTGAGGTCGGCGGCGAGTTCGGCGATCTGGAGGGCGGCGGTGATGCCGTCCTTGTCGCGGACGCCGTCGGGGTCGACGCAGTAGCCGAGGGCCTCCTCGTAGCCGTAGCGGATGCCGTCGGCGCGGGAGATCCACTTGAAGCCGGTGAGGGTCTCCGCGTAGCCGAGGCCGGCGTCGGCGGCGATCTTGCCGAGCAGGGTGGAGGAGACGATCGTGGTGGCGAAGACGCCGGTCGCGCCCTTGGCGGCGAGGGCCGCGCCGAGCAGGACGCCGACCTCGTCGCCGCGGAGCATCCGCCAGTCGCCGTCGTGGGTGGGGACGGCGACGGCGCAGCGGTCGGCGTCCGGGTCGTTGGCGATGACCAGGTCGGGGCGGGCCGCGCGGGCGGTGGCGAAGGCGAGGTCCATCGCGCCGGGCTCTTCCGGGTTGGGGAAGGCGACGGTGGGGAAGTCCGGGTCGGGGTCGGCCTGTTCGGCGACCACGGTGGGCGCGGGGAAGCCGGCCCGTTCGAACGCGGCGAGCAGGACGTCGCGGCCGACGCCGTGCAGCGGGGTGTAGACGGTGGTGAGCTCGCGCGGTCCGGCGGGGTCCAGGACGGAGGCGGCGCGGGTCAGGTAGGCGTCCAGGACGTCCTCGCCGAGGACCTCCCAGCCTTCGGTGGCACGCGGTACGGAGGCCAGCGCGCCGAGCGCGTCGATCTCGGCGGCGATGTCGGCGTCGGCGGGCGGGACGATCTGCGAGCCGTCGCCGAGGTAGACCTTGTAGCCGTTGTCCTGCGGCGGGTTGTGACTGGCCGTCACGACCACGCCGGCGGCCGCGCCCAGGTGGCGGATGGCGTAGGCGAGGACGGGCGTGGGCATCGGCCGGGGCAGGATCGCGGCGCGCAGGCCGGCGCCGACCACGACGGCGGCGGTGTCGAGGGCGAAGTCGTACGACTTGTGGCGGGCGTCGTAGCCGATCACGACCAGGTCGCCGAGCGCCGGGTTGTTGCGGACGTACGCGGCGAGGCCGGCGGCGGCGCGGATCACCACGGCGCGGTTCATCCGCATCGGGCCGGCGCCGAGTTCGCCGCGCAGGCCGGCGGTGCCGAACTGGAGCCGCCCGTCGAACCGTTCGGCCAGCCGCGACCAGGCGATCCGCTCCTCGGACTCGGCCTCCGGGCCCTCGGCGGCGGCCAGCAGGGCGGCCAGCTCGTCGTGGGTCTGCGGGTCGGGGTCCTCGGCCAGCCAGGCGCGGGCCCGGTCGAGGAGGTCGGTGGTGGGTGCCTTCGGCATGCGTCCCGCTCCCTGTGCGTGGGTTGAAGGAGGTGAGTGCGGTGAACGGAGCGACGGCGGCCACCGAACCCGCCGATGGCCGCCGTCCTGCGCCGATTCTCTGTCAGAGCTACTGCGCTGCCCGGGAGTCGCCTCCCGGACGGGGTGTCAGATCTTCTCCAGGACCTTCGCCAGCAGCGCGCCCATCCGCTCGGCGGAGGCCTTGCCGGCCTCCAGCACCTCGGCGTGGTTGAGCGGCTCGCCGGTCATGCCCGCGGCCAGGTTGGTGACCAGCGAGATGCCGAGCACCTCGGCGCCGGCCTCGCGGGCCGCGATGGCCTCCAGGCTGGTGGACATGCCGACCAGCTCGCCGCCGATCACCCGGGCCATGTTGACCTCGGCCGGGGTCTCGTAGTGCGGGCCGCGGAACTGCACGTACACGGCCTCGTCCAGCGACGGGTCGACCTCGCGGCAGAGCGCGCGCAGGCGCTTGGAGTACAGGTCGGTGAGGTCGACGAAGTTGGCGCCGACGATCGGGGAGTCCGCGGTCAGGTTGATGTGGTCGCTGATCAGCACCGGCTGGCCGGGGACCCAGCCCTGGCGGAGGCCGCCGCAGCCGTTGGTGAGCACGATGGTGCGGCAGCCCGCGGCGGCGGCGGTGCGCACGCCGTGCACCACGGTGGCCACGCCGTGGCCCTCGTAGTAGTGGTTGCGGCCGAGGAAGACCAGCGCGCGGCGCTCGTCGTCGCCGGGCATCCGGATCGAGCGGATGGTGCCCGCGTGGCCGGCCACCGCCGGGGCGGGGAAGCCGGGCAGTTCGGTGACCGGGAACTCGGCGAGCGTCTCACCGAGTGCATCGGCGGCCGGCACCCAGCCGGAGCCCATCACCAGGGCGACGTCGTGGCGCTCGGCGCCGGTGAGTTCGCGCAGCCGGTCGGCGGCTTCCCGGGCGGCGGCGTAGGGGTCGGCGGAGACGACCGTCTGAGGAGATGCGTTCACACGGTCGAGGATAGGTCAAAGATGCCTACGCGCGTAGACAACTGGGCCGAGCCATGCCGGATCGTTACCCGGAATGTGAGGGAACGACGGCAATCGTCAGGATTCGTCCCCGGCGGGCCGGCCGGGCGACGGCCGAACTCCCGTCCGGCGCAAGGACGGAGGACCGGCCGGCCGGGGGTGGAGGCCCGGTCAGCAGGGGCGGTGGCGCAGGTCCAGGACGTAGTCGTCGGGGGCGCCGGCGCTCTCCGCGGCGTCGGCGATCAGGCCGAGGTAGCGGGCGGCGGGCAGACCGCCCTCGTAGTCGTTCAGCACGTACGTCCACACCGGGACTTCACCGTCCAGGGTCTGCGCGCGCAGCTTGACCTTGCGGTAGATGCCGAGCTGCACGCCCTCCCAGCGGTCGAGGCCGTCCTCGTCCATCGGGGCGACGTCGTAGAGCGTGACGAAGACCTGGTCCTTCTCGTCCTCCACCACGGTGGCCAGCGAGCCCTCCCAGCCCAGCTGCTCGCCGCCGAAGGTGAGCCGCCAGCCGGGCAGCCAGCCGGAGCCGCGCAGCGGGGAGTGCGGGGCGCGGCGGCTCATCTGCCGGGCGTCGAGGTTGGTGGCGTAGGCGGCATAGAGCGACATGACCGTCAGCCTACGGGAGCGGCCCGACGGAGGCTCCTGCCCGAGGCCCCCGGCCCTACACGCGCGCGCGGGCAGGGAGCAAGGGTCGGTAACAACGCCCCCGGCGTGGAATCCGTTCCGGCATGCGGGACAATGGAGCACGTGACTCGGATCGTGATCATCGGTGGCGGACCAGGCGGATACGAGGCGGCCCTCGTGGCCGCCCAGCTCGGCGCGGAGGTGACCGTCGTCGATCGCGACGGTCTGGGCGGATCGGCGGTGCTGACGGACTGCGTGCCGTCCAAGACGCTGATCGCCACCGCCGAGGTGATGACTACCTTCGACAGCTCGTACGAGGAACTCGGCATCCTGGTCGCGGACGGCACGCCGGACGCCGCCGACCCGGCCCGAGTGGTCGGAGTGGACCTCGGCAAGGTGAACCGACGGGTGAAGCGGCTGGCGATCGCCCAGTCGCACGACATCACCCAGGCCGTCACCCGGGCGGGCGTCACGGTGCTGCGCGGCCGCGGCCGGCTCGGCGCGGGCGGCCAGGGTCTGGACGGCTCCCGCGAGGTGCTGGTCGACCACACCGACGGCCGGGTCGAGTCGCTGCGGGCCGACGCGGTGCTGATCTCCACCGGCGTGCGCCCGCGCGAACTCCCCGACGCCCAGCCGGACGGCGAGCGGATCCTGACCTGGACGCAGGTGTACGACCTGGAGGAGCTGCCGCGCGAGCTGATCGTGGTCGGCTCCGGCGTCACCGGCGCCGAGTTCGCCGGCGCGTACCAGGCGCTCGGCTCGAACGTCACGCTGGTCTCCTCGCGCGACCGGGTGCTGCCCGGCGAGGACCCGGACGCCGCCGAGGTACTGGAGGACGTGTTCCGCCGCCGCGGCATGAACGTGATGAGCCGCAGCCGCGCCGAGAGCGCCAAGCGGGTCGGCGACCGGGTCGAGGTGGCGCTGGCCGACGGCAAGGTGATCACCGGCACGCACTGTCTGATGGCGGTCGGCTCCATCCCCAACACCACGGACCTGGGCCTGGAGGAGGCCGGCGTCGCGGTCAACGACTGGGGCCAGATCAAGGTGGACCGGGTCTCCCGCACCTCCGCCCCCGGCGTCTACGCGGCCGGCGACTGCACCGGCGTGTTCATGCTGGCCTCGGTGGCCGCCATGCAGGGCCGGATCGCGATGTACCACGCGCTCGGCGACGCGGTGCAGCCGCTGAACCTAAAGACCGTGGCGTCCAACGTGTTCACCGACCCGGAGATCGCCACCGTCGGCTACACCCACGCCGACGTGTCCTGCGGAAAGATGGACGCGGTCGAGATCAAGCTCCCGCTGCGCGGCAACCCGCGGGCCAAGATGCAGGGCATCCGGGACGGCTTCGTGAAGCTGTTCGCCCGCCCCGGCACCGGCATCGTGGTCGGCGGCGTGGTGGTCGCGCCGCGCGCCTCCGAACTGATCCACGCCCTCTCGCTCGCGGTGGACAACAACCTGACGGTCGAACAGGTGGCCAACACCTTCACCGTCTACCCGTCGCTGTCCGGCTCCACCGCCGAGGCCGCCCGCCAGCTGCACATTCGCAAGCGCGAGGGCGCGGGTTCCTGATCGCCGGGGGTGAGCCGGGCGCACGCCGTCCGGCTCACCCGCCCGGCGGAGCGCGCATTGTACGGTCGTGCGCCGCTCTTGGGTGAGCAAATCCAGTTACCAGGTGCAAACGCCTGAAAGCAGACGGTCACTCGGGTTACCGTCGGTTCTGTGTTTGCTGCAGAACGTCGCCAGTTGATTCTCGAGATGGTGCGCGCCAACGGAGCCGTGTCGCTCCGAGAGCTGGCCCGCGTCGTCCAGACCTCCGAAGTCACCGTCCGCCGGGACGTGCGGGCCCTGGAGGCCGAAGGGCTGCTCGACCGCCGGCACGGCGGCGCGGTGCTCCCCGGCGGCTTCAGCCGGGAGCCCGGCTATCCGCAGAAGACCCACCTCGCCGCCGCCGAGAAGAGCGCCATCGCCGATCTCGCCGCGAGCATGGTCGAGGAGGGCGACGCCATCGTCGTCGGCGCCGGGACGACCACCCAGGAGCTGGCCCGCCGGCTCGCCCGGGTGCCCGGGCTGACGGTGGTCACCAACTCGCTGCTGGTGGCCCAGGCGCTGGCGCACGCCAACCGGGTCGAGGTGGTGATGACGGGCGGCACCCTGCGCGGCTCCAACTACGGGCTGGTCGGCAGCGGCGCCGAGCAGTCGCTGGCCGGGCTGCGGGTCACCAAGGCCTTCATCTCCGGCAGCGGGCTGACCGCCGCGCGCGGCCTGTCCACCGCCAACATGCTGTCCGCCAGCGTCGACCGGGCGCTGGTGCAGTCCGCCAACGAGGTGATCGTCCTCGCCGACCACACCAAGCTCGGCGCGGACAGCATGTTCCAGACCGTCGCCACCGACGCGATCACCCGGCTGGTCACCGACGAGCACGCCGCGGCCGAGGAGCCGACGTCCCACGAACTCGACGCGCTCGCCGACGGCGGGGTGCAGGTCTCCGTCGCCCCGCTCGGCCTGCCCGTCGAGGCCCCGGCGGCGCACCCGCAGCCGTCCGCGGCCGCGCCGCGCCGCCCCGTCCCGCCCGCCGGAGCGGCCCCCGGCGCCCCGCTGCCCGGCCAGCGGCGGCCCGCCCCGCACGGTGCGCTGCCGGTCGTCCCGCGGCTCCCCGAACGGATCCGCTGACCGCTTCCGGCCGGGCGGCCGCCGCCCTCTGGCCGCCCCGCTCGGCCCGCTTGTACCGTCTGGCCCCATGAACGCATCGAGCGAACAGCCGGACAGCACAACGGAATTGACGGTGCGTGCGGCGCGCGGCGGGCGCGGCCCCGCGACCTGGGGACAGCGGGCCGTCCACGCCGCGCTGGTCGCGCTGGGCCCCGACGCGCCCCGGTACAACCTGCGGACGGCGGCGCCCGTCGAGCCGGGCCTGCCGCCGGAGACGGCGCTCCGCGCGTTCGCCGAACTGCTGCACCTGCACGACGCGTTGCGTACCCGGCTGGTCGAGGAGGACGGCGACCTGGTCCAGGACGTGGACGCGGGCGGGGTGCTGCCGGTCGCCGTGCTGCGCCGCGCGAGCGCCGAACTCGCCGCCGGGGCCGCGGCGGAGCTGCTCGCCCGGTTCGCCGCCCGCCCGTTCGACCTGCCGGGCGAGTGGCCGGTGCGGCTCGGTCTGGTGCTGGTGGACGGCCTGGTCCGGCAGGTGGTGCTGGTGCTGTCGCACACCGCCTCGGACGGCTGGGGGATGCGCCGCGCGGTCCGCGACCTGACGCTGCTGGCCGCCGGGCGGAGCGCCGACGACCTGCGCGCCGAACGGGCCTTCGCGCAGCCGCTGGAGGAGGCCGCCGAGCAGGACTCGCCGCGCGGCCGCCGCCGGGACGCCGCCGCCCGCCGGCACTGGCGGGACAGGCTGGGCTCCGGCCCGCGCGTCCAACTGCCGCGCCCGGACGGCGAACCGGACCCGGCGCGGCGCTTCCCGCTCGCGGTGCTGCGCTCGCCGGAGCTGGCCGCCGCGCTGCCGGTGGCCGCGGCCCGGCTGCGGACCGGCGACGCCACGGTGCTGCTGGCCGCCGCCGCCACCGAGCTGGGGCGGCTCGGCGGGCAGCGCGAGCTGCTGTTCCAGGTGGTGGTGGGCAACCGGTTCACCGGGCAGGCCGCGGAGGCCGTCACCACGCTCGCCCAGGAAGGGCTGTTCCATCTCCCCGAGCTGGCCGAGGAGTTCGCCGAGACCGTCCGCCGCTGCCAGGGCCCGGCGCTGGCCGCCTACCGCCACTCCGGCTACCACAAGCCGCGGTTGGACGCCGAGCTGGCGGCGCTGCGGGCCGGCGGCGCGGAGCTGGCCGACCACTCGGTGATCTGGAACGACACCCGGGACCCGCTGGCCGCTTCGATGCCCGACGGCATCGGCGAAGCCCCGCCGGTGGAACGGGAGTTGAGCTTCCCCGACACCTTCCCGGCCCGGCCCGGGGCGTCCGTCGCGGTGGACGTGGTGGCCGTCCCGGGCGCGATCGAGCTGCTGATGGTCGCCGACGGCGCGCTGCTGGACCGCGCGCGGATGGCTCGGTTCCTGTGCGGCGTCGAGCAGTTGGTGCTGGACGCCGCCGGGGCCGGACAGGCCTCCGTGGACGCCGACGGGCGGCGGGAATCCGTGGACTCCCGCCGCCCGTAGCAGTACTGGCGAGGACTCAGACGTCCTTGATCTCGCAGAGCGCGGCGCCGCTGGAGACCGACTGGCCGACCTCGGCCTTCAGGCCGACCACGGTGCCCGCCTTGTGGGCGTTCAGCGGCTGCTCCATCTTCATCGCCTCCAGGACCACGATCAGCTCGCCCTCGGCGACGACCTGGCCCTCCTCGACGGCGACCTTGACGATGGTGCCCTGCATCGGCGAGGCCAGGGTGTCGCCGGAGACCGCGGACGCGGCCTTCTTGGCGCCCACCCGGCGCTTCGCCTTGCCCGCCGACGCGCCCGCGGCCGGGGCCGAGGCGACGCCCAGCGAGGACGGCAGCGACACCTCGATGCGCTTGCCGCCGACCTCGACCACCACGGTCTCCCGGCCCTCGGGCTCCTCGCCGTCGCCGCCCGCACCGACGAACGCCGGGATGGTGTTGTCGAACTCGGTCTCGATCCAGCGGGTGAAGATCTGGAACGGGCCCTCGGAGCCGTGCACCTCGGGGGCGAACGCCGGGTCGGTGACCACGGCCTGGTGGAACGGGATGGCGGTGGCCATGCCCTCCACCTTGAACTCCTCCAGGGCACGCTTGGCGCGCTGCAGGGCCTGCTTGCGGTCGGTGCCGGTGACGATCAGCTTGGCGAGCAGCGAGTCCCAGGCGGGGCCGATCACCGAGCCGGACTCCACGCCGGCGTCCAGCCGGACACCCGGGCCGGACGGCGGGGCGAACAGCGTCACGGTGCCGGGCGCGGGCAGGAAGTTGCGGCCCGGGTCCTCGCCGTTGATCCGGAACTCGAACGAGTGACCGCGGATCTCCGGGTCGTCGTAGCCGAGCTCCTCGCCGTCGGCGATCCGGAACATCTCGCGGACCAGGTCGAGGCCGGTGACCTCTTCGGAGACCGGGTGCTCGACCTGCAGACGGGTGTTGACCTCCAGGAAGGAGATCAGGCCGTCCTGGGAGACCAGGAACTCACAGGTGCCGGCGCCGACGTAGCCCGCCTCGCGCAGGATCGCCTTGGACGCCCGGTACAGCTCGGCGTTCTGCTCGGCGGTCAGGAACGGCGCGGGGGCCTCCTCGACCAGCTTCTGGTGGCGGCGCTGCAGCGAGCAGTCACGGGTGGAGACGACCACCACGTTGCCGTGCCGGTCGGCCAGGCACTGGGTCTCCACGTGCCGCGGCTTGTCCAGGTACTGCTCGACGAAGCACTCGCCGCGGCCGAACGCGGCCACCGCCTCGCGCACCGCGGACTCGTACAGCTCCGGGATCTCCTCCAGCGTGCGGGCGACCTTCAGGCCGCGGCCGCCGCCGCCGAACGCCGCCTTGATGGCGACCGGCAGGCCGTGCTCGGACGCGAACGCGACCACCTCGTCGGCCCCGGACACCGGGTCGGCGGTGCCCGCGACCAGCGGGGCGCCCGCGCGCTGCGCCACGTGTCGGGCGGTGACCTTGTCGCCCAGGTCGCGGATCGCCTGCGGCGGCGGGCCGATCCAGGTCAGGCCGGCGTCGAGCACGGCCTGCGCGAAGTCGGCGTTCTCGGACAGGAAGCCGTAGCCGGGGTGGATCGCGTCCGCACCCGAGTCGGCGGCCGCCTTCAGGACCTTCGCGATGTCCAGGTAGCTGCTCGCGGGGGTGTCGCCGCCCAGCGCGTACGCCTCGTCGGCGGCCCGCACGTGCAGCGCGTCCCGGTCCGGCTCGGCGTACACGGCGACACTCGCGATACCGGCATCCCGGCACGCCCGGGCAACGCGGACAGCGATTTCGCCGCGATTGGCGATGAGCACCTTGCGCACTGTGGCTCCCTTCTCGAACCTCGTCGAGTCTATGGATTGGAGGGTGCTACCGGCGAGTAGTCCCTGGTGGTGAGCGTGCTCACACGCTCGGTGTTCCGACTTCCGTACGGGTGGCGGCGGTTGGCGACGCGCCGCAGGCCGCGGGCGCGCGGCGAGCCGCGCCGGGGTGCCCGGTGAGCCGGGCGGGCGGGGTGGCCTTCGCCACACCGGGGCATCGGGTCAAGCGTCCGCCGGCTGCGGCCGGGTGGTCGCTTCGGCGGTCACGTCCGCCTCGAACTCGACGACGTCCGGGCCGTACGCCCGGGCGTTGACCACCCGCAGCACCACCGCGAACGCCCCTTCCGGGCCGTGCCGGCGGGCCAGCGACCGGTGATGGGCGGCCAGGTACCGCACCGCCGCGTGGTTGGAGACCGCCGTCTGACCGGCGATCAGGAACACCGGCCGGCTGCCCGGCCGCAGGTGCACCCGGGCCAGCAGCGCGTACGCCGTCCCGCCCGGCTGCTCGGCGGACGTCCGGAACGCGAACTCGCGGTCCCCGACCAGCAGCGTGCGCACCGGGTGCCCGGCGGCGTCCGGCGGGGCGACGAACGCCGCGCCGGGCAGCCAGGACGCCAGGTGGGCGGCCGTCCGCTCGTTGCCGTCCGGGCCGCCGACGCAGAACTCGGTCTTGTCGCCGAGGCCTTGGCGCACCTCGTCGTGCGAGGTCAGCACCGTCCGGGCGCCGCACTCGCGGACCAGCGCGGCCAGTTCCATCAGCGCGTACACGTCGTCACGGGCCACGCTCTTCGGATCGGTCGTGCCCGCGTGCCGGTTGGAGACCAGCAGCGCCTCGCCGTCGGCCGGCAGTCCGAAGAACGCCCGCTCCCGCTCCAGGCGCCGCCGCCGGCGCAGCGTCTGCGCCAGCCAGCCCAGCCCGGCGCTGATCGCCGAAGCGACCAGGCCCAGCACGACGTTCAGCACACCATCGGTCATCTTCCGCTTCCCGTCGCCCCTTTCCGGTCCGGCTCGCCAGCCTAATGGCGGCCACCGGCCCGGGAGGTGGAACTGTGCGACAGATGTGCGGCCCCTGTTCTGTCCGATTCCGCACCTTGCGAACCGGAATCGCGTCACCCTTTTCGAGGGCCGGCATAACGGAATGGTTCAGACCATTGACCCGGATCGCGGCCGTCCATAGCGTCGCAGCCACCACCACAATCCGCAGAATTCACGGGGGAATCGTGAAGCGATCCATGCTGCCCGGCGCGCTCGCCGCCACCGCCCTGGTCCTCACCGCCTGCTCCAGCAGCGGGAGTTCGACCAAGGCGGCGCCCGCGGAGACACCCGCGCCGACGACCGGCGCCACGATCTACGGGTGCCTCACCCAAGAGCAGTCCAAGGGCGCGTTCACCCTCGACGCGGGCACGGCCGGCGGCAGCAGCCTGAAGGCCTACTACCGCGACTCGGACGCCGGCGGGGCGAAGACGGCGGTGATCTTCTCGCACCAGCTGAGCGGATCGCTGTGCGAATGGGCGCCGTACTTCGCCGACTTCACCAAGTCCGGGTACGCGGTGCTGGCCTTCACCTCCGAGAACGACGTCACCGAGGGCATCAAGGCCGCCGCCGGAAAGCTCAAGGAGAAGGGCGTCACCGGGCTCGCGCTGATCGGCGCCTCCAAGGGCGGCACCGCCTCGCTGGTCGCCGCCAACCAGCAGAACCCGCTGCCGGTCAAGGCCGTGGTCTCGCTCAGCGCGCCCGACGTGTTCCCGCTGTACAACGCGGCGGTCGCGGTCAAGTCGGTGAAGATCCCGACCTACTTCGCCGCGGAGGAGATGGACGCGCCGTTCAACGCCAACGCCAAGTCGCTGTACGAGGCCTCGGCGGCCGAGGACAAGCAGCTGAAGATCTACCCCGGCGTCAACCACGGCTCCCTGCTGCTCAAGGACGGCGCGCTGCCCGACGTCAAGGCCTACCTGGCCAAGCACGCCCCCGCGGCGGGCTGACCCGGGGATCAGGCCCAGAGGTCGGTGATGCGGACGTCGAGCTCGGCGAGCAGGCGGCGCAGCAGCGGCAGGGACAGGCCGATGACGTTGCCGGGGTCGCCGTCGATCCCCTCCACGAACGGTGCGGAGCGGCCGTCCAGGGTGAACGCCCCGGCCACGTGCAGCGGTTCGCCGGAGGCGACGTAGGCGGCGACCTCGGCGTCGTCCGGGGTGCCGAAGCGGACGGTGGTGGAGGCGGTGGCCTTCGCCTGCCGGCCGGTGGCGGTGTCGATCACGCAGTGGCCGGTGCGCAGCACGCCCGCGCGGCCGCGCATCGACTGCCAGCGCCGCACCGCCTCGTCGGCGTCGGCGGGCTTGCCGAGCGCCTCGCCGTCCAGCTCCAGCACGGAGTCGCAGCCGATCACCAGCGGCGGCTCGCCGGGCTCGCCGGACAGCTCGGCGGCGATCTTCTCGGCCTTCGCCACGGCCAGCACCAGCGCCAGTTCGCCGGGCGTCGGCGCGGACAGCGCGTCCTCGTCGACCCCGCTCACCCGGACCAGCGGGTCCAGGCCCGCCTGCCGCAGCAGGCCCAGCCGGGCGGGGGAGGCGGACGCGAGAACGAGCGGGCGACGAGCGGTCATGCCCTCAGCCTAGTGCCGCGGCAGGCGGCCTTCGCGCGACGGGGCGAAGGCCGCCTGCCGCGGTACTGGCCGGGCTACGCCAGCACCAGCGCCGTCGCGATCACGGTCAGCACCGCCATCACCACCGCGGTGCGACGCAGCCTGCGCTGCACCTCGCGGGCCTCGGGCGACGGCTCGTCACGGGGGTCTGACCAGAGCATTCGATCAGCCTGCAACGCGGACCGGGTGCGGCGCCTGAGTATCCGTACTCAGTCCCGGCGCGGGTGATAGTTCCGGTGCCTGCTTGACGCCGCGCCCCCGGGCCCCTCCAATGGACCCACTGACTTGTCCGGTTCATGATCGGTGCCGTGCGGGGCGCCGATCTCCCCCACGAACCGACGACACGTCAACGGTCGGGGCACGTACGGCAGACCACCCCACTGGTTCCGGCTGAGGAGATCCATGTCCGACCTCGTCACCACCGCAAGGGCCGCCACCGACGCGGCCCGCCCGCACCTCGTCGCGCTCTACCGGGTCATCACCGGCCTGCTCTTCGCCTGCCACGGCGCCGCCTCGCTGTTCGGGGTCCTCGGCGGGGCGCACGGCGGCGGCACCGTCCCGGCCGGCAGCTGGCCCGGCTGGTACGCCGCCGTGATCCAGCTCGTCTGCGGCCTGCTCGTCCTGCTCGGCATCGGCACCCGGACCGCCGCACTGGCCGCCTCCGGCTCGATGGCCTACGCCTACTTCAGCGTCCACCAGCAGACCGGGCTGTTCCCGCTGCAGAACGGCGGCGAGCCCGCCGTGCTGTTCTGCTGGGCGTTCCTGCTCATCGCCGCCGTGGGCCCCGGCAGCTTCGCACTCGGCAGCCGCCTCGCCCGCTGAGCGGGCGGGCGCGACACGCGGGCGCGACACGCAGGCGGGTGCGAGGACAGGGGCGCACCCGCCCGCTTGCCCGGCGTCAGGACGGCGGCGGGGAGCACGGCCCCGACAGGGCCACCGCCACCAGTGCCCGCAGCGCCGACGCGACCTGGCCGAGCGGCAGCGTGGAGTCGTCGGCGAACAGCTCCACCAGCCAGCCGCCCGCCGGGTTGGCGCCGCCCGCCGCGACCATCGCCCGGTACCCGGACACCACCATCACCGCCTCCTCCGCGGCGTCGTTGCCCGCCGCGCCGGCCCGCAGTGCGAACGCCCCGCCGGTCACCGCCCGGCCGGTCAACGGATAGTGCCGCAGGTCGAACACCGCGTCCGGGGCCTCGATCTGCGCCCGCTGGGTCTGCGCCCGTGCCGACGCCGGGCCGCCCGTCATCCGGTACACCGCGTGCCGCGAGGTGCGCATCAGCGGCGAACCCGGCGGCACGTACGACACCCACCAGCCCACCGCGTTCAGCAGCCGCGACGCGGTCTCCGCGACCACCGACAGCCGCCCCAAGGTGTCCGCCGGGTGCGCCACCACGCCCTGCACCCCGCCCTGGTCCAGCGCCGCCAGCACCGCCGCCAGCAACTGCCCCGGATCGGCGCTGTGCGCCGAACCCCGGAACCGCCGCCGGTCGCCGTTCGGCCGGCCGCCCGGCGCCCGCCGGCTGTCCGCGAGCTGCACCACCGGATCCGGCGCGAACCCCGGACCGTGGCCCCGCCCCGCCACCACCGGGTGCGCCGCCCGGGCCGCCTTCGCCCGGTACTGCGCGGCGTCCGCCAGCCGGAACAGCCGGTCCGCCGTGGTCACCGGGCCGATCGAGTCCCCGGTCGACGCGATCCCGCAGGCGACGCCCTCGCCGTCCGTCAACTCCAGTGCGCGGGTGCACAGTTCCTCCGCCACCGCGACCACCTCGTCCGCGGACCGGCCCTCCACGAGCAGGCAGAACTCGTCGCCGCCGAGCCGCGCCGCGAGACTGCCCGGCAGCTTCGCCGCGGCCAGCGACAGCTGGTGCGCGAACCGCTCCAGCAGCCGGTCGCCCATCTCGTGGCCCAGCTGGTCGTTGACCCGCTTCAACCCGTTCACGTCGCACACCACCAGCGAGACCACCACGCCGTCCCGGGTGTGCGCCTTCAACGCCTCCTCCAGCCGGGCGTCCACCGCGCGACGGTTCGCCAGGCCGGTCAGCGCGTCGGTGAACGCCAGCCTGCGCAGGTCGGCGACCCGCTCGGTCTGGGCGAGGCCGGCCGAGATCTGCGCCGCCAGCAGCGTCGCGTACTCGGCGTCGGCGTCCGTGAACACCGGCATGCCGATGCCGCGCGCCAGATACAGCTCGCCCCACGCCTGGCCGTGCAGCACGATCGGGGCGACCAGGCAGCAGCCGCGGCCGCGCCGCCGCAGGCCTGCGGCGCGCGAGCGGCAGAACGCGCCGGAGGCCGGGAGCGGATGACCGGCGTGCGGGCCGAGATCCTCCGCCGTCTGCACCCACGCCCGGGGGAGACGGCCGGTGGTCCAGTGCTCCTCCAGGTACGTGACGATCTCCGGGAAGTCCGCGACCGGGTACGACTCGTCCTCCGGAAGCTCCTCCTCGCCCGGCGCGAGGTCTCCGTGGTTCACCAGCACCCGCAGGCGGCCCGACTCGCGGTCCCACACCGAGACCGCCGCCATCGTCGCCCCCAGTGCGGACGTCGCCCGCGAGGCTGCCGCGCGAACCGCTTCCAGCGGGGTCAGCGCCCCGGCCATCGCCTGCGCGAGCTCCACCACCGCCTGCAACCGCGAGTCCGGCGCCGCCGCCTGGTCAGTCATCGTCGCCACATTCCCTCCCGCGGGCCGTTTCATCCAGCCTAGGGTGATGTGGGCGATTTGTGACGGCACCACCAGGGGCGCGGGAAACTGCGCGAAGGGGAACGCACCCGACGGAAAGATCGCGACGCGGGACAACGACCTGCACTTGATCGCGACCTTACGGACGTGACTTGCGCTTGTCGCGCAGTTCCCCGCGCCCCTGTCTTCGTGCTCGCTCAGGTGTTGGCGGTGGGGGTGCGGGTGAGGAGCCAGGGTTCGACCAGGCCGAGGCCGCGGACCGGGCGGCGCCACATGGGCTGGAGGTGGAAGCGGTGGCCGGGTGCAGGGGGCCCCTCGGGAAGCGTCGCGGTGCCGTTGTGTTCGAGGGCCGTCGCGAGTTCGCCGTCGACCAGGACGGCGTCCTTGGGGGCGATGGAGGTGAGGCGGGAGGCGAGGTTGACGGTGGTGCCGAAGACGTCGCCCATGCGGGAGGTGACGGTGCCGAAGGCCATGCCGACGCGGAGGGCGGGCATGTTGTCCTCCTTGGCGAGCGTCTCGACCAGGGAGAGGGCGATCTCGGCGACGGTGGCCGGGTCCTCGGAGACGAAGAGGATCTCGTCGCCGAGCGTCTTGACGACGCGTCCGCCCTGGCCGGCGATCAGGTCGGAGCAGGTGTTCTCGAAGCCCTCGACGAGTTCGCCGAGTTCCTCCTCCTCCAGGCGGCGGGAGAGCCGGGTGAAGCCGACCAGGTCGGCGAAGGCGACGGCGAGGCGGCCGGAGGTGGTCTCGGTGTCCTCGGCGGCCTGGACCACGCGGCCGGTGACGGCGGCGAGTTGGCGGCGCCAGACGTAGACGAGGAACTGTTCGAGCTCGGGGAGGAGCAGTTCGACCAGCGGGTAGGCGACGTCGGAGCGGGTCAGGCCGGGTTCGACGGGTTGGGTGAGGTTGTCGAGGAAGGTGTCCATCTGCCAGCCGGCGAGTCGCGCGGTGGTCTGGCCGGTGGAGCGGGCGACCTGGATCGCCATGGGTTCGCTGAGCAGCCCGGACTCGATCAGGCCGGCCAGGCGGCGCAGCGCGATCACGTCGTTGTCGTTGAGGGCGCGGGACTGGCCGATGTCGGGGAAGCCCATGGCGCGCCAGAAGCGGGTGGCGAGGTCCATCGGGACCTCGGCGGCGCGCGCGGCCTGGTACGGGGTGTACTTGCGCGGCGCGTCGAGGATGAGCCGCTCAAGGTCGGTGGCGACGGTGGTCTCGTCCGTCGCTTCGAGCGCGTCGGCGGGAGTGCCGTCGTTGCCGGAGCCCGTCGTGGCGCCGCCGTTGTCTGTCACCGGTCCGTCCCCGTGCGTTCGAGCACTTGTGTCTTGCCGTCCTCGGGGTTCGGGTACGCGACCACCGCAGGGGGTAGTGGCGAGCCTCACACCGCTGCCAGGTGGAATGTTCGCACGGAATCGCGTAATCCGGGGCATCCGCCCGACAGCCGGTCCGAGGGTTCCGGTGGGTGAGACCGGCCGGTCAGTTCTGCGGGCGGACGTGCACCACGTCGCCGGCGGCGACGGCGTGCCGGGTGCCGTCGGGGGTGCGGACCACCAGCCGGCCGTCGCCGTCGACGGCCACCGCTTCGCCCAGCAGTTCGCGGTCGCCGGGGAGTTGGACCTTGACGGGCCGGTTCAGGGTGGTGCAGCGGGCGGTGTACGCGGGCAGCAGGCCGCTGGCGTGCGGGTCGCCGGCGGCGGCCGTCCACTCGCCGTACAGTTCGGCGAACTCGCGCAGCAGGGCGCGCAGCAGGGTGGCCCGGTCGGTGGTCTCGGCGCCGGCCAGGGCGAGCGAGGTGGCGGTGGGGACGGGCAGTTCGGCCTGCCGGAGGGAGACGTTGAGGCCGAGGCCGGCGATCACGGCGCCGCCGGAGAGTTCGGTGAGGATGCCGCCGAGCTTGCGCTCCTGGCCGTCGACCTCGGCCTGGAGGTCGTTGGGCCACTTCAGGCCGGTGCGGACGCCGGCGATCCGGTCGAGGGTGGCGGAGACGGCGGTGCCGATCAGGATCGGCAGCCAGCCGTAGCGTTCCATCGGCACGCCCTGCGGGCGCAGCAGCACGGACAGGAAGAGCCCGGAGCGGGGCGGCGCGTTCCAGCGGCGGTCGAGCCGGCCGCGGGCGGCGTTCTGCGACTCGGCGACCAGGACGGCGCCCTCGGGTGCGCCGTCCTTGGCGCGGGCGGCCAGGTCGGAGTTGGTGGAGCCGGTCCCGCTCACCACATCGAGTGAGGTCCACAGGGCGCCGGGGCGCAGCAGGTCGAGCCGCAGGGCCGCCTCGTCGAGCGGCGGCCGGTCCAGGTCGGTCCAGGGGGACGGGCCGCCGTGGCCGAAGCCGCGCAGTCCGGAGCGGCGGGGGCGAGGGCTCTCGGGTGTGCTCACCCGGCCCACCCTATGGCGAAGGGCACCGGCCGCACGCCGCATCATCGTCCCGCAAATCGGGCAGTGGCACGATGTGTCGATGGCCATAGCCGCGGACGCCTCCGCGCTGGCTACGCTACGCAACGGTAGACCGCAGCGCCGCCCTGCCCGCAACCCTCCAACGCCCCGGGCCGGCGGCCGAGGACGCAGGGAGAGCCACCGCAATGGCCGAGGCACCGCACGACCCGCACACCACCGCCGGAAAGCTCGCCGACCTGCGCCGGCGGATCGACGAGGCGGTGCACTCCGGTTCCGCCGCCGCGGTCGAGAAGCAGCACGCCAAGGGCAAGCTGACCGCCCGTGAGCGGATCCTCGAACTGCTGGACGAGGACTCGTTCGTGGAGTTCGACGAGTTCGCCCGGCACCGCTCGACCAACTTCGGCCAGGAGAAGAACCGGCCGTACGGCGACGGCGTGGTCACCGGCTACGGCACCGTGGACGGCCGCCAGATCGCGGTGTTCGCTCAGGACTTCACGGTGTTCGGCGGTTCGCTGGGCGAGGTGTTCGGCGAGAAGATCGTCAAGGTGATGGACTTCGCGCTGAAGACCGGCTGCCCGATGATCGGCATCAACGACTCCGGCGGCGCGCGGATCCAGGAGGGCGTGGTCTCGCTCGGCCTGTACGGCGAGATCTTCCGCCGCAACGTGCACGCCTCGGGCGTGATCCCGCAGATCTCGCTGATCATGGGCCCGTGCGCGGGCGGCGCGGTGTACTCGCCGGCGGTCACCGACTTCGTGGTGATGGCCGACAAGACCTCGCACATGTTCATCACCGGCCCCGACGTGATCAAGACCGTCACCGGCGAGACCGTGGACATGGAGGAGCTGGGCGGCGCCCGCACCCACAACACGAAGTCCGGCAACGCGCACTACCTGGCCGCCGACGAGAAGGAGGCCATCGAGTACGTCAAGAGCCTGCTGTCGTACCTGCCGTCGAACAACCTCTCCGACCCGCCGGTCTACCCCGAGCAGGCGGACCTGTCGATCACCGACGAGGACCTCGAACTCGACGGCATCGTGCCGGACTCGGCGAACCAGCCGTACGACATCCGCCGGGTGATCGAGCACGTGCTGGACGACGGGGACTTCCTGGAGGTCCAGCCGCTGTACGCGGGCAACATCGTGATCGGCTTCGGCCGGGTCGAGGGCCACCCGGTGGGCGTGGTCGGCAACCAGCCGATGGACCTGGCGGGCTGCCTGGACATCGCGGCCAGCGAGAAGGCCGCCCGCTTCGTGCGCACCTGCGACGCGTTCAACATCCCGGTGCTGACCTTCGTCGACGTGCCCGGCTTCCTGCCCGGCACCGGCCAGGAGTGGGACGGCATCATCCGCCGCGGCGCGAAGCTGATCTTCGCCTACGCGGAGGCCACCGTCCCGCTGATCACCGTGATCACCCGCAAGGCGTTCGGCGGCGCGTACGACGTGATGGGCTCCAAGCACCTGGGCGCGGACATCAACCTGGCCTGGCCGACCGCGCAGATCGCGGTGATGGGCGCGCAGGGCGCGGTCAACATCCTGCACCGCCGGGAGATCGCCGCCGCCGAGGCCGAGGGCCGCGGCGAGGAGCGCCGGGCCGAGCTGCTCGCCTCGTACGAGGAGACCCTGCTCAACCCGTACCTGGCCGCCGAGCGCGGCTACGTCGACGCGGTCATCGCGCCCAGCGAGACCCGCCGGCACATCGTCCGCGGGCTGCGGGCGCTGCGCGGCAAGCGGGAGGCGCTGCCGCCGAAGAAGCACGGCAACATCCCGCTGTAGCAGAAGGGTTCACCCCGCATGACTCCGATTCAGGTGCTGCACGGGCAGCCGACCCCCGAGGAGCTGGCCACCGTCCTGGCGGTGGTCCAAGCCCGGGCCGCCGCCGGGGCCGCGTCGGCCTCCGCGAGCGGCCCGGCCACCGCGTGGACCAGCCGCACTCCCCGTCCCGTCCCCGCGCCCGGGCCGCACGCCTGGCGCACCAGCCTCTGGCCGCGCTGAGGATTTCACCCGTGCGGGTCGGCGACGATCCGGTCCGCACGGGTGTAGACGTTCGCGGTGCGTTCGCGCAGGAAGCCGACCAGGGTCAGGCCGAGCTCCTCGGCCAGGTCGACGGCGAGCGAGGACGGCGCGGAGACCGCCGCCAGCAGCGGCAGGCCGGCCAGGGCGGCCTTCTGGGTGAGTTCGAAGGACGCCCGGCCGGAGACCAGCAGGACGTGCCCGCGCAGCGGCAGCAGGCCCTCGCGCAGCGCCCAGCCGACCACCTTGTCGACCGCGTTGTGCCGGCCGACGTCCTCGCGGGCGCACAGCAGGGCGCCGTCGGCGGTGAACAGCGCGGCCGCGTGCAGGCCGCCGGTGCTCTCGAAGGCGCGCTGGGCGGCGCGCAGCCGCTCCGGCAGGGCGTACAGCACCTCCGGGTCGAGCGTCAGCGGGTCGGCGGAGACGTCCCAGCGGCTGCGGGTGCGCACCGCGTCCACGGTGTCGCGTCCGCACAGGCCGCAGGCGCTGGTGGTGAGCAGGTTGCGGTGCGCGGACAGCGCGGGGCGGGCGCCGCGGACGGTCGCGTCGACCACGTTGTAGGTGTTGGCGCCGTCCTCGTCGGCGCCCGCGCAGTAGCGCAGCGCGGCGAGCTCCTCGGTGGCGCCGACCAGGCCCTCGCCGACCAGGAAGCCCGCCACCAGGTCGAAGTCGTGCCCCGGGGTGCGCATGGTGACGGTCAGCGCCTCGCCGCCGATCCGGATCTCCAACGGCTCCTCCGCCGCCAGACTGTCCGGCCGAGCCCCCCGCTCCGCCCCCCGCAGCCGCACCACCCGCCGCCGTACCGTTGCCCGCGCCATCCGTGTCGCACCTCCGCGGGCCAGTCAACCAGAGCTCGGCGGCGCGCAGCCCGGGCCAGGCGCCCGGGACGCCGGACCGGTCGGCCGACAGTGCTTGTCAGATCTTCATTCACCTGGTGAGAATGTGCATATGGATATGCACAGGGTCGTCGTCCAGGTCGGCAAGGCCGACGTCAGCGCCGAGGATGTCCTCGCGGTCGCCCGGGGCGGGGCCAGGGTGGAGATCGGGCCGGACGCGCTCGCCGAGATGGCTGCCGCCCGGGCCCGGATCGACGCCCTCGCCGCCGAACCCCGGCCGGTGTACGGGGTCTCCACCGGCTTCGGCGCGCTGGCGGTGCGCCACATCAGCCCCGAACTGCGGGCCCAGCTCCAGCGTTCGCTGGTGCGTTCGCACGCCGCCGGCATGGGCCCGGTGGTGGAGACCGAGGTGGTCCGGGCACTGGTGTTCCTGCGGATGAAGACACTCGCCTCCGGCCGCACCGGCGTCCGCCCGCTGGTCGCCGAGACCATGGCCGCCCTGCTGAACGCCGGAATCACCCCCGTGGTGCGGGAGTTCGGCTCGCTCGGCTGCTCCGGCGACCTCGCCCCGCTGTCGCACTGTGCGCTCGTGCTGATGGGCGAGGGCACCGCGTTCGGCCCCGACGGCGTCGAGAAGGACGCCGCCGAGCTGCTCGCCGCCGCCGGCATCGCACCCGTCGAACTGCTGGAGAAGGAGGGCCTGGCCCTCATCAACGGCACCGACGGCATGCTCGGCATGCTGGTGATGGCCCTCGCCGACCTGCGCCGGCTCTACACCACCGCCGACATCACCGCCGCGATGACGCTGGAGGCGCTGCTCGGCACCGACAAGGTGCTCGCCCCCGAGCTGCACGCCCCGATCCGCCCGCACCCCGGGCAGGCCGCCGCCGCCGCCAACATGCTGGCCGTCCTGCGCGGCTCCGGCCTCACCGGCCACCACCAGGACGACGCGCCGCGGGTCCAGGACGCCTACTCGATCCGCTGCGCCCCGCAGGTGGCCGGCGCCGGCCGCGACACCCTGGCGCACGCCGCCCTGGTCGCCGACCGGGAGCTGGCCGCGTCCGTGGACAACCCGGTGGTGCTGCCCGACGGCCGGGTCGAGTCCAACGGCAACTTCCACGGCGCGCCCGTCGCCTACGTGCTGGACTTCCTGGCGATCGCCGCCGCCGACCTGGCCTCGATCTCCGAGCGCCGCACCGACCGGCTGCTCGACAAGGCCCGCTCGCACGGCCTGCCCGCGTTCCTCGCGGACGACCCGGGCGTCGACTCCGGTCTGATGATCGCCCAGTACACCCAGGCCGCACTGGTCAGCGAGAACAAGCGGCTCGCGGTGCCCGCCTCGGTGGACTCCATCCCGTCCTCGGCGATGCAGGAGGACCACGTCTCGATGGGCTGGTCCGCGGCCCGCAAGCTGCGCCAGTCGGTGGCCAACCTCGGCCGCGTGCTGGCCGTCGAACTCGTCGCCTCCGCACGGGCGTTGGAGATCCGGGAGCAGGCCGCCGAGGAGACCGGCGTGCTCGCCCCGGCGACCGCCGCCGCCGTCGCCGCCGCCCGTGCCGCCGGGGTCGGCGGGCCCGGCCGCGACCGCTACCTCTCCCCGGACCTGGAGGCCGCCGCCGCGCTGGTCGCCTCCGGCGCCCTGGTCGAGGCGGTTCAGCAGGTCACCGGCCCGCTGGCCTGACGATGTGACGATGTGTCGCAGGACGGGCGCGCCGGACTACTGTCCGAACGCGCCCGTCCCGGCTGGCGGAATGCCGTTGCCCACCAGTCGGGACTGCGCCACAGTCGTCCCACCGCCGAAGCCACCGGCGACCGCCCAACCGAGCGTGGAGGTACCCGAGATGACCGCCCTGGACGAGACCGGAACGACCGCCGGACCCTCCGCCCGGCTGCTCCAGCTCTTCGAGGGCCACCGGCTGACGCCCACCCAGCGGCGGATCGCCCACTCGCTGGTCCGGCACGCCACCGAGGCGCCGTTCCTCTCCAGCGTCGAGGTCGCCGAACTCGCCGGCGTCAGCCAGCCGTCCGTCACCCGCTTCGCCGTCGCCCTCGGCTACGACGGCTACCCGGCGCTGCGCAAGCAGCTGCGGGAACTCGGCGTCGGCGAGGCCGCCGCGCCCGAGAGCCACCACGACGTGGTCCGCAACCAGCACCAGCAGGCCGTCCTCGCCGAGATCGAACACCTGCGGCACCTCGCCGAACTGCTTGCCGACCCCGCGCCGATCGTCCGCGCCGCCCGGATCCTCGCCGCGTCCCGCCCACTGCCCGTGCTCGGCCTGCGCGCCGCGTCCGCCCAGGCCCGCGGCTTCTCCTACTTCGCCGCCAAGGTCCACCCCGACATCCGGCTGCTCGACGAGGGCGGCTCGATGCTCGCCGACCGCCTCGAACAGGCCGTCGCCGCCGGCGCCACCGCCCTGCTCTGCTTCGCGCTGCCCCGCTACCCGCGCGAACTCATGGACGCCCTCGCCGTCGCCCGCGACTGCGGACTGACCGTCCTCACCGTCGCCGACTCCACCTTCGCCCCGGTCGCCAAGCTCTCCGACGTGATGCTCCCCGCCGCCGTCGGCACCGGCCTGGTCTTCGACACCGCCTGCGCCCCGATGGTCCTCGGCCGGGTGCTGCTGCAGGCGATGTGCGACGAGATCCCCGACGCCGAAGCCCGCCTGGAAGCCATCGAGCAGTCCGCGACGGCCCGTCAACTGTTCCTGGACTGACACCCGTTGTTCCCCCAATGACACCTCTCCGCCGGGTTGACGACCGGCCGTGGGCGGGCATCTTCCTGGGTAGGGACGACGACAGCCTTGGACGGGGGAAGTCCAATGCCACCACCGATCCATCAGATGCGCCTCACCGGCCGGCTCGGCTCCGGCGCCGACGAATGGTCCTGCCCGCTCTGCGGCCGCCGCATCGCGCTGCGCCGCCCGCCGCACCCCGAACTGATCGTGCTCGACCCGGGCGACGAGAACGTCGTGCACATCGGCGTCCTGGAACCCGGTGACCCCGCCGCCGAGGAGGCCGCCGCCCGCTACGGCGTCGGCCCCGTCCAACACATCCCGCGCCCGCCCGCCCGGCCCGGAGAACCGACCCCGCAGCCCGACGCGGAGGACCGCCGCTGGCTCGCCGAGATCGGCATCGACTGGGACGGCGACGCAGCCGCCTGACGGCCGGCCGCCGCCCGGCCGCACGCTAGGGTGACGGGAGTTTCTCCCGGGGGGGGATTGATCATGCGCGTGTGGTCGGGCCGCTGCCTCGCGGCCGTCGGAGGGCTGGCGGTGGCCGCCGCGCTGTGGGGTGTGCGGGAGCGGCGCGAAGGCGGCCGGTCGGCGGTGGCCGACGCCTTCTCCCATCCGTCGCTGCTGTGCCTGGCGGCCGCGGGGCTGTTCCTGGTGGCGGTGGGGCTGGTGCGTGGGCGCGGGTCGGTGCCGGTGCTGTTCGTCGGGACGATCGCGGCGCTGGTCCTCGCCGCCGGACTGGCAGGCGGACCCGACCACCGCGTGACGAAGCGCGAGGCGGCGCCCGACGGCGCGGACCGGGCACTGCGGGTGCTCCGCAAGGGCGAGTTGGGCATGGAGGCGGAGAGCCAGGGCTGGTTCGTCCAGGTGGAGAACGGCTCCGGCTGGTCGGCCCGGCGGTGGACGGTGTTCTCCGAGGTCGGGAAGTGGGAGGGCGAGGGCGTGCTCACGTCCGCGACCTGGGACGGCCCCGACCGGATCGTCGTCACCACCGACGCCGACGTTCAGGTCTACGACGTCTCCGGCGGAGCCCCCGTGCTGCTCTCCACCACCCCGGCCTGACACCGCCCCCGCCCGACACCGCCGAGCACCGCCGTCGCAGGGCGAGGAGCAGACTGGAAGCGGCGCACCGTGCGGGTGCGCGGTGGCGGGTGATCGGGATGTATTGGCATCACGGGTACCACGGCGGCTGGTCGTGGGTGCTGCCCGGAATCACGTTCATGCTGTTCGTGCTGCTGGCGATCGTCGTGCTGGCCGCGCTCTGGCGGATGTTCTCGGCCGAGCGGAGGGGCGGGACGTCGGCGGGCGGGCCGCGGTGGGGGAACCCGCCGCAGGGCCGTGTCCCGGAGGCGGAGCGGCTGTTGGCCGAGCGGCTGGCCCGGGGCGAGATCGACGTCGACGAGTACCGGCACCGGCTGGCGGCGCTGCGCGGCGAGCACGGCGGCGGCAGTCCGCCGGGTGGATCGAGTGGATCGAGTGGGCCGGGGGATCCGGGGAAGAGCTGACGAAGGGGCGCCGACGCGGGTGCCCGAAACTCTGGTCAGCCCGATGCTGTTTGGATATATTCACTCTGCTTGATCGTGAATGAATCCATCCGCAAGGAGGCTGGTCCATGGCAGAGCAGGCGAGCGGCCCGCGTGAGGTGCGCGCGGCACGGGGCACCGGGCTGAGCACGCAGGGCTGGCAGCAGGAGGCCGCCCTGCGGATGCTGATGAACAACCTCGACCCGGAGGTCGCCGAGCACCCGTCCAAGCTGGTGGTCTACGGCGGCACCGGCAAGGCCGCCCGTGACTGGCGTTCCTTCGACGCCATGGTGAGGACCCTCCAGGGCCTCAAGCAGGACGAGACCATGCTCGTGCAGTCCGGCCGGCCGGTCGGCGTGATGCAGACCCACGAGTGGGCGCCCCGCGTGCTGATCGCCAACTCCAACCTGGTCGGCGACTGGGCGAACTGGGAGGAGTTCCGCCGCCTGGAGTCGCTCGGCCTCACCATGTACGGCCAGATGACCGCCGGTTCGTGGATCTACATCGGCACCCAGGGCATCCTCCAGGGCACCTACGAGACCTTCGCGGCCGTCGCCAACAAGCGCTTCAACGGGACGCTGGAAGGCACCATCACCCTCACCGCCGGCCTCGGCGGCATGGGCGGCGCCCAGCCGCTGGCCGTCACCATGAACGGCGGCGTGGCGATCTGCATCGACTGCGACCCGTCCCGGATCGCCCGCCGGATCGAGCACCGCTACCTCGACGTCGAGGCCACGAGCCTCGACCACGCGCTGCAACTCGCCACCGAGGCCCGCGACAAGCGGCAGCCGCTCTCCATCGGCCTGCTCGGCAACGCCGCCGACCTGCTCCCGCAGCTGCTCGCGATGGACGCCCCGATCGACATCGTCACCGACCAGACCAGCGCCCACGACCCGCTGGCCTACCTGCCGACCGGCGTCGCCTTCGACGACATGGCGACCTACGCGGCCGAGAAGCCCGCCGAGTTCACCCAGCGCGCCCGCGAGTCGATGGCCCGCCACGTGGAGGCCATGGTCGGCTTCCAGGACCGCGGCGCGGAGGTCTTCGACTACGGCAACTCGATCCGCGGCGAAGCCCAACTCGCCGGATACGACCGGGCGTTCGCCTTCCCCGGCTTCGTCCCCGCGTACATCCGGCCGCTGTTCTGCGAAGGCAAGGGCCCGTTCCGCTGGGCCGCGCTGTCCGGCGACCCGAAGGACATCCACAAGACCGACAAGGCCGTCCTCGACCTGTTCCCGGAGAACGAGTCGCTGCACCGCTGGATCAGGATGGCCCAGGAGAAGGTGCACTTCCAGGGCCTGCCCGCCCGGATCTGCTGGCTCGGCTACGGCGAGCGCGACAAGGCCGGCGAGCGGTTCAACGACATGGTGGCGTCCGGCGAGCTGTCCGCGCCGATCGTGATCGGCCGCGACCACCTGGACTGCGGCTCCGTCGCCTCCCCCTACCGGGAGACCGAGGCGATGCTCGACGGCTCCGACGCGATCGCCGACTGGCCGCTGCTCAACGCCATGGTCAACGTCGCCTCCGGCGCGTCCTGGGTGTCCATCCACCACGGCGGCGGCGTCGGCATCGGCCGCTCCATCCACGCCGGGCAGGTCACCGTCGCCGACGGCACCCCGCTGGCCGGCGAGAAAATCCGCCGCGTCCTCACCAACGACCCCGGCATGGGCGTCATCCGGCACGTGGACGCCGGCTACGACCGGGCCTCCGAGGTCGCCGCCGAGCGGGACGTGCGCGTGCCGATGGCCGAGCTGTGACCGAGGGCTTCGACGCGATGTGGGCGGAGCTGCTCCCCGTGGGCCGCTCCGCCTCCACCGGCGGCTACCGGCGGCACGCCTGGAACTCCGCCGACGCCGAGTGCCGGGCCTGGTTCGAGGAGCAGGCCCGGGCCCGCGGGCTGGCCTTCGAGACCGACCGCAACGGCAACCAGTGGGCCTGGCTCGGTGACCCGGCCGCCGGCGACGCGGTCGTCACCGGCTCGCACCTGGACTCGGTGCCCGACGGCGGCGCCTACGACGGCCCGCTCGGCGTGGTCTCCTCCTTCGCCGCCCTCGACGAACTCCGGTCGCGCGGAGCCGAGTTCACCCGCCCGCTGGCGATCGTCAACTTCGGGGACGAGGAGGGCGCCCGGTTCGGCGTCGCCTGCGTCGGCTCCCGGCTGGCCACCGGCGTGCTCGACCGGGACGCCGCGTACGCGCTGCGCGACGCCGACGGCGTACGGCTGCCCGACGCCATGGAACGCGCCGGGCACGACCCGGCGCTGATCGGGGCCGACCCCGAACTCCTCGGCCGGATCGGCGCGTTCGTCGAACTCCACGTCGAGCAGGGGCGTCACCTCGACGAGGGGCAGCCGGTCGGCGTGGCCGGCGCGATCTGGCCGCACGGCCGTTGGCGGTTCGACTTCCACGGCGAGGCCAACCACGCCGGCACCACCCGGCTCGTCGACCGCCGCGACCCGATGCTCACCTACGCCACCACGGTGCTCGCCGCCCGCAAGAAGGCCCGCCTCGCCGGGGCGCTCGCCACCTTCGGCAAGGTCGCCGTCGAACCCAACGGCACCAACGCGATCGCCTCGCTGGTCCGCGGCTGGCTCGACTCGCGGGCCGCCGACGAACGGACGCTGCGTGAACTGGTCGACGCCATCGAGCAGTCGGCGGTCGAACGGGGCGAACGCGACGGCGTGCGGGTGGAGCTGGTCCGCGAGTCGTACACGCCGGTGGTCGACTTCGACGGCCCGCTGCGCGACCGCCTCGCGGGACTGCTCGGCGCACCCGTCCTGCCCACCGGCGCGGGACACGACGCCGGAATCCTGGCGTCCGCCGTCCCGACCGCCATGCTGTTCGTGCGGAACCCCAGCGGCGTCTCGCACTCCCCGGCCGAGCACGCCGAGCAGGCCGACTGCCACGCCGGAGTCACCGCCCTCGCCGACGTACTGGAGGACCTCGCATGTCGCCCGTCGTGACGTACTGGGCCGAACACGCCTGGCTGCCGGGCGCCGACGGCCCCGCCGTCCGGCGCGACGTCCTGATCGCCGTCGGCCCCGGCGGCCGGATCGCCAAGGTCACCCCCGACAGCGGGCCCTGCCCCGCCGGGGCCGTCCGGCTCGCCGGGCTGGCCCTGCCCGGGCAGGCCAACGCGCACTCGCACGCCTTCCACCGGGCGCTGCGCGGCACCGTCCAGGTCGGCTCCGGGACGTTCTGGACCTGGCGCGACACCATGTACAAGGTCGCCTCCGCCCTCGACCCCGACAGCTACCTGGCGCTCGCCACCGCCGTGTACGCCGAGATGGCGCTGGCCGGCATCACCGCCGTCGGCGAGTTCCACTACCTGCACCACGCGCCCGGCGGCGTCCGGTACGCCAACCCGAACGTGATGGGCGAGGCGCTGATCGAGGCGGCGTCCCGGGCCGGGATCCGGATCACGCTGCTGGACACCTGCTACCTGTCCTCCGGGTTCGGCGCGGAGCCCACCCGGCAGCAGCTGCGCTTCTCCGACGGGGACGCCGAGGCCTGGGCCGAGCGGGCCTCCGCGCTGCCGGGGGCCGAGCACGCCCGGATCGGCGCCGCGGTGCACTCCGTGCGGGCCGTCCCCGCCGAGCAGTTGGGCGCCGTCGCGCACTGGGCCGCGATGCGGAAGGCCCCGCTGCACGTCCACCTCTCCGAACAGACCGCCGAGAACGACGCCTGCCTCGCCGCGCACGGCGTCACCCCGACCCGCCTCCTCGCCGACCACGGCGTGCTCGGGCCGCGCACCTCGGTCGTCCACGCGACACACCTCACCGACGAGGACGTGCGGCTGCTGTCCGACAGCACGACCGCGGTCTGCATGTGCCCGACGACCGAACGGGACCTCGCCGACGGCATCGGACCCGCCAGGCGGCTGGCCGCCGCGGGCTGCCCGATCACCCTCGGCAGCGACAGCCACGCCGTGATCGACCCGTTCGAGGAGGCCCGGGCGCTGGAACTCGACGAGCGGCTGCGGACCCGCACCCGGGGGCACTGGACGGCGAACGCGCTGCTCCGGGCGGGCACCGAGGACGGGCACGCGTCGCTGGGCTGGGACGGGGCGGGACGCATCGAGGCCGGGTTCCTGGCCGACTTCTGCGTGATCGCGCTCGACAGCGTGCGGACCGCCGGGCCGCCGCCGGAGCTGGGAGCGGAGATCGCGGTGTTCGCGGCGAGCGCGGCCGACGTGCGGCACGTCGTGGTGGGCGGGCGGCACGTCGTCGAGGACGGGGTGCACCGGCTCGTGCCGGACGTCGCGCGGGCGACGGCCGACGCGGTGGGCGCACTGCGGTAAGGCGTTCCCCGCGCCCCGGCCGGGGCGCGGGGGTTCAGTGGACTACGACCGGTCAAGGACAGAGACGTTCATGAGCCTGCTCATCAGCAATGTTGGATCGCTGGTCACCAACGACCCCGCGCTCGGGGAAGGCCCGCTCGGGCTGCTGTCCGACGCCGCCGTGGTCGTCGAGGGCGACCGGGTGGCGTGGGTGGGCCGGGCCGGGGACGCCCCCGCCGCCGACGAGACCGTCGACGCCGCTGGCCGGGCGCTGCTGCCCGGGTTCGTGGACAGCCACTCGCACCTGGTGTTCGCCGGCGACCGCACCGCCGAGTTCAACGCGCGGATGTCGGGACGGGCGTACTCGGCCGGCGGCATCCGGACCACCGTGGCGGCGACCCGGGCGGCCTCCGACGCCGAGCTGAACGCGAACCTCACGCGCTACCTGGCGGAGATGCTGCGGCAGGGGACCACGACGGTCGAGGTGAAGTCCGGCTACGGGCTGAGCACCGCCGACGAGGCGCGGTCGCTGCGGATCGCGGCCGGGCACACCGAGGAGACCACCTACCTCGGGGCGCACGTGGTCGGCCCCGAGTTCGCGGAGGACCCGGCGGGCTACGTGGACCTGGTCACCGGGGAGATGCTGGAGGCGTGCGCCCCGTTCGCGAAGTGGGTGGACGTCTTCTGCGAGCGCGGGGCGTTCGACGGCGACCAGGCGCGGGCGGTGCTGACCGCCGGAATGGCGAAGGGCCTGGCGCCCCGGGTGCACGCCAACCAGCTGAGCTTCGGCCCGGGCGTGCAACTCGCCGTGGAACTCGGCGCCGCGTCCGCCGACCACTGCACGCACCTGACCGACCAGGACGTGGCGGCGCTGGCCGACGGCGACACGGTGGCCACCCTGCTGCCCGGCGCCGAGTTCTCCACCCGGGCGCCCTACCCGGACGCCCGGCGACTGCTGGACGCCGGGGCGCGGGTCGCGCTGTCCACGGACTGCAACCCCGGCTCCAGCTTCACCAGCTCGATGCCGTTCTGCCTCGCCGTCGCGGTGCGCGAGATGGGCATGACCCCCGACGAGGCCGTGCACGCCGCCACCGCGGGCGGGGCGCAGGCGCTGCGCCGCACCGACGTCGGACGGATCACCCCGGGGGCCCGGGCGGACCTCCAGCTGCTGGACGCGCCCTCGCACGTCCACCTGGCCTACCGCCCGGGCGTCCCGCTGACCGCCGCCGTCTGGCAGGGCGGGGTCCGGAAGGTCTAGGGGTTCGAGGGCAGCCCCCAGCCGGCTAGTGCACGTCGCCCATCAGCCTGCCGACCCGGCCGCGGACGGAGAACAGGCCGAAGCCGGCGGCGACGGCGAGAAGGCCCTGGACGGCGAAGTACCAGGTGGAGCCGACCACCTGGTCGCCCAGCAGCAGCTGGGCGATCGCGGCCACGCAGTCGCCCGCGGTGACGGCGAGGAACCAGATGCCCATCATCTGGCTGGCGTACTTGGCGGGCGCCAGCTTGGTGGTGACGGACAGGCCGACCGGGGAGAGGGTCAGCTCGCCGACGGTCTGGATCAGGTAGACCACGGCCAGCCACATCGGGGTGACGCTGGTGTCGCCGCTCGCGGCGGCCATCGCCAGCATCATCACCAGGAACGACGCGCCGATCATCAGCAGGCCGAAGGCGAACTTGGCGGTGGTGGAGGGGTTGCGGTTGCGGCGGGCGGCGACGTTCCACAGCCAGGCGAAGACCGGGGCCAGCGCCATGATGTACAGCGGGTTCAGCGACTGGAACCAGCTGGACGGGAACGAGAAGCCGAACACGTTCTTGTCGGTGTGCTGCTCGGCGAACAGGGTGAGCGTCGAAGCGGACTGGTCGTAGATCATCCAGAAGATCGCGGCGGCGACGAAGAACCACACGTAGCCGTTGATCCGGGAGCGTTCCGCGCCGGTCAGCTCCTTGTCCCGGCGGATCCGGGCGAACACCACGACGGGGATGGCGATGCCGGCCAGCGACAGCGGCCAGATCAGCCAGCCGGAGGAGAAGTGCCCGGTGCCCACCAGGGTGCCGTAGAAGAGCGCGGCGGCGGCCAGCCAGATCCCGGCCCGGCGCAGCAGCGTGCGGCGCTCGGCGGCGCCGAGCGGGGCGCAGACCACGCTGGAGCGCGGGCTGAGGTGCCGGCTGCCCAGCATGTACTGGATCAGGCCGAGGGCCATGCCGACGCCGGCCAGCGCGAAGCCCAGGTGCCAGTTGACCTTCTGGCCCACGGTGCCGATCACCAGCGGCGCGAGGAACGAGCCGAGGTTGATGCCCATGTAGAAGATCGTGAAGCCGCCGTCCCGGCGCGGGTCGTTGGGCCCGTCGTAGAGGTGGCCGACCATGGTCGAGATGTTGGACTTGATCAGTCCGGAGCCGATCGCGATCGGCACCAGACCGAGGAAGAACATGGGCTTGCCGGGCACCGCGAGCATGAAGTGCCCGAGGATGACGGTCAGGCCGCCGAGGAGGACGGTGCGCCGGGCGCCGAGGACGCGGTCGGCGAGCCAGCCGCCGGGCAGCGCCAGCAGGTAGACCATCGCGGTGTAGACCGAGACCACCGCGGCCGCCGTGGCGATGTTCAGCTCCAGGCCGCCGTCGGCCGCCTTGGCGGTCATGTAGACGAACAGCAGGGCCTTCATGCCGTAGAAGCTGAAGCGCTCCCAGGTCTCCGTCATGAAGAGGGTCGCGAGGCCGCGGGGATGGCCGAAGAAGGTCCGGCCGGTGGAGGGGGAGGACCCTACCTCGGACTCCAGGGTGCTCGAAGCCATGCTGATTCCTTGCCTGTCTTGCTCGGGTTCTCCACCACTGTAAGTCGCGAGTTCGACCGACTGCGGAGCGTGAATGGTATTCGGAAGGTAAAGCTGGGTGTCGCTGCACCGTGCCTTTCGATGCCTGAACGGGAGAATTGCCTGCGATGGCAAGGCTCGTGCGAAGAATGTCCATGTAAGCGCAGTTGCTACCAAAGATGCCCGGGAATGCAACTCGATCACGGCCTGTGACAGTGTTCACAGTGCCCGGCCCGGGCGCGGCGAAAGCTCGGAATACCCCCTGATCGGGCGTCCCCGAGCGGTCTACCATCGCCCCTATGACCTGTGTGCTGCTGGCCGAGGACGACCCGGCAATCTCCGAACCGCTGGCCCGCGCCCTGCGCCGCGAGGGCTACGAGGTGCTCGTCCGCGAGGACGGACCGGCCGCCCTGGGCGCCGGCCTCAGCGAGGACGTCGACCTGATCGTGCTGGACCTCGGGCTCCCCGAGATGGACGGCCTGGAGGTGTGCCGGCGGCTGCGCGCCGACGGCAAGAGCTTCCCGGTCCTGGTGCTCACCGCCCGCGCCGACGAGGTGGACACCGTCGTCGGCCTGGACGCCGGCGCCGACGACTACGTCACCAAGCCGTTCCGGCTGGCCGAGCTGCTCGCCCGGGTCCGCGCCCTGCTGCGGCGCGGCAACGTCGACCAGCTGACCACCGGCGCGCACGGCGTGAAGATCGACATCGAGTCGCACCGCGCCTGGCTCGGCGAGGAGGAACTCACCCTCTCCGCCAAGGAGTTCGAGCTGCTGCGGGTGCTGGTCCGGGACGCCGGCCGGGTGGTCACCCGCGAGGAGATCATGCGCCAGGTCTGGGACACCACCTGGTGGACCTCCACCAAGACCCTGGACATGCACATCTCCTGGCTGCGGAAGAAGCTCGGCGACGACGCCGCCAACCCGCGCTACATCGCCACCGTGCGCGGCGTGGGCTTCCGCTTCGAGAAGAACTGAAGGTCCACCCGGCGTGAAGCGCAGGATGATCAACTCACTGCTGGGCGTCGTCCTGGTGGTGGTCGCGGTGTTCTGCGTGCCGCTGGCCCTGATCGAGAAG
Source organism: Kitasatospora sp. NPDC059795 (assembly GCF_042732175.1). Lineage (NCBI taxonomy): Bacteria > Bacillati > Actinomycetota > Actinomycetes > Kitasatosporales > Streptomycetaceae > Kitasatospora > Kitasatospora sp. NPDC059795. Next base: position 253,283 of record NZ_JBHWID010000010.1, read on the forward strand.
CAGTCGATCACGAACGCGGCCAACGACCGGGTGGACGCGGTGGCGGTCCGGGTGCTCGGACTGGTGGAGAGCCGGCTCGCCGCGGGCGAGCCGGTCAGCGGCGAGAAGTTCGCCGCCGTGGTGACGGAGAACTTCTACGTCACCGTCGACATCCCCGGGCAGCCGCAGATCGTCCTCGGCCGCCCGGTCGACGGGCCCGCGCTGACCGCCACCGAATCCGGGGCCAGCGGCGAGACCGTGACCGTCGCCCAGTCCCGCACCGCGCTCGACCACGAGATCGGCAACATGCTGCTGCTGCTCGGCGTGGTCGCACTGCTGGCCGTGCAGGCCGCCGTGGCGCTCGCCGTCTGGCAGGCCAAGCGGCTGGCCCGCCCGCTCACCGACCTCGCCGAGACCGCCGAACGGCTCGGCTCCGGCGACCCCCGCCCGCAGGGACGCCGCTACGGGGTGCCCGAACTCGACCGGATCGCCGAGGTGCTGGACACCAGCGCGGAACGCATCGCGCGGATGCTCACCGCCGAACGCCGGCTCGCCGCCGACGCCTCGCACCAGCTGCGCACCCCGCTCACCGCGCTCTCCATGCGGCTGGAGGAGATCACCGCGCTCGCCGAGGACCCGAACACCGTCCGCGAGGAGGCCGCCATCGGCCTCCAGCAGGTCGAACGGCTCACCGACGTCGTGCAGCGGCTGCTCACCAACCAGCGCGACCCCAACAGCCCCACCGCGGTCAGCTTCTGTCTGGACGACGTCCTCAAGCAGCAGGTCGAGGAGTGGGCCCCGACGCTCCGCGACAGCCGACGCCAACTGGTCGTCGAGGGCCTGCGCGACGTCCGGGTGATCGGCACCCCCGGCACCGTCTCCCAGGTGCTGGCCACGCTGATCGAGAACTCGCTGATGCACGGCGCCGGCACCATCACCCTGCGGGCCCGCCGCTCCGGCAGCTCGGTGGTCGCCGAGGTCCAGGACGAGGGGCCGGGCGTCCCCCGGGAACTCGGCAACCGGGTCTTCGAGCGGGCCGTCAGCGGCCGCAACTCCACCGGCATCGGCCTCGCCGTCGCCCGCGACCTCGCGGAAGCCGACGGCGGCCGCCTCGAACTGCTGTCGCTGCGGCCGCCGGTGTTCGCACTGTTCCTCGCCCACGCGGGCGACTGACGTGCGGGAAAGGTCAGTTGCTCACCGAGCGGCTGTCCTCGGCGGCCAGCAGCAGCTCGGCCTCCTGCACCACCTCGGGGTCCTCCAGCTCCGGCATCGCCTTGAACACCCAGGTGCGGTAGGAGACGAAGCGGAACACGGTGGCGATCGCCAGGCCGAGGAACTTGCCGCCCAGCTTCTCGAACGGGGTGTCCAGGCCCAGCACGTACTGGGTGAAGCCCAGGGTGCCGGTCTCGATCAGCATGCCGATGCCGCTGAACAGCAGGAACAGCGTGATCTCGCGCTTGCGGGAGGCGGCGTCGCGGTCCTTGTACAGCCAGTACCGGTAGCCCAGGTAGTTGGTGGCGATGGCGACCAGGGTGGCTGCGATGTTGGAGCGCAGCGAGGCCAGGCCGAAGCCGTTGGTGAGGATCCAGAACAGGGCGAAATTGACGACCACACCGGAGGCGCCGATCACGGCGAAGCCGACGGCTTCCATGGACAGGCCGCGCAGTCGCCGGGTCAACGAGGGGCGCGATTCTGTGGCGTTCGTCATGCGGGCTGCTCCGTATGCTTCACATGATCGGATTAAGTGGTGTCGTGTGATACCGGCGCACCAGGCTACCCGCACATTCTGTGTGCTCCGTGCCACGCCCGGTGCATACGCCCCCCGCGCACGCCGGTGTCGGGCCTTTGACCGGCCCCGATATCCTGGAGCGCGTGACTGTAGCGGGCAATGCGAACTTTCCAGTGGTCGGAGTCATCGGCGGTGGGCAGCTCGCCCGCATGATGCACCAGGCGGGCATTCCGCTGGGCATCCGCTTCAAACTCCTCGCCGACACTCCCCAGGAGTCGGCCGCGCAGGTGGTCGGCACCACCGAGTACGGCGACTACCGCGACCTCGACGTGCTGCGGGCCTTCGCCGCCGACTGCGACGTCATCACCTTCGACCACGAGCACGTGCCCACCGAGCACCTGCGCGCCCTCCAGGCCGAGGGCGTCGCCGTCCGGCCCGGCCCCGAGGCGCTCGTCAACGCCCAGGACAAGGGCGTCATGCGGGCCAAGCTCGACTCCATCGGCGTCCCCTGCCCCCGGCACCGGATCGTCGCCGACCCGGCCGACGTCACGGCCTTCGCGCGCGAAGGCGACGGCTACCCCGTCGTCCTGAAGACCGTCCGCGGCGGCTACGACGGCAAGGGCGTCTGGGTCGTCGAGGACGAGGCCGAGGCCGCCGCCCCCTTCCTCGCCGGCGTGGACGTCCTCGCCGAGGAGAAGGTCGACTTCGTCCGCGAGCTGGCCGCCAACGTGGTCCGTTCGCCCAGCGGCCAGGCCGTCGCCTACCCGGTCGTGGAATCCGTCCAGGAGAACGGCATCTGCGCCGAGGTCACCGCCCCCGCGCCCGACCTCGACCCGGCCCTCTCCGACGAGGCCCAGCAGCTCGCCCTGCGCATCGCCGGCGACCTCGACATCACCGGCCACCTCGCCGTGGAGCTCTTCCAGACCCGCGACGGCCGCATCCTGGTCAACGAACTCGCCATGCGCCCGCACAACTCCGGCCACTGGACCCAGGACGGCGCGGTCACCTCCCAGTTCGAGAACCACCTCCGGGCCGTCCTCGACCTCCCCCTCGGCGACCCCCGCCCGCGCGCCAAGTGGACCGTCATGGTCAACGTCCTCGGCGGCGACTACCCGGACATGTACCACCCCTTCCTGCACTGCATGGCCCGCGACCCCGGCCTCAAGATCCACATGTACGGAAAGGACGTGAAGCCCGGCCGCAAGGTCGGCCACGTCAACGTCTTCGGGGACGACCTCGAAGACGTCCGCGAGCGCGCCCGCCACGCGGCCGCCTACCTGCGAGGAACGATCACCGAATGACGCAGTCCCCTCTTGTCGGCATCGTGATGGGCTCGGACTCCGACTGGCCCGTGATGGAGGCCGCCGCGCAGGCGCTCGACGAGTTCGAGATTCCGTACGAGGTCGATGTGGTGTCCGCGCACCGGATGCCGCGGGAAATGGTCGCGTACGGGGAGCAGGCGCACGGGCGCGGGTTGAAGGCGATCATCGCCGGGGCCGGCGGGGCGGCGCACCTGCCCGGGATGCTGGCGTCGGTGACGCCGCTGCCGGTGATCGGGGTGCCGGTGCCGCTGCGGTACCTGGACGGGATGGACAGCCTGCTGTCGATCGTGCAGATGCCGGCCGGGGTGCCGGTGGCGACCGTCTCGGTGGCCGGGGCGCGCAACGCGGGTCTGCTCGCGGTGCGGATGCTGGCCGCGTTCGACGCCGAACTCGCCGAGAAGATGGTCGAGTTCCAGGCCGAGCTGAACAACCAGGCGACCGAGAAGGGCCGCAAGCTGCGGGCCAAGGTGGCGGGAAGCGAATCGTTCGGCTTCGGGAAGTAGGCGCACGTAGTAGAACGGGAGGATGACTCCCGAACTGATCGAGCGTGCCAGGGCCGTCCTCCGCACCGCCCCCGTGGTGGACGGCCACAACGACCTGCCGTGGGCGATGCGTGCCATCGCCGGGTACGACCTGGACGCCGTCGACCTGGCGGCCGATCAGAGCCACCGGCTGCACACCGACTTCGACCGCCTGCGGGCGGGCGGGGTCGGTGCGCAGTTCTGGTCGGTGTTCGTGCCGGCCGACCTGTCCGGCGACAGCGCGGTCAGCGCCACCCTGGAGCAGATCGACTTCGTCCGGGCGATGACCGAGCGCCACCCCGAGCACCTGCGGCTCGCGCTGACCGCCGACGACGTGGAGAGCGCCCGCGCCGAGGGCCGGATCGCCTCGCTGATGGGCGCCGAGGGCGGGCACTCCGTCAACTCCTCGCTGGCCACCCTGCGGGCGCTGTACGCGCTCGGCGTGCGGTACCTGACGCTCACCCACAACTCCAATGTGCCGTGGGCCGATGCGGCCACCGACAAGCCCGTGCACAACGGCCTCACCGCGTTCGGCGAGGAGGTGGTCCGGGAGATGAACCGGCTCGGCATGCTGGTCGACCTCTCGCACGTCTCCGCCGACACCATGCGCGACGCGCTGCGGGTCGCCGAGGCGCCCGTGCTGTTCTCGCACTCCTCCTCGCGCGCCGTCTGCGACCACCCGCGCAACATTCCCGACGACGTGCTGGCCGCGCTGCCCGGCAACGGCGGCGTCGCGATGGTCACCTTCGTGCCGATGTTCGTGCGGGCCGACGCCATCGAGTGGACGTACGCCGCCGACGCCAACATGACCGCGCACGGCTTCAGCCCGTTCGACAGCTCCCCGGAGGGGCAGGCCGTGCAGCGCGCCTTCGCGGAGGCCCGCCCGCGCCCGGTCCCCACCGTCTCCGACGTCGCCGACCACCTCGACCACATGCGCGAGGTCGCCGGCATCGACCACCTCGGCATCGGCGGCGACTTCGACGGCACCCCGTTCACCCCGGCCGGCCTGGACGACGTGTCCGGCTACCCGGCGCTGATCGCCGAACTCCTCGGCCGCGGCTGGTCCGAGCCCGACCTCTCCAAGCTGACCTGGCACAACGCCGTCCGGGTGCTGCGCGACGCCGAGACGGCGGCCCGCCGGCTGCAGGCCGAACGCGGGCCGTCGATCGCCACCCGGGAGCAGCTGGACGGCGCGTGAACGACCTGGTTGACCCTGCCCCTGGGGCAGGCCCCACGCTGACCGGCGTGGAGGAAGAACGGCTGCTCACCACCGGCGAGTTCGCCCGCCGGGGCCTGCTGTCGCCGAAGGCGCTGCGGCTGTACGACCGGCAGGGCCTGCTGCCGCCGGACCTGGTCGACCCGGCCACCGGCTACCGGTACTACCGGGCGGGCCGGCTGGCCACCGCGCGGCTGATCGCCCGGCTGCGCGGCCTGGACATGCCGCTCGCCACGGTCGCCGAGGTGCTCGCCCTGTCGGGCCCCGCGGCGGCCGAGCGGGTCGCCGCGTACTGGGCGGCCGTGGAACGGCGCACCGTCTCGCAGCGGGCGCTGGCCGAACACCTCCGCGTCCAACTCAGCGGACTGGAAGGAATCGACGAGATGTACCGCATCGAACAGCGCGAGGTCCCCGAGCAGCTGGTGCTCACCGAGCAGCGCCGGGCCAAGCCCCAGGACCTGGACGAGTGGATCCCGGCGGCCACCGCCCGGCTGGAGGCGATCGCCTCCGGGCACGGCGGGGTCGCGGCCGCACCGTTCGTGATCTACCACGGCGAGGTGAACGAGGACAACGACGGCCCGGTCGAGGTCTGCGTGCCGATCGACCCGGCCCGCGCGGAGGGCCTGACCGCCGCGCACCGGATCGAGCCCGCCCATCGGGAGGCGTACACCACCATCACCAAGGCGCAGGTGGAGTACCCGCAGATCCTGTCCGCCTACGACGCGGTCTGCGCCTGGATGGAGCAGGCGGGCACCCGGCGCACCGGCCCGGGCCGCGAGGTGTACTTCGCCGACTGGGCGAGCACCGCCCCCGCCGACGAGGTCTGCGACATCGCCTTCCCGGTCGGGGCCTGACGCCCTACAGCAGGGGCAGCTCGATCGCCGGGCAGCGGTCCATCACCATGTCCGGCCCGGCGGCCCGGGTGCGGTCGAAGGCGGCCTCGTCGACCACTCCGAGCTGGAACCAGACGGCCTTCGCGCCCTTGGCGACCGCCTGGTCGGCGACCTCGCCGGCCAGCTCGGAGTTGACGAACACGTCCACCACGTCGACCGGGAACGGGATCTCGGCGAGCGAGGCATAGCCCTGCTCGCCGAGCACCGTCTCGGCCTTCGGGTGCACCGGCACGATCCGCTTGCCGGCCCGCTGCAGCACCCGGGCCACCCCGTACGCGGCGCGCGCGGTGTTGGTGGACAGGCCGACCACGGCCCAGGTGTCGCCGGAGGAGGTGAGGATCTTCCGGACGGTGGCGTCGTCTCCGTAGCTCATGCCGGTGAGAACGAGCCGCCCCGCGCGGTCATTCCGCGAACGGCCGGCCCATCGCCCGGTACGTCCAGCCGGCGGCCCGCCAGGCCTCGCCGTTCAGCACGTTGCGGCCGTCCAGCAGACGGCGCTCGGCGACCAGCGCGCCGACCTCCGCCGGGTCCAGCTCGCGGAACTCCTGCCACTCCGTCAGGTGCAGCACCACGTGCGCACCCTGTACGGCCTCCAGGGCGGAGGACGCGTAGGACAGGCTGGGGAACATCTTGCGGGCGTTGTCCATCGCCTTCGGGTCGTACACCGTGACCTGCGCGCCCTGCAGCTGGATCTGTCCGGCCACGTTCAGCGCGGGGGAGTCCCGGATGTCGTCCGAGTTCGGCTTGAAGGCCGCGCCCAGCACCGCGACCCGGCGGCCCAGGAAGCCGCCGCCGCACTGCTCGCGGGCCAGCTCCACCATCCGGGAGCGGCGCCGCATGTTGATCGAGTCGACCTCGCGCAGGAAGGTCAGCGCCTGGTCGGCGCCCAGCTCCCCGGCCCGGGCCATGAACGCCCGGATGTCCTTGGGCAGGCAGCCGCCGCCGAAGCCCAGGCCGGCGTTCAGGAACTTGCCGCCGATCCGCTCGTCGTAGGACAGCGCCTTCGATAGCTGCACGACGTCCGCGCCGGCGCTCTCGCAGACCTCGGCCATCGCGTTGATGAACGAGATCTTGGTGGCCAGGAAGGAGTTCGCGGCGGCCTTCACCAGTTCCGCGGTCGCGAAGTCCGTCACCACGAACGGCACGCCGTCCGCGATCGGGCCCGCGTACACCTCGCGCAGCACCGGCTCGGCGCGCTCGCCGCGCACGCCGACCACCAGGCGGTCCGGGTGCAGGGTGTCGCCGACCGCGTAGCCCTCGCGCAGGAACTCCGGGTTCCAGGCCAGCTCGACCTGCTCGCCGGCCGGGGCCAGCGCCGCCAGCTTGGCGGCCAGCCGGTTCGCCGAGCCCACCGGCACGGTGGACTTGCCGACCACCAGCACCGGGCGGTCCAGGTGCGGGGCGAGCGAGTCGACCGCGGCGTCCACGTAGCTCATGTCGGCCGCGAACTCGCCCTTGCGCTGCGGGGTGTTCACGCAGATGAAGTGCACGTCGCCGAAGGCCGCGACCTCCTCCCAGGAGTCGGTGAACCGCAGCCGCCCGGTCGAGCCCTCGTGGCCCTCCACGTGCTTGAGCAGCAGCTCCGACAACCCCGGCTCGAACATCGGCACCCGGCCGGCGGCCAGCGCCGCCAGCTTGTCCCGGTCGATGTCCAGCCCGAGGACCTCGAACCCGAGCTCGGCCATGCACGCGGCATGGGTGGCGCCCAAGTAGCCGGTACCGATCACGGTGATCCGCGGAGCCACTGGCATTCCCTTCCGTTCGGGCCGTACAGGCAGTGCGACGGCCGCACGCACAGATGGTATCGGTACCGCTATCACCTGCGGGATCGGCAGATTTCACGGTTTCCCTCCGAAAGTCTGTACGGAAGGTTCACAATGCGCGCATGACTGCCGAGGACCGGCCCGACGAGGCCGACGAGGACCGGGCACCACTCAGCATCTTCGACCACGACGACGACTCCTCGGCCGAGGACCCCGACCCCGCACCGCGCCGCCGCCGGGGCCGCCGGCTGCTGCTCTGGACCCTCGCCGTGCTGCTGGTGCTGTTCGGCGGCGGCTTCGGCGCCCTGGTGTGGACCGCGAACCACTACGCGTCCTCGGTGGCCCGGATCCCGAACGCCTTCCCGACCGGCGGCGCCGCCCAGCCCACCGCCGTCCCGCACACCGGCCAGACCTTCCTGCTGGTCGGCCTGGACGCCCGCGCCGACCGGCCCACCACCGGGCAGGCCGCGAAGGCCCCGGCCTGGCAGCTCGGCGCGCAGCGCAGCGACACCATGATGCTGATGCACATCTCCGCCGACCGGAAGTCCGTCTCCGTGGTGTCCATCCCGCGCGACACCTGGGTGCCCGTCCCCGGGCACGGCAGCGCGAAGATCAACGCCGCCTACTCCTGGGGCGGGCCCGCGCTGATGGTGCAGACCGTCCAGGACCTCACGCACATCCGGATCGACCACGTCGCGGTGATCGACTGGAACGGCTTCCGCGCCCTCACCGACGCCGTCGGCGGCGTCGACATCACCATCCCCCGCACCATCGAGGCCAAGGGCGACGCCCGCGAATGGCCGGCCGGCACCCACCACATGGACGGCGCCGAGGCCCTGCTCTACGTCCGCGAACGCCACGGCCTGCCCAACGGCGACCTCGACCGCACCAAGCGCCAGCAGAACTTCCTGCGCGCGCTGATGCTCCGCACCATGAACTCCGGCACCCTCTCCAGCCCCGCCAAGCTCACCGGCCTGCTCGGCACCGTCGGCGACGTGGTCTCCGTCGACGACCGGCTCAGCAACACCGACCTCTACGACCTCGCCTGGAGCCTGCGCGGCGTCCGCCCCGACGGGGTCCACTTCATGAACGCCCCCTTCGGCGGCTTCGACTCCATCGACGGCCAGTCCGTCGTGCTGATGGACGGCGGCGCGGCCGGCCTGCTCTGGGACGCGATGCGCGGCGACCGGATGGACGAGTACCTCGCCCAGCACCGCACCAGCACCGACACCCTCGGCGACAACGTCGACTGACGAACCCGCCGAGCCTAGGATGGGCCCGCACGCATTACTGAGCGGTAACTATCGCAAGGGGACAAGCAGATGGCTGGGAACTCCGGAGCGGACTTCGACCTCTACCGGCTGGGCGAGGAGCACGAGATGCTCCGTGAGTCGGTGCGTTCGCTGGCGGAGGCGAAGATCGCCCCGTTCGCGGCGGAGGTGGACGAGGAGGGGCGGTTCCCCGTGGAGGCTCTGGAGGCGTTGCGGGGCGCCGATCTGCATGCGGTGCACGTGCCGGAGGAGTTCGGGGGTGCGGGGGCGGACGCGTTGGCGACGGTGATCGTGATCGAGGAGGTGGCGCGGGTGTGCGCGTCCTCGTCGTTGATCCCGGCGGTCAACAAGCTGGGTTCGTTGCCGGTGCAGTTGTCGGGTTCGGAGGAGTTGAAGGCGAAGTACCTGGGGGCGCTGGCGCGCGGCGAGGGGATGTTCTCGTACTGCCTGTCGGAGCCGGAGGCGGGTTCGGACGCGGCGGGGATGAAGACCCGTGCGGTGCGCGACGGCGACTTCTGGGTGCTGAACGGCGTGAAGCGGTGGATCACCAACGCGGGCGTCTCGGAGTTCTACACCGTCATGGCGGTCACGGATCCTTCGCTGCGGTCGAAGGGGATCTCGGCGTTCGTGGTGGAGAAGGGCGACGAGGGGGTGTCGTTCGGTGCGCCGGAGAAGAAGCTGGGGATCAAGGGTTCGCCGACGCGTGAGGTGTACTTCGACAACGTGCGGATCCCGGCGGACCGGATGATCGGTGCGGAGGGCACGGGGTTCGCGACGGCGATGCGGACGCTGGACCACACCCGGGTGACGATCGCCGCGCAGGCGATCGGGATCGCGCAGGGGGCGTTGGACTACGCGAAGGGGTATGTGAAGGAGCGCCGGCAGTTCGGGAAGGCGATCGCGGAGTTCCAGGGTGTGCAGTTCATGTTGGCGGACATGGCGATGAAGCTGGAGGCGGCGCGGCAGTTGACGTATGCGGCGGCGGCGAAGTCGCAGCGGGCGGACGGTGATCTGACGTTCTTCGGGGCGGCGGCGAAGTGCTTCGCGTCGGATGTGGCGATGGAGGTCACGACGGACGCGGTGCAGTTGCTGGGCGGGTACGGGTACACGCGGGACTACCCGGTGGAGCGGATGATGCGGGACGCGAAGATCACGCAGATCTACGAGGGCACGAACCAGGTCCAGCGCATCGTGATGGCCCGCAACCTGCCGTAGCCGGCGGGCGGACGGACGCGCCACCAGGGGCGCGGGGAACTGCGCGACAAGCGCTCGTCACGTCCGCAAGGTCGCGATCACGTGCAGGTCATTGTCCTGCGCAGCGAGCTTGCGGTGGGGCGACTTCCGCTTCGCGCAGTTCCCCGCGCCCCTGGTGGCGCTCTCTCCGGCTCCGTACCCCCACCTTTCGGGCCGGGGCGCCCGCCCAGATCTCGTTGGCTCCCGTGGATCGGGTGAGGACGGCGTTCGCGCCGATGATCGTGCCGGCGCCGACCGTCAGGACGCCCGACTTGCAGACGATCTTCGCGCCGGCGCAGACCACCACCCCGTCCTCCAGCACCACCCGTCGCATCGCCGATTCCTCCTGCGGCACCCACGGATCGGCCCGGCCGACGGTGACGCCGTTGTAGAGGGTGACGTTCGCGCCGAGGGTGGTGAAGGGATGCAGGACGGTGCCGAAGCCGCGGTGGAAGACGAGCAGGCCGGGGCCGATCTCGGCGGCGGCGGGGACCTCCATCCCGTACAGGGCGAGCGCTTCCTGGACGAGGCGGCCGAACAGTCGGCTTCGGCGGCGGTAGATGAGGGAGGTGACCAGCGACATGCCGGGATTCTCCCGTCCGCCGCCCCGACGGAGCGTCAGCGACGCGCGGGCGGACGGGAGTTCGAATGGGCGCTACTTCGCGTCGGGGACGGCGGTGTCGTTCTTCATCGCGTCGAAGACGGCCTTGGACTTGGCCGGGTCCCACTTGACCGCGGATTCGCCGGTGGGGGTGCGGTAGTCGGGGTTGCCGATCGGGACGGTGATGGTCTTGCCGTCGCCGCCGGTGACGCCCTTCATGGCGAGGAACATCGAGCCGAGGTCGGTGAGGCCGGCGTCGTCGTCGACGATCAGGGTGTCGAGGCCGGCCGAGGCCAGCGGGTAGAAGGTGAACGGGTCGAGCAGCGTCGCGGGGGAGGCGGCCTGCTTGGCGAGGGCGCCGAGGAACTTCTGCTGGTTGCGCATCCGGCCGAGGTCCTGGTCGGCCATCTGGTGGCGCTGCCGGACGAAGGCGAGGGCCTGCTTGCCGCTGAGGGTCTGGGTGCCGGCCTTGAGGTCGAGGCCGGAGTCCTTGTCCTTGACCGGCTGGTCGATGGTCATCTCGACGCCGCCGACGGCGTCGACCAGGCCGACGAACCCGGCGAAGCCGATCTCCGCGTAGTGGTCGATGCGCAGGCCGGTGTTGGTCTCGACGGTCTGCACCAGGAGCCGTCCGCCGCCGGCGGCGAAGGAGGCGTTGATCTTGTGGGTGGCGGCGGCGACGGACTTTCCGCTGCCGGAGGTGTCCTGGTGGGCGGGTATCTGCACCCAGGAGTCGCGCGGGATCGACATCAGGGTGTTCCCGTTGTCGCCGATGTGCAGGATCATCATCGAGTCGCTGCGCTTGCCCTCGGCGGAGCCGGTGTGGAGGTTGTCCTCCTCGGCGTCGGTGAGGCCCTCGCGGCTGTCGGAGCCGACGATCAGCCAGTTGGTGCCCTTGCCGGCCGCCGGGCGCCCGGCATAGTCGGCGAGGACGTTCTCGTGGCGGAGCTTGCCGTCCGCCCAGAAGTAGGTGCCGATGCCGGTGGCGAGCAGCGCCGCGACCAGGCCGAGCGCCGTGTATCCGATGATCTTCTTGCGTGAGCGGCGCGGCCGCGCGGGCTGCCGCCCGTCGCCCGCCGGGTCCGGCTCGGACGCGAAGGGCTGCTGCCCGTGCGGCGGTTGCCCACCGTGCGGCGGCTGGCCACCGTAGGGGGGTTGCCCACCGTGCGGCGGCTGACCGCCGTAGGGCGGTTGACCGCCGTAGGGCGGTTGACCGCCGGGGGACGGTGGTACGGCGGGGCGGGAGAGCGGGACGCCCGCGCCGCGCGGATTCAGGTTCGGCGGCAGCGGCGGCTCGGCCGCTGCCCCGCCCCGGCCGCGGGCCGTCTCGTCCTGCCCGTATGCGCCGCCCCCCGGGCGCTCCTGCCACGTGTTCATGAGGGGAAGGATGCCCGAACGGCGGGCCGCGTGGTGATCGTCCGGCTCGGCAGGGGCTCCTTGTGGCCGTTTTGATGCAGGGCCCGGACTGTCCAGTGCGGTGTTCACCAGGCGGGCACGGCCTTGACCCGGAAAAACCGGGCGTGTTTGCATGGCGGCATGGAGCAGCGGAAGGTCCTCACCCGTCGGCGGCACGTCGACCACGGTCGGGTGTCCTGCTCGCTGTGTCGCGGCTGAGTCCTCGCCGCGCATTCACCCTCACTGCGAGTCCGGCGTCCACGCCCTCGCGTTTCCCGTTTCTTCCTTTCCGGTCGCCCCTGCCCGCGGCCGTACGCACCGAGGTGACTCCATGGCTGTGATCCTGTCCGTCTCCGGCTCCCCGTCCGCGACCTCCCGCACCACCCGGCTGCTGCGCCACGTCGACCGCCGGCTGGTCCAGCAGGGCCACCGGGTGGCGGCGCTGGACGTCCGCACGCTGCCCGCCGAGGCACTGCTGACCGCCGACACCGCCGACCCGGCGATAGCCCGCGCCGTCGAACTGTTCGAGCGGGCGGACGGCGTGGTGATCGGCACGCCGGTGTACAAGGCCGCCTACTCGGGGCTGCTGAAGGCGCTGCTCGACCTGCTGCCGCAGTACGCGCTGCGCGGCAAGACGGTGCTGCCGCTGGCCACCGGCGGCTCCACCGCGCACGTGCTGGCGGTGGACTACGCGCTCCGCCCGGTGCTGAACTCGATGGGCGCCGCGCACATCACCCAGGGCTGGTTCGTGCTGGACCGGCACATCGGGGTGCGCGAGGACGGCGGCACCGAACTGGAGCGGGAGACCGAGGTGCTGCTGACCCCGGTGGTGGACGCGTTCTCCGCCGCCCTCCGGCCGCGGGCCGAACTGGCCGTCGCGAGCTGACGGTTCGTCGACCCGACGGGGCCCGGACCCTTACCCCCGGGGGCGTCAGCCCCTAGGGGAGAGGGCCCGGGCCCCGGAGCGTTTCTCCGTGACGCCGGTCGTCCCGGTGGAGGACGACCGGCCGCGGCGCGCACGGGAGGCTTGGGACATCGGGCGGACCCCGCCCCACCCCACCAAGGAGCACGCAGTGACCACGGCACCGAGCGCCGCGCACCTCTCACTCGCACCGGAGGACGGCGACGCCGCCGCCCGGGCCCGGCAGGTCACCAAGGCGTACGGCTCGGGGGAGACCCGGGTGACGGCGCTCGACTCCGTCGACGTGGACATCCAGCGCGGCCGGTTCACCGCGATCATGGGCCCGTCCGGTTCCGGCAAGTCGACCCTGATGCACTGCCTGGCCGGCCTGGACAGCGTCTCCGGGGGCCGGATCTGGATCGGCGACACCGAGATCACCGGGCTGAAGGACAAGCAGCTGACCCGGCTGCGCCGCGACAAGATCGGCTTCATCTTCCAGGCGTTCAACCTGCTGCCCACCCTGAACGCGCTGGAGAACATCACGCTGCCGATGGACATCGCCGGCCGCAAGGCCGACCGGGCGTGGCTGGAGCAGGTCATCGAGACCGTCGGCCTGTCCGGGCGGCTCAAGCACCGCCCCGGCCAGCTCTCCGGCGGCCAGCAGCAGCGCGTCGCGGTGGCCCGGGCACTGGCAGCCCGGCCGGAGATCATCTTCGGCGACGAGCCCACCGGCAACCTGGACTCCCGCTCCGGCGCGGAGGTGCTCGGCTTCCTGCGCCGCTCGGTGGACGAGCTCGGCCAGACCATCGTGATGGTGACGCACGACCCGGTGGCCGCCGGCCACGCGGACCGGGTGCTGTTCCTCGCCGACGGCGCGATCGTCGACGAGATGCACAACCCGACCGCCGACTCCGTCCTGACCCGCATGCGCCGTTTCGACGGCAAGCGCACCAGCTGAGACGGGGACGCGACGATGCTGCTCAAGACTTCGCTGCGGAGTTTCCTCGCGCACAAGTGGCGCCTGGTGCTCTCCCTGCTGGCCGTGGTGCTCTCGGTCGCCTTCGTGGCCGGCACCCTGGTCTTCTACAACACCGCCACCTCCACCTTCGACCGGCTGTTCGCCGCCACCGCCTCCGACCTGTCGGTGCGCAAGGCCCAGGACGAGCTGACCGCCAACGGCCCCGGCAAGGCCGCGACCGTCCCGGTCTCCACCCAGCAGAAGCTCGCCGCCGAACCGGGCGTCAAGGCCGCCGTCGGCAACGTCTTCGCCGCCTCCGCCACCCTGGTCGACCCGGCCACCAACAAGCTGGTCGGCCCGACCGGCGGCGCCCCCACCCTGACCGGCAACTGGACCGAGTCCCCGCGCAAGTCGGTGGACATCACCTCCGGCCACCAGCCGCAGGGCGCCGACCAGTTGATGCTGGACGCCGACACCGCCAAGAAGTCCGGCCTCGGCCTGGGCAGCAGGATCCGGGTGATCGCCGAGAGCGGCAGCCACGACTTCACCGTCTCCGGCATCGTCACCTTCCGGACCACCAACCCCGGTGCGGCGCTGGCCTTCCTGGACACCCCGACCGCCCAACGGGTGCTGCTCGGCACCGAGGCGTACACCTCCGTCGAACTGTTCGGCGACGGCACCCGCAGCGACGACGAGCTGAAGACCGCCGCGCTCGCCGACCTCGGCAGCGGCTTCGAGGCGAAGACCGCCGCCGAGCAGCAGAAGGAGAACTCCGACCAGATCGGCGGCTTCCTGAAGTTCATGAAGTGGGCGATGCTCGGCTTCGCCTTCCTGTCGGCCGCCGTCGGCATCTTCCTGATCGTCAACACCTTCTCCATGCTGGTCACCCAGCGCACCCGGGAGATCGGCCTGCTGCGCGCCATCGGCGGCAGCCGCTCGCAGGTCAACCGCTCGGTGCTGGTCGAGGGCCTGATCCTCGGCCTGATCGGCTCCACCATCGGCATCGGCGCGGGCCTCGGCCTCGCCGTCGGCATGATCCAGCTGATGCAGGCGACCGGAATGAACCTGGACTCCTCCTCGCTCCAGGTCACCTGGACCGTCCCGGTGGTCGGCTACGCCGTCGGCCTGCCCGTCACCCTGCTCGCCGCGTTCTTCCCGGCCCGCCGCGCCGCCCGGATCACCCCGATGGCCGCGCTGCTCGACCACGCCGCCCCCGCCGAACCCCGCGCCAACCGGGTCCGGGCCACGCTCGGCCTGCTGATCACCGGCGGCGGCGTCGCCGCGCTGGTGCTCGCCGCGGGCTCGCCCGGCGCCACCGGCGGCCTGCTGCTCGGCCTCGGCCTGCTGGCCACCCTGACCGGCTCGGTGGTGCTCGGCCCGCTGCTGGTGTCCGCCCTGGTCCGGCTGCTCGGCGGCCTGCTGCCCGCCCTGTTCGGCCCCGCCGGACGGCTCGCCCAGCGCAACGTGGTCCGCAACCCGCGGCGCACCGGCTCCACCGCCGCCGCGCTGATGATCGGCCTCGCCGTGGTGATCGGCGCCTCCGTGGTCACCTCCTCGATGGTCGGCTCGATGACCGACCAGATCGACCGGAGCGTCGGCGCGGACTACGTGGTCGACGGCGGCATGGGCGTCCTCACCCCCGCCATGGTGGACGCCGCCCGGCACACCAAGGGCCTCGACCACCTCACCGAACAGCGGAACGTCCCCGCCGAGCTGGCGCTGCCCGACGGCGGCACCCTGCGCACCCGGCTCGCCGTCTCGACCCCCGACTACCTGCGCGACTTCCGGCTCCCGGTGGCCTCCGGCAGCGCCGAGGCGGTCTTCGCCGGCGGCGGCGTCTCGGTCGGCCAGGACATCGCCGGCGAGCACCACGTGAAGCTCGGCGACCGGCTCGCCGTGAACTACGGCGAGGGCCGCACCCAGACCCTCACGGTGGTCGCCCTCGTCAAGACCGGCAACCAGCTGTTCGACCACCGCTTCTTCACCGACAGCACGACCGTCGCCACCGCGATGAACGGCGAACTCCCGCCCACCGGCGTGGCGTTCGGCACCGCGGCGGCCGGGGCCGACAAGGCCGCCGTGCTCGCCGACCTGCAGAAGTCGCTGGCCGAGTACCCGCAGCTGACGGTCAAGGACCAGGCCGGATACAAGGACATGGTCAAGTCGCAGTTCGACCAGCTGCTCGCCATGGTCTACGGCCTGCTCGGCCTGACGATCGTGGTCGCCGTCCTCGGCGTGGTCAACACGCTGGCGCTGTCGGTGATCGAACGCACCCGCGAGATCGGCCTGCTGCGCGCCATCGGCCTCTCCCGCCGCCAACTGCGCCGCACCGTCCGGCTGGAGTCCGTGGTGATCGCCCTGTTCGGCGCCCTGCTCGGCACCGCGCTCGGCCTGAGCTGGGGCGTCACCGCCCGCTCCGTCCTCTCCGAGCAGGGGCTGACGGTGCTGACCGTCCCCACCGGCACCGTCGTCACCGTGCTGATCGGCTCGATCCTGGTCGGCCTGATCGCCGCCCTCGTCCCGGCCTTCCGGGCGGCCCGGATGAACGTGCTGGCCGCCATCGCCACCGACTGACCCGACACCGACCGCACGGAGCCCGCCCGGAACACCTCCGGGCGGGCTCCGTCCGTCCCGGCCGATCGGTCCCGCTTCGACCCGACTCCGGGAGGCGACGTCAACCGGCGTTGCCGAAAAGGTGAGTTGACGGTTCCGGGCACCCGCTGCCGACACCGCGTCCGGGCGCTTGCGAGAATCCCCGCATGTCGCCGCACCCCCCGCCCCCGCTGCCCGCCGCGCCCGCGCTGACACTGGCCGCCGCCGACCAGTGGCGGGCCGCCCGGGTGTGGCCGCGCCTGGAGAGCCGCTGGCCGGCGCTGCTGCCGGCGGTGACCGTGCTGCTGGCGATCGCGCTCGACCGGACCCCGGAGCGGTGCGACGCGTGGCAGTCCTGCGTCACGCCGTACGCGGAGAGCGCCGCACCCGCCGTGCTGCTGGCGGAGTTCCTGGTGCTGTGGCTGCGCCCGCGCGGCAACTGGGCGGTGCCGGCCGTGGTCGGCCCGCTGCTCTGGTTCCTGCCGAACGCACTGCCCGGCCCCTGGCTGCCCACCGTCGCCTGCGCCGCGCACCTCGCGCTGGCCGGCGCGCTGTACCGGGTGGCGGCCGGCCGCCGTCGCGCCCGCGCCCAACTGGCCACGCTGATGGGCCCGTCCGTGCCCTACCCGTGGACGCTGGCGGGCGGCGACTCCCCGTTCGGCCCGCCGGTCGCGCCCCGGATCCGCCAGGTCCTGGCCGCCCTGCTCGCGGTGGGCGCGGTGGTGCTGCTGGCCGTCGGCGTGTCACGGACCGAGGAGGACCTCCGCCGGGCGGCCGGCGCCGACCAGGTGCGGGCCACCGTGCGCAGCGTCCACCCGGACGGCGACGGCGCCACCGTCGCCTACCGGCAACTGCACGGCGTCGAGGACCTCACCGCGGAGGTGGGCGGCGAGCGCACGGTCGGCGAGGACATCCCGCTGCTGGCCGACGGCACCGGCTGGACCAGGGCCGCCGACGAACGGCAGGACTCCACCTCGTGGTGGCTCGGCGTCGGCGCGGCCGGCACCTGCGCCGCCCTGCTGGCCCTGTCCGCGCACCGCACCGCCCGCGAACGCCGCCCCACCGCGGACGGCCCCGCCCTGCGGATCAGGGTCCGGTGGGACCTGAACGGCGACCTGACGGTGCTGCCCGCCGACGGCGGCGACCGCGAGCCCGGCCTGTGGCGGCTGCGCGGGGCCGACCTCGACGCCTTCTACGCGCCCGCCGACGAGGACGGCCCGGCCGAGTGGCTGCCCATCACCGCCCTGGAGACCGACGAGGACGACGACGAGGAGGAGGACGGGCCGACCGAGGCCACCGACCCCGTCGAGGCGCTGCTCTACCAGGGCCCCGACGGCGGCCGCCGTCAGCTCCTGGTGCTCCGCTCCCCGGACGAGCCGCACCTGTGGATGGCCTGGCCGACCGCCGCCCGGGCCGTCCCGCCCCGGCTGCGCCGTGGCCGCGGCGCGGCCCCGGACGGCGTGCTGGTGCAGGCCGCCGCCGTCCGCGACCTGGAACAGGACCTCGCCGACCACCCCGACCCGCACCCGGAGGAGGCCCGGGCGTTCGGCCTGCCCGTCGCGCTGCGCTGCGCCGTGGGCCCGCTCGCGGCCGTGCTGATCGGCCTCGCGATGAGCTGGACCCCCGAGGGCGGCGTGCTCGGCGGCCTGGTCCGCCCGCTGTTCCTGGGCGGGGCGACGCTGATCGGCCTCGTCAACACCTTCGCCTGGCACCTGGAGGTGGACCGCGACGGCGTCGCCTACAGCGGCGGGCTGCTGCGGCGCCGGCTGGACTGGCCGCAGGTGAAGGCGGCGGCGGTGCACCGGGGCCGGTTCACCCTGCGCGGCAGCCGCGGCGTGGACTTCGGCTTCGCGGCCTTCCCGGCCCGGATGCTGCACCGCCACTTCGGCGGCCCGTACGACCCGCAGCAGCTCGCCCGCACGGTCTCCGTGCTCGCCCGCCGCCCGGAGCGCCGCCCGCTCACCGTGCTGCCCGGGAACCCGGCCGGCCCGGCGCTGCTGGTCAACCGCCTCGCGCTGGCCGGGTACTTGGTGTGGGCGGTGGGCCAGTACCTGCTGCCCTGACCGCCGTCAGGCCGGGCAGCTGATCTCGTTGCCGCTCTCCGCCCCGGCCACCGGGCCGTTCTCCGCGGTCTCCGGCTCGGGCACGGCGGGGCCGGACGGGCCGCGGTAGTCGCTGCCGACCACCACCTGGAAGGTCGGGCCCTGGTGCGGGACCCGGACCAGTTCGGCGTCCGGCAGCGCGGCGGCCAGCACCTTCACCGACTCGTCCCAGCGCGGGTCGTAGCGGATCACCGTGCGGGTCGCGGCCGGGCCGTTGCCGGGCGCGTTGGACGGGGTGCCGGTGGTGGCGAACCCGGCCTTGCGCAGGTCCTCGTCCACCCGGTTGCCCAGGCCCTGCACGCCCGCGCCGTTCAGCACCTGCACCCGCACCTGGTCCGGAGGAACCGTTCCGGCAGCGGGCGCGGGCGCCGGCGAGGAGGCCGCCGGGGTCGGACCGGTCAGCGACCGCCCGGCCCGGACGGCGTCGAACAGCGCCTTCGCGCCCTTCTCGTCCCACAGCACGGTGGAGCCCCAGCCCGGCACCGGGTGGTCCACCGAGGACAGCGGCACCGTCGCGAAGTCCGCGTTCGACGCCGACAGGTCCTTCAACCGGCTCGCGAAATCCAGCAGTTCGGCATTGCCGAGGCCCTTGTCCACCTTCACCGACCGCAGCACGGTGTCCATCACCGAGGTCAGCTTCGCCGGGTTGAGCAGGGTGCCGCCGGAGGACGCCTGGTGCAGCAGCTGCGCCAGGAACTTCTGCTGGCGGTGCATCCGCCCCAGGTCCGAGGAGCCGTCCACGTGCCGGGCCCGGACGTAGCGCAGCGCCCCCGCGCCGTCCAGCCGGCTGGTGCCGGCCGGCAGGTCGAGACCCGAGTACTCGTCCTTCAACGGCTTGGGCGTGCACACCTGGACGCCGCCGAGGGCGTCCACGGTGGAGACGAAGCCGAGGAAGTTCACCTCGATGTAGTGGTCGATCCGCAGCCCGGTGCTCTGCTCCACGGTGCGCACCGCCAGCGGCGCCCCGCCCATCCCGTACGCGGCGTTGATCTTGCCCTTGGAGGCGGCGACCTGCTTGCCGGACACCCGGTCCTGGTGCGCGGGGATGTCGACGTACGAGTCGCGCGGCACCGAGACCACGGTGGCCCGGCCGTGGTCCGCCGACAGCTGGACGATCATCATGGTGTCGGTGCAGTGGCAGGGCTCGCCGCCCGCGTGCAGCAGGTCCTTCAGGGTGGCCTCCGGGATGCCCGCCCGGTCGTCGGTGCCGACCACCAGGAAGGTCGACGCCCCGTCGTCCGCGGGCCGGTCCGGGCCGCCGCCGATCGCGTCCACCCGCCCCAGCGAGGAGCCGACGCCGTTCAGCACCGCCCAACCCGCGCACGAACTGGCCAGCACCGAGAAGGAGAGCGCGCCCGCCGCCCACAGCCCCCAACGCCGCCGGCGCGGCGGCATCGGTCCGGGCAGACGTTCGGACTGTCGCTGAGCAGGCATTCTTCGGATGCTAGGCGCTGTGCCCCGCCGCACCCGGGCGGCGCGCCGGACCGGGGCCCACCCCGCCCGACACCGGCCGGTCCGCGCCGGTACGCTCGGGCACGATGAACATCAAGGCTGCTGAGGAGCTGCCGGCGGTCTCCGTGATCATGCCGGTGCTCGACGAGGAACGTCACCTGCGCACCGCCGTCCACCGGATCCTGGAACAGGAGTACGGCGGCGAACTGGAGGTGGTGATCGCACTCGGCCCGTCCACCGACCGGACCGACGAGATCGCCGCCGCCCTGGTCGCCGAGGACCCCCGGGTGCGCACCGTCCCCAACCCGACCGGCCGCACCCCCGCGGGCCTGAACGCCGCGATCCGCGCCAGCCGGTACCCCGTGGTGGTCCGGGTGGACGGCCACGGGCTGCTGACGCCCGGTTACATCGCCACCGCCGTCCGGCTGCTCGACGAGATGGACGCCGCCAACGTCGGCGGCATCATGCACGCCGAGGGCGAGACCGAGTGGGAGCGGGCCGTCGCCACCGCGATGACCTCGAAGATAGGCGTGGGCAACGCGGCCTTCCACACCGGCGGCCTGGCCGGCGCCGCCGACACCGTCTACCTCGGGGTGTTCCGGCGCGAGGTGCTGGAGCAGCAGGGCGGCTACAACGAGGAGTTCATCCGCGCCCAGGACTGGGAGCTGAACTACCGGATCCGGCAGGCCGGCGGGCTGGTCTGGTTCACCCCGCAGCTGAAGGTCACCTACCGGCCCCGGCCGAGCGTGCGCGCCCTCGCCAAGCAGTACAAGGACTACGGCCGCTGGCGCCGGGTCGTCACCCGCTACCACCGCGGCTCGGTCAACCTGCGCTACCTGGCCCCGCCGGCCGCCCTGCTCGGCGTGGTCGTCGGCCTGGTGCTCGGCGCCGCGCTGCACCCGGTGTTCCTGGTGCTGCCCGGCGGCTACTTCGCGGCGATCGTCGCGGGCGGCCTGGCGGAGGGCCGCGGCCTGTCCGCCAAGGCCCGGGTGCAGGTTCCGCTGGCGCTCGCCACCATGCACCTCAGCTGGGGCTTCGGCTTCCTCACCTCGCCGCGCAAGCTGGCCCGCAAGGTGATCGCCTCCACCCCGCCCGCACCGATCGACCCGGCCGCCGCCACCGGCGTCTGACGCACCGTCCAGGACGGCCCCCGGGAACGCCGGACGGGGGCCGTCCGCCCGCGCTAGGGTCGCGCCATGACGAGCAGCGACCCCAGGATCGAGGCCACCGCCGACGTCGACCCGCGCGCCGCCGTCGGCCCGGGCAGCACCGTCTGGCACCTCGCCCAGGTCCGCGAGCACGCCGAGATCGGTGCCGAGTGCATCATCGGCCGCGGCGCGTACGTCGGCCCCGGCGTGAAGCTCGGCGACCGGGTCAAACTCCAGAACCACGCCCTGGTGTACGAGCCCGCGGTGCTGGAGGACGGCGTCTTCGTCGGCCCCGCCGCCGTGCTCACCAACGACCTGTACCCGCGCTCCGTCGACCCCGACGGCCGGCTCAAGCGCGGCGACGACTGGCACGCCCGCGGCGTCACCCTCCGGCAGGGCTGCTCGATCGGCGGCCGGGCCGTGCTGGTGGCCGGCGTCACCGTCGGCCGGTGGGCGCTGGTCGCGGCCGGCGCGGTGGTGCACCGGGACGTCCCCGACTTCGCGCTGGTGGTCGGCGTGCCGGCCCGCCGGGTCAAGTGGGTCGGCCGGGCCGGCGAACCGCTGGAACCCGCGGGCGACGGCCGTTGGCGCTGCCCGCGCACCGGCGAGCAGTACACCGAGACCGCCCCCGACACTCTCGTCCCGGACGCCGAACTCCCGGCCTGAGCAGGCTACTTGGCCTTCGACGCGCACACGTTGGTGTCGTCCGCCCGGACTCGCTGGAGGTCCTTCGGGGCCTCGGTCGGCGCCGCCGACGGCCCGCCCGCCCCGACGTAGTCGGCGCCCAGCACCACCGACACGCCGCCCGGCCGGCCGCCCGCCCGGACCGCCGTCGCGGGCAGGCCGAGCGTCGCGGCCACCGCCTGCGCCCGATCCTCCCGACCCGCCGGGTAGAACACCGAACTGGCCTGGTGGACCTCCGTGTTGGCGCCGGCGGCGGACAGTGCGAAGCCCCTCGCCCGCAGCACCGAGACCGCCTTCCCGGCCTGCCCGGGCGTCCCGGTGCCGTTGCGGACCGTCACCCGCACCGTGTCCGCGTCCGCCGGCGGCTCCGGGGCACTGTCGGACGGCGACGGCGAGGGCGTCGCCGACGGCTGCTGGGCGACCTCGGTCAGCGAGCGGTCCGCGGCGATCATCGCGAACAGCTGCTGGGCGTCCCCGGGCTTGAGGACCAGCCGGTTGTTGTCCGTCGGGTCGTCGAGCACCGGCACCGTGGTGAAGGTGATGTTCCGGGCGTTCACCCGGGAGACGTCGAGCGCCAGGTCCTTCAGCCGGCCGACGTCGTTGATGGCGCTGTCCACGGTCAGCGCCTTGGTGGCGGCGTCCGCCAGGTCCCACAGCTTGCCCGGGCTGGTCAGCGTGTCGCTGCTCTTCATCTTGCGGATCATCGAGCTGATGAACTGCTGCTGAAGCGGAATGCGCGTCAGATCGCCCCCCAGGCCCACCGCGTGCCTGGTCCGGACGAACGCCAGCGCCTCCTCGCCCTGCACCACGTGCCGCCCGGCGCTCATCCGCAGGTGCGAGTACGGGTCGTCGATGGCGGTGGCCGCGCACACCTCGACACCGCCGACCGCCGTGGAGAGCGACTTCACCGCCTCGAAGTTGACCATCATGAAGTGGTCGATCCGGACGCCGGTCAGCTTCTCCACGGTCTTCCAGGTGCACCCCGGGTCCCGACCGGCCTGCCCCAGGCTGGTGTTGAACATCGCCCGCGGCTCGCCCGGGATCCGCTTCCCACCGGTCCGGCACTCCGGGACGGCCACCATCAGGTCGCGCGGGATCGACAGCACCGTCGCATTGCTGCGGTCCTTGGCGACGTGGAACAGCAGCGTGGTGTCCGCGTGCCCGGCGGACCCCTCGTCGCCGTACGCCCGGCCCAGGCCGACCCGGCTGTCGGTGCCGATCACCAGCAGGTTCAGCGCGTCGGTTGCCTGCGGGCGCTCCGACTCGTCGCCGACCTGCACCTTCACCGAGGAGATGTTCCGGTTCAGGTGCCGGTACACGTAGAACGCGCCGCCGCAGCCCGCCACCAGCAGCAGCCCCAGCGCGCCCGCCACCCAGGCCAGCACCCGCCGCCCGCGCACCACCCGGCCGCGCCGCCGCGCCGACCGGCCGCCCACCACCGCCCTGGCGCCCGCCCGGACGGACGGCCTGGCCCGCGCCGCCCGGGGGCGGCGGCCCGCGTCCAGGTCGAGCCGGAACTCGCCGGTCGCCGGGTCGAGCACCCACTGATCGGCGGGGTCGACGTCCGACTGCCCCGAGTGGTCCGAGCGGTGTCCGCTGTTCATCCGGGCCACCCTAGACGAGCCCGCCCGGCGATCCGCCCGGCTCGGAGCCGCCGTCACCCGCCGGAGCGGCGGGAAACGACAACGGCGCGCCCCACCGGGACGGTGGCGCACGCCGTAGCGGCCTGCTTGCTCAGCCGAGCCGCAGAGTCACCCGTTCGGATTCGATCCGCTGCTGCCATTGACGATCCGTCAACTCGCCGGAGTTGCGGCACAGTACGACCGACGCCCCGGCCGCCAGCGGCGCCAGCAGACCCGCCTCCAGGCCCGCCCAGTCGTCGAACGACAGCGTCGACAGAACGCGGCTCCCGCTGTCCAGACCCAGCCGCGCCACGCCCTCCCGGGCCAGTGCCACCGCCTGCTCGCCCGTCAGCTTCAGCGCCAGCCCGTCCACCGACGTCTCCAGCGCCACCGCCTGCGGATCCACCGGCGAGTACGGGGCGAACCGGTCGCCCTGGCTCGGCACCTCCGCCGCGTAGTCCAGGAACCCGTCCGGCCGCTGCGGGAACCGGCCGCCCAGCGGGCGCAGCGCCAGCGCCACCCGCTCGCCGGGGCACTCCTGCGCCGCCGCCAGACCGTCCGGACCCGACACCACCAGGTCCGCGTCCTTCGGCTCGCCGCCCGGCACCGGGACCACGCCCACCGACCAGCACGCCAGCAGCCACACCGCACTCTGCCAGTGCGCCGGCAGCAGCAGCGCCGCCCGGTCGTCCGGCGAGGCGTTCAGCTCGTCCTGCAACAGGTTGGCCGTCTTCGCCACCCAGTTGTCGAAGGTCTTCGCCGACAACTCCACCCGTTCCCCGGTCGAGTCGTCGTAGAAGGTCACCAGAGGGCGGGACGGATCGGCACCGGCCCCGGCGCGCAGGTAGGCCTGCAGCAGCTCGGCGGGGGTGCGGGCGTCGGCAGCGAAAGGCGCAGTCATGGTGCGCCCCAGCCTACGTCCTGTGTACGCCCGGACGGGAGGGTGCCCGCCCGTCCACCCGCCGCGCCGCGTTACCCTCGCAGACGCCCCCGCCACCCGCACACCCCGAGGAACCCCGATGCCGGACCGGACCCGACAGTGGCGGCCCGGGTACCCCCTCGACCTCGGCCGCACCCTCTACCCGCTGCAACGCGGCACCGGCGACCCCGCCTTCCGCCGCGACCCCGACGGCACCGTCTGGCGCGCCTCCCGCACCCCCGACGGCCCCGGCACCCTGCGCATCCGCCCCCACCACGACGAGATCACCGCCACCGCGTGGGGCCCCGGCGCGGACTGGCTGCTCCAGCAACTCCCCGCCCTGCTCGGCGCCGAGGACGACCCCGCCGGCCTCGTCCTCCCGCCCGGCCCGCTCCGCGACGCCCAACGCGCCTGCCCCGGACTCCGGTTGACCCGCACCGGCCTCGTCCTGGAATCCCTCGTCCCGGCGATCCTGGAACAGAAGGTCACCACCGGCGAGGCCTACCGCGCCTGGCGCACCCTGCTCCGCGACCACGGCGCCCCCGCCCCCGGCCCCGCCGCCGACCTCGGCATGCGGGTCGCCCCCTCCGCCCGCGACTGGTCCCTCGTCCCCAGCTGGGCCTGGCACCGCGCCGGCGTCGACCCCAAACGCTCCGCCACCGTCCAACGCGCCGTCCGCCTCGCCGCGAAGCTCGAAGCCGTCTCCGCCATGCCCTCCGCCGACGCCTTCGCCCGCCTCACCGCCGTCCCCGGCATCGGACTCTGGACCGCCGCCGAGACCCTGCAACGCAGCAACGGCGACGCGGACGCCGTCTCCGTCGGCGACTTCCACCTCCCCGACATCGTCGGCTGGGCCCTCGCCGGCCGCCCCCGCAGCGACGACGCCCAGATGCTCACCCTCCTGGAGCCCTACCGCCCCCACCGCTACCGCCTCTGCCGCATCCTCCCCCTCACCGGAGCCCGCCCCCCGAAGTACGGCCCGCGACTGACCCCGAACGATCACCGCAGACGGTGACGGGCTCCGGAGGGCGGCCCTACCTGACCCGCAGGAAGTCGTCCGCCACCCGGGGCCGACGCTCCTTCGGGGCCTCCGCCGGCCGGCCCACCGCAATGGCGCCCATGGGGTCCCACTCCGCGGGCAGGTCCAGGACGTCCCGGACGGTGTCCCGGCAGAACATCGTGGACGACACCCACGCCGACCCGTACCCCTCGCCGTTGAGGGTGACCAGCAGGTTCTGCACCGCGGCCCCCATCGCGACCGTGAACATCTCCCGCTCCGCCCCCGCCCGCCGCGCGTCCGGGTAGCTGTGGGCGCCGTCCGTCACCAGGCAGGGAACCACCAAGTACGGCGCGTCCCGCAGCACTTGACCCCGGGCCGTGCGCCGCGCGATGCGCTCCTCGGACCAGCCGTCGAGCTCCCGCAGATCCCGTTCCCACGCGCCGAGCATCGCGTCCAGCAGCCGCTCCCGGCTCTCCGCCGATTCGAGCAGCACGAACCGCCACGGAGTGGTGTGGTGCGGCGCGGGCGCGGTGAGGGCAGCCGCCACGGCACGCCGGACCGCGCCGCCGTCGACCGGCTCGGAGGTGAACGCCCGGACGGTGCGCCGCAGCGTGACGGCCTCCCGAACGGCCTCCGACGTCCCCAGCCGGAACATGTCGTCCACCGAGGGACGGACGATCGGCCGGGCCCCGTCCCCGTCCTCCGCGGTGACGAGGTGCGACAGGCCGCGCACGACGGCCACCGGCGTGCCGCTGGTCTTGCCCTTCACCAGGTCGGCCGCCGCGGCGAGTTCGTCGACGGTGGCGGTGACCGTCTGGAACAGCTCGTTGCCGTGGCTGTCGGTCCGCCCGCGGTGGTCCTCCATCGCGGGGATCCCGGCCGCCCCGATGGCGACGTCGGTGAGGCCGTTGCGCCAGGGCCGCCCGAAGGTGTCGGTGACGAGGACGGCGAGCCGACGGCCGGTGAGCTGCTGGAGCCGGGCGCGGATGCGGCGGGCCGACTCGTCCGGGTCGACCGGCAGCAGCAGGATCGTGCCGGCGGCGGTGTTGGACGCGTCGACACCGGCGGCGGCCATCACCAGGCCGTTGCGGTTCTCGACGACCCGGATCGGCCCGCGCCGGGCGACCAGCCGGACGGTCTCGGCGTCGATCGCGGCTTCCCGGTCGTCCGCGTGCAGCAGCCGCCCCTCGGCCTTGGAGACCACCTTGGAGGTGATCACCACGATGTCGCCGTCCGCGAACTCGCCCGCCTTGTGGATCAGTTCGGCGAGGTCGTCGCCCTCGCGGACCTCCGGCAGCCCGGTGACGGGCAGCACCCGCAGTTCGTCGGCGGTCACTTGGCGGCCTCGGCGACCTGGGCGGCCAGCTCCAGGGCGGCGCGGGCCATCGCGGCGGTGGCGTCGACGTCGGTCATCATCAGCGGCACGGCCCGGCAGGCGATCCCGGCGGCCTCCACCTCGGCGACCGCGCCGGCGTCCGCGCTGTCCACCAGCCAGCCGTCCAGCAGCCCGCCGTTGCCGCGCGAACCGTAGTGCTTGGCGACGGCCGCGGCCGAGGTCTCCACGCCGACGGCGGCGAGCACCTTGTCGGCCATGCCGCGCACCGGCGCGCCGCCGACGATGGGGGAGAGGCCCACCACGGGGGCGCTCGCGCGGGCCACCGCCTCCCGGATGCCCGGGACGGCGAGGACGGTGCCGATCGACACGATCGGGTTGGACGGCGGCAGCAGCACCAGGTCGGCGTCGGCGATGGCCTCCAGCACACCGGGCGCGGGCTTCGCGGTGTCCGCGCCGACCGGAACGATCGCCTCGGCGTCGACGGCGGCGTGCAGCCGCACCCAGTACTCCTGGAAGTGCACCACCCGCGGCCCGTCCGCGTCGCTGATCCGGACGTGCGTCTCGATCCGGTCGTCGCTCATCGGCAGCAGTCGCACGCCCGGCTTCCACCTGTCGCACAGCGCCTCGGTGACGGCGGACAGCGGGTAGCCCGCGGCGAGCATCTGAGTGCGGACGATGTGGGTGGCGAAGTCCCGGTCGCCGAGCCCGAACCACTCGGGGCCGACGCCGTAGGCCTTCATCTCCTCCTTGATCGACCAGGTCTCCTCGCGGCGCCCCCAGCCCTGTTCCTCGTTGATGCCGCCGCCGAGGGTGTACATCACGGTGTCCAGGTCGGGGCAGACCTTCAGCCCGTACAGATGGATGTCGTCGCCGGTGTTCCCGATCACGGTGATCTCGTCCGACGGCGAGACCGCCGCCTTCAGGCCGCGCAGGAACCTGGCCCCGCCGATCCCGCCCGCCAGTGCAGTGATTCGCATGGCCAACATCCTGCCAGCGGCTCAGTGCACCCGGTGACGCTGCTCCCGGACGGCGGCCGGGTACTGGTTCATCTCGACCAGGCCGGGCGTGTACAGGTGGACGGAGACCGCGGGCTCCAGCGCGGCGTTGACCATCTCGTGCAGGTGGCCGGTGGCGAACACCCGCAGCCCGCCCGGGGCCAGGGTGCGCGAACCCTCGCCGCCGGCCGTCAACGCGCGTTCGGTGAGTTCGCCCTGAAGGACGGTCATCACGCCGGTGGAGGGGCCGTGGTCGTGGAAGCCGCTGGACTGGCCGGGCAGCCAGCTGAGCAGCCACACCTCGTAGCCGGGGCCGGTCTCCAGCCGGGCGTACCAGCGGGTCAGCGCGTCGTAGCGGACCAGCGGCTCCCAGCGGGCGCGGTCGGCGGCGATCTCCCGGACCAGCCGGGCGTAGCCGGCGACGGTGGTGGGGTGCGCGGGCAGGTCGGTGCGGGCCAGGTGCGGGAAGGCCGTCGGGTCGCCCGCGATGGACACGTCGCTCAGACCGTCCGTCCAGCGCGGGGCGGCGACGGAGAGGGGCGGGCGCTTGCGGTCGCGGTTGCGCTTGCGGAAGCGGGGCATTCGCACGGTGTGACGTCCTCGGGTATTCGGCTGCGAGCAGGGATCAGCCGGATCCGCGAGAGCGTTCAGGGGGGACTGTCGCGCGGTCGGCCTCTGTTCCGGGGGCGGCGCGCGGTGGGACGCGTGCGCCTAGATACAGCGGAGACAGCGGCAACAACACGAGGAGTCCGCGGCAGCACCGAGGAGCGCGCGGCGGCGCTGGTCGGCGAAGAGGGCCGGGGACTCGGACATAGAGGAAAGCAGACCGCAACCGACCCTCCAGTGTCAAGGAGCCAGGTCGGACATTCGGGTCACATCGCCGTGGAACCACCGGATGGGGTGATAAACGCCCAATCGGGTTTGGATGGGAAGATCACGGGGAAGGCACGGCGTGAGATCGCCTCGGACCCGTGCGGCCGGACGCGATCGGGCGGGCTGACGGCAGATCAGGAACCATGCGCGATGTCCGGGTTGTCCGGATATGTACACTATTCGTAGTGGCTTGGTTCCGGGGAGTGAATCCTTGGCCCAATACCAGAGCTCGGCTTGACTGGGCCAGAGTGACGCAACTGTAATTTCTCTCGTGTCGTTCCGCCGCACCGGCAACGGCAACACCACGGGGACGCCAAGAGGGGCAGAGGAGGCGCGCCAGAATGAGCGAGCTCTTTGAGCTGTTGATCGGTGAGGGCATCGAGGAAGAAGAAGAGGAACTCGGCTGGCAGGAGCGCGCGTTGTGCGCCCAGACGGACCCTGAGTCGTTCTTCCCCGAAAAGGGCGGATCCACCCGGGAGGCCAAGAAGGTCTGCCTGGCGTGCGAGGTCCGCGCCGAATGCCTGGAGTACGCCCTCGCCAACGACGAGCGGTTCGGCATCTGGGGCGGCCTCTCCGAGCGCGAACGCCGCCGTCTGAAGAAGAGCGCGGTCTGACTCCCTGCAGACCTCACCCGTGTCGGCGCCTCACCAACCGGTGGGGCGCTTTGGCATTTCCCGCAACACCCGGGCCGGCAGCGCCGATACCCGCTGCACGCTCTCTTCACACCACCCGGGACAACCCGACCACCCGGAGCCGTTAGTGTGGTGCGTCATCTGCCGTCAAACCCGAACCGGTGGTCCGCGCACCCGATGACTGTCTACAGCCACCAGAGCGGCTTCTCCGCTGCCAGGCCACCCGCCTACCCGCGTCACCTGGTCACCGCGGTGATCGTGTCGCACGACGGCGCCCGCTGGCTGCCTCAGGCGCTCGCCGGGCTGCTCGGCCAGGACCGGCAGGTGCAGCGCATCCTCGCCGTCGACACCGGCTCCACCGACAACTCCCCGCAGCTGCTCGCCGACACCCTCGGCGACTGGCTCCCCGACAGCGGCCCGCAGATCCTCGGCCGCCGGGTCGGCTTCGGCCGCGCCGTCGGCGAAGCCGTCTTCAACAGCCCGCCGCTGCGCCCCGAAGACCTCTCCTACAGCCTCGACCCGTCCGGCTACGACCCGGTCACCGGCGGCTGGGACGACTTCGGCGACCCGCTCGGCGCCGAGGACGACCTCGGCCGCGGCGGACCGCGCGAGACCAAGCCGGTCGAGTGGCTCTGGCTGCTGCACGACGACTGCGAACCGCAGACCGACGCCCTGCGCCGCCTGCTCCAGGTCGCCGACTCCACCCCGACCGCCGCCGTGGTCGGCCCCAAGCTCCGTTCCTGGTACGACCGCAGGCAGTTGCTGGAGGTCGGCGTCACCATCGCCCGCTCCGGCCGCCGTTGGACCGGCCTCGACCGCCGCGAACAGGACCAGGGCCAGCACGACCAGGTCCGCCCGGTGCTCGCCGTCTCCACCGCCGGCATGCTGGTCCGCCGCGATGTCTTCGAGGAACTCGGCGGATTCGACCGGGCGTTGCCGCTGATGCGCGACGACACCGACTTCTGCTGGCGGGTCAACGCCGCCGGCCACCGGGTGGTGGTCGCCCCCGACGCCGTGCTCCGGCATGCCGAGGCCGCCAGCCGCGAACGCCGCGCCATCGACTGCGGCCCCGCCCACCCGCACCGGGTCGACAAGTCCGGCGCCGTCTACACCCTGCTCGCCAACTCCAAGGGCGCGCTGTTCCCCTACGTCCTGCTCCGGCTGATCATCGGCACCCTGCTGCGGGTGATCGTCAACCTGGTCGGCAAGGACCCCCGGCAGGCCTACGACGAGATCGCCGGCCTCGGCCACGAACTGCTGCGCCTGCCACGGCTGATGGCCGCCCGCGCGCGCCGCCGCAAGACCCGCTCGGTCGACTCGCTGGACGACCGCACCCTGTTCCCCGCCCCCGGCGCGACCGTCCGGCTCGCCGTGGAGAACGTGGTCGGCTCGCTCGGCATCGGCGGCGCCGACGAAGCGGGCGCCGGCCGGCACGGCTCCGTCGAGTCCGGCCCCGGCGAGGACGACACGGACGACCTGGTGGTCGAACAGTTCGCGCTGCTGAAGAAGTTGGTGCGGCGGCCCGCCCCGGTGCTGTTCGCCGCCCTGCTGCTGTTCTCGCTCGTCGCCTGCCGCAACCTGATCGGCTCCGGCTACCTGCAGGGCGGCGCGCTGCTGCCCGCCGGCGACGGCGCGGCCGGCCTGTGGAACATGTTCGCCGACTCCTGGCACCCCGTCGGCACCGGCTCCACCGCCACCGCCCCGCCCTACCTCGGCGTGCTGGCCATCCTCTCCTGGGCGCTGTTCGGCCACGCCGACCTGGCGATCACCCTGCTCGTGGTGCTCTCCGTGCCGCTGTCCGCGGTCGGCGCCTACCTGGTCTCCCGGCCGCTGATCGCCTCCAAGCTGGTCCGCGCCTGGGCCAGCGCCAGCTACGCGCTGCTGCCCGCCGCCACCGGCGCGCTCGCCCAGGGCCGGATCGGCACCGCGGTGCTCGCCGTGCTGCTGCCCCCGCTGGCCCGCGCCGCCGCGATCACCGCCGGTCTCGGCATCCGCAAGGAGACCGCCGCCAAGGGCGCCCGCCCCGGCTGGCGCTCCGCCTGGATGACCGTGCTGATGCTCACCGTCAGCACCGCCTTCGTCCCGCTGATCTGGGCCATAGCGGTGCCGCTCTGCGCGGCCGCGCTGGTCCACGCGGTGCTCCGCGGCGGCGCGTTCGGCTCCGGCATGCAGGCGGTGCGGCTGCTCGGCCTGCGCGTCGCGGTGATCCTCGGCGTGCCCGTGCTGGTGCTCGCCCCCTGGTCGATCGACGTCCTCACGCACCCGTCCCGGCTGCTGCTGGAGGCCGGCGTGCCCGGCTTCAGCGGCCCGGCCGCCGACCCGCTCGGCCTGGTGCTGGTCAACCCCGGCGGCGCCGGCGTCCCGCCGGTGTGGCTGTCGGCCGGCGTGGTGCTGTCCGCGCTCGCCGCGCTGCTGCGCGCCGACCGCCGCCGCGCGGTGCTCGCCGCCTGGGGCGCGGCCGCCGCCGGACTGCTCTTCTCGGTCGCCGTGGCCGGCACCGTCGTCACCCCCGCCTCCGGCGGACCCGACACCGCCGCCTGGGCCGGCCCGGCCACCCTGCTGGCCGGCGTCGCGCTGCTGGCCGCCGCCGCGATCGGCGCGGACGGCGCCAATGCCCGCGTCTCCGGCATCGCGTTCGGCTGGCGTCAGCCGGTCGCCGCGCTGGTGCTGGCCTTCGCCGTGCTGGCCCCGGTCGGCACCGCCGCCTGGTGGGCGATCGTCGGCGCCGACGGCCCGCTGCGCCGCGACACCGCCGCGCAGGTCCCGGCGTTCATCGCGGAGGCCGGCGACACCACCGACCGCTCCCGCACCCTGACGATCAACGGCGACGCCGACGGCACCGCCGTCCGCTACGCGCTGGTCCGCGGCGCCGGCCTGACCACCGGCCAGGCCGAGGGCACCGTGGACGCGGCCGCCGACCAGCAGCTCGGGCAGATCACCGCCAAGCTGCTGGCCGGCTCCGGCGGCGACCTGGCCCGCACGCTGGCCGGCTACGGCGTCAGCTACATCCA
This sequence comes from Kitasatospora sp. NPDC059795, assembly GCF_042732175.1. Taxonomy (NCBI): domain Bacteria; kingdom Bacillati; phylum Actinomycetota; class Actinomycetes; order Kitasatosporales; family Streptomycetaceae; genus Kitasatospora; species Kitasatospora sp. NPDC059795. Next base: position 285,431 of record NZ_JBHWID010000010.1, read on the forward strand.
GGCCAAGGACCCGGTGCTCGGCAAGGTCCGGGACGTCCTCGACACCACCCCGGGCGTGATCCGGCTCAGCCTCGACCACGGCGTCGGCCTCTGGCAGGTCTCCGCCGTCCCCGGCAGCCGCGCCCAGATCGTCAGCCCCGGCACCGTCCCGGTGATCGTCCCGGCCGGCGACCACGACATCTGGACCAAGATCCCGGCCGGCCCGGCCGGCCGCCAGCTGCGGCTCGCCGAACAGGCCGACCCGGCCTGGGAAGCCACCCTGGACGGCAAGCCGCTCACCGCCGTCACGCTGGACGGCTGGGCGCAGGGCTTCCAACTGCCGCCCGAGGGCGGCCGACTGGAGGTCACCCGCAGCGACGGCCTTCTGCACACCGGCTGGGTCTGGGCGCAGCTCGCGCTCGGCGTGGTCGTGCTGGTGCTCGCACTGCCCGGCCGCCGCAACCACAACGACGACGACCTGCCCGAGGAGGTCGTCGCCGCCCAGGCGCTGGCCGCCGCCGCGCAGGCCCAGGCCCCCGCCCCCGGCAGCCGCCGGGCCCGCCGGCTCGCCGAACGCGGCGAGGGCGAGGACCAGGGCGCCGAACCCGGCGTCTACGCCACCGGAGTCCCGGCGCAGTCGGCCGGCGAACCCGAGCCCGCCGAGGCCTACCGGGCCGAGCCCGAGCCGTTCGCCGACCCGTACCAGGCCGACCCCTACCAGGCGAACCCGTACCAGCAGCAGGGCTACCAGTCCGACGGCTACGGCTACGACTACACCCAGCAGCAGCCGGTCGGCGCGCCCTACCAGCCCGAGACGTACGACCAGTACGGGCAGCCGCAGCAGCAGCAGCAGCCCGGCTACGGCTACGACGCCCCGCCCGCCCAGGGCTGGACCGACCCGTACGCGGCCGACGCCGGCTACCAGCAGCAGCAGAACGGGCAGCAGAACGGGCAGCAGGACGGGCAGCAGCAGGCCTGGCTGCCCGAACAGCAGCAGCCCACCACCTACTACGACCCCAACGACCCCTACGGCGGCCACCCGCAGCAGCCCGGAACGGGGAGCTGACCCGAGATGAAGAAGCCCACCCTGAAGGCCCCCAAGCTGAAGGCCCCCGGACTGAGCGCGGTCAAGGGCGGCAGCCGCACCGGCCAGTCGCTGCTGGCCGGAGCCGCCGTGCTCGGCCTGGTGTTCGGCATCGCCGAACTGCGCGCCCCCGCCTCCCCGACGGCCGGCGCGGGCGGCCAGCGCACCACCACCCAGGTGGAGCGCACCTCGCTGGTCTGCCCGATGCCGCTGCAGGGCGCCGTCGGCACGACCAACCTGACGCTGTTCAGCCCCGAGGGCGGCACCGGCGGCGCGGGCACCGGCCTGCTCGCCGACGTCACGCCCGACAACGTGCTGGCCGCGCAGAACCCCGTCCGGCCCCCCGCCGCGCCCTCCGGCGACCCGTCCGGTCAGCCCTCGGGCCAGCCGTCCGGGCAGGCGTCCGGCCAGCCCTCGGGGCAGCCCTCGGGGCAGGCGTCGGGCCAGCCGTCGGGCAGCGCCGCCAAGGGCGGCCCGCCGGTGCTGGACAGCCGGATCACGCTCGCCAAGCCCGGGGTCCCGGCCACCGGGCCCGCGGCCAACAACAGCGACGCGGGCGGCGCCTTCGCGATCGCCACCGGCAACCTCGCCCCCGGCTTCACCGTCACCCAGACCACCAGCACTGAGGGCATCGCCTCGCTGTCCGGCGTCCGCTGCGCGCCCTCCGGCACCAGCTTCTGGTTCGCCGGCGCCAGCACCGTCAACGACCGCAGCGACTACGTCACCCTGGTCAACGCCGACAGCCTGCCCGCCGTGGTCGACCTGCGGCTGTACGGCGACAAGGGCCTGATCGACAACGATCTCGCCACCGGCATCGCGATCGCCCCCGGCACCTCGCAGTCGTACGCGCTCAACGGGTACAGCAAGGGCCAGGTCGCCGACCTCGCCGTGCACGTGGTCGCCCGCAGCGGCCGGGTCGGCGTCGGCCTGCACGCCCGCGACGGCAGCAAGGGCGCGGACTGGCTGGAGCCGTCCGTCGACCCGGCCCCGACCGTCACCGTCCCGGGCATCCCCTCCGACGTCACCACCGCCCACCTGGTGGTGGCCACCGACTCCCCGGACGACGCCGACCTGAAGGTCCAACTGTCCGGCAAGAACGGCTGGTTCACGCCCGCCGGCAAGGAGTCCATCCACGTCAAGGCCGGGATGACCGCCACCCTGGACTTCCAGTTCACCGCCGACACCCGGGACGGCGCCAGCGCGATCCGGCTCACCCCGTCCGACCCCGCGCACGCCGCCCCCGTGGTCGCCGGGCTGCGGGTCGACCGGGAGAACAAGGGCAAGACCGAGTCCGCCTGGCTGGCCGGCGGCGCACCCGTCGGACCCCGGGCCTCGATCGCCGACAACCGCGGCGGACAGACCGCCCTGATGCTCACCGCCACCGACACGGACGCCAAGGTCCGGGTCACCTCCTCGGCCGGCGCGAGCGGCGGCACCCCCGCGACCAAGGAGGTGTCCGTCGCGGCGGGCACCACCGTCAGCGTGGACGGCCTCGACCCGGCCGGGGTGAACGGGCCCTACGCGATCACCGTGGAGACCCTCTCCGGCGGCCCGGTACTGGCCGCCCGCCAACTCTCCATCGGCGTCAAGGACGTCCCCACCTTCACCACCCAGCAGCTGCGCGACGACCACGCCACCGTCCAGGTGCCGCACGTCGCCGGCGACCCCGGAGTCGTGCTCAAGTGACGCACCGGCCGGGGGCCCTCGGGTCCCCGGCCCGCTCCTTGCCGCTCGGCCCCCGGCCTACTCCTCGCCGTAGCGCGGGTCGATCGCGTCCGGCGACAGCCCCAGCAGCTCCGCGACCTGCTCGATCAGGATCTCGTGGACCAGCGCGGCCCGGTCCTCCTTCGACTTGGCGCGGATCTCCACCGGCCGCCGGTAGACCAGGATCCGGCTGCGCCGCCCCTTCGCGCCGGGAATCACCCGGCCGAGCGGCACGCCGTCCGGCTCCGGCTCACCCTTGACGGGGAGCGGGACCTCCAGGACGGCGAACTCCACGTCCTCCAGCTGCGGCCAGCGCCGCATCAGCCGCTCCATCGACTCCCGGACGTAGTCGTCGAAGAGCTCCGACCTGGTCAGCGAGATGGGCACCTGCGGCGGGGCCAGTGGCCCGCGCAGGCCGCGGCCGTGCCGGTCGCGGTGCCTGCGGCGACCGGGACCGGGCGGGGACGAAGGTGTCGAGCTCTCCATAGCAGGGTCGAGCGTAGTCCCTGGATGCCCGGAAGTGGACCACCCGAGCACGCCGCGTGACGGCGCGGGGACACGCGAGCCGGGGGCGGGTCTTCGCGGCCCGGTCCCACTTGCGGTACCGTCCACCCTCGTGAGCTCTGTACGTCGTTGTTCGCGGACCGCGTGCGGCCGTCCGGCCGTGGCGACACTGACGTACGTCTACGCGGACTCCACCGCGGTGCTCGGCCCGCTCGCGACGTACGCCGAACCGCACTGCTACGACCTGTGCGCCGAGCACGCCGAGCGCCTCACCGCCCCGCGCGGCTGGGAGGTGGTCCGGCTGGCCGCCGAGACCAACCCGCTGCGGCGCAGCAGCGACGACCTGGAGGCGCTGGCCAACGCGGTGCGCGAGGCCGCCCGCCCGCCGCGCCAGAGCCCCCCGCCGGACGGCGAGGGCGGCCGCCGCGGCCACCTGCGGGTCCTGCGCTCCCCGGACAGCTGACACCGGCCCGTTCCCCGGGCCGGGTACGCTGCCCCTCAGCGGCTTCGGACGGTGCGTCCGGTATGCGCGCGCAGCACATCGCAGCACACACACGGGAGCATTCTGGTGCGGGACCTCAAGCAGCTTGTGAAGGCGTACGACGTCCGGGGCGTGGTGCCGGACCAGTGGGACGAGTCGCTGGCGTACGCCTTCGGTGCGGCCTTCGTCGAGGTGGTCGGCGGCAACGCGATCGTCGTCGGCCACGACATGCGCCCGTCCTCGCCCTCGCTGTCCCGCGCGTTCGCCGAGGGCGCCGCCTCCCGCGGCGCCGACGTGGTCGAGATCGGCCTGTGCTCCACCGACCAGCTGTACTTCGCCAGCGGCAGCCTGGACCTGCCCGGCGCGATGTTCACCGCCTCGCACAACCCCGCCCAGTACAACGGCATCAAGCTGTGCCGGGCCGGCGCCGCCCCGGTCGGCCAGGACACCGGCCTGTCCGACATCCGCGAGCTGGTCGAGTCCTGGCTGGACGAGAACGGCACGGTGCACGTCCCCGCCTCCGACGCCGCCACCGGCTCGCTGTCCGCCAAGGAGACCCTGGACGGCTACGCCGCGCACCTGCGCAAGCTGGTCGACCTGGCGGAGATCCGCCCGCTGAAGGTCGTCGTCGACGCGGGCAACGGCATGGGCGGCCACACCGTGCCCACCGTCTTCGCCGGCCTGCCGCTGGACGTCGTCCCGATGTACTTCGAGCTGGACGGCACCTTCCCCAACCACGAGGCCAACCCGCTGGACCCGGCCAACCTGGTCGACCTGCAGGCCAAGGTCCGCGAGGTCGGCGCCGACATCGGCCTGGCCTTCGACGGCGACGCCGACCGCTGCTTCGTGATCGACGAGAACGGCGACCCGGTCTCCCCGTCCGCGATCACCGCCCTGGTCGCCGAGCGCGAGATCGCCCGCGCCCAGGCCGCCGGCGAGGCGCAGCCGACCATCATCCACAACCTGATCACCTCCTGGACCGTCCCCGAGGTGGTCCGCGACCTCGGCGGCGTCCCGGTCCGCACCCGGGTCGGCCACTCGTTCATCAAGCAGGAGATGGCCGTCACCGACGCCGTCTTCGGCGGCGAGCACTCCGCGCACTACTACTTCCGCGACTTCTGGCGCGCCGACACCGGCATGCTGGCCGCCCTGCACGTGCTGGCCGCCCTCGGCGAGCAGCAGCAGCCGCTGTCTGCGCTGACCGAGCGGTACAACCGCTACGCCGCCTCCGGCGAGATCAACTCCACCGTCGCCGACCAGGCCGCCGCCACCGAGCTGGTCCGCGCCGCCTACGCCGGCCAGGAGGGCGTCACCGTCGACGAGCTGGACGGCCTCACCGTGGCCGGCCCGGACTGGTGGTTCAACCTGCGCGCCTCCAACACCGAGCCGCTGCTGCGCCTGAACGCCGAGGCCAAGGACCCGGCGAAGATGGCGGAGCTGCGCGACGGCGTCCTGGCCATCGTCCGGGCCTGACCGCCCGGTCAGCCAGCCGCTGACTTTTCCCGTGCCCCGGCCGGTAGGGTTGCCACCGGCCGGGGTACTGCTGTGTCACCGGCCGTCCGTACCGCCGCAGCCCACAGATCCGGAGCCCGACCACCATGAGCCTGCCGTCCTTCCTGCTGGAGATCCTGGTCTGCCCGGAGTGCCGCGCGCCGCTCGCCGAGGAGATCCAGGACGAGACCCACGAGCTGCGCTGCACCGGTGAGGGCTGCGGCCTGGTCTACCCGGTGCGCGACGGCATCCCGGTCCTGCTGGTGGACGAGGCCCGCCGCCCGTCCTGACCCTGCCCCGTCAGTCGCTGGAGGCCAGCCGCCATGTTCGACGACTCCCTGCTGGACGACCCGGCCGCCCTGCAGCGCGCCGACCGCCGACGTGAACTGCTGGCGCTGGCCGGGGCGGGCGCGCGGATCCGGGTCGCGCTGCGCCGCGCCGACGCGGCCGGCGTCAACTCCCTGAACCCGGAGGGTCGTCCGCGCGCCGTGCTGGTCGCCGGACACGGCGGGGTGCTGACCGCGGCGGCCGTGCTGGCCGCGCTGGCGGTGCCCAACTGCCAGGTGTGGCCGCTGCCGCCGTCCGACGCACGCCCCGCCGGGCCCGCGTTCACCGACGGAGAGACCTGGCAACTGCCCGGCTGGGCAGGCCCGTTGGACCTCGTGGTGCTGGCCAGCGCGGGCGGCCGCGAAGGCGGGATGATCAACCTCGCCGAGCAGGCCTACACCCGCGGCTGCGCGATCGCGGTGATCGCCCCCGACGGCTCGGAGCTCGCCGAGGCGGCCCTCCAGGTCCGCGGCCTGCCGCTGCCGTTCGAGCCGAGCGCGGTGGAGCCCGACGGCGCCGACGCCGAACCCGACCTGCCCGCCGAGGACCCGGCCGCGCTGTGGGCGGTGCTCGCCCCGCTGCTCACGCTGGCCGACCGGGTCGGGGTGGCCCCGCTCGCCCCCGGCTCGCTGGAGGCCGCCGCCGACCGCCTCGACGAGGTGGCGGTGCGCTGCCGCCCCGACGCCCAGGCGTACGACAACCCGGCCAAGACGCTGGCCGGCCAACTCGCCGAGACCGTCCCGCTGCTGTGGTCCGACGGCGCCGCGGCCGCGGCCGTGGGGGAGCGGTTCGCCGCCGCGCTCGCCGACCGGGCCGGCCTGCCCGCGCTGACCGCCCGCCTCCCGCAGGCGCTGACCGCGCACCGCGGCATGTTCAACGGCCGGCTGGGCGCCGGCGCCGACCCCGACGACTTCTTCCGCGACCGGGTCGACGAGCCGGTGCCGCTGCAGCTCCAGGTGCTGATGCTCCGCCACACCCCGGGCGTCGCCGAACTGGAGGCAGCGGCCTGGCCGGTGGCCCGGGCCCGCCGCCTCGCCGCCGCCCACGAGGTGCGGATCACCGAGCACGCCTCCAGCCTGGAGGACCCGCTGCAGGCGCTGGCCGAACTGATCGGCCTGACCGACTTCGCCGCCGTGTACCTGGGCCTGGCCACCCGGAACTGACACGGTATCGTCCCCTCTCGTCAACCAAGGCCCGGCAAAGTCAGGGCCCGCTGCGGAGGGAAGTACCGGGTTGAGTACCGAAGGCGGCACCAAGGCTCTGGTGGCGGCACTGTCCGCGAACCTCGGCATCGCGGTCAGCAAGTTCGTGGCGTTCGCGTTCTCCGGCTCGTCCTCGATGCTCGCCGAGGGCGTGCACTCGCTGGCCGACTCGGGCAACCAGGTGCTGCTGCTGGTCGGCGGCAAGCGCTCGCAGCGGGCCGCCACCGAGGAGCACCCGTTCGGGTACGGCCGCGAGCGGTACGTTTACGGGTTCCTGGTCTCCATCGTGCTGTTCAGCCTCGGCGGCATGTTCGCCATCTACGAGGGCTACGAGAAGATCAGCCACCCGCACGAGCTGGAGAACTGGTACTGGCCGGTCGGCGTGCTGCTGTTCGCCATCCTGCTGGAGGGCTGGTCCTTCCTCACCGCGTTCCGCGAGGCGTCCAAGGCCAAGGGCAAGCACGGCTGGGCGTCCTACATCCGCCGCGCCAAGGCCCCCGAGCTGCCCGTGGTGCTGCTGGAGGACAGCGGCGCGCTGGTCGGCCTGCTGCTGGCGCTGCTCGGCGTCAGCCTGACCGTCGCCACCGGCGACGCGGTCTGGGACGGCATCGGCACCCTGTGCATCGGCCTGCTGCTGGTGGTCATCGCGCTGGTGCTGGCCCTGGAGACCAAGTCGCTGCTGATCGGCGAGTCCGCGGACGCCGAGGTGGTGGCGAAGATCCGCGAGGCGCTGGTCGACCACGACACCGTCACCGGCGTGATCCACATGCGCACCCTGCACGTCGGCCCCGAGGAACTGCTGGTCGCCGCGAAGATCGGGGTCAACGCCGAGGACAGCGCCGCCGTGGTCGCCGAGGCGATCGACCGGGCCGAGGTCCGGGTCCGCAAGGCCGTGCCGATCGCCCGCGCGATCTACCTGGAGCCCGACATCTACTCCGAGGAGAAGGCGCTGGCCGGGCCGGACGCCGACGCGACCCCGGGCGGACCGGGCCCGAACGCCCACTGACCGCCGCCCGGGCGGTGTAGATTCGTCCGCAGTGCCAAACGTCGCTGCTGATGGCGGTCGATCGGAGCCCGCTCCGGTCGAGGGAGAGAGGTCCTCCGACGGATTGTGCCGCAGCGGAGGGCCGACACCGACCCTCTGCCGCTCAGCACACCCGTAACCAGGCCCATGCAGCGAGGAGTTCGCATGTCCACCCAGCCCGCCGGCGACTACAAGGTCGCCGACCTCTCCCTGGCTCCGTTCGGTCGCAAGGAGATCCAGCTCGCCGAGCACGAGATGCCCGGCCTGATGTCGATCCGCGCCGAGTACGCGGCCTCCCAGCCGCTGGCCGGCGCCCGCATCACCGGCTCGCTGCACATGACCGTGCAGACCGCCGTGCTGATCGAGACCCTGACCGCCCTGGGCGCCGAGGTCCGCTGGTGCTCCTGCAACATCTTCTCCACCCAGGACCACGCCGCCGCCGCCATCGCGGTCGGCCCGAACGGCACCCCCGAGGACCCGCAGGGCGTCCCCGTCTTCGCCTGGAAGGGCGAGACCCTGGAGGAGTACTGGTGGTGCACCGAGCAGGCGCTGACCTGGCCGAACGGCCAGACCCCCAACATGATCCTGGACGACGGCGGTGACGCCACCCTCCTGATCCACAAGGGCGTCGAGTTCGAGAAGGCCGGCGCCGCGCCGTCCCCCGACACCGCCGACAACGACGAGTTCCGGATCATCCTGGAGCTGCTCAACCGCACCCTGGTCGAGACCCCGCAGAAGTGGACCGAGGTCGCCGCCACCATCAAGGGCGTCACCGAGGAGACCACCACCGGCGTCCACCGCCTGTACGAGATGCACCGCGACGGCAAGCTGCTGTTCCCGGCCATCAACGTCAACGACTCGGTCACCAAGTCGAAGTTCGACAACAAGTACGGCTGCCGCCACTCGCTCATCGACGGCATCAACCGCGCCACCGACGTCCTGATCGGCGGCAAGGTCGCCGTCGTCTGCGGCTACGGCGACGTCGGCAAGGGCTGCGCCGAGTCGCTGCGCGGCCAGGGCGCGCGCGTCATCGTCACCGAGATCGACCCGATCTGCGCCCTGCAGGCCGCCATGGACGGCTACCAGGTCACCACGCTGGACGAGGTCGTCGAGATCGCCGACATCTTCGTCACCACGACCGGCAACAAGGACATCATCATGGCCTCCCACATGGCCCGGATGAAGCACCAGGCCATCGTCGGCAACATCGGCCACTTCGACAACGAGATCGACATGGCCGGCCTCGCCCAGCTCCCCGGCGTGGTGAAGACCGAGGTCAAGCCGCAGGTCCACGAGTGGCGCAAGGAGGACGGCCGCACCATCATCGTCCTGTCCGAGGGCCGCCTGCTGAACCTGGGCAACGCGACCGGCCACCCGTCGTTCGTGATGTCCAACTCCTTCGCGAACCAGACCATCGCGCAGATCGAGCTGTACGCCAAGACCGAGCAGTACCCGGTCGGCGTCTACGTCCTGCCGAAGCACCTGGACGAGAAGGTCGCCCGCCTCCACCTCGACGCCCTCGGCGTCAAGCTCACCACCCTCTCCCAGGAGCAGGCCGACTACATCGGCGTCCCGGTCGAGGGCCCGTACAAGGCGGAGCAGTACCGCTACTGACAGCCGTCAACGCCGGTGCCCGGCACCCCCGTTCACGGGGGCGCCGGGCACCGGCGCGTTCGGGGCCGCTACGGCAGCACGGCCACCGACCAGGTGCGGTCGTCCGTGCCGCGCGTCACCACCCGGGCCAGCCAGTCCACCGGATCGCTCGGCCCGGCGCCCTGCCTGCGCACCTCGGACACACACCGGCGCACCCCGTTCTCGGACGCGCAGACCGCATCCGGCGGCGCCGCCTGCCGCCCGGCCTCACCGGCGCCGTCCGGGGTCGCCGACACCGTGATCTCCAGGTTGCCGTGCTCCTGGAAGCCCACCTCGGCCGTCCACAGGTCCGCGCCGCCCACCGTGCGGTACAGCACCGCCCGGGTGACCACCGCCTCCGGCGGCATCGACGACAGCGCGACCGGCATCGCCGGCGAGTACGCCCCCACCTGCACCCCCTCGGCGATCCGCAGCGGCACCTGCTCCCGGTCCGCGTCCGACAGCCCCGTGCTGTCCACCTGGTACCAGCGCCCGTCCACCCCCTGGAACCGGAGCTGGTTGAACGACCGCGCGAACCCCGGATCGGTCGACGTGAGCCAGTACGCCTCCCGCCCGTGCACCGGCGGCGCGTCCTTCCGCACCCCGTTCCCCGGGCCCAGCAGCGGATCCACCAGCGGCGTCACCCCCACCGGGAACGCCGTCAGGGAGAACGTCGGGCCGCTCCCCATGCCCACCACCTCCACCCCGGTCGAACTCGACCGGTACTCCACCGCCGTCACCGTGTCCGGCAGCCAGCCGAACCGGGCCGGCACCGTCAGCACCGTCCGGCCGCTCACCGGCGCGGGCCGCCCCGACAGGTTCGGCGTCGGCGCCGCGGTGGTGATCCCGTCGTCGCGCCCGTACCCGGTCAGCACCGTCACCGACCCGGCCGCCAGCACCGCCGCCGCGGCCACCGCCGCCACCGTCCACGTCCGCCTGCGCCGCAGCCGACGGCCCCGCAGCACCGCCAGCGCCGGATCCACCCGCGACGGCGGCGCCGAAGCCTCCTGCTCCGCCACGACCCGCGCCATCCGCACGGACAGCTCTTCCCCGTCCCCGCTCATGCCTCCGACCTCCCCGCCGGACGAAGCAGCGCCGACCGCCGCAACGCCTCCAGCGCCCGCGAACTCTGGCTCTTCACATTGCCGTTGGAACATCCCATCGCTGCCGCCGTCTGCTCGACCGACAGGTCGCAGTAGTAGCGCAGCACCACGGTCGCCCGCTGCCGCGGCGGCAGCGCGGCCAACGCCTCCCGCAGATCCAGCGAGACCGCCAGATCCGCCTCCGGCGGCGGCGACTGCTCCGGCGGCCGCGCGGCCGGCCTGGTCCGCCGCCACCACGCGGTGCGCTGCTCCGCGAGGAACGCGTTCACCAGCACCGCCCGGGCATACCCGTCCGGGTTCTCCGCCCGGCTCACCCGGCCCCAGTGCAGGTACAGCTTGGTGATCGACTCCTGCACCAGGTCGTCCGCACGATGCCAGTCCGCGCACAACAGGTACGCGACCCTCCGCAGCCAGACCGCCCTGGAGGTCACGAACGCGGTGAACTCCTCGTCCCGCGCCAGCTCCGCCATCTCCGGCGCCCCTCCTCCCACTGGAACGACGGCACGACCGCGCCGCCGACCCCCTGATGCGGCCCGCCCCCGCAAAGGTTGCACGGCGGATGGCGAACGACCGTACGACGGCGCCCGGCACCCCCTGCGGGGATGCCGGGCGCCGTTGCGTTCACGACTGCGGCAACACGTCCGTGGTCCAGCCGCTCTCGTCCGTGCCGTGCGGCACCACCAGCGACAGCCAGTCCGCCGGATCGGCGGCGGCGTCACCGCTCGACACCTTGATCAGCCGCGCGCACCAGTGCAGCCCGTTCCCGGACGCGCACTTCTGCGAGGTGGTCACCGTGGCCAGTCCGTCGTTCGAGCTCCTCGGCGCCGAACCGTTCGGGTCGGACCCCCGCTCGCCCGGACCCACCTCGACCGTCGCGAGCCCGTAGGCCTTGTTCCGGAAGGACAGCGAGGCCGACCACCCGCCGGACCCCGACCCGCCGGACACCGGCCGCAGGAGAGTCACCCCGGCCACCTCCGTCTCCGGGGGCAGGGCGGACATCGACACCGGCAACGGCACCCGGAACGCGCCCGGCACCACACCCGCCGCCATCTGCAGCGGCAGCTGCTGACGGTCCGCGCCCTTCAGGCCGGTGGCCTTGACCTCCATCCAACGACCCTCCGCGTCCCGGAAACGCAGCCTGTCCACCGCGGCCCGCGGCCCGGCGCCGTCCACCGACAACCAGTACGCGTCCTGCCCGTTCACCTGCGGGGCGTCCCGCCGCACCGCCGACTCGCCCGACGGGAGACGCGGCTGCTCCGGCGTCACCCCGGCCGGGAACACCGACAGGTCGAACATCACGAACCCGTCCCCCGAGTCGGTCTGCGCCCGCACGGTGACCCCGTCCGGCATCGACCGGTACTCCACGGACCGGACCGTCTCGGGCAGCCAGCCGAACTTCGCCGGCGCGGTCAACACCGTCCGGCCGTCCACCGGCGCCACCGTCTTCAGCGGCCCGGGCGGCAACTGCCCCGGCTGCGCCGTCGACCAGGGCAGACTCGGCGAGAACCCGGGCGTGCCGACGATCGGACTGTCGTGCGAGCCGCCCCGCAGCCCCAGCGACGTCGCCACCACCGCCACCAGCCCGCTCACCGCGATCACCGTCAACCGCCGCGCGCCCCACGCCAGCAGCGGCGACCCCGCCGGCTCTGCCACCGGCTTCGGCCCTGCCACCGGCGCGGACCGTCCCTCGTCCTGCACCTGATCCCCGGCCATGTCTCCGACCCCCCACCTGACGGCGCTCTCCCGAGCGCCCGACTCCGCCGACGCCCGCTAACTCCGGTGCGGCCGGCCCACTTCAACCCGGCCGCGACCTACGCGGCTGTCAGATGGTAGTACCGAAACGATCTCCGCTCCGACGTCGGTGGCGACCGCTGCCGTCCGCCCCCGGCGAGGTCCGCACGTAGGCTTTCCCCCATGCCGAACGGCCGCTACTCCCTCCACGACCCGCACGACGGAACCCCGCTCGGCGAGGAACGCTTCCAATGCGCCCCCGGCCCCGCCGGCTGGCGCTACGTCGCCAAGAGCTACCGGCCCGACGGCACCGTCCTCGGCACCACCGACCTCACCCTCGACGCCCGCCACCGCCCGATCCGGGTCGAACTCCGCAGCGGCGGCTGGCAGGTGCGCGGCGGCGCACTCGACGGCGTGCACTGGGTCCGGGCCGCCACCGACCCCGACCCCGCCGCCGAAGCCACCGAAGGGACGGACCGGGCGCACGCCTTCACCGGCGACTCGCCCGCGTTCCTGATCGCCACCGCGCGGCTGCTCGACCTCGAACCCGGCGGCAGCACCCGGATCCGCCTGGTCTCCTTCACCGGCCAGGCCCTCGCCCCCCGCACCCTCGACCAGAGCTGGCAGCTGCTTACCGTCGAGGACCACCCCACCGACAGCGGGCCGCTGCCCGTCGAGCACTACCGGGTCACCGACCTCGAAACCGGCGAGCTCCGCGACGTCCACCTCACCGGGGACGTGCTGCTCTCCGCCCCCGGCATCGACCTCGAAGAGCTCGACAGTCCGCCCAACGCCCGGCGCTGACACGGGCGTTCGCGCGGGCGGTCACGCAGGCCTTCGCCCGGGCGGTCACTCAGGCGGTCACTCGGGCGGTCACTCGGGGCGGGCGAAGCCTTCGCCGTCGGCGGGAGCCTGCGCGGGCACCTGTGCGGGCGGGGCGGCGGGTGCTGCGGGCTGCGTCTGCTCCGGGATGCCGAGCACCCGCACCGGCTTTCCGTTCGGCTGCTGCGGCACGACGGCCGGCGCGGGAACCGTCTGCGGCGGCGCCGGCCGGTACGCCGTCGGAGCCCCGTAGGCCGGCGCCGCGTAGGCCGCGGCGGCAGCGTACGCCGAGGCCGCCTTCTCCCACTCGCGGCGCTGGCGCTCCATCGTCACCGCGCCCAGGTACACCATCGGCGGCAGGCCCTGCGGCACCGGCCAGCCGGTCCGTCCGGCCAGGTCCGCGGCCAGCCGGTCACCCAGACCGGTCGCCACCGGCTGATCCAACTCGTGCATGCGGCCCAGCAGTTGGCGTATCGACAGCCACAGGCCGTCCGGCACCGCGGACAGGTCCAGCGCCACCAGGTCGGCACCCAGCATGTGCATCACGTGCGGCGGCACCGGCGGAACCACGCCGTGGCTCTGCGGCACCCGCTCACGGATCACCAGCGTCCCCGCGAAGATGTCGCCCAGCCGGCGTCCCTGCGCCGAGAACAGCGACACCACCACGGCCGGCATCGCCAGCAGACCGAAGTCGATGACCCCCACCAGGCCGCGCACCAGGGCGTGCCGGAACCGGATCGGCCCGCCGTCGGTCCGCACCACCCGCAGGCCCAGCACCACCTTGCCGACCGAGCGGCCCTTCGACAGCGTCTCCGCCATCACCGGCAGCAGCACCGTGAAGAACACCATCAGCACGACCGCGATGGCGTCCGCCGCGGCCCCTTCCATCGCCGACAGCCCGAAGGCCACCATGAACCCGCCGATGAAGTACACCGTCAGGTAGACCAACGCGTCCAGCAACCGGGCCAGGCCGCGCGACGGCAGCCTCGCCGCCCGCAGCCCCAGGACGACCGCCTCACCGGTCACCAGCTCGCTCACGCCACCCACCCGTTCCGCTCCCGGGCACGCCGGACGACCCGCGCCGCGCCACCCGAACCCTCGATCAACAGCGGCAAACATACGGCCGAGCACCCCCGCGCGGTAACCCCGGGCACCGCATCCGGCATCGCCCGACACGCCGCGCTCCGCCTCTGGCATGCTGAGCCCCGCACCGCCCCGGCCGCACACCAACCAGTGCCCGCCGTCCTGCCCCACCGCGCACCCGGAGAGAGCCGCAATGGACCTGGACGTCTTCGTCGCCGCCCACCAGGCGGAATGGCAACGGTTGGAGACGCTCTGCGGCCGCCGTCGACTCACCGGCGAGGAGTCCGACGAGCTCATCACCCTCTACCAGCGCGCCACCAGCCACCTCGCCCAGGTCCAGGCCGCAGCCCCGCACCCCGGTCTGGAAGGACGCCTCACCGGACTGGTCGTCCGCGGCCGCAACGCCGTCGCCGGCGCCCGCAGCTCCTCCTGGCGCGACGCCACCCGCTACTTCACCGTCAGCTTCCCCGCCGCGCTCTACCGCGCCCGCCGCTGGTGGCTGACCATCGGCCTGGTCTTCTTCCTCCTCAGCGCCCTGGTCGCCTGGTGGATCGGCACCAACCCGGAGGTCCGCGCCGCCCTGGTCCCGCCGGACCAGCTGAACGACCTCACCAAGCCCGGCGGCGAGTACGAGGCCTATTACACCGACCACCCGTCGGCGAACTTCGCCGCCAAGGTGTGGACCAACAACGCCTGGGTCGCCGCCTACTGCCTGATATGCGCGGTGCTGCTCGGCGTCCCGGTCGTCTTCATCCTGTTCAGCAACATGCTGAACCTCGCCGTCGGCCTCGGACTGATGGCCTCCGCCGGCCGCCTCCCGCTCTTCCTCGGCCTGCTCATCCCGCACGGCCTGCTCGAACTCACCGCCGTCTTCGTCGCCGCCGGCCTCAGCCTCCGCCTCGGCTGGACCGTCATCGACCCCGGCCCCCGCACCCGCGGCGCGGCCCTCGCCGAGGAAGGCCGCGCCGTCATCGGCTCCGTCATCGGCCTCACCGTCGTCCTCCTGGTCACCGGCATCATCGAAGGCTTCGTCAGCGGCTCCGGCCTCCCCACCTGGCTCCGGGTCGGCATCGGCCTCACCGTGGAAGCCCTGTTCCTCGTCTACGCCCTCGTCCTCGGCAAGCGCGCCGCCGCCCGCGGCGAGCTCGGCGACGTCGAGGCCGCCGACCGCACCGACCTGCAGCCGACGGCCGCCTGAGCACGGCGTGCCTGGTCACGGGTGCCGTTTCAAACCTGGTAGCCTGGTGATCACCCCGAGGGACCATTGACTTGATCTCTTCGGGTCAGTAGGTTTGAACGGTTGGGCGATTGGACATACAGTCCGGTCCGGCGTAGAGTCTACGAAGTCGCCGGAACAAGGTGAGTGCCCGAAAGGGCGCAGAGCCGAGTCCAGCGAAAAACCCTGAAGCAGAGCAACGCAAAACCTTTGATAAGGTCTGCAAGCGAAGTCGAAGGAATTCCCACTCCAGCGGGAAGCGAAAATCGGAGCGAAAAACCTCTGATAAGCTGGAAACACGAAAGAACGCAGTAACATTGAAACGAATGCCCGGAGGGTCCGCAGGAATGCGGCTCGAAGGAAGCGTCCGTTCCTTGAGAACTCAACAGCGTGCCAAAAGTCAACGCCAGATATGTTGACATCCCCGGCCGGTCCTCTGGATCGGTTGGAG
>NZ_JBHWID010000011.1:0-65207 GCF_042732175.1 Kitasatospora sp. NPDC059795
GGTGTCCTGACAGGCGGCGGCCCACCGGCTGCGACAGTCCCGAGCCGTGCCCCGACCGCCCGGCGCCGAAGCCCCGCGGCCCCCGCTGGAAGGCCACCTTCCCCCCCCCCCCCCCCCGCCGCCCTCGGGCGCGGTGCGCGATCAGCCGGTGAAGGCCGCCGTGCCGTTCGGGGTGCCCAGGCCGGTCGGGCCGTCGTAGCCGGTGCCGGCGGTGCACAGGTAGCTCGGCGAGCAGCTGCCGTTGTAGCCGGAGGTCACGTCGTACAGCGAGCCGGTGTGCGCGTACGGGAACGAGGACGGGTAGGAGCCGGAGGACGGCGTCCCGGCCAGCGCGTACACGCCCGCGATGATCGGCGACGAGGCGCTGGTGCCGCCGTACACCGCCCAGCCGCTGCCGCCGTAGGTCTGGTAGACCGCGACGCCGGTGGCCGGGTCGGCGACCGCCGAGACGTCGGCGACGGTGCGCTTGGAGCAGCCGGTGTCCTTCTGCCAGGTCGGCTTGGCGTCGTAGGCGGAGCAGCCGGAGCCGGTGCCCTCGGTGGAGTTGGTGTACCAGACCGACTCGCCCCAGCCGCGGGCGCTCGAGTTGCGGCTCAGCGAGGTGCCGCCGACCGCGGTGACGTACTTCGAGGCCGCCGGGTACTGGGCGCCGTACGCGCTGTCGCCGGAGGAGACGGTGATGGCCACGCCCGGGTGGTTGAAGTACGAGGAGTCGTACGAGCTGTCGGAGGAGGACTCGCCGCCGCCGTAGCTGTTGGACACGTACTTCGCGCCCAGCGCGACCGCCTCGTTCACCGACTTGCCGAGGTTGGCCATGGTCGCGCTGGTGGCCTCCACCAGGATGACCTTCGCGTTCGGGGCGATCGCCGAGACCATGTCCAGGTCGAGCGAAATCTCGCCCGCCCAGCCGGAGTTGGCGCTCGGCATCGAGCTGCCGCCGGTCTGGTTGACCTTCTTGAAGCAGCCGTTCGCGGTGGTGCACGCCGGCAGCCCGTACTGCGCGCGGTAGACCGCCATGTCGGCCTCCGCGTTCGGGTCGTCGTACGCGTCGACTATCGCTATGGTCGCGCCCGCGCCGCCGTTGGCCGGCAGGTTGTAGGCGCCGGTCAGGTCCGCCGGGCCGTAGCCGGACGGCGTGGAGTTCGGGGTCACGCCCAGGGCGTTGACGTGCTGGACGGCGTTGGTGACCTTCAGCGCGTGGCAACCCATGGTGTCGCCCTTGGCGAGCGTGTCGCACGCCCGCACCCAGGAGACCCCGCCCTTGCTGTACGTGGTGGGCGCGGACTGGGCGTCGGCCGGCGACGCGGCGGCCAGGCCGGTGAACGCGGTGAGCGCGAGCGCGGCGGCACTGATGAGGGTGGGCGCGGTGGGGGTACGCAAGGAACTGCCTCCTGAAGTCGGGGCACTGCGGAGAGGGGGCCGCCCGCGGCGGATGCGCCGAACTCGCGGCGGATGCGCCGGACACGCGGCAGAGCAGGCAGGAGCAGCGGCAGGACTGGGGGCACCGGGGCCCCTGCACCGGGGGATTCGCACGGTTGAGCCATCACCGACGCTAGTGATGGTGTTCCGTCAACTGCAATGCGCGGCAGGCAGATTGGGCCCGCTCTTTACCGCCGGAGCGCCCGGCGTGACGGTTCCTCCATACACAGAACTTCGGAGGTAAAGGACGCCTGTGTTTCTCATCCGGCGCGTCTCCCGCCGGCCGGACCTCGGCCCGTGCGGTGACCTCAGCCCGTGTGGTGACCTCAGCCCGTGCGGTGCAGCTCGCACTGCTGCCGGATCGCGGACGGGTCCTCGCTGCCGACGATGGCCACCTTCGGTGCCGGCCCGTCCGTCGGGGCGTCCTCGGCCGTGCAGACCAGCTGCTGGATCGCCGGGGCGGAGAGCGCGGCCGTCGGCCAGGAGAGCCTGAGGGTGACGGCGCCGGGGGTGACGGTCGCCCGGACCCGGCCGCCCGCGGGCAGCTCGGTGGACAGGCCGTCGCGCCGCTCGGCCGGATCCGGGCCGGCGACCAGCGAGTCCAGCGCCGCCTGAAGCTCCTCCCGCCGGGTGTCGTCGCGCAGCGCCAGCCGGATGCCGCCCCGGTCCACGAAGTACAGCCGGGTGCCCGGCCGGACGCCGGTGGCCGCCTGCCCGGCCAGCACCGGCCCGGTGCTGCCGATCGCGCAGCCGCAGAGCGCCAGCAGCGCGGCCGAGGCCGCGGCGAGGGGGACGAGCCGGTGACGGTGGGTCATGGCTGCCAGTATCCGGGCCCGATCCGCGCACCCGGCGCTCCCGTAGGCGGTCGGGCGGGTCGAGTCGGTGCGGAACACGCGCGTGCCGATGCGCGACGGCGGCGGCCTCGCGGCCCGGCAGGCCGAAACGCGCCGCCGTCGGCGTGCTCGCCGCAGGCGCACTGCTGTTGACCTCGCCGTTGTTCACCGCCCGACCCGCCGGCAGTGAACGAAGGGCCGCCGGCGCACCCCGCGCCGGCGGCCCTTCCCCGTTGTCAGAGCCCTCGGAAGATCCGGTAGGCGGTCTGGATGAACCGGCCGTGCACCCGCGGACCGGCGTTGGTGAGGGCGGCCAGGGCCGTGCCGCGGTCCGGGGAGAAACCGACGAAGGTGGTGAAGCCGCGGGTGCCGCCGGAGTGGAAGAGCACCGCGCCGTCGGCGGTCGGGCGCAGGTTCCACACCAGGCAGATCCGGTCCTCGGAGCGCGGCTTGACCAGGCGCGGCCGCTGGACGTCGCGCAGCGCGGCCGCCAGCTCGGCGGTCGGGGCGGCTGCCGGGTCGAGGTGCAGGGAGAGGAAACGCAGCAGGTCGCGGGGGGTGGAGCGGACGGCGCCCGCGCCCGGCAGGGCCGGAATCCGCCACGGCGGCAGCGGGCGTCCGCGCCGGTGGCCGACCGCCGCGCCCGGCTCGCAGCCCGTGCCGGTCAGCCCGAGCGGCCCGGTGATCCGCTCGGCCAGCACCTTCGGGTACGTGGAGTCGGCCCGTTCGGCCAGCACCCGCCCGAGCAGGCCGACACCGAAGTTGGAGTACTGCACCCGGCTACCGGGGCGGAACTGCAGGCGAGTTCGGGCCAGCGCCCGGTCCAACTCGGCGGCCGGGAACGCCGCGTACGGGTTGCTGAACCAGACCGGCAGCGCCGAGCGCCGCAGCCCGGGCGGCAGCCGGGGGAGCCCCGAGGTGTGGGTGGCCAGGTGCAGCAGGGTGAACGGCGTCCCGTCGACGGTGACGGCGTCCCGCAGGCCCGACTCGCCCCGGGCGACCGACTCGGCGAACAGCAGCGCGGTGAACGTCTTGCTCACCGAGCCCAGCTCGAAACCGGTGTCCGGCGTCACGGCCCCGCCGGAGCGGCCGTCCGTGCGGCCCCGGCACAGCAACTGCTCGCCGTCGCGGGAGGCGACGGCGAGCGCGACGGCCGCGTCGGGCGGCACGGTGGCGGCGAGCGCCGCGAGGCGCGGGTTCACCGCCGGTCGCGGGCGAGGGTCAGGGTACCGGCCAACACGCCCACCACGGCGGTGTGTTCGTTGTCCTTGAAGGCCCGCGCCGGATCCTCGTCGACCGGGTCCAGGTCGCGCGGCAGCAGACCGTCCTCGTGCTGGACGGACGCGAGCTGCGCCCAACTCTGCGGATCGCAGACCGACTCGGACAGGCAGGCGTCCACGATCAGCAGCTCGCCGAGCAGGTCCCACTGGCCGGTCTCCTGCCAGATGTCCACCCAGACCGGCAGCCACAGCGCCAGGTAGTCCTGCATCGGTTCGGGCAGCCGGCCGGGCACCGCGCCCCAGTCGGTGAGGTGGAAGACGGCGTGCGTGACGTTGTAGCCGGTGATCCAGTCGATCGCCCACGGCTCCGGCCGCTCGCCGAGCCAGGTGGTCTTCGCGAGGGCGTCCCAGTCGGGCCGGCTCTCCAGCCCGATCACGTACCGGGCGTTGACGGTGGCCAGCCGCCGGTTCGCCATCGCCTCCAGGGCGTGCGTGGAGCGCAACCCGTCCAGGCCGGCCAGCAGTTCGTCCAGCGGCGCGTGCCGGTAGCCGGAACGGTGGAAGTGCCCGTACAACTCCAACGGGTCGCTGAGCAGGATGTTCCGGAACTGCCGTTCGTACAGCAGCTCGCCCTGGCGCAACTGCTGCCAGCCGAAGTCGAGCACCGCGCGCGCACGGTCCCGCTCGGCCGGGCCGAGGACGGCCTTCTCGCGCAGCACCAGGGACGCGGCGAGCGCCGCCTCGCCGATCGGCTTGTACGCGTTGTTGGGGTCGGAGACGTCGATGTCGTCGTCCGGCGGCAGGAGGCCGTTGCCCTGCTCGTGGGTCCTCTGCAGCCACTCCAAGGAGCGGGTGGCGAGCCGGTGGCAGTCGGCGGACAGCGTCTCGTTCATGCGGCGGCCAATCGGTCGGCGACAGCGAGGTCGAGGGCGGTGCGCGCGGAGCCGTCGCCGGTCAGCGCGAGATGCCGCAGCAGCGGCCGGAGTTCCAGCAGCGGCGGGGTGCCGGTGCTCTGCAGCCAGGCCAGCCAGCGGGCCAGCCGGGTCGCGGTGCGGTGGTCGCGCCGCAGCATCGAACGGCTCGCGCCCCGGGCCAGCGCGAGCACGTGCTCGCGGGCCAACTGCTGCACCGGGCCGTCCAGGGTCGGCAGGGCCAGGCCGGAGAGCTGCGCCATCAGCACCGACCAGCGCTGCCAGCCGCTCTCGTCGGGGCCGGGCGGCGGGGGCGGGTCGGCCACCGGCACGTCGTGCCCGGCGCGGCCGAGGAGTTCGGCGGTGGCCAGGTCGCGCCACGCGTGCACCTCGGACCAGTCGGCGGGGAAGAGCAGGAACGCCTCGGCGACGCGGGCGGCGGTCTCCGGCGGGGTCGGACTGCCGGTGAGCAGGCCCGGCGCGAACACGTCCGGGCCGAGCACACGGTCGGCGGCGAGCATGGCCTGCGGCTCCGGCGCGGCGAGGAGAACCGCGCCCTCGGCGCCGGTGAGAGCGTCGAGGGCGCGGCCTGCCGCCCACTCGGTCGCGGCGGCGAACTCCCGCTGGGGCGAATCGGCGAACGGCATGGATGGGCTACTTTCCTAGGAATTTCCTCGGATCTGATGCGGGAACGGTGCTACTGAACGGTCCTGCTGAACGGTCCTGCTGAACGGTGCTACTCCTCCTCCTCGGGCTCCTTCGGGGAGAGCAGGAGCAGACCGAGGAGCAGCAGCAGGCCGGCGGCCTCGGGCTGGTACAGCGGCGCGCCGCTGACAGTCGACTCGCCCTCGGTCATCAGGGCCTTCACGACTCCGAGTTCGGTCGTCGTCACCGTGGTCGGCACAGTCTCGACAAGCATCGGATACGCCTCCTTGGGAAGGACGGACGTCATCGTCGGATCGGCGATGTCCTCTCCCCACGCTAGGTGCGCCCCCGGATCGGCGCATGTGGAGTCACCGCCCCCTTTGTTGATGTGGACCTGCCTGCCCCGGGGCGTGATTTCGTGTCATGTGCGCGTCGTTCGGGTGGGTGGCGGATCCCCTCGCGAACGCGCCGAGGGCCTGGGCGCGCACGCGCCCAGGCCCTCGGTCGGGTGGAGCTGTCAGGCGCTCAACTCGCCGTCGGAGAAGATCACTTGACGCACCTCCACACCCAGGCCGGGAATCGCCGCGTCGGGGATCCGCGCCGCCAGCTCGATCGCCCGCTCCCGGTTCTCGCACTCCACCAGGTAGCAGCCGCCCAGGAACTCCTTCGCCGCCAGGAACGGACCGTCCGTCACCACCGGCCGCCCGTCGCGCACCGCGACCACCACCGACTGCGCCGGATCCGCCAGCGCCTGGGTCAGGACCAGCTCCCCGGAGTCCTTCAGCTCCTGGATGAACCGGCCGTGCCCGCTGCCGAGTTCCGCCTTCTCCCGGTCCGTCAGGGCGTCCATCGCCGCCGGGTCGATGTGCAGGCCGATCTGGAACCTCATCACGCACTCCTCCTCGTTCACCGAGGCCCCGGCCGGGGCCCCTCGTCCCGGTGGTCGGAGCCGCCGACGCCCGCTCGACACCTCCGGCCGGAAAACTTTCCGAGATTTCCCGGACTTCCCGGCCGGAGGTGTCGAGAAGCGGCCGACCGCTCCGACCACCCGGCGAAACCCTCGGGAGACGGTCCCGAAGGGTCGCAGAGGAACGGAGCTTTCGGAGATGCGAATCGACCGGGCACGGTGGGGGCTGGCCCTGCTCATGCTGCCGACATTCATCGTCGCGATGGACGTGACGGCCCTGCTGCTGGCGCTCCCGCGGCTGAGCGCCGACCTGGGGGCGGACAACGTCGAACAGCTGTGGATCAGCGACAGCTACGGACTCATGGTGGCCGGCCTGGTCATCACCATGGGCACCCTCGGCGACCGGATCGGCCGCCGCCGGCTGCTGCTGACCGGCGCGGCGGCGTTCGCCGTGCTGTCCGTGGTGGCCGCGTTCGCCGTCGACCCGCTGATGCTGATCGTCACCCGCGCCCTGCTGGGCGTCGCCGGCGCGACCCTCGCCCCGTCCACGCTGTCGCTGATCACCACCATGTTCCGCGACGACCGCGAACGCGGCCGGGCCATCGCGATCTGGGCGACCGGACAGTTCGCGGGCGGCGCGCTCGGGCCGGTGCTGGCCGGGGTGCTGCTCCAGCACTTCTGGTGGGGCTCGGTGTTCCTGCTCGCCGTGCCGCCGATGGCGCTGCTGCTGATCGCCGGACCGGCCCTGCTCCCCGAGTTCCGCAGCGAACGGGCGGGACGCCTCGACCCGGTCGGCGTCGGGCTGTCGCTGGCCGCGATGCTGCTGCTGGTGTACGGCGTCAAGCAGCTGGCCGTGGACGGCGTCGCGGGCGGGTCGTCGACCGTCCCGGCGGTCGCGCTGCTCGTCGGCGCGGTGCTCGGCGTGCTCTTCGTCCGCCGTCAACTGCGCGTCGAGGAACCGCTGTTGGACCTGCGACTGCTGCGCAGCCGGCCGTTCACGGCCGTGCTGGTCGGGCTGGTCCTGGCCGGTGTCGCGATGGCCGGCACCGGACTGCTGGTCACCCAGTACCTGCAGAACGTGCTCGACCACTCGCCGGCCGTCTCGGCCGTCCTGTTCGCCCCCATGGGCCTCGGCGTGGCCGCCGGCACCATGACCGCACCCGCCCTCGCCCGCCGCGTGAAGCAGACCACCGCGATCGCCGGCGGCCTCGCCCTCTCCGCGCTCGGCGGCCTGCTGCTGGCCCTCGTCGACGGCTCCCTGTGGCTCGTGATCACCGGCATCACCGTCCTCGCCCTCGGCACCGGCCCGCTGTTCGCCCTCGGCACCGGCATCGTCCTCGGCTCCGTCGCCCCGGAACGGGCCGGCTCCGCCGCGTCCATGTCGGAGACCGGCAACTACCTCGGCGGCTCGCTCGGCTTCGCCCTGCTCGGCGTCCTCGCCGCCGTCGTCTACCGCGACCGCATGGACGGCGCCTCCGACTCCCTGGCCGGCGCGGTCGCCACCGCCCCACGACTCCCCGCCGACCAGGCCGCGACGCTCCTTCAGCACGCCCGCGACGCCTTCACCGCCGCCCTCCACGTCACCGGCCTCACCGCCGCCGCGCTCTTCGCCGCCCTCACCGTCCTCGTCCTCACCATGCGCCAACCCGCCACGACAGCACCGGCATTGGAACCCGAGGCGAGCCACGCCTAGCCGCGACGGCGCGGCCGCCGCTACGCTCGCCCGATGATCAACATGCAGGTGCGCGGCGACAGCGGCGACATCGTGGCCCGGGCAGCGGCCGGGGTGCGGTGGACCTCGGCCTTCGCCGACCTCGACCCGGCACAGTTCCCGATGCTGTGCGCGCTGATCCCGTACGGCGACGCCGTCTTCAACGAGCGTCAGGTGCCACGGCTGCTCGCCGAACTCGACCGCCTCCCGCCCGCCTGCGACGGCGAATGGGTCGACCAGACACGCAAGTTGTGCCAGATCGTCCAGCGGGGGCCGCACCACTACCTGTGGTTCGTCGGCGACTGACCGCCGGGGCCGCGCCACCCGGCCGGCACCGGCGGCACGGTGAGGCACCAGTCCGTGCCAGTGGCGATGTCGGTGGACCTGCCTCGGTGCAGGGTCGATGCCGGGTCCGTGCAGTGGGCAGGCCGGGTCCGGGAGCGTCGTTCGAGGGCCTTGTCGTCTCACTCGGCCAACCGGGACAGCCCTCAGCCGACCTCAGCCGACCGTCCGGCCACCGCATGCCTCGCAGGTCCAGTCCAGGTACATGCACTGGTAGCGGAGGCAGTTGAGACAGACGTTGAGGTTCTCCTTCTTCCACCGCTCTCCGTGGCAGGCGCAGCGCGCCCGCTCCCACAGCATGTCGGACCATCCGTCGGAGCCGCCGATGCCCTGGTGCGAGGCGTCGACGAAGGCGCTGGTGAGGGGGTTGAGGGCGTGGCCCTGCTTCTTCTCGGCGAGGGACCAGAGGTAGACGGCGAAGAACGCCGCGCCGGTGACGAGCCAGGCCTCCGACTTCCCGCGACCCGCCCATGCGGCGACGACGTCGGCCAGTCGGCTCTCGAACGGTGTGCCCGCTTCGAGGATCACCGCGTTTCCGCTGCTCACCGGCTCGGACACCGCTCGACGCCGGCCCGGCCCCGGAGCCCGTCCTCGTCGACCAGCCACGCGTGCAGCGACGACAGGTCGTCACCGTCATCGCCGACGACAGTGATTCGTGCTTCCAACTCGCCACCCCTGTCACGTTGTTCGCCCGCATCACTCGCGGACAGCCACCATGTTCGCCGGAGATCACGTCGCTGTCGAGGGCCTTCGGCCCGTCATCGCTCGCTCCGGCGGCCCGACCCCGAGTCACCCGTAGCCGCCCAGTCGGGCAGCAGGACCGCGACGCCCGTCACCCGGTCCGCCGCGAGGTCGGCGAGGGCGGTGGGGGCGTCGCGCAGCGGGTAGCGGGTGAGGTGGACCGACGGGCGGACGCGGGCGGCGGCGGCGAGGAAGTCGCGGCCGTCCGCCCGGGTGTTGGCGGTGACGCTGCGCAGGGTGCGTTCCTGGAACAGGTGGCGCCGGTAGTCGAGGGCGGGGATGTCGGTGAGGTGGATCCCGGCGACGGCGAGGGTGCCGCCCCGGTCCAGGGCGGCGAGGGCGACGGGGACCAGCTCGCCGGCCGGGGCGAACAGGATCGCCGCGTCCAGCGGCTCCGGCGGCGGGTCGAAGGAGTCACCCGCGAAGCCCGCGCCGAGCTCCCGCGCCAGGTCGCGCGCCGCCGCGCCCCGGGTGAACACGGCCAGCCGCGCTCCCCGGGCCAGCGCCATCTGCGCGGTCAGGTGGGCGGACGCGCCGAAACCGTAGAGGCCGAGCAGGCCGCCCGGCGGGAGGTTCGCCCGGGCCAGCGCCCGATGGCCGATGATGCCCGCGCACAGCAGCGGCGCGAGCTCCTCGGCGGGCGGCCCGTCCGGCAGCGGATAGGCGAAGCGGGCGTCGGCGGTGACGAACCCGGCGTAGCCGCCGGGCCGGTCCCAGCCGGTGTACGTCGAGGCCGGGCACAGGTTCTCCCGCCCGCCGAGGCAGTACCGGCAGTGCCCGCAGACCCCCGCCAGCCAGGCCACCCCGGCCCGGTCGCCGACCGCGAACTCCGTGACGTCCGGGCCGACCGCCGCCACCCGGCCCACCACCTCGTGGCCGGGCGTGCACCGCGGCACCCTCGGCGGCAGATCCCCTTCGGCGAGGTGCAGGTCGGTGCGGCACACCCCGCACGCCTCCACCTCGACCAGCACGTCCTTCGCACCGGGGACGGGCGGCGGCCGCCGCTCCCACTCCAGCGGCCCGTCCCCGCCGCCCACCGGCCCGGGGCGGGCCACCACCCACGCGCCGTCCCGCACACCCGACGATCCCGTCGCACCCATCGTTCGCCCCGTCCTTCCAGCCCCTCCTTCAGCGTCCTCCGACCGCGCCGCCAGGACGACCGGACCCGGCGAACCGGGCCGATCGTCGGGCGGACAGGGCCGTCCGGACCATGTCGCTGCGCCGCCGTCCGGGACAGGCTGGGGGTGGAGAGAGGCCCGGTCGAGCGGTGAGGAGGCGGGCGGCATGCAGGTGCACCCGCGGCAACGGAAGAACCCCCTGCGGCGGAGCAGCGACCGCCTGCAGTGGTGGGCGGCGCGACTGCTGCTCGTGGTCGCGATCGGCGGAGTCCCCGCCGCGCTCGCCGTCGGCCTCGCCGTCCACCAGGATCAGGCCCGGGCCGTCCGGGAAGAGGCCGCCACCCGGCACCCGCAGACGGCCCGGCTCCTCGCCGACGTCCCCGTCGCCGTCGGCGTCACCACCACCCGTGCCGCCGTCGCCTGGAACACCGACGGCGCCGACCACCGCGCCAGCGCCGTCGTCACCGCGGGCCAACCCGCCGGCACCCCCGTACGGATCTGGCTCGACGACGACGGCCAGGTCGTCCCGCAACCCGCCGGCGCGGGCGAGGCCGCCGCCGTCGCCGTGACGGCCGCCCTGCTCACCGCCACCGCCGTGCCGCTGCTCAGCATCCTGGCGTGGCGGGGCGTGTCGATCCTGCTCGACCGCCGCCGCTACGCAGGCTGGGACGCCGAGTGGCAGCAGTTCGAGCCCCAGTGGACACGCCGCCAGCCCAGCTGACCGCGATGCGCCGACGGGGCCGCGGGCTGCCTGCGGCCGTGCGGGCGGGCCTGGTCACCGGCGCTCGGTGTCCAGGGGCGGAAGGCCGCCGCGTACCCGGGGGAGGCCGAGCACCAACAGGTCGAGCCCCGGCCCAGCGGGAGCGGCCCACCTGCTGGACCGGCACCGATGAGCGGGTCGGGACGTGTTGTCGGCCCAACCGGTCGGCCGGTGCAGGCGGGAGTGCCGGGCGCGCCGCTCGGCCATCGCGGTGTGTCGTAGCCGGTGGGATGCCGGATGTCGGCAGTTCGAGCCCAAGTCGACGCGGCAACAGCCGAGCTGACTGGCCGACGTGCGTAGGGGCGTCGTCGCCGTCCCCTCCGTCGGTGCGCCGCCCGGCCGGCGGGCGTATCGCCCGCCCGCCCGGCCGGCCGGCCGGTGCGGGTGGGGGTGGGGCGGTGGATGCTGGGAGCGGAATCCCGGAGGTCGCCATGGAGAACCAGCCCGCACCGACACCCCGGCCGGGGCTGCTCACCTTTCTCGG
Source organism: Kitasatospora sp. NPDC059795 (assembly GCF_042732175.1). Classification (NCBI taxonomy): domain Bacteria; kingdom Bacillati; phylum Actinomycetota; class Actinomycetes; order Kitasatosporales; family Streptomycetaceae; genus Kitasatospora; species Kitasatospora sp. NPDC059795. Next base: position 11,092 of record NZ_JBHWID010000011.1, read on the forward strand.
CGGGATCGGCACCGTCACCGGCAGCAAGTTCATGGTGGAGACGGACCACGCCCGGATCATGATCGACTGCGGCCTGTTCCAGGGCCTGGCCGACCTGCGGCGCCGCAACCGGCGGCCGCTGCCGCTCGACCCGGCCGACGTGCACTGCGTGGTTCTCACCCACGCCCACCTCGACCACTGCGGGTACCTGCCGCGCCTGGTCGCCGACGGCTTCCGCGGGCCGATCTTCACCACCCCGTACACGGCCCGGATCGCCGAACTGATCCTGCGCGACAGCGCCCACCTGCTCCAGGAGGACGCCGACCACGCCAACCGGCACGGCTGGTCCAAGCACCGCCCCGCCCTGCCGCTGTACACCGCGGAGGACGTCGAACGCACCCTGCGCCTGTTCGACCCCGTCCGGCCGCGCTCCGAGATCGAGATCGCCGACCGGACGGTGCTGCGCCTGCATCCCGCCGGACACATCCTCGGGTCGTCCTGGGCGCACCTCACCCTTGAGGACGGCCGCACCCTCGCCGCCAGCGGCGACCTCGGCCGGCCCGTCCACCCCCTGCTCAACCCGCCCGATCCGTTCACCGGCGCCGACGTGCTGCTGATGGAGTCCACCTACGGCAACCGCACCCACGAGGAGACCGCCGCCCGCGAGCACTTCGCCCAGGCCCTGCACCGCACGCTGGCCCGCGGCGGCACCGTCGTGATCCCGTCCTTCGCCGTCGACCGCACCGAAGTGGTGCTGCACCGGCTCGCCGAACTCCGTCGCGCCGGCCGTCTGCCCGCCGGCGCCCCCGTGTACGTGGACAGCCCGATGGCGCTCGCCACCCTGCGGATCTACCGCGACGCCTTCGCCGAACACGCCCCCGAGCTGCGCCCCGACGTCCTCGCCCGGGGGGAGGCCGCGATCAGCCCCGAACCGTTCCGGGCCGTCCGCTCCCTCCCCGAGTCGCTCGAACTGGAGCACAGCAGCGTGCCGTCGATCCTGGTGTCCGCCTCCGGAATGGCCACCGGCGGACGCGTCGTGCACCACCTGCACCGGCTGCTGCCCGACCCCCGCAACACCGTGATCGTGGTCGGCTACGCCGCCGTCGGCACCCGCGCCCGCGACCTGGTCGACGGCACGCGGGTGCTGAAGATGTACGGCGGCTACGTGCCCGTCCGCGCCGAGGTCGTCAACGTCCCCGCGTTCTCCGCGCACGCGGACGCCGCCGAGATCGTCGACTGGCTGCGCCCCGCCCCCGCGCCGTCCGCCACCTACCTGGTGCACGGCGAACCGGACAGCTCCCAGGCCCTGCGCGACCGGATCGACCGGGAACTCGGCTGGACGGCCGTCGTGCCGCGCTCCGGCGAACGCGTCCTCGTCCGCTGACGGTCCGAGCAAGGTCCGCCGACGGTCCGCCGACGGTCCGCCCGAGCCGATGGCTCTCAGGTCCGGAACAGCGCGACCTTCAGCGCCCCGCTGCCCGCGGAGTCGGCGAAGACGTCGTACGCCTCCGGCATCTCGTCCAGCCCGAAACGGTGCGTGACCAGCCCGTCCACGGACAACTTGCCGGCCTCCAGCAGGCCCAGCAGCAGCGGCGTGGAGCTGGTGTCGACCAGGCCCGTGGTGACGGTGACGTTCCGGATCCACAGGTCTTCCAGGTGCAGCACGGCGGGCCTGCCGTGCACGCCGACGTTCGCGACCCGGCCGCCCGCGCGCACCAGGCGGGTGCACAGCTCGAAGGTGTCCGGGATGCCGACCGCCTCGATCGCCACGTCGACGCCCAGCCCGTCCGGGCTCAGCGCCCGCACCGCCTCCTCCGCATCCTCGCCGGCCCGCACCGTCTCGTCCGCGCCCGCCGCCCTCGCCGCCGCCAGCCGGCTCTCCGCGAGGTCGACCACGACGATCCGGCGTGGCGTGTACAGCCGGGCCGCGGCCACCGCCGCCAGCCCGACCGGGCCCGCGCCGACGATCACCACCGTGTCGCCGGGCCCCACCCGGCCGTTGCGGATCCCCACCTCGTACGCCGTCGGCAGGATGTCGGCGAACATCAGCGCCGTCTCGTCGCTCACCGCGTCCGGCAGCCTGTGCAGCGAGTTGTCCGCGAACGGGGTCCGCACCAGTTCGGCCTGGGTGCCGTCGACCAGGTGGCCGAGGATCCAGCCGCCGCCGCCCAGGCACTGCCCGTACACGCCCGCCCGGCAGTAGGCGCAGCGCCCGCAGGCCGACACGCACGACACCAGCACCCGGTCGCCCGCCGCGACGGTGCGCACCGCGCTGCCCGCCTCGACGACCGTGCCGACCGCCTCGTGGCCGAGAATCCGGCCCTCGGCGACCTCCGGCACGTCGCCCTTGAGAATGTGCAGGTCCGTGCCGCAGATCGTCACGGCGTCCACCCGGACCACCGCGTCCTCCGGGTCCCGGACCACCGGATCGGGGACGTCGCCCCAGGTGCGGCGGCCGGGCCCGTGGTACGTCAGCGCCTTCATCGCTCTCGCTCCCATCGCCGGTGCCCCCACCTACCAGCTTCACCGCACCGCCCGCCCCCGGCCACGGGGCTGCCCGTCACCCGATCGGTGGGCACACTGAGGAAGGGGCCCGGCGCGCGAACGGAGGTGAGCCGTGGAACCCGACCCGACCGGGACCGGCTGCCCGATGCCCGATCCGTGGACACTCCGCTGCACCGGGTACGCGCCCGCCGAGGAAGGCCTGCGCGAAGCCCTGTGCGCCGTCGGCAACGGCTACCTGGTCACCCGCGGCGCCGCGCCCGAAGCCGTCGCGGGCGGCGAGCACTACCCCGGCACCTACCTGGCGGGCTGCTACGACCGCACCGACTCCGTCATCGGCGGACGGGTGTTCACCCACGAGGACCTGGTGAACTGCCCCAACTGGCTGCCCGTCACCTTCCGCCCCGCCGACGGCGAGTGGTTCGCCGGCCCGCCCGCCGAACAGGAACTCGAACTCGACCTGCGCCGGGGCGTGTTGACCCGCCGGGCGGTCTGCGTCGACGCCGCCGGACGGCGCACCCGACTCGTCCAGCGCCGCCTCGCCAGCCAGGCCCGGCCGCACCTCGCCGCACTGGAGACCGAACTCACCGCCGAGAACTGGTCCGGCCGGCTCGACGTCCGCTCCGCCCTCGACGGCGCCGTCACCAACGCGGGCGTCCCCCGGTACGCCGGACTCGACAGCCACCACCTCACCCCGCTGCGCCAAGAGGCGTGCCCCGAAGGCGAGTTGTGGCTGGAGGTGGCCACCGGCGCGGGCCGGCGCATCGCCCTCGCCGCCCGCCACCGGGTGCAGCCCGGCTGCGTCGCACTCCACGGCGAGGCCCGCCCCGGACAGGTCGCGCAGACGCTGGCCTTCGACGTCGCCCCCGGACTGCCCGTCACCGTCGACAAGGTCGTCGCCGTCCACACCTCGCACGACCCCGCCACCGGCGACCCGCTCGACGCCGCCCGCCGACTCGCCGCCGAAGCACCCGCCTTCGACCGGCTGCTGGCCGAACACGCCCGGCGCTGGGAGCAGTTGTGGCGACGCTGCCGGATCGACGCCGACTTCCCCGACCCCGGCCCGCTGCACCTCGACCTGTTCCACCTGCTTCAGTCCTGGTCCGAGCACTCCGCCGACCTCGACGTCGGCGTCCCCGCCCGCGGCCTGCACGGCGAGGCCTACCGCGGCCACGTCTTCTGGGACGAACTGTTCGTCCTGCGCGTGCTCGACCTGCGCTTCCCCGAACTCGCCCGCGCCGCCCTGCGCTACCGCCACCGCCGCCTCGACGCCGCCCGCCGCGCCGCCCGCGCCGAGGGCTGCCGCGGCGCCGCCTACCCCTGGCAGAGCGCCGCCGACGGCCGCGAACAGTCGCCCCGGGTGCACCTCAACCCGCGCTCCGGCCACTGGCTGCCCGACCACACCCATCTGCAACGCCACATCGGCTCCGCCGTCGCCTACAACATCTGGGAGTACTACCGGGCCACCGGCGACCACGACTTCCTCGCCGAAGCCGGCGCCGAAACCCTGCTGGAGATCGCCCGCTACTGGGCCTCCGCCGCCACCCACGACCCCGCCCGCGGCCACTGGTCGATCCGCGGCGTCCTCGGACCGGACGAGTACCACGACGCCTACCCCTGGGCCGACGCCCCCGGACTCGACGACAACGCCTACACCAACGTCCTCGCCTCCTGGGTCCTCGCCCGCGCCCGCGACGCCCTGCACGCCCTCCCCGCCCGCCGGCGCGACGAACTCACCGAACGGCTCGCCCTCGACACCGCGGAGACCGACCACTGGCAGGACATCGGCCACCACCTGCACGTGCCCTTCCACGACGGCGTGATCAGCCAGTTCGACGGCTACCGGCGGCTCGCCGAACTCGACTGGGACACCTACCACCGGCGCTACCCCGACCTGCGCCGCCTCGACCGGATCCTGGAAGCCGAGGGCGACACCGTCAACCGGTACCGGGCCTCCAAACAGGCCGACGTCCTGATGCTCTGGTACCTGTTCCCCGCCCGCGAGGTCCACGGCCTGCTGCGCCGGCTCGGCCACCCCGCCGGGGACGAACTGATGCGCCGCACCGTCGACTACTACCTCGACCGCACCGTCCACGGCTCCACCCTCAGCTCCGTCGTCCACGCCTGGGTCCTCGGCCGCTGCGACCCCCACGCCTCCTGGCGGCACTTCCGCGACGCCCTCACCGCCGACCTGCACGACGCGCAGGGCGGCACCACCCGCGAGGGCATCCACCTCGGCGCGATGGCCGGCGCCGTCGACCTGCTGCAACGCTGCTACACCGGGCTGGAGTCGAGCGAGGACGGCGTCCGGCTCGACCCGCACCTGCCCGGCGCCCTGCACAGCATCACCCTCGACCTGCGCCACCGCGGCCGGCGCACCCTGCGGATCACCGTCGACCGCCGACACGTCACCGTCGCCCTCGATCCGGACCCCGTCGACCCCGTCCGCATCGCCGTACGCGGCGAGAGCACCCTGCTCCGCCCCGGACAGAGCCACACCTTCCGGCTGTGAAACCCGCAGGCACTGCCACGGAGAGGGCCCGTGCCCGACTATTCCAGCGCTAGGATATCGGCATGGAACCGAGCCTGACCGCCGCCGAACTGACCCTGCTCGGACTGCTCGTGGAGCAGCCCCGGCACGGGTACCAGCTGGAAGCCGTGATCGCCGAGCGCGGCATGCGGGAGTGGACCGAGGTCGGCTTCAGCTCGATCTACTACCTGCTGACGAAGCTCCGCGAGCGCGGGCTGATCGAGCAGGTCGAGGGCTCCGCCGACCCGGGCGACAAACGGCGCAAGGTGTTCGGCGCGACCGCCGAGGGGCGGCGGGCCTGCGCGGCGGCCGCCGAGGAGGCGATCGCCGAACTCCACCCGCTCTTCCCGCGCGTCCTGGTCGGCCTCGCCAACCGGCCCGCCGTCGACCACGACCGGCTGCTCGACGCCCTGGAACGGCGCGCCCGGGCACTCGCCGAACGGATCGCCGAGGTGACGAGGGCCGAGGCCGCCGGGCCGGCCGCGCCCGAGTTCGTGCGCGCGATCTTCGACTACTCGCTCAGCCAACTACGGGCCGAACAGGCCTGGTTGGACCGCTACCGGGCATCGCTGGGCGACGCCCGACAGAACGGAGGCTCGCAGCGCATGGCGCCGTACGACGTCAAGAAGGACCTGAAAGCGCTCTACGCGCCCAGGAACACCGCCTGGGAGGTGATCGACGTCCCCGCGCAGCAGTTCCTCGCCGTCGACGGCACCGGGAACCCCAACACCGCCCCCGCGTACGCCGCCGCCGTCGAGGCGCTCTACGCCGTCGCCTACACCCTGAAGTTCGCGGCCAAGAGCACCGCCGAGGGCGGCGACTTCGTGGTCGGCCCGCTGGAGGGCCTGTGGTGGGCCGAGAAGCCCGAGGCGTTCACCGACCGGGCGAAGGACACCTGGAACTGGACCATGCTGATCAGCCTGCCCGACCGGATCACCGAGCAGATGATCGACGACGCCCGGCAGGTCGCACTCGCCAAGAAGAGACTCCCGACGATCGACCGGGTCCGCCGGCTCACCCTGCACGAAGGCCCGAGCGCCCAACTGCTCCACCTCGGCCCCTACGACGACGAAGCACCCGCCCTCCACGACCTCCACCACGCCTACCTGCCCGCCCACTCCCTGCGCCCCACCCACAAGCACCACGAGATCTACCTCGGCGACCCCCGCAGGACCGCCCCCGAAAAGCTCAGAACCGTCCTCCGCCAGCCGGTCGGACCCGCCGCCGCGCCCTGAGCCCGGACGACGGGGGAGTGGGCCCGAGGGCGCTACGCGGTGCGGATGCGTCGGACCAGGTCGGCGGCGGTCTCCGGCCAGTGCGGGTGGTGGAAGTCGAAGCCGGCCGCCAGCAGGCGGCCCGGGAGGACGCGGCGGCTCTTGAGGAGCAGTTCGGTGTCCGACCGGACGGCGAACGCGCCGAGTTCGGCCATCCAGCGGGTCGCGGGGAGGCCCACCGGGATGCCCCGGGCCGTCCGGATCGCCCGGAAGAAGTCGCGGTACGGGACGGGGTTGGGGGAGGAGAGGTTCACCGGCCCGTCGAGCTCGTCGCGCTCGATCAGGAAGTCGAGGGAGCGGACCAGGTCGTCGCCGTGGATCCACGACATGTACTGGCGCCCGCCCGCGACCGGCCCGCCGAGGCCCAGCCGGGCCAGCCGCAACATGAGGTCGAACGCGCCGCCCCGGCCCGGGCTCATCACCATCGCGGTCCGCAGCGCGACCTTGCGGGTGTGCGGCGTGTCGGCGTCCTGCTGCGCCTGCTCCCAGGCCTTGGCGATGTCGACGCTGTAGGCCCAGTACCCCGGCACGCCCGGCTCGTCGCCGCCGATCAGGCCGGTGGCCTCGTCGTTGCCCGCGTCGAAGCGGTGGGCGTAGATGGTGGCGGTGCTCATCTGGAGCCAGAGCTTCGGCGGCCGGGCGGCCGCCGTGATCGCCTCGCCCACCACCCGGGTGGACTGCACCCGCGAGTCCATCATGGACCGCAGATTCGCCTCGGTGTAACGGCAGTTGACGCTCCGCCCGGCGAGATTGACCACCACGTCGCACCCGTCGATCTCCTCGGCCCACTCGCCGAGCGTCCGCCCGTCCCAGCGGACCTCCCCGTGCCCCGGCCGCCTGCTCAGGACCACCACCCGGTGTCCGGCGGCGGTCCACTCCCGTTCCAGCAGCCGGCCCACGTTCCCGGTGCCCCCGGGCAGCACGATCTTCATCAGAACCCTCCCCTTGGATGGTGCAGGGGTGAGCCCAGCGAAAAGTGAACACGTTCAAAAGCTGCGTCCGCCGTGGCCAGGGGCGGTGGGCGGAGGCCCCCGTCCGCGGAGGCCCCCGGCCGTGGAGGGCGTCAGGCCGCCGAGGCGGCGGGCTCCTGCGGAATCCCGAACACCTCGTCGAAGCCGAGCGAACGGGCCACCGGCACCAGCAGGTACGGCGTGCCCGACCCGGCCGGGGACGCGGGCCCGACCCGGCCGCGGCCGAGCGCCTCGTGCGGGTCGAGGAGGTCGAGATTGTCGAAGACGTAGTACAGGGGCAGCTGCGTCCAGGCGACGAGCTGCAGGTGCGCCACGACCGCCGCCCGCTCCACGACGTGCCGCCGACTGGCCGCGCTGGTCATGCTGCCCTTGCAGTCGAGCAGGACGATCCGCCCGTCCCGCGCGGCGATGAGGTCCGGCGTCCACCGGAGGGAACTGTTCGTCGCACGCAACGCCCGCCGGATCGGCTCCCCCATGATCCCCTGGCCCCATGCGCTCACGGACCACCGGCGGTTCTCGAGTTCCTGGGCGACACGCCGCTCGTGGGCGTCGCCAATGGCTTTCCTTGCCTGAAAGCTCGCCATGCAAGGAGTTTGACGCAGCATCACCCCGCCGAAACGACCGCCATTCCGCCACCGACCGTGTTCGGCCACCGCCCGCACCGGCCACCGCCCGTACCGGCCCGCGCCCGCCGACTCGCCGGTCAGGACGTCCGCCAGGCGGCCGTGTCGGCCAGCACCCGCAGCTGCTCCCGCACTTCGGCGGGTACCGGCAGGCCGTCCAGGACGGCTGCCGCCTGTTCGTACCGTTCGGTGATCATGCGTTCGACGGCCCGGTCCGCGCCGGTGTCCCGCAGGAGTGCCCGCAGTCGTCCCGCGTCCTCCTCGTCCAGCCGGGAGTTGCCGTACAGGGCGTGCAGCAGCGGCGCCCGGGCGGGGGTGACGGACCGGCGGGCGAGGCTGACGAGGACGGTGTGCTTGCCCTCGCGCAGGTCGTCGAGGGCGGGCTTGCCGGTCTGCTCGGGGCGGCCGAACGCGCCGAGCAGGTCGTCGCGCAGCTGGAACGCCTCTCCCAGCGGCAGCGCGAACGCGCTCAGCCGGTGCTGGAACGTCTCGTCCGCCCCGGCGAGGGCGGCGCCGAGCTGGAGCGGCCGCTCGCAGGTGTACTTGGCGGTCTTGTAGCGGATCACGGTCAGCGCCGGCCCGGTGTCGGCGGTGGGCAGGCCCGTCGCGATCAGGTCGAGGAACTGGCCGTACATGACCTCCTCGCGCATCAGCCCGACGAGCGGCCGCAGGCGGGCGGCGGCGGCCGGGTCCGGGCCGTGCACGGGATCCTGGAGGAGCTCGTCGGACCAGAGCAGCGCGAGGTCCCCGGCGAGGATCGCGGCGCCGGCGCCGACGGCGTCCGCCAGCTCCCGGGAGCGGCCCGCCCGGTACCGGGCGGCCAGGGCCCGCTGCACCGTCGGCTGCCCGCGCCGGGTGGCGGAGTCGTCCATCACGTCGTCGTGGAGCAGGCAGAACGCGTGGAACATCTCCAACGCCGCCCCCACCTGCACCGCCCGGTCGAGCCCCCGCGCGCCCGTGCCGCCGGCCGCCTGCCAGCCCAGCACGCACAGCAGCGGACGGATTCGCTTGCCGCCCGCCCCGACGAAGGCCGCCAGGGCGACCGGCACGTCGTCGGGCAGCCCGGCCCGGCGGGCCTCGGCGGCCTTGCGGTCGACGAACGCGTCGAGCACCCCGTCCACCCGCCGCCGCACCTCGTCCAGCCCGGGCCGCCGCCACGGGGGCCGGGGCGTCGAGGGGGCTGGGGCTGTGCGGGCCGTTCCGTCGGAGGCCACGGGAGGTCACCAGATTTCGCCGGGGCGGCCACTCACCCCGCGCACGCCTCGGGCGCACCGTCCGGGGCGTGGCCCACGGGGCTCCTACCCGCCGGCCCCAACACCGAACCGGATGCCGGACATTGGACACCGGGGGGGTCGGATCAGCGCGGGTCCGCGCCGGACGGGTCGAGGTGCGCGACGATGACGAAGTTGTCCACCGCCGGGGAGTTGTCGGGCCGCTCCAGGCAGGTCAGCACCACCAGCCGGCCGGGCACGTCGGCCCAGATCGCGTCCGCGTCCGGCAGCTCGGCCTTCGGGACGGCGGTGGCCCCGTCGACCACGTAGCGGACGCCCCCTGCGAAGACGGCCGCGCCCGGTGCGACCTTCGACGTGCCGGTCTCCGGGGCGAACAGGTAGTTGCCGGGGCCGACCGCACCCCACCGGAGCGAGTGCATCGCCACGTACACCGTGCCCGTCGCGGGTGAAGTCGGGGCGCCGAGGTTGACGATCAGGAAGGCGGAGGCGAACCCGGGCGGCACCACCGACCCCGCGACCTCGTTCATCGTCCCCAGCGGCACGTCCAGCCCGACCGACGGAACGACGAACCGGCCCGCGCCCTCCGGCTTCGCGTCCTGCTGCTGCCGCTGCTGCGGGGCCAGACCCCCGCCGGGGTCGAGCTGGACGGGCCTGCCGTTCATGTCCACGCCCGCCGGCGCGGCCCGCCCGGGGTGGGGGCCGAGGGCGCTGCGGCCCAGCAGCGCGGCGCCGGCCAGCGACGCCGCGATCAGCAGTGGCAACAGCCGGCCGGCCCGCCGCGACCGGCCGCTGCCGGGGGCGTCGTCGTGGCGTTCCGCGGTCATGGGCGCTGCTCCTCCTCCGGGGTGGGGACGGCGCCGCCCGCCGGCCCCGGAGGGTCGGCGGGCGGCGCACCGGACGCGTTCGCTGCCTCAGCGGCGGCTCCGGCGGCGCAGCGCGACGGTGGTCAGGCCCGCGGCGGTCACCAGCAGCGCCACCGCGCCGGCGGCCTGCCACGCCGTGGACGGCGCGCCGGCGGTGTCGGCCGGCGACCCGCCGGTGTCGACCGCCGGGCCCCCGGGGCGCTGGTGGCCCGGAGACTTGGTGGGCTCGGGAGTCGGCTTCGGCGTCGGGGTGGGCGTGGGACCGGCCGCGACGATCGGCAGCGAGGTGCTCGCCGGGTCGGAGGTGGCCCTGGCCCCGTCGGGGCCCACGCCGGAGGCGGTGGCCGTGTTCCGCAGCGACCCGCCGCCGGCGATGTCGGCCTCGGTGACCGTGTACGTCGCGGTGCAGTGGGTGGACGCTCCCACCGGGAGGGTGTCGCCCAGCGCGGTGGGGGAGCAGGTGATCGGGCCGAGCGTCCCACTGCCGGAGAACCCGGTCTCGTCGACCGTCAGCCCGCCCAGCGGCACGTTGCCGGTGTTGGTCACGTCGTAGCGGTAGGTCACCACGTCACCGGCCGCGGTGAGCTCGTCGATCGGCCGCCCGTCGTCGTCCGTGGCGGTCGCCGTCTTGGCGAGCGACACGCCCGGGGCCTGCCCGGAGACGACGATGGTGTACTGGCGGGTCGCGGTGCCGTCGACCGGGTCCGAGACCTGGACGGTGAAGGTGTAGCTGCCGGGGGTGGTCGGGGTGCCGGTGATCGTCCCGTCCGGGTTCAGCGTCAGCCCCGGCGGGAAGTCGCCGGCGACGACCGTCCAGGTGAACTCCGGGTTCGGGTTCTCGGTGACCGCCTCGACCACGTCCGAGTAGCCGACGCCGACCGTCCCGTCCTTCAGCCGGGGGGTGATGACGCACGGCGGCTGGGTCAGGCCCCCGAACAGGTTCTGGTTCCACCCGGAGAAGGTGTTGCAGATCAACGTGGTGGTCGATGCGGCGCCGCTGTAGCCCGCCACGCCGTACCCCCAGAAGTCGCGCAGCGGCGGCTGGACGGGGGAGCGGTCGATGTCGTTGTACGAGATGACGATGTCGGTGCCGCCGGTGACGTTGATCCCGATGTCCGCGCCGTTCGGGCCGGTGAACGTGTTGTGGTCGACGGTCACGTTGTCCGCGGTGAACAGCAGCATCCCGGTGGAGCTGCTCACCGAGTTGTTGGCGGTGTACGTCACCACCGAGTTGTGGGTGAAGCTGCCGCTGGAGTTGAAGTACTGCACCGAGTTCTGCGCGATGTTGCCGGTGATCGGCGGCGCGGGCAGCGGGACGGTCTCGTCCGGCGGGCCCAGTGTGGAGCCGGTGACGTTCATGGTCGCGGCGCCGTTGGCGGTCAGGCCGTTCTTCTGGAAGTCCGACACCTTGACGTCGGTGACCGTCACGGTCTGCGGGCCTCCGGCGGTGGCGTCCACCGTGATGCCCTGGCCGAAGTTGTACGTCTGGTGCCGGGTGATGCCGGTGACCGTCACGTTCGACAGCGACCCCGACGCGGACAGGAACCTGATGCCGAAGAACGCCGCGTTCGTGGTGGAGTCGCCGGGCGCCCGGGGCAGGTAACTTCCCTGCACCGTCAGGTTCTTGATGGTCATCGTCGCGCCGGCATTGCTCACCACCGCGCCCAGCAGCGGGTTCGCCGGGGACGGGTCGGTCGCGGTGATCGTGTGGCCGCCGCCGTCGAGGGTGAAGCCGTCCGGGACGGTCAGGTTGTCCGTGGTGGCGCAGTGGCCGGTCAGGGTGATCGTCGTGCCCGAGGTGGTCGAGGCCGTGCACACCGTGCGGATGTCCACCGTCGCCGCCGAAGCGGGAGGCACCGACCACAGCGACGACCCCGCCACCACGACCCCGCCCAGAGCGGCAGCGCCCCACCAGCGACGCGAGCCGTGCCACCGCCCGCGTGTGTGCCGCCGTGAAGACCTGACAGCGGCGTCCGAATGTGACGCTCCGATCACCATCTGTGACCACCTCCCCCGGGAGGCTAGGACTCCGACAATCAGCTCGAATGCCAACACGCCGAACGCCCGGCGTCGGCGCGCACGATTCACCCGCCCGCCCGCCGCCCCGGAAGGACGGCGGGCGGGGCGTCGGCGGCCGTGCTACGGCCGGCGCTGCCGGGGGAGGCCCGTGCGTTCGTTCTGCAGGTCCCACAACTCCCTGAACCGGCCCGTCCGGTCGGCCACCAGCTCGGCGAAGGTGCCCTGTTGCAGCACCTTGCCGTCCTCCAGGACCAGGATCCGGTCGGCGACCGCCACGTTGGTGAGCCGGTGGGTGACCAGCACCACCGCCCGCTTCTCGGCGACCGCCCGCAGGTTCTGGAAGATCCGGTGCTCGGCGCGCGGGTCGAGCGCGGCGGTCGGCTCGTCCAGCACCAGCAGCCCGGCCTCGCGGTGGAACGCCCGGGCGATGGCCAGACGCTGCCACTGGCCGCCGGACAGCTCCTCGCCGCCCATCCACTCCACCGCCAGCAGGGTGGACAGGCCCCGGCGGAGCTTGGCGACCACGTCCGCCGCACCCGAGGCGTCCGCGGCGCGCAGCACCGCCTCGTCGCCCTCGGCGGTCGGCTGCCCCAGCGTGATGTTCTCCCGGCAGGTCATCGGCCAGCGCGCGTAGTCCTGCGGGACCACCGCGACCTGCCGCCACAGCGCGTGCGGATCGAGGTCGCGGGTGTCGCGCCCGTCCCAGCGCACCGAGCCGCCGTCCGGCAGGTAGAGGCCGGCCAGCAGCTTGGACAGGGTGGTCTTGCCGGAGCCGTTCTCGCCCACCAGGGCCAGGATCTCGCCGCGCGCCACGTGCAGGCTCACCCCGTCCAGCGCCCTGCGGTCGGACGCCGGGTAGGCGTACGAGAGGTCCTTCACCTCGATCCGGTCCGGCGCCCCGGGCGTCCCGGCGCCGCGGCGGGGACGGTGGCCGCCCGCCGTGTCGAGGAAGCTCGACCAGTCGTCCAGGTACATGCCGGTGCGGAACAGGTCCGCGCCGTAGCCGACGATGCCGCGCAGGCTGGTGCCCACCGCGGCCAGCGCGAACACCGCCGCACCGCCGCGCGGCAGGCTCATCCGGCCGGTGCTCACCAGCCACAGCATCGCCGCCCACACCAGCGCCGACCCGAGACCGGAGGCGACCGCCCCGACCACCGACACCCGGGCGCTCTTCATCGCCGCGGCCCGCGAGACGACGTTCAGCCGCCGCCCGACCTCGTCGTACTTGGCGAGCAGGAACTCGCCCATGGTGTCGGAGCGGACCTGGTCCGCATTGCGCTTGGTGTGGATGTACCAGCGCAGGTTCCCCAGCACCCGCCGATCGGCGATGGTGGCCCGGTTCGCCAGGAACTGCACCCGGGCGGAATGGACGGAGGCGATGCCCTGCGGCAGCGCGGCCAGCACCAGCAGCGGCAGCAGCGCCGGGTGGAGCACCGTCAGCACGCCCGCCGCGCCGAGCAGCGAGGCGAGCGAGGCCAGCAGGTTCTGCGCCTCGCCGACGATGTCGACGCAGACCTCGGCGCCGCGGTCGGCGGCGTCCAGCTCGTCGTTGTAGCCGGCGTGGTCGTACGCCGTCAGCTCCGCCGCCACGGTGGCGCGCAGCACCGCGGCCTCCGCCTCCCGGGAGATGCGCGGCGACAGGTGGATGGTGACGGTCCGGATCGTGATGCCCAGCAGGGCCCGGGCGCCCGCGGCCGCCGCGATCACCAGGATCGACGGCGCGGCACGGGTCAGCTTGTCGCCGACCGGGCCCGGGCCGAACAGCGCCGAGATGGTGCCCGTGGTCGCGAACAGGCCGGCCGCGCCCAGCACCGCGGACACGGCCTGACAGGCCAGCAGCAGCGCGACCGAGGTGCGGTCGATGCGCCAGCCGAGCCGGAAGGCGCGCACGACGAGCGTCGGCAGCCGGCGCGCCATCGCGTTGACGCCGATCGCCTCGATCGCCTCGACCCGGCGGCCGTCGGCCAGCCACGTCAGTTCCTCGTCGGCCGGCTCGGCCGACGTCGTCGTCGCACTCACGCGCCCACCTCCGGGCGGGCTGTCAGGGCCCCTCGGGCGGGCGGTCGGGGGCGGATGGTCGGGGTGGGGGAACAGGCCACGGATCCTCCAGACGCGAAGCGCTGCACGGACACACGGAAGCGCGGGCACGACTCGCCGAGGCACCCCAACTCGGCATGATCCAGGTCGAGTTGGCGATCCTCGTGCGAGTGGGCGGCGACCGATGATGGCGCTGTTCCGGCACCCCGTTCAAGCGGATTCCCGTCCGGGCGAGCCCGTGCCGAACCGGGACATTTCGATCCCCGTGCGCCTCGGCCGACCACCCCCGCGCCGGGCCGCCGGAGCGCCGCCGGACCGGGCCCGGCGCGACCGGGAACGCGTCACCGGGGCGGTCCGCCACGCTGCCCGAAGCCGCCGCCGGATTCACTCGTTCGGATTATTCGAGCGGGGGTCGGGCCCGCTACGGTCTGCGCATGCCGCCCGAGATCGCGCGCGGCCCGGACGCCCCCGCGGACGCGACCCCCTGAACACCCGGCCGGGCCGTCACCACAGGGCGCTCGCGATGCCCGCGCCCGCGAAGGAGAGGGCGGTGCCGAGCAGCACAGTGACCGTCAGGTACAGCCCGGAGAGGGCGAACCGGCGGATGGAGGCCAGGGTGAAGACCTCGTAGGAGAACGTCGACCAGGTGGACAGCGCCCCGCAGAAGCCGGTGGCGAGCAGGAGCGCGGGGTGGGTACCGAGGCGGCCGCGCAGGAAGGCCTCGGAGAGGAAGCCGAGCAGCAGGCAGGCGGCGGCGTTGGCGGTGAGCGTGCCGAACGGGAACGGGCTGTGCACGCGGGACTTGACGGCGACTCCGGTGAGGTAGCGGGCGGGCGCGCCGATCAGGCCGCCGGCCAGGACGAGCAGCCAGTCAGTGAGCACCCGCGGCCTCCTGGTGCGCCGGGACACCGACCACCGCGCGGGCCGCGAACACGCCGAGAGTGACGCCCGCCAACGCGGCCAGCACGGTGACCAGCAGGTAGACCACCGCGGTGCCGGGGGCGCCGCCGCGCACCAGCAGCCGGATGTTGTCGGTGTAGTGGGAGAACGTGGTGAACCCGCCGAGGAAGCCGGTGCCGAGCAGGGCGCCGACGAGCCGCTTCGCGCCGGGGAAGCGGTCCGCCAGCACCGTGAGCAGCGCGCCCATGGCCAGGCAGCCCACGGCGTTGATCAGCAGGATCGGCCAGGGGAACGCGGTGCCGGTGGTCGGCCAGAGCCGCTCGATCCCGTAGCGGGCCGCCGCGCCGAGCGCGCCCCCCACCCCGACCGCCGGCACCACCGGGAACCAGCCGCCCGGGGCGTGCTCGGAATGCGCGTGGCCGGGCGGCCGGACCGGGTGGTCCGCCGCGCCGAAGTACGGATTGGTCATCGGGAACGCGCCCTTCTTCGGGATCGAACGTGGGCCGTACAGGCGAACATCGGTGACCACCGACCGCCACGGCACCCGCCCGGACAGGCGTCCGGGCTAAACATGACTGCCGGACAGTTTCGGTGCACATCACCGTATTTCAGGTCATCCGGCCTTCCTGTGACCTCCAGGAGAAGACGTGACGCAAAGTGACCCCGATGGCTCCGGATCGGGCCCCGTGCCGATCCTGGAACGGGAGCCGCTGACGTACCTGGTCTCCTCGCTGCGCGGCGTCGGGCAGGTCGACCTGCAACCGCAGCTGCTCACCGGCGCGTTCATCCTGGCCGGGCTCTGGGCGGCCGGCTGGAGGACGGGGCTCTTCGCGACCCTCGGGACCCTGATCTCCACCGCCGCCGCCTACGCCTTCGACGTCGACCGCGGATCCATCTCCCAGGGCCTGCAAGGGTATTCGGGCTGCCTGACCGGCATCGCGCTGGTGACCTTCCTCGGCCACCACGTCGCCACCTACATCCTCACGGTCGTCGGGTGCGTGGTGTGCACCGTCCTCACCGCCACCCTCGCCGTGCTGGCCAAGCCCTACGGCCTGACGCCGCTGACCGCGCCGTTCTGCCTGGTCTCCGGGGTGATGGTGCTCGGCGCGCCGTCCTTCGCCCGGATCTGGCACGGCGCCCCGGCACCGGCGGCCAACCCGACCGTGGGCGACACCGGCATCACGTTCTCCGACCTGTGGCACGCCTTCTTCACCAACGTCTCCCAGATCTTCCTGGTGAACAGCTGGTACGTCGGCCTGATCATGCTGGTCGGCCTGGCCTGCGCGGGGGTACGGGTGGTGCTCGCCGCGGCGCTCGGAAGCATCGCCGGGATCGTCGCCGCCTGGGCGCTCGGCGCGCCCACCGCGCAGATCGCCGACGGCATCTACGGCTACAACGCGGTCCTGGTCGCCATCGCCGTCGGCGCGGTCTTCCTCGCCGGCACCCCGTGGAACGCGGGCTACGCGCTGTTCGGCGCCGCCCTGTCCACCGGCCTGACCGCCGCGATCACCTCGCTCTTCAAACCCTTCCACGGCCACACGTTCACCTGGCCGTTCATCCTCACCACCTGGGCGCTGATGGCCGCCGTCCCACTGCTGCCCAGACTGCGCCCCGCCCCCGCGGGCTGACGCCCCGCCGCCGTACGACCCCGGCGCCGGGGCAGGGCGGCCCGCAGCCCCAGCACCCGCCGGCCGTCCGGCGCCCGGCGACACACGCGCAGCCACCGTCCCCCCACCCAGACCGAACCCCCGTTCCGAGGAAGGCGTCCCCGATGAACCTCGCCCCCCGCGAGATCGACAAGCTCGTCGTCTACGTGGTCGCGGACCTGGCCCGCAAACGCCAGGGCCGCGGCCTCAAGCTGAACTACAGCGAAGCGGTCGCCCTGATCACCGAGGCGATCCTGGAAGCCGCCCGGGACGGCAAGTCCGTCGCGGACTGCATGGAACTCGGCCGGCACGTCATCGGCCCGGACGCCTGCATGGACGGGGTGCGGCAGATGCTGCCGCTGCTCCAGGTCGAGGCGTCCTTCGTGGACGGCACCAAGCTGGTCTCGGTGCACGACCCCATCGGCGGCTGACCGGTGGCCGACCGCATCCGGGTGCTCGCGGTCTGCGGCCACGAAGCCGCCGGCGGCGCAGCCCTGCACCACCTCACCGGCCCGGACACCGCGGTGGTCGGCACCGGCCGCGCACTGTACCGGGCCCTCGCCGCCGACCCCGCCCGGCAGGGCGTCGCGGTCGTCCCGATGACCCTGGGCCGCGACCCCGAACTGGTCGCGGACACCGCCCGAACCGTCCGGGCCCTGCCACCCGACCTGCGCGGCGGCGTCGCCGTCGCCGCGCCCTTCGGCACGTCCGAACACCTGGTCGGCTGGCTGCGGGCCGCCGCCGCGACCGTCCCCACCGCCGCCGCGCTGCTGCTCACCGCGCCCGGCGCCGACCCGTACCAGGACGCCGAGCTGTTCCGGGTCGCCCACCTGGTGCAGCGGCACGGCCGGCACCGGCTGGTGGAGACCGCGCTGCTCGGCGACGACCTCGACGCCGGCGAGGGCGTGCGGCGCTGCGCCCTGCTCGGGGCGCGTGCGGTCGCGGTGCTGTCCGCGTCCTTCCTGCCGCCCGGGCGGGCCACGGCCCCTGACGGCGTGTCGGTCACCGACGCCGGGCCGCTGCTCGGCCCCGCCGCCCTGGCCGCGGTGCTGTCCGCGCGGGCCGCCGACGCCGTGCGGCGGCTGCGCGAGAACCGGGACGACGGGATCGGGCGGGCGCTGGTCGCCGCCGACGGGCACGGCCTCGCCCACACCCACGGGCCCGGCGCGGACCACGACCACCACCACGGACCCGGTGACCACGAGCACCACCACCGGCACGGCCCGGGGGAGGGCCGGTCCCCCGACCACTCCCCGCAGGCGCAGCACACCCACTCGTCCCCGGATGCCCGTCCCCTCGCGGCGACGGGTGCAAGGAGTCACCAGTGACATTCGGCAAGTATCTGTACGGCGATGGACAGATCGAGATCAACGCGGGCCGACGGACCGTCAAGGTCGAGGTGGTCAACACCGGCGACCGGGCGGTGCAGGTCGGTTCGCACTACCACTTCTTCGAGGTCAACCCGGCGCTGCGGTTCGACCGCGACAAGACGCTCGGCATGCACCTGAACATCCCGGCCGGCACCTCGGTGCGGATCGAGCCGGGCGGCACCCGCGAGGTCGAGCTGTGCGAGTACGGCGGCACCGGCCGGCTGGTCGGCTTCAGCGGCCTGCTGAACGGCTCCGTCGTCTCGCACCCCGCCCGGATCGAGGCCTTCCACCGCGCTCTGGAACTCGGCTTCCAGGGCGCCCGGGCACAGCAGGACGCACCGCAGAACCCCACGAAGAAGAAGGGCGCCCACTGATGCCGACCCTGTCCCGCCAGCAGTACACCGACATGTTCGGGCCGACGGTCGGCGACCGGTTCCAACTCGCCGACACCAACCTGATCGTGGAGGTGGAGAAGGACTTCAGCGAGGGCCTGTACGGCGACGAGATCGTGTACGGCGGCGGCAAGTCGATGCGCGACGGCATGGGCTCCGACCCGCAGGCCACCGCCGCCCAGGGCGCACTGGACACGGTGATCACCAACGTGGTGGTGATCGATCCGATCCTCGGCGTGGTCAAGTGCGACATCGGCATCAAGGACGGCTTCATCGCGGGCATCGGCAAGTCCGGCAACCCGCAGACCCAGAACAACGTGCACCCGGACCTGGTGGTGGGGCCCGGCACCGAGGCGATCTCGGGCGAGCACCTGATCGCCACCGCGGGGGCGATCGACGCCCACGTCCACCTGATCTCGCCGCAGCAGGCGCAGCAGGCGCTGACCAACGGCATCACGACGCTGATCGGCGGCGGCACCGGCCCGGCGGACGGGACGAACGGCACCACCTGCACACCGGGCCCGTTCAACATCGCGCGGTTCCTGCAGGCGTGCGAGGAAGTGCCGGTCAACATCGGCATCATGGGCAAGGGCAACGGCAGCCTGCCCGGCGCACTGGACGAGCAACTGGCCGCAGGGGCCTGCGCGTTGAAGGTGCACGAGGACTGGGGCGCGACGCCGGCGGTGATCGACAACGCGTTGAGCGTGGCGGACCGGCACGACGTGCAGGTGGCGATCCACACCGACAGCCTGAACGAGTCCGGCTTCTTCGAGGACACCCGTTCGGCGATCGACGGCCGCACCATCCACACCTTCCACTCCGAGGGCGCGGGCGGCGGGCACGCCCCCGACATCCTGCGGGTCACCGGCGAGCCCAACATCCTGCCGTCCTCCACCAACCCGACGCTGCCCTACACCAAGAACTCGGTGGACGAGCTGCTGGACATGGTGATGGTCTGCCACCACCTGAACCACGACATCCCGGAGGACGTGTCCTTCGCCGACAGCCGGGTCCGGGCCGAGACCATCGCCGCCGAATCGGTGCTGCACGACCTCGGCGTGATCAGCATGTTCTCCTCCGACTCGCAGGCGATGGGCCGGGTCGGCGAGTCCGTGACCCGGGCCTTCCAGACCGCGCACCACTGCAAGGACAAGCGCGGCCCGCTCGACGGCGACAGCGCCCGCAACGACAACCAGCGGGTGCTGCGCTTCCTGGCCAAGGTCACCATCAACCCGGCCATCGCGACCGGCATTTCGGACTACGTGGGTTCGCTGGAGGCGGGCAAGCTGGCCGACATCGTGCTCTGGCCGATCCACTCCTTCGCCGCCAAACCCAAGATGATCATCAAGGGCGGGATCATCTCCTGGGCGCAGATGGGCGACCCCAACGCATCCCTGCCCACCCCGCAGCCGGTGATCTACCGGCCGATGTTCGGTCAGTTCGGCCGCGCCCAGCAGGCCACCCACGTCACGTTCATGTCGCAGGCCGGGATCGCCGCCGGCGTCCCCGAGGAGCTCGGCCTGCACCGCACGGTGCTGCCGGTGCGCGGCACCCGCGTCATCGGCAAGCACAACATGGTCCGCAACAACGCGCTGCCCAAGGTCGCGGTGGACCCGGAGACCTTCAAGGTCACCCTGGACGGCGAGGTCGCCACCATCGAGCCCGCCGAATCGCTGCCGCTCAACCACCTGTACTTCGTGGTGTAGCGGATGCTCCCCAGCCCGGACCGGAACCCGGACCGCACCGGGCAGTCCCCCGAGCAGCAGCTTGGGGGACTGCCCGCCCTGCTGGCCGGCCTGCAACTCGCCGACTCCGCCTTCCCGAGCGGCTTCTACACCCTCTCGCACAGCCTGGAGGGCTACGCACAGGCCCGCGCCGTCACCCCCGACACCCTGCCCGCGCTGCTCGCCGACCTGCTCCGGCACGCCGTCGGACCCGGCGACGCCACCGCCCTGGCACTCGCCCACCGGGCCGCCACCGACGGCGAGTTGCAGGCCGTCGCGCAGGTCGACCGGCGGCTGCACGCGGGCAAGCTGAGCCGCGAGATCCGCCAGGCCGCCACCCGCACCGGCCGCCAACTGCTCGACCTGGCCGCCGAGGTCTTCGACCGGCCCGTGATCGCCGACTACCTGCGGCTGGTGACGGACCGCCGGGTCCCGGGCTGTCAGGCCGTCGCCGCCGGCGTGGTGTACGCCGCCGCCGGCGTCCCCGCCGCCCACGCGGTGGCCGCCGACCTGTTCGCGTTCAGCGCCAGCTTCGCCGGGGCCGCCCTGCGGCTGCGGCTCACGGACCACCGCAAGGCCCAGGTGCTGCTGCGCGGCGCCGCCCCCGTCATCGAGGAGACCGTGCGGGCCGCACTGCACCGGGAAGCGGCCGACCTCGGCTCGACCGCCTTCGCGTCGGACATCATGTCCGGCCGTCACGAGCGCGCCGAGGCCCGCCTGTTCGCCAGCTGACCGAACGCCACCCGGGCCGGCGGGCCCGGGGAACGGCCGGGGCGGCCGCCGGACGGCACACCGCCCCGCACACCACCCACCACCGGCCGGACCAGCGGATCGACGACGACCCGGAAGCGGCCCCGTACAGCCCAAGGAGCACAGTGGACGACAACGTACTGCGGATCGGGATCGGCGGGCCGGTCGGCTCCGGCAAGACCGCGCTGATCGAGGCGCTGGTGCCGGTCCTGGTCGCGCGGGGCCACCGGCCCGCCGTGATCACCAACGACATCTACACCCAGGAGGACGCCCAGCACGTCCGCCGCACCCTGGCCGGCATCCTCGACCCCGACCTGGTGGTCGGCGTGGAGACCGGAGCGTGCCCGCACACCGCCGTCCGCGACGACCCGACGATGAACCTGGCGGCCGGCGCGGAACTCCTCGAACGCTTCCCCGAGGTCGACACCCTGCTGTACGAATCCGGCGGCGACAACCTGACCCTGACCTTCAGCCCCGCCCTGGTCGACGTCTTCGTGTTCGTCCTCGACACCGCCGAGGGCGAGAAGATGCCCCGCAAGCGCGGCCCCGGCATCACCGAGTCCGACCTGCTGGTCATCAACAAGATCGACATCGCGCAGTACGTCCGCACCGACATCGGCGTGATGGAGTCCGACGCGCACAAGGTCCGCGACGGCCGGCCCGTGATCCTCACCAACTCCCTCGACGGCACCGGCATCGAGGACCTCGCCGCGTTCCTGGGCGGCCGCCGCAAGGCGCTGATCTGACATGACCTCCGCCCCGCCCCGGCCGACCGTGACCACCGACCGCCCCGACCCGGCCGACCGGGCGCCGGACCCCGCGCCCCCCGACCCGGCCCACGCCGCACGCCGCCCGGCGGTCGACCGGCTCGACCCGGCGCACTGGAGCACCGGCCGCCTCCCCGCCGAGGTGGCCGGCTGGGCCGCACGCCCCGACACCCTCCCGCCGGGCTCGCCCGCCAAGGTCGGCATCCTCGACCTGGCCTTCCAGGTGCGCGCAGGCCGCACCGAACTCGTCGAGCGCTACCAGAAGACCCCGCTGCAGATCATGCGCCCGCTGCGGATCGACACCGCCCGCCCCGGCGACGCCTACCTCTTCCTGATGGCCACCGGCGGCGGCATCACCCAGGCCGACCGCTACCGGATCGACGTGCACTGCGGCCCCGGCACCCGCGTCCACCTCACCACGCAGGCCGCCACCAAGGTGTTCCGGATGGAACAGGACTACGCGAGCCAACTCGTCCACCTGACCGCCGAACACGGCGCGTACCTGGAGTACCTGCCCGACCCGCTGATCCCGTTCCGCGACGCCCGCTACTACCAGCGCACCACCGTCACCGTCGCCCCCGGCGCGACCGCGGTGCTCGGCGAGACCCTCACCGCCGGACGGCTCGCCCGCGGCGAACGCCACGACTACCGCGTCGTCGCCACCGACCTGGAGATCACCCGGCCCGACGGCACCCTGCTCGCCGTCGACACCCAGCGGCTGGTCCCCGACGGCGACCGACGCACCGTCACCGGCCCCGCCGTGTTCGCCGGACACGACCACCTCGCCACCCTGTTCGTGGTCAGCGACCTGCGCCCCGCCGGCGAGATCGCCGACACCCTGCACCGCGCCCTCGACGGCCGGTGCCCCACCTACGGCGTCTCCACCCTCCCCGAGGAGTCCGGCGCCTGGCTGCGCCTGCTCGACGACAGCCCGATCCGCACCGCGGCCGCCCTCGACGCCGCCTGGCGGGCCGTCCGCCTGCTGCTCACCGGCACGCCCGCGCCGCCCCTGCGCAAGACCTGAGCGCCGAACCGGCCGCCACGTCCGTCCTCCCCGAGAAAGTGCCGAGGAAATGCCCATGCTCTCCGCGCCCCCGCCGATGCCCCCGGCCTACAACTCCGGCGACACGGCCTGGCTGCTCGCCTCCACCGCCATGGTCCTGCTGATGACACCCGGCCTGGCGTTCTTCTACGGAGGCCTGGTCCGGCTCAAGCACATCCTGATGATGCTGAAGATGAGCTTCGCCGCCCTCGCCTTCGGCACGCTGGTCTGGTGGGCGCTCGGCTACACCCTCGCGTTCGGGCCGGACGTCGGCGGGGCCGGCCTGATCGGCGGCGTCGACCGGGCGTTCTTCCGCGGCATCCAGCTCACCACCCTCACCGGCGCCATCCCCACCTACATCTACGCCACCTTCCAGATGGGCTTCGCGATCGTCACCGTCGCCCTGATCAGCGGCTCCGTCGCCGACCGGGCCCGGATGAGCGGCTGGCTGGTGTTCGTCCCGCTCTGGCTGCTGATCGTCTACGCGCCCGCCGCGCACTGGGTGTTCTCCCCGGACGGCTGGATCCACGACAAGCTCGGCGCGCTCGACTTCGCCGGCGGCCTGCCCGTCGAACTCAACTCCGGCGCCGCCGGACTGGCCGTCGCGATCGCCCTGCGCGGCCCGCGCGGCTGGGCCCGGCGGGAGGGACGGCCCAACAACATCCCGCTGGTGGTGATCGGCGTCGCGCTGCTCTGGTTCGGCTGGTTCGGCTTCAACTCGGGGTCGGCGCTCAACGACCAGGGCACCGCCGCCGCAGCCTTCCTGAACACCCAACTCGGCGGCGCCGCCGCGATGGTGACCTGGCCGCTGGTCGAGAAGTGGCGCACCGGGAGCGTCAGCACCACCGGCGTGGTCTCCGCGGGCGTGGCCGGCATGGTCGCCATCACCCCCGCCTGCGGCGAGATCAACCCGCTCGGCGCGGTGATCACGGGCCTGGTGGCCGGCCTGGTCTGCGCGTTCGCCGTCACCCTCAAGTACCGCTTCGGCGTGGACGACACCCTCGACGTGGTCGGCGTGCACGGCGTCGGCGGCGTCACCGGCCTGATCATGGTCGGCCTGTTCGCCACCGCCCGGATCAGCGGCCGCGAGGGCCTGTTCTACGGCGGCGGCTGGAGCCTGCTGGGCAAGCAGGTGCTCGCGGTGCTCGCGATGGCCGCGTTCTCGTTCCTGCTCACCTTCCTGATCGCCAAGGCCGTCGACGCGGTCGTCGGCTTCCGGGCCGACGCCGCGTACGCGCACGTCCCCGGCGGGGAGGCCGAGACGGCCTACGACACCGTCACGGCCGAACGCCTCGGTGCGCTCGCGGCCGAGGGCGCCGCCCGCAGCGACAGCGAACTCGTCCGGCGGATCGCCGAGTTGATCCGCGCGCGGCGCCAGGACTGACCGCCACGAGCAGGACGCGGAGAGGTCGAGGGCGCCGGCAGGCGGCGGTGTCGCCGTCGGCGCCGGTGCCCCCGCGCCGTGGTGGGCGGGGGCTTCCGGGGTTCGTCCGCGGGTCAGAGGATCCGGGCGGTCGCGCCGTAGCCCAGGGCCTTCGACGGCGTCTGGGCGTCGACCTCCTGGCCGGGGGTGGGGCGCCAGTCCGCCATCAGGGTCAGGCCCGGCTCGACGAGTTCCATGCCCTCGAACCAGGACGCGATCACGTCCTTGGGGCGGGTGTAGAGCTGCTGGCCCACGCCGGCGAGGTAGGCGTCGGTCATCCGGCCGACCTGGGCGCGGGTCTCGTCGTCGGCCAGTTCGTCCGAGAGGTGCGAGATGGCGAGGTAGCTGCCGGGCACGCAGGCGTCCCGGTAGCGGGTCACCAGGGCGGCCGGGTCGTCCTTGTCCTCGACGAACACCAGCAGGCCGCCCATCAGGATGCCGACCGGGCGGCTCAGGTCGATCAGTTCGCGGACCCGGGGGTGCTCCCAGATCTGCTCCGGGAACCGGCCGTCCGCCTCGATCATCGCCACCAGCGGCTCGTCCGCGAGGATCTCCTCGCCGTGCAGCACCGCCGAGGGCTCGTGGTCCACGTACACCACCCGGGCCTTCGGGTTCCGGGCGTGCGCCACCTCGTGCACGTTGCCGGCGGTGGGCAGCCCGGACGCGATGTCGATGAACTGGTCCACACCCTCGGCGAGCAGGAACCGCACCGTGCGGCGCAGCCAGTCCCGGTTCGCGCGGGCGAGCAGTTCGACGCTGGGCAGCATCGTCCTGATCCGCTCGGCCTTCTGCCGGTCCACCTCGAAGTTGTAGAGCCCGCCCAGGTAATAGTCGTATATTCGCGCGATGTTGGCGGACTCCACGTCGGCCACTGGGCGGTCGGTGCTTGTGGTCATGGGGGGACCCCTCGCGTCGAGATGGCGGCCCGTCACGACGGCGTGCCGTCCACCGCCGGTGAGTATAGTGACGCCCAATCAGCTCTGGTACTGGTCAACGGTATTGAGATCGGAGACGGTTCGGGTGGCCGCTGAAGCGGCCGGTCAGCTCCGGTCGACGATGACGGAGATGCCCCAGCCGATGGCCGCGAGGACCAGGGCGAGGATCAGTCCGGCGAGGGCGCGGCGGGCCGGACCGGCGGTCGGCCGGGCGGCGGCGTCCTCGCCGGCCGGGCCGAGGGGGTTGAGCAGCCACAGGGCGCAGGCGAACAGCGCGGGCAGCCCGGCGCCGGTGAGCAGGCCCACGAGGACGATCTTCGCGAGGGCGCCCAGGTTGATCCAGGCGTTCATCGGACGGCCTCGTCGGCGGGAGGCGTCGGA
Organism: Kitasatospora sp. NPDC059795; assembly: GCF_042732175.1. NCBI lineage: Bacteria > Bacillati > Actinomycetota > Actinomycetes > Kitasatosporales > Streptomycetaceae > Kitasatospora > Kitasatospora sp. NPDC059795. The sequence goes on from NZ_JBHWID010000011.1 coordinate 36,452, forward strand.
ATCACCGAGCCGGTCCAGGCGGCATTGACGTTCTCCGGGGTCACGGCCGGACGGCGGGAGGCGACGAAGAACGCGACCGAGGCCGCCACGAGCACGAGGAAGACGACCACCACGCCCGCCGTACCGCCGATGCCGTCCGCGATCCAGAAAGCCACCGCGCCGAGCAGCGCCGAGGCGGGCAGCGTGAACAGCCAGGCCGTCGCCATCCGGCGGGCGAGCCGCCAGCGCACCTCGGCGCCGTTCCTTCCGATCCCCGAACCCACGATCGACCCGGTGGCCACGTGCGTGGTGGACAACGGGTAGCCGAAGTCGGTGGAACAGAGGATCACGGCGGCCGTCGCGGACTCGCTCGCCATCCCCTGCGCCGGCGCGATCTCGGTCAGCCCCTTGCCCAGGGTGCGGATCACCCGCCAGCCGCCGACGTAGGAGCCCAGGCCGATCGCCAGCGCGCAGGAGACGATCACCCAGGTCGGCGCATTCGCCCCGGTCGGCAGCGCGCCGTCGGCGATCAGGGCCAGGGTGATGACGCCCATGGTCTTCTGCGCGTCGTTGGTGCCGTGGGCGAGCGACACCATCGAGGCCGAGCCGATCTGGCCGAGCCGGAAACCGTGCCCACGCGCGCCCTCGGAAACGCGACGGGTGATCCGGTAGACCAGCACCGTGCCGATGGCGGCCACGCCGCCGGCCACGAACGGCGACAGCAGGGCGGGAACGATCACCTTGGAGACCAGCTCCTGCCACTTGACGACCGAGGGGCCGGCCGCCGCCACCGTCGCCCCGATCACCCCGCCGATCAGCGCGTGCGACGAGCTGGAAGGGATCCCGAGGAACCAGGTGGCCAGGTTCCACAGGATGCTGCCGGTCAGACCGGCGCACACCACGGTCAGGGTGACCTCGTGAGCGGCGACCAGACCACTGGCGATGGTCGCCGCCACTGCGGTCGACAGGAACGCCCCGGCCAGGTTCAGCACCGCCGAAAGGCCGACCGCGACGCGCGGCGGGAGCGCCCCGGTGGCGATCGAGGTCGCCATCGCGTTGCCGGTGTCGTGGAAGCCGTTGGTGAAATCGAAGCCCAGCGCCGTCGCGACCATCAACGCCAGGACCGCGTCATTACCGGTCACGGACCAGAACCTAGCCCGGGCCCCGACCACCCCCGGCGCAGCGACACCCCGCCGCGCCCGGGGTGGACGGGCTGCCATCCGGTCGGGTCAGCAATGGGGGCCGGTGGACCGAGTGCCGCTGGTGGAAGATCACGGCCCGGTGGGTCGTACTGCGGGCGGGGCGGGTGGGGGCAAGCTGTCGTCATATGACGACGGCAAGCTCCCTTCGGAATGCGTGGTTTCACGCAGTCATCACCATTGTTGCCCTTCCCCTTGTGGCCTTGCGGACACCGCAACGCACAATTCCACCGCCGGCCGCAGCAGGCGCTGGAGAAAGGATTCCCGGATTCCGATCGGATCGGGCGGGAGCGGATTTCTCGCCACCACGGTGATCCGCCGGAATCCCAATGACCTCACCAGTGGCTGCCACTCCCGCCCGGTGCCGGCTGCGGGGCGGGGCAGGCCCAGGTCCGGCGTGTGGGCGAGGCCGGGGCGGGGCGGTGGTGGAACGTGGGGCTGTGCTGCGTGGTCTTTTTCGGCCGGGCCGACCGGGCCGAATTCCGTTCGGCGCGCGATCCGGGAATCACGCCGGGCGTACGCCCCCTGACGGGTCGGGGGTGTCCGACGATGACCGAAATACGGGCGGTTCGGGGGAGGACGGTGCAGGCTACAGTGAACGCCTTGCAAGCCAGATCGGTGACAGGCACCCGATAGCGGTAGGCCCATCGGCCCCCAAGGAGACGCCGTGCGAGCTCTGGTATATCTCGGTCCCGGTTTCCATTCCGATTCCGGTCCGCATCCCGTCGAGTTACGGGACCATCCGCGTCCGGAGGCGTCCGGGCGAGACGACGTCGTGCTGAGGGTCGTCGGGACGGGGATCTGCGGGACGGACCGCAAAATCCTGCTGGGCCGCTTCCCGGCCCGGCCCGGAGTGGTCCTCGGACACGAGTCGGTCGGCGTGGTGGAGGAGGTCGGAGCGGACGTGACGTCCGTCCGTCCCGGCGACCGGGTGGTGGTCAATCCGACGCTGTACTGCGGCAGTTGTCCGCCCTGTCGGCGGGGTGCGACCAACCACTGCCGGAACAAGCGGGGCACCGAGGTCGGCGTCGACCGCGACGGCACGTACGCCGAGCACGTGGTGCTGCCGGAACGTTTCACCGAACGGCTGCCGGGCGCCCTCGCCTTCCGGCGCGCCGTGCTGGTGGAGCCGCTGGCCTGCGTCCTCAACAACGTGCTCGCCGCGGACGTCGGCTACGGCGACACCGTGGCCGTGCTGGGCGCGGGACCGATCGGCCTCCTCACCGCCCTGGTCGCCGCGCGCGGGGCACGCCGGGTGGTGATCGCCGAGTCGGATCCGTACCGGCTGGCCGTCGCCGGACCGCTGGTCGACCGGACCGTCGACGCCGGCGGGCCGAACCCGCTCGAAGCGGTGGTCAAGGCCGGGGACGGACGCCGGCCCGACATCGTGTTCGACACCACCGGGGCGGCCGTCGAGCAGGCGCTGCGACTGGTGGCAGACGGCGGCCGGGTCGTCGCCATGGGCTTCGACGACAGCTACCGGCCCAGCATCAGCCCGCTGTACCTGACCAACCACGGCGTCAGCCTGATCGGGGCCGGTGACTACCGGGCGGACACCTTCCCGATCGCGGTCGACCTGATCGGCGACCTGCCGTTGGACTCGCTGGTCACCCACGAGTTCCCGCTCGATCGCTACCAGGACGCCTTCGCGCTGCTCTCCGCCGGGGCCGACGGAACGGGGCGCGGCACCGGCCACGACGCCGGCCATGGAACGGGCCACGGCACCGGCTACGGCGCGATGAAGGTCGTCATCCGGTCCGACACCGCCCCGGCAGGCCCGGACGGCTGGCCGGAGGTCGCCGGATGAGCCCGCGTCCCGCGCTGTACGGCGCGGTCGAGTCGGGCGGCACCAAGGTGGTCTGCCTGGTGGGGACGTCGCCCGAGAACGTGCTGGCCCAGGCCAGGTTCCCCACCGGGGAGCCCGGAGAGACCCTGGCACGCGTCGCCGACTTCTTCGGCCGGGCGACGGAGCGGCACGGTCCGCTGGCCGCCATCGGCGTCGCCTCGTTCGGCCCGCTGGAGCTGCGTCCGGACCTCCCGATGTACGGGTTCACCACCGACACGCCCAAACCGGGCTGGGCCGACGTCGACGTACTCGGCTCGCTGGCACGGGAGTTGAACGTACCGATCGGCATCGACACGGACGTCAACGGCGCGGCCCTCGGCGAGGGACGGTGGGGCGCCGCGCGAGGGCTCGACACCTACGTGTACCTCACCGTCGGGACCGGCATCGGCGGCGGCGCGATCATCGGCGGACGGCCCGTCAGGGGACTGGTCCACACCGAGATGGGCCACGTGGCGGTGAGCCGGCGGCCCGGTGACGACTTCCCGGGCAACTGCCCCTTCCACGGCGACTGCCTGGAAGGCATGGCCGGAGGCACCGCCGTCGCGGACCGGTGGGGGCGGCCCGCGGAGCAGCTGACCGGGGACGAGCTGCACCGGGCGGTCGAGCTCGAAGCCGGCTACCTGGCCGAGGGACTGCGCAGCATCGTCTACTGCACCGCTCCCGAGCGGATCGTGATCGGCGGCGGCATGTCGGTGCTCCCCGGACTGCTTCCCGCCGTACGGGCGGAACTGCTCAAACAGCTCGGCGGGTATCCGGGGCTGCCCGAACAGGCCGCCGACGACTTCGTCGTGCCGGCGGAACTCGGCGCGATGGCCGGTCCGGCCGGCGGCCTCGTCCTGGCGTTCCGGGCCGAGGCGCAGCACAACACCCGCTGACCGCACGGCGGGGAGCGGTCCGCGATCGGCCGGGACTCGGGCCTGCCCGGCCGATCCTGCCGGGCGCGCGATCGACCGGACAGGCCCCGGGGCACAGCAGGGCTGCGGTGCGGCGTGCCCGAAAGCACGTGGACGGCAGGAAGGATGACGGAGTGGTGACGACCGGCCCCATCGAGCTCGACGTCGGTACGCGCGCCTGGCTGCACGGCGAGGCCCTGCCCGGGGAACGCGTCCGGTGCGCGGAGCGGCTGCTCGGAGGCTGCAACAACGAGCTGATCCTGCTGCTGACCGAGGCGGACGGCCGCTACGTGCTGCGCCGCTTCCGGCCCGGCGGGGAGAGCGGGGTCCGGCGCAACACGTGCGAGGTCGAGGCCGCGCTGCTGCGACGCCTGCACGGGCGGCTTCCGCTGCCCGAGCTGGTGGCCGCCGACCCGGACGGCGCGGCCACGGGATGTCCGTCCCTGCTCTACCGCTACATCCGGGGTGTTCCGCTGACCGAGGCGCTGGCGGACGCCTCCGGACCGGCCGCCGCAGACCTGGGCCGGGCGGTCGGCGCGGCCCTGGCCCTGGTCTCCGGATGGGAACTGCCCCGGCCCGGCCGCTTCGAGGAGGCGTCGCTCGTTCCGCAGCCGCCGGACGGCCGGAGCGACCTGCAGGCCTTCGTGGAACACTGCCTGGCGGTCGCGGAGCGACGCCCCCCACCGGCGGGCGGGGCGGCGCCCCGGCTCGGCGCGTCGGACGCCCGGACGCTGCGCCGGCTGGCCGAACGGGCCGCGCCGCTCTGCGCCCGCGCCGCCGCCGACCACCGGCTCGTCCACAACGACTTCAATCCCAAGAACCTGCTGGTCGGGCCGGGCCGCGACGGACGCTGGGAGGTCGCCGCCGTCCTCGACTGGGAACTCGCCTTCAGCGGCCCGCCGCTGATGGACGTCGGCAACATGCTGCGCTTCGAGGACGACTACCCGCCGGACTACTCCCGGGCGTTCCTGGACGGCTTCCGGGACGGCGGCGGGCCGCTGCCCGACGACTGGCGGCGCACCAGCCGGGCCCTGGACCTGTTCGCCCTGGCCGACATCCTGACCGACCCGCCGGACCGCCGGGTGTTCGACCGGGTCCGCGCCGTCATGCTGCGCCGCGCGGCCGCGGAGAACGTCCTTTCCCGCTCCGTTCCGCGCTGATTCCCGGCCCGTCCGAATTATTGACACGGCCATCCACGAGAGACAGTCTGAGCGGACAGGAATGCGTTGTGCCGAATTTCGGCAGACTTTTCCGTCGGCTTCTTCGGCGGCCGGTGCAGAACCGGCCCGATGGAAGGCAGGAAACGGTGGAAGAAAACCCCGAGAACGATGTCCTGATCATCACTCCCGACGTCAAGTGCAACGGCATCCCGCCGACCCCGGCGCAGACCGAGGGCCCGTACTACAAGCCGGCCACACCGTTCAAGACGAACTTCCGGTCCGACGTCCCGACCGGGACCCCGATGGTGCTGTCGGGCCGGGTCGTGGACCCGGACGGCAAGCCGATCGGGGGTGCTCTGCTGGACTTCTGGCAGGTCGGCGACGAGGGCGTGTACGACGAGGAGGGGTTCACCCTCCGCGGGCACCAGTTCGCCGACGAGGAGGGGAACTGGCGGCTGGAGACCGTCCTGCCGGCCGAGTACCCGGGCCGGACGCGGCACCTGCACGTGAAGGTGCAGCCGCCCGGCGGCGGCGTCCTGACCACCATGCTGTACTTCCCCGGCGAGCGCCGGAACCGGCTGGACAAGTATTTCCGCCCCGAATGCCTGATGGACGTGCAGGAAACCCCGGAGGGGTGGCAGGCGAGTTTCACCTTCATTCTGCCCTCCTGAGCAATTCCGGGGCGCTGTCGGTCGTCGAACAAGGGTCGGCGCATTCTTTTCGGGAATCGCCGGCCCGGCCTCGGGAGGAATTGTGGAAGACGCACGGAAGATCGAGGACCTGATCTACTACCAGGTCAGCGAGTACAAGATGCGGCACGGCGAGGGGATCCACCTCTACGACGCCGACGGCAGGGCGTACATCGACTGCGCCTCGGGGACGTTCAATCTCAGCCTCGGCTACGGGCACCCCGAGATCGTCAAGGCCATGCGGGAACAGGCGGACCTGCTGGTCCACGCCACCTCGACGTTCCAGACCGAGCCGGTGGAGCGGCTGGTGCGCCGACTGGTCGCGGTGTCGCCGCCGAACCTCACCCGGGTCCACCTGAAGGTCTCGGGCGGCGCGACCGCCAACGAGGGCGCCGTGAAGATGGCCCAGGTGCGCACCGGACGGCGGGATGTGATCACGCTCTTCCGCAGCCACCACGGCCAGACCATGATGACCACCGCGATGTCCGGCGAGGCGTTCCGCCGGGCGCCGTTCCCGACGCAGATCGCCGGCATCACGCACGTCCCGGACCCGTACTGCCTGCGCTGCTTCTACAAGCAGAGCCCCGACAGCTGCGGCCTGCTGTGCGCGGAGCGGATCAACGACTTCATCGACCACGCCTCGTCGGGCAGTGTGGCCTGCATCGTCGTGGAGCCGGTGTCCGGCTCGGGCGGCAACATCGTGCCGCCGGACGGCTACCTCGCCGCGCTCCGCCGGATCTGCGACGAACGCGGCATCGTGCTGGTCTTCGACGAGGTGCAGACCGGCATCGGCCGCACCGGCCACATGTTCGCCGCCGACCACTTCGGCGTGCGGCCGGACATCATCACCACCGCCAAGGGCCTGGGCGGTTCCGGCGCCCAGGTCGCCGCGATCCTCACCACCGAGGAACTCGCGGGCCTGGACGGCGAGTACCACTCGTTCACCTACGGTGGCAACGTGCTGGCCGCCGCCGCCGCGGACAAGACCCTGGAAATCGTCTCCCGCCCGGAGTTCCTGGCACACGTCCGGACCGTCGGCGCCCACCTGATGGAGCGGCTGCGCGACCTGGCGGCGCGCCACCCCCGGATCGGCGACGTCCGCGGCCTCGGGCTGATGATCGGCCTGGAGATGGTCGACCGGGACGGCCGGCCGGACACCCCGCTGACCCTGCACCTCGCCCACCGCGGCATGGACCACGGCCTGATCCTGCGCACCTCCCGCTACGGGCGCGGGAACGTCCTGAAGATCCGGCCGCCGCTGATCATCACCACCGAGGAGGCGGACCTCCTCTGCGACCGGCTGGAGACCCTCTTCGCCGCGGAGGCGACCTGATGACCGACATGAAGGACTACCTGCTCGGTCTCGCCCGGCTCGTCCGCGACGAGATCACCGCCGGCCGGTCCCGGTCCGAGAACCGCGGCGTCCGCGGGCACTCGCCGGGCGGCGACGCCCAGTTCGGCATCGACGACGTCGCCGAACGGGCCGTCTGGAAGTACGTCGTCGACCACGACCTGCCGGTCGCCGTGTTCTCCGAGGACCGCGGCCTGCGCACCCACGGCCGCCGCCCCGAACACCTCCTGGTGGTCGACCCCATCGACGGCACCCGGCCCGCCGTGGCCGGCCTGGAGTCCGCCACCGTGTCCGTCGCGGTCGCCCGGCTCGGCGACCGCCCCCGCATCGCGGACGTCGAACACGCCCTGCTGATGGAGTGGAAGACCGGTGCCCACCTGTACGCCGAGCGCGGCACCCCCGGGGTGGCGGCACACGGCTACGACCACCCCGTGCCCGCGCCGACCCGGACCACCGACCTCTCCCGGATGTTCTGGTCCCTGGAGTTCAACGGCCACCCCGCCCACCTGATGACCGAGGCCTACGGGCACCTCATCGACCTCTCGGCCAACACCGGCGGCGTGTTCGTCTTCAACAGCGCCACCTGGTCCATCTCCCGCCTGATCACCGGTCAGCTCGACGCGTACGTCGACATCGGCAACCGGCTGCTGCGCGACGACCCCGCGCTGCTCGGCGAGTTCCAACGGGTCGGCAACGGGCGGGTGCTGCACCTGTTCCCGTACGACATCGCCGCCGCGGTGCTGCTGGCCGAGCAGGCCGGCCTCGTCATCACCGACGCCTACGGGCAGCCGCTCGGCGACACCGCACTCACCGAACTGGACGTCGCCAACCAGCGGTCCTGCGTGGCGGCGTCCACACCCGAACTCCACCGCAAGCTGCTGGACGGCATCGCCTGGCGAAGCTCCGGGGGGCGGGCATGACGGACGACACCGAGTTCCGGCAGCTGCTGGAGCGGCTCTCGGCCCGGGCCAGCAGCGACTACTACAACCCGTACACCACCTTCGACTGGCCGGCCGAACTCCCCGAGGACGAACCCTGGTTCTCGCCCGAGCTGCTGTCCGTCCACGGCACGGAGTACGTCGAACGGCTCACCCCGGACCAGCTGCGGGCACTCGGCCGCGGGGAGAGCGTCAACTTCTACAGCCTGAACGTCCACGGCATCAGGGAACTGCTCATCGAGGTGATGCGGCGGATCCACGCCCCCGGCTTCGAGATCCCGTCCGAGTTCTTCCACCACTTCATCGGTGAGGAGAACGAGCACATGTGGTTCTTCGCCACGTTCTGCCTCAAGTACGGCGGACGGATCTACCCGGAGAAGCGGCTGAAGCTGGCCGTTCCCTCCGACGACCCGGCACGGGAGAACTTCCTGGTCTTCGCCCGCATCCTGCTGTTCGAGCAGATCGTCGACCACTACAACGTGCGGCTGGCCGCGGACGAGCGGCTGCACCCGACCATCCGACAGCTGAACCGGATCCACCACCAGGACGAGAGCCGGCACATCGCCTTCGGGGCCCGGCTGGTCCACCTGCTCTGGGAACGGCTGCTGGAAGCCGGACTGGACGAGGACGACCGCCGGGCCATCGGCCGGAACCTCGACGGCTACCTGTCCGCGAGCATCGGCTCCCTCTATAACCCGGCCGTCTACCGGGACGCCGGGATTCCGGACGGACTCGCCTTCCGCAAACGCCTGCTGGACCACCCGGCGCGCCGGGCCGAGCACCGGCGGGTGCTGCGCAAGTCCAGGGACTTCCTCCGGCGGATCGGCGTCCCGGAGACATGAACCGGCTCCGCGCCGACCCGCCCGTCCACCTGCACGCCCGTCCATCCGCACGTCCGTCCACCCGCACGCTCGACCGCCGCACGTTCGACCGCCGTCCGGAGGAGGACGATGTCCGACACCGACCGCGCCGCCCGCACCAGTTGGTCCGTCCAGGACGGCCTCGCGACGCTCGGCGGGCCCGCCACCGGCCTGCTGCGCGCGCTCGACGACGTCTTCACGGGCTGGGCGACCGCCCGCGGCGCCGAGCCGATGACGCTGCCACCCCTGCTGCCCGCCGCCGAACTCCGGAAACTGGACTACTTCCAGAACTTCCCGCACCTCGGCAGCACCGTCAGCCGGATCCGGCCCGACCGGCTCGACCAGGACAGCGCCAAGGCCGGGACCGACCCGGTCCCCGCCCACGACCTCGCCGACGCCACCCACCTGCTGCCCTCGGCCGCCTGCTACGGAGCGTTCCTGCACCTCGCCGACAGCTCGCTCGACCGGGACGCGGCCCTGGTGACCACCGTCGCCCACTGCTACCGCAACGAGGACCACCACGACGGCCTGCGCCGGCTCTGGGGGTTCACCATGCGCGAGATCGTCTGCCTCGGCAGCCAGGACGCCGTCCGCGCGCACCTGGACCACCACCGGACGGAGGTGGCCGCCTTCGCCGACCGCCTCGGCATCGAACTGCACCGCGCCCCGGCCAGTGACCCCTTCTTCCGGCGCGACAGCCCGCGCGCCGTGCTGCAGGTCCTCGCGCCGGTCAAGGAGGAGTTCCTCGCCCCGGACGGCACCGCGGTGGCCTCGCTCAACAACCACCGCAACTTCTTCGGGGAGCGCTGCGCGATCCGGCACGACGGCAGGCCCGCCTTCACCGGCTGCGTCGCCTTCGGACTGGAACGCTGGCTGCACGTCCTGGACCTGCGCTTCGACGGCGACCTCGCCGCCGCCCGGGACGCGGTGGTCGAGGTCGGAGCGCCGCAGTGACCGGGCCGGCGCCGCTCCCGACCCGGCTGGAGCGGCGCCTCGGGGTGACCCTGCCGCTGCTCCAGGCCGGCATGGGCGGCGTCGCCGGGCCCGAGCTGTGCGGCGCCGTCTCCCGGGCGGGCGCCGGCGGCGTCCTCGGCCTCTACAAGGCACCACCCGAGCAGGTCCGCCGACTGATCGCCGACACCGCCGCGCGGACGGACCGGCCGTTCGGCATCAACCTGGTGCCCGAGGTGCTGGCCCCGGACCGGTGCCGGGCCCAACTCGACGCGGCCCTCGGCGTCCTGCCGGAGCGGGCGTTCGTGACGTTCTACGGGCTGCCCGCACCGGACCTGACGGCGACGGCCGTCCGGGCCGGCCTGCCGGTGGTGGTCCAGGTCGGCACCGCGCACGCCGCCGGCCGGGCCCTCGACGCGGGCGTCGACGTCGTCGTGCTCCAGGGCGTCGAGGCGGGCGGGCACCTGCTCGGCACCCTGCCGGCCCTGCCACTGCTGCGGGCCGTCCGCCGGGACCACCCCGACGCCGTCCTCGCCGTCGCGGGCGGCATCGCCACCGGCGCCGACCTCGCCCGGGCCGTTGACGAGGGCGCCGACGGGGCGATGGCCGGCACCCTCTTCGCCGCGGCCCGGGAATCCGAGGCGCACCCGGAATTCAAACGCCGGATCGTCGCGGCCGGAGCCTCGGACACCGTGGTGACGACGGTCTTCGACATCGGCTGGCCGAACCGGCCCCACCGGGTCCTGCGCAACGCGCTGACCGCGCCCGGCCCCCGGCGGTCGGCCCGGTTCATCGCCACCGCGGCCGGCCCCGGCGGCCGACGGCTGCCCGTGGCCCGGTACAGCGCCGCCGTACCGTCCGTCCGCACCGAGGGCCGGATCGCGGACATGGCGATGTACTGCGGCGACTCCTGCGAACGGATCACCGCCACCGCATCCGCAGCGGACCTGGTGGAACGCATCCGCGCCGACTACGGACGCGCGCTGCACGAGACCCGCCCCGAGCGGGCCGATCACGCCGGTCACGCCGGTCACGCCGGTCACGTCGATCACGTCGATCACGAAGGAGAGTGCCACGGTGAATGACTCCCTCAAGCCGGTGGTCGACTGGCTGCGTGCCCGCAACCCCGCGCTCGGCGAGATCCCCGCCGACCTCGACCTGATCGAGAACCGGATCATCGACTCCCTCGCCTTCATGGAGTTCATCCTGTTCCTGGAAGACCTCGTCGGCCGGGAACTGGACGTCGCCGAGCTGAGCGCCGACCAGTTCCGCACGCTGCACGCCATCGAGGACAACTTCCTGGCAGGAGAAGGGAGTTACTGAATGTGGCAGGGCACGGCGGTCTCGCTCCACCTCGCGCCGACCCACGGCGCACCCCTCGTCGAGGTGCGGGAAGCCGTCGCCGTCACCGGCCGCGGCCTGGAAGGCGACCGCTACTTCCAGGACCGCCCCGGCGACGCACAACTGCGACGGGCTCCCGGCCGAGCCTCCCGCGTCTGCGAGATCTCCCTCCTCGACATCGACGCCCTGGCAGCGCTGGAACGCGAGCACCGCATCCGCCTCACCCATTCCGAGGCGCGCCGGAACGTGGTGTGCCGCGGAGTCCCGCTGACCGAACTCGTGGGCCTGGAGTTCACCGTCGGAGACCGCGTGCGCCTGCTCGGCATCGCGCTCAGCGAACCCTGCGCCCGGCTCGAACAGCTCACCAGACCCGGCGTCCTGCGCGGACTCCTCCACCGCGGCGGCCTGCGCGCCCGCATCGTCGAAGGCGGCACCCTCCGCACCGGCGACCCGATCCGGCCCGGAAGCTGACGTCGCGCCCGGCAGGCGGCATAACCGCACGGTGTTCCCGCTCCGCCGGAAGCCGTTGTCTGCGGCGTCTGCGGCGCCTGCGCGCCGGCCGGGCCCTCCGGGCCGCCGTTCAGGGTGGCGCTGACCAAGCCGAAGACCCCTCCACCGATGGTCGTGAACACGGCGGTGACCAGGGCGATTTTGCTCGCCTCGGACAGGCCGCGGAACCACGCCCGCACCCGGCGCCGACGCGACGGCTGCGGCGGCGAAGCCGCCGTCCCGGCCCCCGATTCCGGTGGCGGGTCCGGGGTTTGGCCCGAGGTGCTGCTGGGAGATCGCGGCGTCAAGGAGAGCGAGACCTCCTGGCCTTCCGTATGTGTGGCGACCCACGACGGCAGAGCATGCGGTGTGACCCGGACCACACAGCGAGGTCGGGGGCGCGGCCTGTTGACAGCCTCACGAGCGCGCCCCGCAACGTCGCGGATCGGCGCTCCAACTGCGGTGCGAGCTGTCGACACTGACGCCACGTGAGCCCGGTCCGGGCGGTCGTCACCCGTGCGAGGTACGCCCAGGCAGCCACCCCGACCACCTGTGCGCAGGGTGGGGCCGGGCCGATTGGCGTCGTGCAGCGATGAGTTCGAGTTTGGTCGTTCGTTGCCGATCCCTTGACCTGGAGTTGGTACGGTACTGACCGAGTCGTCACGGGGGAGATCGGAACGGCGACTCGCAGTAGTGCACATGGGGGGAACATGGGCGAGTCCATAGCCGCTGTCCGGACCGGAACCACCGGAACCGGCGGCGCACGAATACCGGATCTTCCGGCAGGCACACTCAGGGTGTCCCCGGACGAGATGCGCACCTGGGCCGCGTCCGTCCGGGAGATCGGGACATCCTTCCGTGCGGCGGGTTCGACCGTCGACGGGGAAACCACCGACGCGTACGTGACACTGTCGGGCTGGCTCAGCGGCCCGGCCCTGCGGGAGCGCTCGATCCGCTGGGACGATCAGGAGAGCACCCTCGGCAACCTGCTCGCCGACGTCGCCGACCGGCTGCAGCGCACCGCCGACAACTACAGCGCCGCCGAGACCGCCGCGCAGCACCACGTCGTCGCCGCCGCGCCCGGGAGGTGGTGACGGATGCTCACCTTCGAGGCCGTGACAGAGGCCAGGCTCGACCGGGTGACCGCGGCGGCCGAGGCGTGGGGCGCGCTGCGCAACCGCTACCTCGGACTGCACGACCAGTGGATGCAGCAGGTGGTGAACCGGATGGCGGCCGGCTGGGAGGGCAGCGCCGCCGCCCAGGCCCAGGCCCGGGTCGGCCGGGCCGCCGACCAGCTGAACGCCGCGGCCGAGGAGGCGGCGGACCTCGCCGCGCTGCTGAACGATGCGGCGGGCGAGTTCCGCGACGCGCAGAAACGGCTGCGGCAGCTGGTCGAGGAGGAGGCCCCCGCAGGCCAACTGCGGATCACGGCCACCGGCGAGGTCGTCGACGTGCATCCCGAACTCGACGCGGCGCAGCAGGCGGACGGCGTCGGCCAACTGCTGGCCCGCCAGCAGGCCGTCATGCTGATGACAGCGAAGATCAACGCCGTGCTGGCGCAGGCGACCCAGGCCGACCGGGCCACCGCCTGGGCGCTCGCGCAGGACCCGAACGGGGAGCGGGACCACGGCTTCAACGCCGACACGTTCAACGACCTCGACCAGGCCAGGGCCGCCGAACGCGACCTCGCGGAGGCGCTCGACCTGGCCGGCAAGGGCGGGAAGCTGTCACCGGCCGAACTCGCCAGGCTCAACGCCCTGTTGGAGACCCGCAAGGGCGACCCGGCGTTCGCGGAGGCGTTCGCCACCGGCCTGGGCGCGCGCGGCACCATGGAGTTCTGGCGGAGCGTCAACGACCCCGGCCAGTACGGAGATCCGTTCGGCGGCCCGCTCGGAGCCCAGACACCCGGGCGGGCGGAGACGATGGCGAAGCTCCAGGCCTCCCTGGGCGAGACCCTCGGCACGGCCACCCAGAGCCACAGTCAGGCGATGGGCGACTGGAAGAAGGAGATGATCGGACTCGGCCCCGAACGGATGGCGGGCGGCGGCTACGACCCGAACGGGTTCCAGCTGATGGGCAGCCTGATGCGCACCGGCGAGTACGACAGCGGTTTCCTCAACGAGTTCGGCACCGCGCTGATCGACACCGAGCGGAGCGCGGGCAAGGGCGCCACCACCGGGTACGTGTGGCAGCTCGACGGCGCCGCCGCGAACTGGGACCACCTGGCCGAACGCGGCACCACCGCCGACCCGATGGCGGGATTCGCCGCCGCCCTCGGCAACAACCCGGACGCGGCGACCGCATTCCTCGACCCCGGCCCGGGCGGAACCAACGACCACCTCACATACCTCCTCAAGGACCGCGAGTGGCCCCTCGACGCGGGGAACGGGACGTTCCACGCGACCTCCGGCCCGCTCGGGCCCGCCCTCGAAGCAGCCGCCACCGGCGACCCGGCCGGCCAGGCCGACGGAGACCGCCGGCACACCGAGGCCCAGGCCCGGGTGGCCCAGGCGACCCTGACGACGATCGATCCCGAGGCCGGCGAGGAGAAGCTGCCCGGCGGCCTCGAAGGTCCGATCGCCAACATGCTCGCGGACTACGTGGACGACACCCATACGGCGTTCGGCAGTGTCAACGACAAGCAGCCCGGCGGCGCGGTGAACGGGTCCGTCTACACCACGCCGGACGGCTCCTCGCACATCGCGCTCAACCAGGGCACCCTGATCCGGGTGATGCGCGGCGCGGCGGAGGACCCCGACGCGTACGCCGTGCTGCACACCGCGGAGACCCGCAAGGTGTCGGAGGTGCTGCAGGACATCCCGCCGGGCGCGAGCGACACCCAGCAGCGCGACCAGATCCAGCAGAGCGCCGCCGCCATGTCGGTGTACGACGCGATCCGGGACGACATCCGGTACGACAAGCGCGACGACGACAACGACGCCGTCGAGTGGAACGCCAAGGTGGTGCAGAGCATCGTGGCGGTGGCCGACATTCCGGCCGGGCCGGCCAAGGACGTCATCGACCCGCTGACGGACACCTGGCTGACCTCGGTCGTGAACGACAGCAAGAAGGCGAACGACAACGAGGCCCTGGCCGAAGTGGGCCGACAGGACCTGGAGTCGAAGGGCCAGATCAAGCTCCAGATCGCCGAGTGGGCCAGGCAGCGCGGTGACGATCCGGACGGGTCGTCCGTCAACGTGCTCCAGCGTGAGGCCGACAACACCCGCGGCAATGCCTACAGATTCTCCATCGAACAACTGAGGGGCCAAGCATGACGCCGGACCAGTTCGGCGCGCCGGTACCGCCGATGCCTGCTGTCCCGCCGATGCCGCCGGGCCGGCCGGTGGTGGGGCGGGACCGGCGGCGGCGGTGGGCGTGGCTCGGGGTGGTGCTGCTCGTGGTGGGGGTGCCGAGCGGGTGGTACTTCGGTGGCGGGTACGACCGGTGGCAGGACGGGCGTTCGCTGCAGGGGCTGTGCGGGGGAACGTTGGACACCGCCGAGGTGAAGGACCTGCTCGACGGGGCAGGACGGTTGCGCGGGTACGAGATATCGCCGGTCGGGTGGCTCGCCAACTGCGGGTTGACGACGCCGGACCGGTACGGGTCGCTCCTGGTCGACGTTGCCTGGGACACTCCGCGGGCGTACGACGCCCTGTTCAAGCTCCGGCGCACCCGCGTGGTCCGTGCCGAGGGCGTGCCGGTGGTGCCGGTGGGCGCAGGGTGGGCAGGGGTGATGTCGGCCGGCGGGGACGGCCGGGAACACCTGGTGCTGGCACTGGCCTGCACTGGGAAGGAGGCCGGCCGGCAGCTGGTCGTCAGCCTGACCGCCGACCCGACGCGGGATCCCGACGGCCCGAAGGACGACTTCGCATCGGCCGAGCAACGCGCCCGGCTGGGCAGGATCGGCGCCCGGACCGCGCAACGGGCCAACGACATCTGGGGCTGCGGCGCCCAACTCGGCGGGAAGATCGAGCAGGTGCCGGGCCGGGCGGACATCGTGACCGCCCAGCCGGGGAAGGCGACCGGCACCTGCGCCGGGGTCGCCGGGCAGGTCCGCGAAAGCCCGGCCGACGGCACCGCACCGATCGAGGACTGTGCCGTCCTGATGCCCGACGACCCCAAGACCGTGGGCCTGAGGCTGTCCGCCTACTACCCGCCCTTTGACCTTCAGGCCAAGGACGGCGTCGGTCTGGCCCGAGGATCGAACGAGCCGGGGGTTGACGGAAGCCTCAGCTGGGCGACCGCGAAGTGCCCCGGCGGCACGGCCGTGTACCTGGGGAACCGCCTCGAACCGACGACCGCCTCGGCACGCGACGCCCTCGCCGCGTTCGCCCGACACTCCGCCGAGCGCCACGGCTGCTCGGCACCGGCGCTGCCCTGACGGCCCGTCGCCCGGACACCCGGCCCCCGCCGCTGATCACGGCGATCGGTTGACCAGTGCGGTCAGCTGCTCCTCGTCGCAGCGGTGGGGGCCTCCGTCCGGGCGGCGTCGGCGATCCGGGTTGCCAGCAGTCGCGGCCGACTGCGATGAGTCATAGCGTGTCGACCCGGTGTAGCCGGATCATCATGGCTCGATGGCGACGAAATGAGGAACCCATGGCCAGCAAGGCCAGCATCGTCTTCGCCCACGGACTCTGGGCCGACGGGTCGTGCTTCAACAAGCTCGTCCCCGCGCTCCATGCCGAGGGGCACGCGGTCTCCAGCTCGCAGCACGGCCTCGACTCGCTCGAAGGCGACGTCGCATGCGTCACCCGCTCCATCGACTACGTGCCCGGCCCGGTCGTGCTCGTCGGTCACTCCTACGGCGGGACCCTGATCACCAAGGCCGGCGTTCACGACCGCGTGGGCGCACTGGTCTACATCGCCGCGCTGGGCCCGGACGAGGACGAGACCTCGCAGGACCAGCAGAACAAGTTCCCCCGTACACCCGTGTTCGATCACATCGACGTCTCCCACGGCCGGATCTGGCTCAAGGAGTCGGGCACCGGCGACTTCTGCGGCGATCTGCCGCCGGCCGAGCAGCAGCTCGTCCGGGCCGTGGGCGCCGTGCCGGTCCCCGACCTGTTCGACCAGCAGGTGCCCGGCACTGCCTGGCGCACCAAGCCGAGCTGGTGCATCGTCGCGAACAACGACCGGACCGTGCACCCGGACCTGGAGCGGGCCTCCGCCGAGCGCATGGGCGCCAAGACCCACGCCGTCGACAGCAGCCACGTGCCGATGCTCTCGCAGCCGGCCTTCGTCCTCGACGTCATCCGCGACGCCGCGAAGTCCCTCGAAGGGTAGACGTCGGGCGCGCCGATCCAGGTGCTCCGGCCAGGGGGTGTCAGTGGGTGGCGGCGCAGTCCGGGTGGCCCCAGCCGGAGCCGACCTTGGTGATGGTGGCGCCCTTGGGGTAGGCGGCGCCGCACGGGCAGGTGCCGGGGAACCGGGCGGCGAGGGTGCGGCCCGTGCCCTTCGCGGCAGTGGAGCGGCGGGGCTTGGCCGGGGCCTTGGCAGAGCTCTGCGGTTCGGGCTCGGGCAGGTCGGCCGCGGTGCCGGCCGCGCCCTGCTGGGTGCGGGCGGCGTCGCTGGCGGCCTTGTCGGCGACGGCGTTCAGCGGGTCGCCGTTCACCTGGTGGGCGGCGACGTACACGAAGGTGACGTCCCGCCCGGTCAGCAGCGCGTCGATGCGCTGGATCAGCTCCTGATTGGCGACCGGCTTGCCCCCGGCGGTCTTCCAACCGTTGCGCTTCCACCCCGCCAGCCACTTGGTGACGGCGTCACGCGTGTACGTGCTGTCCAGCCGCACCTCCAGCGGCGCCCCGGGGTCGGTGGCGGCCAGCAACCGCTGAAGAGCCGTCAACTCGCCGACGTTGTTGGTGCTGTGCCCCAGCGCCCCGGACTCCCACCGCTGCGGCACGGCGGCACTGTCGGCGACCACGTACGCCCAGCCCGCCGGCCCGGGGTTGCCCTTGGCTGCTCCGTCACATGCGGCGATCACTCGTTCGACCATGTGTTGATCATGCCAGCTGCCGCGCGGACCCCGGTCCGCGCCTTCGCCGCTCACCCGCTCCGCGCGCCCGCGATCGTCGAGCCGGGCCGTCCGGGTGTTCCGGGACGTGTCCGGCGCCGGGTCGTGCCCGTGGTGGCCGACCGTGGGGCGTGCGGTCGAATCCGCGACCGCGGGAAGCGGCGAACGGGAAGGTGGAGACGTGGGACGGAGTGTCGTCGTCACGGACGCCGATCACGGAATCGGCGAGGAGGCGGCCCTGCGGCTGGCCGGTGCGGGGTTCGAGGTGGTGGCGACGGGCAGCACGGGGGCGGGGGTCGAGCGGCTGCGGGCGCGGGCGCGGGACGGTGGGGTGCGGCTTCGGGCGGTGGAGCTCGATGTGACCGAGCCGGGGGCGTGCGAGGAGGTGCTGGGGGACGTCCGACGGTGGACGGACGGGGGTCCCTGGGCTCTGGTGAACCATGGCGCGGTCGCGGCGGCCCGCGCCGTGGAGGACACGAGCGAGGAACAGGCCCGCCGGCTGATGGAGGCCAACGTGTTCGCCCAGGCACGGATCGCCCGCCTGGTACTGCCGGCCATGCGTCGGGCCGGTGGCGGACGGATCGTCACGGTCTCCTCGGCCGCCGCGCGGGCGGTGCTGCCGTTGCTCGGCTGGTACAGCGCCAGCCGGGCGGCCGCCGCCGTCCTGCACCACGCGATGCGGGTGGAGGCGGCGCCGTTCGGGGTGCGGGTCGTCCTGGTCGAGCACGGGTTCCACACCACCGGACTCGTCGACCAGGCCGTCCGGACGCTGGCCGAACCGAGTGCGGTCTCACCCCGCTTCTCCGACTGCTACCGGGCCGTCGCCGCGGCCCTCGGCGACCGGCCCCGTCTGGTCGGCCCCGAGCGGGCGGCCGCCGCCGTGCACCGGGCCCTGGTTGCGGACCGCCCGAGAGCGAGGTATCGCGTCGGCCGGGACGCGCGGGTGGAGGCGGAGCTGGACGCCTGCGCCCCGTTCGTGGTGGGCGACGCGGTCAAGCGTGCGCTGCTGGGACTGTCCGGTCCGCCGTCGCGGGCGGAGCGGCTGTTGGCGCGGCTCTGCGGGCTGCCGGAGTTCTGACGGCGGGGCGCCGGTCGGCCGGTGCCGCGCAGGGGTTGGACCAATCCGGTGAGTGCGTGAATCACGATGGT
Organism: Kitasatospora sp. NPDC059795; assembly: GCF_042732175.1. Classification (NCBI taxonomy): domain Bacteria; kingdom Bacillati; phylum Actinomycetota; class Actinomycetes; order Kitasatosporales; family Streptomycetaceae; genus Kitasatospora; species Kitasatospora sp. NPDC059795. The sequence goes on from NZ_JBHWID010000011.1 coordinate 55,307, forward strand.
GGAGCCTGGCCGACGGGTTGTGCTCCGGCCGCTACGGTCCTGGCGTGATCACCGTACGTGCACGGCTGGCCGGGGTGGCGGTCCAACTGCCGGAGACCTGGGTTCCCATGGCGGAGCGGTAGGCGCAAGTCGCCGCCGCGAGCGCCTCGTTCAGCCCTCCGCCGGGCCTGGTGACCCAGCTGACCGGCGTCGAGGGCGTCCACCTGGCGGCGCCGGACGAGCAGCCGTCCGACCTGGCGGTCGCCGCCGCCCGCAAAGCGCTGGCGGAGAGCGGGCACAGTGCCGACGACATCGACCTGCTGATCTTCGCCGCCAGCTGCCAGGACCACACGGAGCCCGCCACCGCACACGTCGTCGCGGCCAAGTTCGGCCTGTCGTGCCCGGCGCTGGACGTGAAGAACGCCTGCAACAGCGTGCTCAACGCCGTCGAGCTCACCCAGGCGCTGATCTCGACGGGGCAGTACCGGACCGTGCTGATCGCCTGCGGTGAACGGGCGGCGGATGCCACCCGGCTGAACGTCCCCGACGCGGCGGCGTTCGCGCGGGCGTTCCCCGGCTACGGGTTCTCCGACGCCGGCGCCGCCCTGGTCCTCACCGCGGGAGGCGGCGAACCCTCGGCACCCGGAGTGCTGGGCTGCCGCTTCGTCGCCGACTCCGCCGCCTGGTCCTCCGCAGTCGTCCGGTCCGGCGGATCCGCGGCGCTGCGCGAGCCGAGCGAGGAGGGACGGTACTTCCGGACGGAAAGCACCGCGATGCGCAGCCGGCTTCGCGCGCTGTGGCCGGGCCTTCGCCTCTTCTTGGACGAACTGGGCCTCGCCTGGCGGGACTTCGCGTTCATCGGCGTGCACCAGGTGGCGGCGGGAGACATCCGCACCATGCTCGCCGTGGAGCCCACGATGCCCGCGGACCGGCTGGTCCTGACCCTCCCGCGACACGGGAACGTCGCCTCCGCCTCCCTGCCGCTGCAACTCGTGCGGGCCCGCGAGAGCGGCCTGGCCGGGCCGGGAGACCTGGTCGCGCTCATCGGATTCGCCGCGGGCGCCAGCGCGGGCCTGGCGGTGCTGCGCCTGTAGCGCCGCCCGCTCCACGATCCGAAGGCTTTCCCCATGCATTCTCAACTTCTCATCGGAAAGCAGGAATTGATGGTCTCGCTGTACGAATCGATGAAGGAGAACCTCGCCGCGCACTTCCGGATCGATCCGGAGACCGTCACCCCGGACGCGACGCTGGAATCCCTCGGCCTGGACTCCCTCGCCCTGGTCGAGCTGATGTGCGTGCTGCGGGACAACCTGGGCCTGCGGACTCCCGACGGCGACGGGCTGATGTCCCTGCAAGGAACCTTCGCCGACCTCGTCGAAGCCGTCGAGCAGGCGCAGCCCGCCGTGGTGATCCCGGCGGCAGCGGGCCCCGTCCCGGCCCGGGTGCCAGCGCGGTGACGGGAGGCGAGGTCGCCGTCACCGGGCTCGGCCTGGTCACCGCCGCCGGCATCGGCGTGGCGGAGACCTGGCGCGGGGTGTGCGAAGGCCGGTCGACGGCGGCGCTCGACCCGGAGCTCGGGGACAGGCGAAGTACATCAGCCCGACCGGATTGAAGTCGCGGGCGAGATCGACCGGCCGACGGACGGTGTAGCCCCTGGCGATCGTGAGGTGGTCCGGGTCGTGGCGACGGAACGTGCCGCTGCTCCGGGCGGCCACGCACAGGCGGGGCGCGTAGTACTGCCGGGGGACGGTGGGGAGGTGCTCGTGGGCGAAGTCGTGCGGCGAGGAGCGTTCGAGCCCCTGATTGCGGCCGGCGGCGGAGCGGGCGACCCAGCGGTTGAAGTTCTCGACGTACAGGCAGTCGGGGCGGGGCTCCCCGTAGAACTCCCGCCAGTGGAAGGCCGTCGGGTCGACCGTCCCGGCCGGGGACAGGCGGTGCAGGGTCAGGGTCGAGTCGCCGCCCGCCGCGAAGACGCCGGACACGACGTCGATCCGGTCCCCGAAGGAGAGCCGATGGGGATGCACCGCGCCGGTGCACTGCGCGTGGAAGTAGTAGAACGCCAGGTACGTCGGATCCCCGGACACCGTGCGCGCCGTCAGGACGTCGGTGGAGCAGGCGCTGCTGACCGCATCCCACGTCCAGTCCCCGATCCGCGCGTACAGCTGGGCGTTGAAGCCGGACATGGACGGCGTCACCGTGGCCTGCCGGATGACGGTGTTGTGGTTCATCGGGCCTTCGTCCTGTCCTGTTCGGAGGGTGCGGATCGCTGCGGACGCCGCGCGGGGTTGTCCGTCGGGCACGTGTCGTCAGCCGGCGTTAATCCGGAGGACGGCGCGCACGACGGTGTCGGCCACGGCCGCCGGAGCCAGCCGGACGAGCGGGGCCACGGCCGCCTCCGGGCCGACGCCGTAGCGGCGGCGCGGCCTCGGGGCGAGCAGGGCACGGCGCACCGCGCGCGCGACGCGCTCGGGTGGGACCGGGCGGTGGAGTGCGAGGAGGCGCCGGGTCGCCGCGCGGGCGGCGCCGTGCACGCTGTCCGCCGGGGTCGGGACGGCGAGGGCGCCGGTGAGCAGGGGAGTGTCGACGCAGCCGGGCTCGACCAGCGAGACCCGGATCCCGCGCGCGGCGACCTCGCAGCGCAGCGCGTCGGTCAGCGCCTCCAGGGCGTGCTTGCTGGCGCAGTACCAGCCGTTGAGCGGTGTGGCGACCCGGCCGGCGACGGAGCTGATCTGCACGATGCGCCCGCCGCCCCGGCGGGCCATGCCGGGCAGGACGAGGCGGGTGAGGCGGGCCGCGCCCAGCAGGTTGACCTCCAGGACCTGCCGGGCGTCCGCCTCGGCGACGTCCTCGACAGCTCCGGGCGCCGCGACGCCGGCATTGTTCACCAGTGCCCACGGGCCGCCGCCGGTCTGTTCGTCGATCTCGGCGACGGCGTCCTGGCAGGAGCCGGGATCGGTGACGTCCAGCAGGACGGTGCGCAGTTCCAGGCCCGCCTCGGCCGCTGCGGCGGTGAGCTTGGCGGCCTTCTCCCCGGTCCGGGCGGTGGCGACGACCCGGAACCCGTGGGCGGCCAGGTCCAGTGCGGTGGCCCGGCCGATGCCGCTGGTGGCGCCGGTGACGACGACGGTCCTCATCGGGCCGCCGCGGCCGCAGGCGCGGAAGCGTGGACGACCGCCGCGTGGAGTTCGGCGAGCGACTCCGCGAGCAGACCGGGCAGCAGGTCCGTGTCACGCGGCAGGACGCGGAAAGCGGGGTGGAAGGACACGACGGAGGGCTGCTGGAGGACGACGAATCCACTCGAAGCGGCGGTCGGCCTCGCAGGTGCCACGAGCACCTCCTCGGCTCCCAGCGCGGCGGCGTCGAGGGGAGTGGAGACGATCGTCACGCCGACCGAGGACGGCGACAGCCGCACCGCGAGCCGGGCCGTCGGGCGGGCGACCGGGCCCGGCAGCCGCAGCAGGCCGGTCAGGAGCCGGCGATAGCGGACCAGCTCCTCCAGCTCGGCCTGCTCCATGACGAGCCGCAGCCGACGTTCGGGCCGGGGCTCCGCACAGGGCAGCGACAGCGGGGCCACGGCCACCCGGTTTCCCAGCCCGTCCCGCTCGCGAGGACCGCGCAGGCTCATCATCAGGACGACGGGCAGGGAGCGGGCGCCGGCGTCCCGGCGCTGCGGAACCCACTGCCGCAGGGCTCCGCAGATGACGGCCAGGCAGATCTGGGCGGTGGAGGCCCCGGTGGCGCGAGTGATCTCGTCGAACGGTGCGCGGTCCAGGCCGACGGCGGGCCGCAGCCAGGCGCCTTCGGCCGGGTCGGGGTCCGGTTCGGGCTGCCACTGGACGCGCGGGACGAGAAAGCGCGGCGCGAACCTCAGGCCCGCCCGCACGGCCGGCAGATCGGGCAGCGCGAAACGGGCCGGTTCCGCCACCGGCGCCGGAAGGCGGCCTCCCCGGAGCAGCGCGGCCGCCTTCCGCCACCGGCGCCGGAAGGCGGCCTCCCCGGAGCAGCGCGGCCGTGGTCGCCGCCGCGGCGACGCCGTCCTGGAGGAGATGGGAGACGCGGTACGCCAGCAGGTGTTCGCCGGGCCGGTAGCCGCTGATCACCTGCAGGCTCCACGGCGGGCGCCCGGGAAGCCAGGGCCGCTCCAGGGCCGTCGCCAGGCACCGCTCGGGAGTCCAGCCGGCCGGGAAGCGGACATCCTCGACGTGGTCCCGCGGGTCGACGCCGCCGGCCGGCTCGAAGCGCAGGCTCCGGCCCCGCCCGGCGAGCCGGTGGCCGAGCACGGGAATCCGGTCGGCGACGTCGGTGAGAAGCGCGCGGACCTCCTCCGGGGCCGGAGGCTCGCCGAGCTTGCGCAGCGCGCAGGAGAAGTGCCAGTACGAGGGGTGCGGGGACCTGCGTCGGTCCGCCCAGGCGTACCAGTCCGTCATGGTCAACGGCATCGTGCCGGTGCTCCTGTGGTGCGTCCGTGTGAACACGCAGATCCGCCCCGCAGCCATTCGGTCACTCTCTGTGCAGACTGTGGCGCACGAGGAAGCCGACTCCGTGCTTCCGACACGAACTGCCGCGCGCCCGAGTCGTCGACGACAGGGGGACGATGCGGGACCGAAGAGGGGAACCGCCTCGATGGCACGGCCCGCAGCCGGGCGGGGACGACTGTGCGTCCTGGCCTGGATCGTCCTCGCCCTCGCCTCGTGCGCCGTCCTGCCGGGCGTCCTCGCCAGGACCCACGGCATCCCGCCCGACCTGCCCGGAAGTCCGTCCGCGCAGGCGCACGCCGTGCTCGCGCGCGACCTGCCGCAGTTCGGCGAGGAGCAACTCGTCCTCGCCTTCGACTCCGCCACGCTGGGCTCCGACGACGAGGCCTACCAGCAGGTCCTGACCGCGGCCGCCCGCGCCGTACGGGCCGCCCCCGGCGGCGCGCACGTCCTGCCGGTCCCCGACAGCCCGGGGCGCGACCCCCGCCACGCCTACCTGCTGCTCGGCGCACCGGGCGACGCCGCCGAACGCCAGCGGCTGCTGCCCGCCTGGCAGGCCGCGGCCGAGCACGCCGCCGAGTCCGCGTCGAACGGGCAGGTCCGCGTCGCACTGACCGGCCTCACGCCCGTCTTCGACGAGATCCGACGGGCCGACCTGCGCGACCTGCGCGGGGCCGAGGCGGTGAGCGTCCCCGCCGCCCTGCTGGTGCTGGTCGTCGGCCTGGGGTCGGTCGGCGCCGCGCTCGTGCCGCTGCTGTTCGCAGGCCTGGGCGTCCTGGTCGGCATCGGGGCGCTGGCCGCCCTGGATCCGCTGCTGCCCGTGGACGGTGCGACCCTGACGGTCGCCACGACCGTCGGCTTCGGACTCGGCCTCGACTACGCCCTGCTGATGCTGCTGCGCTACCGCGCCCACCGCGAGCAGGGGCTCGCGCCCGCCGCGGCCTCGGCCCGCACCAGGGCGACGGCCGGGCGGGCGGTGCTGTGGTGCGCGGCGGCGGTCGTCGTCACCAGCGCCGGGCTGACGACCGTCCCGATCCCGCTCGTCCGCTCCATCGGCGTGGCCGCCGCAGCGACCACCGTGATCACCGCCGCCGTGGCGCTCACCGCCCTGCCGGCGGCCCTGCCGCGCCTCGACCGCCTGCTGCACCTGGGCCGCGTGCGGCGCCGCCCGGCCCAGGTGCAGCAGGCGGCCACCGCGGCCGGCACTCCGGCCGTCGACGCGGCGGACGGTCTTGTCGCACGCTGCGCCGAGCACCTGATGCGCCGGCCCTGGCCCTACCTCCTTGCCGCGGTGGGCCTCCTGGTCCTCGCGGCCCTGCCGGCGGGCGGACTGCGGCTGGGACTGAAGGTGGACCGGACGGCGATCGCCGACACTGCGGCGGGAGTGGGTCTGAGCCGCCTGGAGCAGGACGGGATGGCCGACATCACCATGATCGTGCTGCCCCATCCGGTCGGGGCCGGACCCGTGGACACCCTGGCGCTGACCGACGCCCTGAAAGCCGACCCGAGAGTGTCCTCGGCCGGCGCGCTCGACAACGGGCGGAACCTGACCGTGGTCGCCGTCGCCGACCGGATCCCCGTCGACAGCCCGGACTCCCCCCGCCTGACCGCCGACCTGCGCGCCCTCGCGGCCCACAGCCTCCCGGCGGACCAGCCGGTCCTCCTCGGCGGGCCCGCGGCCACCCTCGGCGACTTCCACCGCGCCCTCGACCGCGCGCTGTGGCGGGTCGCCGCGATCGCCGTGGCGGGAACCCTCCTCCTGATGCTGGTGGCCTTCCGCAGTCTGCTGCTGCCCCTCAAAGCCCTGGCGATGAACGCCCTCTCCACCGCCGCGGCCCACGGCCTGCTGGCCTGGAGCACCCGGCACACCGACAGCACCGTCAATCTCGCGACCCCGCTGCTCGCGCTGACGATCGTCTTCGGCCTGTCCCTCGACTACGAGGTCTTCATGGTCCACCGCATCACCGCCCACTACCGTGCCCGCGGCGACTGCCGCCGCGCCGTGGCACTGGGCCTGAGCGAGACCGCCCTGCCGATCACCCTCGCGGCCGCCACCATGGCCACCGTCTTCGCCGGACTCCTGGCCACCCACCGCCAGGACCACCGGCAGCTCGGCTTCCTGGTGGCCGCCGCCGTCCTGCTGGACGCCACCCTCATCCGCCTGGTCGTCGTCCCGACCCTCATGCGGCTGCTCGGCCACCTCAACTGGTGGCTCCCCCCGGTCGGTCGCCGCAGGCCCGCCCGGCAACCGGCCTTTGCCGGGAGCCTCCCGAACCAGCTCCCCACCGCCACGGCCCAGCTCCTGAAGACGGCCGGCGGCCCCACCGACGACACACCCGGAGCCCCCGATGACCGCCACCCGTCCCGCCCGTCCCACCCGTCCCACCCGTCCCACCCGCACCGCGCTGCTCGCCGCGGCAGCCCTCGCCCCCGTCGCCGAGGCCGCCGGGCCCCGCCCGGACGCCGCGCAGGCACGCGCCGCGACACCGCTCCTCAGCTGCCGCGTCGCCACCAGCGCGGACGACCCGGTCGCCTTCTCCCCGCCGCTGACCTTCCAGGCCCGCACCACCCAACTCACCGGCACGCTCGACCTGTTCGACTGCACCTCCCCCGACGGATCCCAGCCGGACCTGGACAGCGGCACCCTGACCCTCCGGGCCACCGGCCGGGCCGGCTGCAACGGCGCCACCCAGATCACCGGCACCGGCACCACCACCTGGTACGACGGCGCCGGCGACGAGACCGGCACCTCCAGCCTCCAGCCCGTCGGCTCCGTCGACGGCTACAACCCGGGCGACGCCCTCCTCGGCGGAACCGCCACCGACGGCCTGCTCGCCGGAGCCCGCGCGTCGGGAAGCGCGACCCCCACCGTCGACGTCGACCAGTGCGCCGAAGAGGGAATCTCCACCCTGAACGGCTCCGGCACCATCCGCTTCCTGCCCTAGGGTCCGCAGGCCCGGTGCCGAGTTCGAGCCGGCCGTCCGGTTCGGTCAGGTACACCATGCTCGCGGTCACGCCGACCCGGTCGAGGACGGGTCCGGCAGACGTCAGCAGCTCGTCCAGGTGCGGCGCGTCGAGCAGCCCGGCGACCAGGGCCAGTGCGTCGTCCGTCGCCATGGAGCCCCGTTGCCGCGCGTGCCTCAGCCGGATCCGGTGCTGCCTCCTGGGGGTGACCTCGTCCTCCGGGGGCGGTCAGCTGCGGGCGGGCGCGTGCGCGGTCAGGAAGGTGCGGACGTCCGGGAGGGCGCCGTCGTTGAGCAGCAGGTAGCCGTGGTTGTTGCCGGGGTAGGTCTTGAGCTGCTTGACGGGGGTGGCGGCGGTGTCGTGCAGTCCCTTGGCGAACTCGGGGTAGCGGCCGTCGCCCTCCTCCGCGGCGAAGAAGGTCGGGACGGTGCCGGTGAGGACGGCCTTGGCGGCGTTCGACTCGCCGGGAGCGGTCTCGGGCGAGCTGAGCGAGACCACGGCCTTGATCGGCAGCGGCGCGTTCGCCGGGTCGGCGGCGGTCTCCAGCGAGGCGCTCGCCCCGTTGGACGCACCGACCAGGGCGACCGAGGTGACGCCCTTCGACTTGAGCAGGCTCATCGCGGCCCGCACGTCGGACGCCCCGCCGCCGTTGACCATCCAGCCGACCACCGCGTACCCGGCGGCGGTGAACTCGGCGTAGTGCGGCTGCCAGTCGCACAGCGAGCCGCCCGCCTGGGGCGCGAACACCACGCCGACGGTGGCCTTGCCGGCGTCCGAATCCCGGTAGTACGCACCGACGTTGCGGCCGTCGACGGTCAGCCGGGTCGATCCGGCGGCGGCCTGCTCCGCGGTCAGGCACCCGAAGGTGTCGGCCTTCGCGGTGGGGGCGGCCACGGTCTTCGGATCGGAGCCGCATCCGGTGGCGGCGAGCAGCAGGACTGCGGCGAGCCCGGTCGCGGGCATGGCGAAGCGCTTCACGTGTGTGTTCTCCCGTGGGGGTGGGGCCGCGAACGAGCCCGGCCCCGTGGATGTGATCGGAATCTACGGAGGCCCCGGGGAACCGTCAATGGTCTGTACCAAAGCGTGAGGTTCGGTCACATACCAGCATGTGCAGCGGAGTTGACGCAGATCGGGCCGAGGGCGCCGAGCTCCGGGCAGGCAGCCGCGCGACCGTCCCGAAGGGCGCCGGCGAGCGACGAACGCCGGCCCCGGGACCCGCGCCGAGGGCGGTCGCGGAGCATCCTCCTGACCGCCCGAGGACAGTGTTTCGGCAGGTCAGGTGCAGTTTTCGCGCGCCTTGAGGGCGACGTTCGGCAGCTCCGGGGCGGGCAACAGTCGGTCGCCCGGGCAGCCCTGGACCTCGCCGAACCGGTCCCCCTTCTCGGCGCGGGGATGAACTGCGAACTGTCGGCGGCCTGGCCCTCGGTCAGGATGAACGCCAGTGGCCGGTACTTGTGCTCGCCGGCGACATGCACCTTGCTGCCGGAAGCGGTTGTGGACGGTCGACCAGGCGCCGAACTCCCTGGGCGTCTCGCGCCACTGGCTGCCGGAGCCGTCATCCCGACAGCGGCGGTGGCTACGCCTTTCAGGTCGACGACTCGCTTCCGAACGAGGGACGTTCCGCCGCCGCGGCCGATCGCGTGCATGCGACCGGGCATCTTTTCCGATCAACGGCACTCGATGGCATGGAAGTGGAGAGACGGATGGACGGCAACGGACGGCAGCAGTCCGCCCAGGAGCAGCTGCTCGCAGCGATCGCCGGCGATGTGGCGAACAACCTGCGGGCCGCCGTAGGCAACGCGCTGGCAGCCGGTGAGGACGCGCCGCACCACCAGTCGCACAGCAGTGGCATCGACGGTGGAGGGGGTGGGGAACTCGCGGCTGCGGTGCGGGATGTGGGTTCAGGTGAGGAGGCGAAGCATCACCAGACGCACAGCAGTGGCATCGATGGTGGTGGGGGTGAGGAGCTTGCGGCGGCGGTGCGGGATGTGGGTTCAGGTGAGGAGGCGAAGCATCACCAGACGCACAGCAGTGGCATCGACGGTGGTGGGGGTGAGGAGCTTGCGGCTGCGGTGCGGGATGTGGGTTCAGGTGAGGAGGCGAAGCATCACCAGACGCACAGCAGTGGCATCGACGGCGGCGGAGGTGGGGAGCTTGCGGCCGCAGTGCGGGATGTGAGTGTCCGCGCGGAGGCGGCTCACGATCAGGGGCACAGCAGCAGCGGTGGCGGTGGCGGTAGTGGTGATGGTGGGGGCAAGTTGACTGCCGCGGTGCGGGATGTGGGTGCCAGCGCGGACATGGCGCATGACCAGGGGCACAGCAGTAGTGGCGGTGGGGGTGGTGGCGGTGGCAAGGAACTTGCGGCTGCGGTGCGGGATGTGGGCTTGCGCGCGGAGGCGGCTCACGATCAGGGGCACAGCAGCAGCGGTGGCGGTGGCGGTAGTGGTGATGGCGGGGGCAAGTTGACCGCGGCGGTGCGGGAG
>NZ_JBHWID010000011.1:65306-250440 GCF_042732175.1 Kitasatospora sp. NPDC059795
GTGGGTGCCAGCGCGGACATGGCGCATGACCAGGGGCACAGCAGTAGTGGCGGTGGGGGTGGTGGCGGTGGCAAGGAACTTGCGGCTGCGGTGCGCGATGTGGGTTTCCGCGCGGAGGCGGCTCATGATCAGGGGCACAGCAGCAGCGGTGGCGGCGGCGGTGGCGGTGGCGGCAAGGAACTCGCGGCGGCGGTGCGGGATGTGGGTTCCGCTGTGGAGGGGGCGCACGACCAGGGCCACAGCAGCAACGGCGGTGGCGGCGGCGGTGGGGGTGGGTCGCTCGAAGCCCGGGTCGCGGACCTGCTCCGGCCGGTCATCGAGGCGGAGTTGAAGGCGAGTGCGGCCCAGTCCGCGAGCGGTGCGGCCAGTCCGGCCAAGCCCTCGGGTGGTGCGGCCGGTCCGGCCAAGCCCCCGGGCGCCACCGGACCCGCCGGTGGGGCCGCGGGCCCCGCCGGACCGCCGCCGGCCGGCGCGTAGGGGCGTGGACGATGACCAGCCCGACCATCCGTAAGGAACCGCAGGTGAGCCCTGCCATGTTCGCACCCGCCCTGAGCCTGGTCATCCTCAAGGTGGCCGGCCGGTGCAATCTGGACTGCACGTACTGCTACGAGTTCAACCTGGCCGACCAGACGCTGGCGGCGGGTCCGAAGACGATGTCGCAGGAGGTCTTCTCCGCGACGATCGAGCGGATCCGCCGCCATGCCGAGCGCAGCGGCCAGCGCTCGGTGACGCTGTCGTTCCATGGCGGTGAGCCCTGTCTGATCGGCGCCGAGCTCTTCGACCGCTGGTGCACCGAGGCCCGCCGGGAGCTGGCCGGCCTGCGGGTCAACATCTCCATGCAGACCAACGGGACGCTGCTCAACGCGAAGTGGATCGAGGTCCTGCTGCGGCACGGCGTGGACGTCGGGTTGAGCCTCGACGGTCCGCCGGACGTTCACGACACGTTCCGGGTCCGGCGCAACGGCAGCGGCTCGTACCGGGCGGTTCGACGAGGTCTCGACCTGCTGCACCGCAGCGGTCTGCGGTACGGGATCCTCGCCGTGGTGCAGTTGGGCGCGGACCCGCTGCGCATCCACCGGCACTTCCTGGACATCGGCTGTCGCAGCGTCAGTTACCTGATGCCGGACATGACGCACGACACGATCGGCGACATCCGGGAGAAGTACGGTCCCACCCCGTGCGCGGACTACCTGATCCCGATCTTCGAGCACTGGTGGCACTACTCCACGCTGGAGGTGCGGATCCGCAACTTCTGGGAGGTGTCCCGGCTGATCCTGGGCGGCAGCAGCCACGTGGACGCGTTGGGCAACATCCCGCTGGGGTTCGTCGTGGTCAATCCGAGCGGGGAGGTGGAGGGCCTCGACGTCCTGAAGGCCTGCGAGGACGGCATGACGCGCACCGGGATCAACGTCCTCGACCACGAGTTCACCGACATGGCGACGACCAGCCCGCTGCACAGCCGGATGGTCTTCGAGGGGGCTCCGCTGCCCGGCGACTGCGTGGGGTGCGTGGAGCAGCACACCTGCGCCGGCGGGTACCACCCGCACCGGTACTCCAAGGAGCGCGGGTTCGACAACCGCAGTGTCTGGTGCGCGGACCTGCTGAAGATCTTCGCCCATCTGCGATCCCGGCTCGACGTCGAGCCTCGGGAGACGCTGCGGCTGCGGCGTGAACTCGGCCGACCGGTGGGGGTGTAGCGGCCATGGCGACGCTGACACTGACCCGCCGACTGCCCGGGGTGCTGCGCTGGGGGCCGGGCATGTCCGAGGTGGTCGCGGTGGCGCTGCACAGCCACCTCCGGGTGGTCCAGGACGGGCTCGCCCCGCTGCTGCCGAAGCTGCCCCGGACCCAACTCGGCGAGCTGGCACGGCTCGACGACCTGGCCTGGCATCGACTGCTGGCCGACCCCTCGGCGTTCGGCCTGCTGAAGGGCGGGCTCGGCAGGGCGGAGCCCGCCGCCGATGTCGAGGCGCTGCTGGAGCGGGTGCGGGCGCGGCCCGGGCTCCGGGTGCACGGCATCGAGGTGGACACGTCGAGCCGGCGCACGGCACCCGTTTTCGCCCGGGTGGACGCGGCTTTCAACGGGGCCTCGGACTACGGCGGGGCGGAGCTCGGACAGCTGGAGCGACTGCTCGGGGCGACGCTGACGGCGGCGGCGTCCAACGAGCATGTCGAGACCTTGATCACGGGCTGCGTGCGGGTGATCTCGATGCGCCGGGAGGCTTCGCGCGCACCGTCGTCCTCCTCCTGGCCGTCGCTGCCCGGCTACATCCGGCTGTGGAACGCCGAGCAGGGCGACCTCGCCCTGCGGGTGGACGCCGTCATCCACGAAGCGGTGCACTGCCTGCTGTACATGATCGAGGAGCAGGAGAACTGGTTCACGGACCAGGCGGCCGCGTGGGGGTCCTCGATGCGCTCGCTCTGGAGCGGGCGGGACCTCCCGCTGCACTCCTTCGTGCATGCCTGCTTCGTCTGGTTCGCCCTGACCTGCTTCTGGGCGGAGGCCCGGGTCGAGGGCGCCGATGACATGTTCCGCCGGGCCGCGACGGGCTTCGACGGCGGGCGGCTGCCGGCCGTGGTCCGGTCCATGCGCGCCGTCGACGTGGGCGTGCGCGAGGTGCTGCTGGACCTCGCCGCGCAGGCGGAGGAGGTCCTCGCGCGCCGTGCCACCCGCCTGAGGGAGCCGGTCCGGTGACCGTCACCTGGGCAGACCTTCCCGTCCTCAGCCGCGGGAAGAACGAGATGGGCGACGTCGCCGGCTTCGTGGCCCGCTGGGAGAGCGGTGCCGAGGGGCGTGCCCGGGTTGCCGTGCAGACCAGTGGTTTCGGCAACCGCAACCGTGACGGCAGCCCCGACCGGCCCTCCGCCGTGGCCGTCGTGCCCGGCGAGGGAGTGGCCCTGGACGGCGAACCGGCCGGGTGGACCGGCGCTCTGGAGGACGGCGTGCGCGAGCTGGTGCCCGCCGTCGTCCGGGCGCTGGACTGCGTGACCTACTCCAGTTGCCAGGGCCACGACTACCGGGCGTTGGGGCGGCCCAGCCGCACCCGGGAGGTGTGCCTGCTCGCCCGCACGCCCGAGGAGGCGGACCGCCTCACCCGGGAGTCGGTCGGGCGGCTGCACGCGGCGTCGGCCGCCCTGGACAGCCCGTACGTCCGGGTCGGCCTGCTCCGCGAGGACCTGCTCTGCGCGAGCACCGGATCCCGCTGGCAGTGCCTCAGCCTGCTGTTCGACCGGCCTGCCGGGGCCGGCTGGACGGAGTACTTCGCGCACCTTGACGCCTCGACCGCCACCGTCGTCGGCCTGTTCGACGCATGACCCGGAGGACATCGCCGTGAGCCAAGCCGCCGATCCCGCGAGCCGGCCGGACGGGGAACTGCTCTACTACCCCAACAGCAGCGATGCCTCGACCGCCGTCGTACGGGACCCGAAGAAGGTCACCGTCCGGCTGGGCGTCCGGCCGGACGCCCTCGGTCCCACCAGCGGCGGCCTGCTGCGGGAGCGGGCCGCCCCGCTGGCGGAACTGCCCGAGTACGGGCTGACCGTCTACGGCTTCACCCCGGTCGAAGCGACCGATGCCGTTCGGACGCTCAACCGGGAACGCGACGTGCAGCAGGCCGCGCCGGTGCTGCACCGGGCGGACGGCGACACTGACGACATCTACGTCACCGACCGGTTCGTCGTGCAGTTCCTTCCCGAGGTCACCAGGGAGCGCATCGACGCCCTCAACGCCGAGCACGGGGTGACCGTGGTCGAGAAACTCGGCTACGCCGCCAACGGCTTCCTGCTCGCCGCGCCGCCCGGGCCGGACGGTCTCGGCGCACTGCACACCGCCAACGCCTACCACGACACCGGCCTCACCCGGTTCGCCCACCCCGACCTCGTCACCCGCCGGCACCGGCGCACGGACCTCGCGCCCGCCGCGACCAGGACGGGGCCCTCCGTCCAGGCGCTGCGCGACGTGGGATACCTCGCCCAGCAGTGGCACCTGGCGGCGGCCGGGGTGACGGACGCGTGGTCGCTCACCCACGGGGCGGGGATCAGGATCGCCGTGCTGGACGACGGGACCGACACCGGGCACCCGGAGTTCGCCGGAAAGCTGGGCCCGCAGTACGACTTCGCGAGTCACACCGCGGACGCGTCGCCGAAGTCGGACTTCGAGAACCACGGCACCGCCTGCGCCGGCGTGGCCACGGCCCGCGGCCTGCGCGCCGCCGGCGCCGCCCCCGCGTGCACTCTGCTGCTGGCCCGGTTCCCCGACTTCCTGGGCTCGGCCGACGAAGCCAAGATGTTCCAGTGGGCGGCGGACAACGGCGCCGACGTGATCAGCTGCAGCTGGGGGCCGCCGGACGGGCGCAGCGCGTACGTGCCGCTGCCCGGCAGCACCGAGGCCGCGACGGCGTACTGCGCCGAGCAGGGGCGCGGCGGAAAGGGCATTCCGATCTGCTGGGCGGCCGGCAACGGCAACGAGTCCGTCGACACCGACGGGTACTCCTGCAACCCCAACGTGATGGCGATCGGCGCCACCACCGACCGGGCGCGCCGCGCCTGGTACAGCGACCACGGGAACGCCATCTGGATCTGCGCCCCCTCCAGCGGGGCCGCCGCGCTCGGCGAGCGCTCCGTCACCACGACCGACCGCACCGGCAGCGCCGGCTACAACGACGGCAGCGAAGGCGTCGACCCCGACTACACCAACACCTTCGGCGGCACGTCGGCGGCGGCCCCCCTGGTGGCGGGCATCGTCGCCCTGGTGCTGTCGGTCAACCCGGAGCTGACGGCGACCGACGTGCGCGGCCTGCTGCGCGACACCGCCCGGGAGATCGGCTCCGGCTACGGCCCGGACGGCCACAGCCCGGAGTACGGCTACGGCCAGGTGGACGCCTACGCGGCCGTGCAAGCGGCGCAGCGGCAGGCGCCGACCCTGCCGGCCGGGACGCCGTCCATCACCGGCCCGGCGAGCGCCGACAGGTCCGGCCCGCCGCCGGTCTTCGCCCTCGACCTCGCCTCCGACGGCATCGAGCTGTACTACGCCGTCGAAGTGGCGACCGATCCACAGCTCTTCCAGCGCCAGGCACACCAGGCCGACCGGACGCCGGACACCTTCTACGCGAGCTGGCAGGACTCCTCGTTCCTCAGCAGCGCCGAATACCGGCTCCCGGACCAGGTCTGGCAGCGGGTCGGGCAGGCCGACGCGCTGTACTACCGGGCCTGGTTCAGCACGTCGCCGACGCAGTGGCAGGGGGCCTTCGCCTCCACCGAGGACGCGGCCTTCCTCCAGGCGCCCGAGGTCGCCGTCACCTCCGGCGCCGACACGGCCGGGGCGCCGGCGACCCGCGACGCGCCGCAGGTTCGCGATGCGCCGCAGGTTCGTGACGCTCCGCAGGTTCGCGACGTGCCTCCGGCCGTCCTTACGGCGGCGCGCAGCGTCGACCCCGACGAGCAGGCCTGGCGCCGCTGGTGATCGCCTGCGGCTGCGACCTCGGCACCCGGGCGGTGGAGCCGCACCTGGCGGCGCTTCGGCGGTTCGGCGGTGCGGCGGTTCGGCGGTTCGGCCTGGAGGTGGCCGCGACCACGGGTGTCCACCACGCGGAGGTCGACCGGACGGTGGCGCCCGGCAGGCCGATCGTGCTGACCGAGCGGGGGGGGGCACGGTCACCGAGAACGTGGTGCTGCTTGCGATGCTCGCGGCCGAAGGTACCTCGGTGCTGCGGAACGTGTACGTGATCAACCGGGGGTACGAGGACCTGGCGATGCGTCTGAACTCCCTGGGCGCCCAGGTCGAGACGTTCTACGACTTCTGAGTCGGATGCTGTGGCGAGGCCGGTACCTGCTGGTCGGCCTCGCGGGGTGGTTCGAGTGGGAGGAGCCGCCCGGCGAAGTTCTGTGCGGTCACGGCTTCCGGGGCAGTGTCCAGTCCGAGGAGTCGGCGGGCGGCGGCGGGGTAATCAGCCAGGTGCTGCGGTCGGGGTTCTCCTCCCAGTACGGCACCGTGCCGCCCTGGCCCTTGCCGTCGTCGTAGTACATGCCGAAGGCCCAGTACTCGGGCTCCTCGTGGCACATCAGGTCGGGGTAGGGATCGAACTTCTCGTTTCCCCAGGAGCGGTTCACCCGGGCGACGGCCTCGGCCCGGGTGATGCCGAAGGACTGCAGGACGTCGGCGATCTCCGAGAAGAACTCGAGCATCTGCTCGTCCGCGTCCATCAGGAACTCGCTCACCGTCGGCGCCTTCCCACGTAGACATTGGACAGCAGGTCGACGCCCGGCTGCTTCCAGAACGCTATCCGATGGCCGTTGAGCGTCATCGGCGCGCTGTTGTCCCGCTGCCATTCGCGGAGGTTGCGCAGCATCTTGCCCTCGACATTGTCGATGAGGTTCCGGTAGACGACGACGGCGCTGTGACCGCCTTGGAACGGGATGCGGAACGCCGGCCAGGCCTGGTCGTCCAGGAGGACCTCGGCCAGGGCGTCCGTGTCGGCGCCGTCATCACCGAACCACTCGGGTGCCGGCCGGGTCTCACCCGAGGTGAACCGGCACATGGCCAGCAGGTGATTGGACCAGAACCCGGCGCGCTCAAGCAGGCCATC
Source organism: Kitasatospora sp. NPDC059795 (assembly GCF_042732175.1). Taxonomy (NCBI): domain Bacteria; kingdom Bacillati; phylum Actinomycetota; class Actinomycetes; order Kitasatosporales; family Streptomycetaceae; genus Kitasatospora; species Kitasatospora sp. NPDC059795. Next base: position 71,891 of record NZ_JBHWID010000011.1, read on the forward strand.
ACCCGCGACCAGCGGCCCGTAGTCGTATCCCTTGATCAGCACGGACCAGAGTGTCTCAGGCCCCACCGACACGTCTCCGCCGCCGGGCCGTCGGGAGTAGTCGGACAGCCCTTAGGGAGAATCCATGGACCTGCCCGGCGGGCAAATATCCTGACATGGAACCACATCGCGTGCAAGGATATTGCCATGGCAGAGTCCTACGCAAATTCTATTGGCGAGGTCTCGGTCGAGCGTTCCTCGTTCGGGATCGCAGAGGACGACCCTTTCCTCGAGGCCGAGAAACAGTGGTACGACCTGGAGTTCGATACGGGTTCGCCGGAGTTTCAAGTTGGTCCAGGCATGGCCAAAGTTCGGAGCATGGTAAGGGACCACTATGCGACCGTGAGGCTTGAGTTGGTCGACTCGCTTTCGGGTGAGGCAGGGGGTGGCTGGGAACTGTTGGCGGAGCGGCCTTATCGAAGCAGGACCGGAAAAGTGGAAGTGTGGTCTCTCTTTTCAGGGCCCGCTGGCATCTCTCTTGATCTCGCGGCTTCGGAGTCTGATTTTGTTGTTCAGGTATTTCGATCTGGCGGCGCCGACGCGAAGTCACGAGATGCTGCTTTGGTGGGCGTTCCACGTGGACTCGAGGAATATTTGATCAGGTTTGCGCCGATGTCGGAATGAAGTCCGCCACTCCGGCATCGGCGCTGTAGGTGGAACTTGTTTGCGACGGGGTGATGCGAACCCCGAAAGCGTCGTTGTGCAAGATCCTGTCCGACCCGTACCAGGACCCGAGCGCGGTTCCGGCTTGGCCGTTCTGTGTTCCACCGACGTAAAGAACGGAGTAGTTTTGATCGCCGCGTCCAGCGCCTTCCCAAGTGGACGCGAACGGGAATTCGTCGCACTCTTCCGTGTCGGCATGAGGAAGTGGTGCGCAGGCCAGCCGGCCAATTCGGGGAGCGGTCACTCTGGCGATTGTGAAGCGCCCATGGCCTGGAGGCGTGCACGTCGCTTGGCAAGCTGCTGATCGACTTCCTCGGTGTCGGTGTCGGTGTCGGCGGCGGGGGCGGCTGGATGTTGATGTCGGCGTGAGGCCGCCAGTCGGAAGCTGCGCCCGCACTCGTCGCTGGTCTTCAGCAGGTGCAGGGGCGACGGCGGTTCGGGCCACACGGTGATCACGTATTCCTCGACCGGGTGATACGCGACTGTGTCCGGGGCGCTGTCTCGTCCGCGGGCCTGAACGAGCAGGCGGTACCAGCCGGGGCCGGCGAGAGAGAGCACCGGTAGTTCAGGCACAGGGCCCTTCTCCAGGGCTTCGACCCGGAGTATGCCGCGTGGGGCATGCACACTCGCCTCAATGATCTCGTCCCAGGAGTCGGTGTCGGCCGGTGAGTCGGGTCGGCGGTCGCTACCGGTGGCGGTGACCAGAACGGGGCCCGTGTCGATTCCGGTGTGGATACGGGCCCCGGTCGGCATGGTGATGATCAGGCCGTTGGAGTAGTCGGCAGGGTCGCCCTGAATGGCACCGGCGTCGAGAACCCCGAAGGAACCGTCCGCTGTGCGAACCTCAACTGGCTTGTGCTCCACGGTGTTCCTTCCGCAGTGTCGGCTGGTGACGCTCGACCAGGTCGGGCCGGATGGCGCTGCGGCTCCAGGCGAAGCGGTGGTGGCGGCTACCAGCTGATGGTGAGTTGAGTGGTGGGCCGGGCGACCCGGGCCACCTCTTCGAGTTGGGCACCGGGGAGCTCGGCGGGGCATGCGGTGACGGTCGGTCGAGCGGGTCGTGTCCGACTCCAGCGGTGCAGGAGGTCGGAGACCTGCCCGGCCAGTTCATCGTGGAGCGGTCCACTGGCGATGATGCCCAGCTCGTCGGAGTCGTCGTTCACCGGGCGGGGTGACCAGGAAGGCGCGGGTGCCGCCGTCGTAGAGGGCTACGCCGGACCAGCGGACGGCGGGGCGGGCGAGGCCGAGGCGGCGGCCCGGGTCCGCGCTGCCGGTCCGCTGTCCGGGCCGTTGCTGTCCACGTCCCGGCCTCTGCCGTTCCGGCTGCCGGCCGCAGCGGCGGACGTCGATGCGGGCGATCCGGTGCAGACCCTGCGCATCCTGCGGGATGCCACCGTCGAGGAGCCCTTGGCGGGCCTGGACGATGCCCGGCCGAGGCTCGACCGCGCCCGGGCGTGGACGGAGACCCTCCCGGCCGAGGAACGGACCCAGGTGCGCGGTGAGCCGGACGTGGAGCGGCTGGACCAGGTGCAGCGGGGGGCGCTGGAGTTGCTGCTGGACGGCTTGGACGAGCACCGGTCGCTGCCGGGGCTGACGTCGCTGGTGTACGGCATCCCGAAGCTCCAGGCGGGCCTGCCCCTGGACGCGTCGGCGACATCCGAACTCAAGGTGGTCCAGAGGGAGTTGGTCGTCCTGCTGTACGAGCTGCTGGTGGGGCGTGACACCGGGCCGCGGCTGCCCACCCTGCTGCTGGCGCTCGGCCCGGACCGGCCGCGGTCGCTGCTGACGCTCGCGTGCCGAAGTGACCCCTGACCGCAGGGAGGAGTCCGGCCCGGGAGAGGATCTCGTCCGCGACGACGGTGGCCGGATGGTGCTCGGTGCCGACGTGTTCGGCGAACTCCGGCCGACGCAGGGCGTCGAGGTAGCGTTCGACCTCAGGCCATCACCAGGGCCCGCTCTAGCCGTTGAGGATCGTCACGGTGTACACGGTGACAGTGGAGCTGAAGCCGACCGCGTTCCAGCGCGTATCGGTCGGCCCGACTTCGATGGGGTTGGGGCTGGCGCTGGTGGCGAAGAGCCCGTGGTTCCAGTCGGCCGTGATCCTGTAGACGCCGCTCTGGTTGACGTTCCACGTGCCGGGGGTGCCCGCGTAGCAGTAGTTGCCGTGCGAGGTCCAGACTTCCAGGCCGTGGCTCATGGGGTAGCTACTGTCCTGGGTGGGGCACGCGGTGGGGCCGATGGCGCTGGCCGGCGTGGCGATCGCCACGCCGCCGGCCAGGATGCCGCCGGTGAGGGCCATGGCCGAGAGTTTCCTGCGAACCATCAAGATCATCTCCTATGCCTTGCGGTGGCCCCGATCCCATGCCGGCGATCGCGGTAGTCCGAGTCGTGCCGTGCGGCCCTGGCCCGCCCTCCAGCCCCGGTTCCTGGGTAAGCCCGGTGCCAGTTCGAGGGGTTCTCCGATGCCGGGCATGTCGAGGTTAGCCATCAGCCCCGGGTCTTGTCAGGTACTTCTCGATTCCACCCCCGCGCCACAACTGGTGCACTGGTAAGGCGACTTCAGACTCACCCGCAGGCGCCGGCGGTGACGATGATCCTGTCGAACGGCGCCGATTCCGGGGCACCGAGGGCGCCGTCGCGGCACAGGACAGTGACCTGGTATCCGGCGGCGAGGTGGGCGCGGCCGGATTCGGCGAGGTCTTCGTCAAGCTCGATCGTCACCACGAGGCCATCCGGGCCGACGAGTTCGGCGAGGAGGGCGGCGTTGATGCCGGTGGCCGTGCCGATCTCACCTGTACCGCCGCCGGCGGGAAGCCGTGCTGGGACTGCCCGTCGAGCTCCAGTTGGCACCCGCCGGCGGAACGCTGGTGGTCCCGCCCGCCGCACCGACGAACGAGCCGTTCCGGGTCCTCCTGCACGTCGGCCCGTTCGAGCGGCAGGTCGGACACCACGTCTTCACCGAACAGGGCGCCTGCACGGTGCTCCTGCGCGTCCGGGCCCCCGGCCAGGCCCGCACCCGGGCCGCCCTGGAGACCGAGATCGTCGTGCTCCCCGACCACGAGGGGCGACCGCTCGCGGACGACGTGTTCCTCCAACTCGCGGACATTCGGGCCCAGCTGAGAACGGCAGCGGCCCGCCCGTTCGTGACTCCGGCTCTGCACGTCCAGTTCCTGATCTCCCTCGCCGACGAGAGCCGCCGGGCCCTGGGCGGACTGGGCGGAGCACTGGCAGTCCTCCTCATGGAGGAGGTCCGCCAGGACATGCAGCGGGGCGACAGCGCGGCGACCCCAGGAGTTCCTACCAGTCCGGCCGGCCGACGAATCCGGCGCGGAACAGGCCTGGTTCGGCGTCGCCGGGCTCACGGCCGCCGAACTGATCGCACTGCAACGCCCGACCGCGAGCCTCTCCGTCCCGCCGAACGTCAGCCACTCCGACAACCGACTCGTCCGCCGGCTGCGCGACTTGGGCGTCCGGCACGGTGGCGTGCTGTTCGTTCAGGCGGACGGCCGCGTCCTCGCCTCGGTGCGCCCCGACCAGCTGATCTCCGCCCTCCTGCACGAGGTGGGACCGGAAGGCGCCGTGGTGATGTCGGCCGCGACCACGGAGAACTCGTCGAACTCCGGGTACACGCGGGCCGCGCTCGACGGCCTGACACCTGCCGCCCGGAGTGCCTATCTGTCCTCCATGCCGCCGTTCGACCGCGCCGGGACGCCGGTCTCGGCGTCGGCCGGCGGGCCCACCCGGGCAGCGTGCGCAGTGCCCACCCCCAGCACTCGTTCGTCGCCGTGGGCCGGTGGGCGAACTACCTGAAGGCCGATCACCGGCTCGACTCTCCGCACGGCGAACACTCGCCGCTCCTGAAGCGCTACCAGAGCCGCGCCCAGGCCCTCCTCCTGGGCGTCCCCCTCAACCGGTGTGTGGCATGGAACCTGGCAGCGGGGCGGACACCGAACCCGCCGACAGCGATCGAGTCCTGCGTCGTCCACACCCGCGACGACAGCAGGACATGGGTCCGCTTCACGGCGGTCGCCGCCCCCGACCTGACCGCACCGGAACTCCTCGACCTCCTGGAGACCCAACTCCCCGTCAGCCGAAGCCTGGTGGCCGGCCAGCCCGCCACCCTCGTCCCGGTGGAAGCCGGCGTCGACCTGATGGCCGCCCGGCCGACGGAGAGCGCGAACTGACGCCACGCCTCGGTCCGCGACACCCGGGGGTCCCGGCAGGCCCGCAGCGCTGCGCGGTGGGCCGGGATTGTCGCCGGCATCCCCGAGGAGCGCGGCCTGCACCGCAGGGTGTTGCCACTGCGCCCCACCCCGCCCGCAGCGACAGCGAACCGGTCCGGCGGACAGGTGCCCTGGTCCATGCCCGTCATCGGGGCTGACCGGACGTCAGAACCGGTTCCGGGCCGACGAATCCGATTCGGCGCGCGCCGACCGGACTGGCCAGGCGTCAGAACCCGTGTGCCGACAACGTGGGGCCGGGTAGCACGGGACGGGGCCCGGGCTCGTCGGCCGCGATGCGGAGCCGGGCGAGGACGAGCCCGGCGGAGCCACCGGAAGCGTTCGGGTGGCTCCGCCGGGCTGTGGGGCTCAGCTGGTCTGGATCGCGGTGTCGTCGATCACGAAGGACGTCTGGAGGGAGGCGTCCTCGACGGCGTTGAACTTCACCGTCACCGACTGGCCGGCGTAGGCCGACAGGTCGATGGTCTTCTGGGCGTAGCCGGTGTTCTTGTCGAGGTTCGAGTACGCGGCGACCGAGGTGCCGTTCGCCGTGACGGTGAGCTTGTCGTACGCGCTCGACGTGGTGGTCTCGGCGGTGTCGATGTGGAGCCAGAAGCTCAGCGACGCCTTGCAGCCGGCCGGGATGGTGACGGTCTGCGAGATCGAGTCGGTGTGGCTGGAGCCGTAGCCGTCCATCCACGCCTTCCACGAACCGCTGTGCGCGGCCTGCGAGGTGGAGTTGTCGACCACGCCGCTGCTGGTGGTCCACGGGGCCGCGGTGCCGGTCTCGAAGCCCGCGTTGCCGAGGAGCTGCGCCGGGGTGCAGGTGCCCTGGTTCGTGGTGACCGTCCAGGAGAACGTGGTGGAGGCGGTCTTACCGGCCGCGTCCTTGACGGTGACGGTCACCGAGGAGCCGCCCGAAGTGGTGGCGGTCCCGCTGATCAGGCCGGTGGAGGCGTTGATCGACAGGCCGGCGGGCAGGCCGGTGGCCGAGTAGCTCAGCGGGGCGGTGCCGCCGGACGCCTGGATCTGCAGGCTGACCGAGCCGTTGACCACGGTGGACTGGTTGCCCGGGTTGGTCACCGACACGGCCGCGCCGGCCGGCTTGGTCAGCAGGCAGCCGCTGACGTTCAGATCGATCACCCGGCCGGTGCCCAGGCAGGTGGTGAACCAGTAGGTCTCCTCACCGTAGCTCTGGCCCTTGGTGACGGTCGTGGTGCCGTCCGCGGCCACCTCGCACGGGTTGTTCATGGTGCACATGGCGCCGTCGTCGTTCCCCGTATTGTTGATGCCGACGACCTTCTTGCTGGCGGCGTCGACGATGGGCGAGCCGGACGTGCCGTGTGTGGTGTTGCAGCCCGCGCTGTAACGCAGCGAGTCGTGCCAGGTCCACTGGTCCTCGCGCAGGGTGCCGACGAACCCGTTGATCGAGCAGTTCCACACCTGCTTCCAGTACGAGGACGGTATGTACATCGCCGACCCGTCGACCGGATGGGTGTCGCTGATCGTCAGCGCCGTCGCCCCGTACTTGGTGGTGATGGCGGCGAAGGTGTCGGTGAGCTGGTACAGCGCGACGTCGGTGCCGGTCATCGTCGCGTACAGCACCTTGTCCGCCTGGACGGTGCCGAGCGAGGTGCCGGCGGAGTTGAGCAGCGTGCCGCTGCGGCTGGCGCTCGCGTTCTGGATGACCTGGCCGGCCGACGGCATGGTCGGCAGGCAGTGGCCGTTGGTCAGCATCATCGCCCGGTCGGTGTCCACCGAACTCGGGTAGCGGACCAGCGAGGCGGAGCAGTTGCTCAGCGCGATGGTGGAGGTCAGGTCGCCCGCCTGAACGGCCTGCGCGGGAGCGGCACCGAGTGTCAGGGCACCCGCGACGACCGCGACCGCGCCGAGCGCGGCGGCGAATCTCTTGAACATGGCTCTCCTTGTGGGGGATTGCAGGCGTGCGACCGGTTGGCGCACGTCCGCGCCGCACGAAAATGCCATGGTCACTTCAATGCGGTCAACCATGTCGACGGAACTCGCGGTCGAAGTCCTCCACAGGCGCGGGTGTTGGACTGGACGCCTGACGTACCGTCACATCCCGTTTCTCGCAGCCCGTCAGGCGCGGACGTGCTGCGCGCCTTCGCCCAGAGGGCCGCGGGGAAGGTGGCAGGCGGGTCGGGCCTCGGGATGGTGATCTCGTCGATCGGCCCGGCGGTCCTCAGGGACTCCAGCGCCGCGGTCGGCGCGTAGGGGGCGAGGCCGGTCGGGATGTGTGCGGTGAAGGGCAGGCCGGGCCCGCCCAGCACCTGGGTGCGCCGGGCCGACGCGGGGGGCCGAGCGGCAGCCCGGGGGCGGGCGAGGCCAACGGGGCGGTCGGCTCGCCGCCGCAGTGCGTCTCGGGGGAGGGGCGCCGCTGCGGGGCACCCGGTGCCTGCGTACGCAGCTTCTCCTGCCCCGAGCCGCCACACCTGCGGGCCGCAGGCCGGGGCGCACGCCCGCCGTCGGCGGTCGGAATCAGGACGCTGCCGCTGTCGGCCCCGTCTCGACCTCGACAAGTCGAGTCGCGCCGCCCGATCGACGGCCGGCCCCGCCTCTGGGCCGGGGGAACGACGCGCTTTCCAAAAGCTCCACTCCTTCGAAGCATGGGTGGTTCGGATACGCCTGCTGGCCTGGGTGGAGGGGACTACCTCGTGGGCAGCACGACGCCGGCGCCGGTTCGGGCAGTGGTCGGTTCGCGCGTGTCGGACACGCATGGGGGCGAGGGCGCGGGCGACGGCACTGACATCGGATGGAGCAGAACGTCTGCGCAGCCGTCGGCCATCCCAGGGCGGGACGCCGGCGAAGGTCGGCAAACGTGCGCGATCGCCGAGGGAGTGCACCCGCCGGAGTTGTCGTCCCCTCACCCCGCCACCTGGACCGATGGCGGCCGCGAGCGAGCTGACGGACAGTCGGAAAAGTCAGCAAAGAGTCAGCATTCATCCGCCCACAGCCTGCAAAACCGGTCCACAGATGGGAATCGGCGGGGTGTCGGCGTTCGTTGCCGAGATGCCCGCCGGAGGCGAACACGACCCCCGGCGCCGGTGCCGAGGGCGGTCGTGGAGCACCCTTCGCGCCTTGGTGTCCGCGACCGCCCAGGGAATGCGTTTCTGCAGGTCAGTGGCGGTTTCCACGTGCCTTGAGGGCGACGTTCGGAAGCTCCGGCGCGGGCAGTCGGTCGCCCGGGTAGCCGTGGACATCGCCGAAGCGGTCGCCCTTTTCCCAGTCGAGGCGGGCCTGGACGACCTCCTCGCTGGTGCGGCCGATGAAGTTCCACCACATGACGATCTGCTCGTCGAAGGGGGTGCCGCCGAGGAGGATCAGGCGGGCGGTGGTGGGGGAGGGGTTGGTGAGGGTGAGGGCGGTGGGGCCGGGCGGGAGGTAGCCGAGGTCGGCGGGGTGGAGGGGGGTGCCGGCGAAGGTGATGTCGCCCTGGTCGACGAGGAGGCCGTGTTCGAAGGCAGGGTCGACGTCGAGGGTGAGGGTGGCGCCCGGGTCGAGGGTGAGTTCGGCGCCGAGGAGCGGGCTGAAGGTGGGGACGGGGGAGGTGTCGCCGGCCAGGGTGCCGAGGAAGACGCGGGCCTCGCCGCCGTCGAGGGCGACGGGGCCGGGAATGTGGTGGTGGAAGTCCCGGGCGGTGTGGCGGTGTTCGTCGGGGAGGGCGACCCAGAGCTGGACGCCGTGCAGGACGGTGGTGGCGGCCGTGGAGGTCTCGGAGTGGGCGATGCCGTGGCCGGAGGTCATGAGGTTGAGCTCGCCGGGGCGGACGAAGGCGTGCACGCCGAGGCTGTCGCGGTGCTCGATCTCGCCGCTGAACAGCCAACTGACGGTCTGCAGGCCCGTGTGCGGGTGCGGAGCGACGTCCATGCCGCCGGTGGTCGCGACGTCGTCGGGGCCGTAGTGGTCGATGAAGCACCAGGCGCCGATCAGGGTGCGCTCGCGCTGGGGGAGGGTGCGGCGGACCGTCATCGCGCGCGGGCCGCCGAGCGGGACGTCGCGGGGCGGGAGGACCCGGACGGTGGCCGGGTGGGGCCCGTTCTCGGTGGTGCTCATGGTTGTGCTCCCTCCCGTGTCGCCCGGAACCCGGAAGCCGGGGCTCCGCACGACTCGTTCGCAAATAGTTTCAACTTCAACTATTATGCGGTATCGTCCGGCAAACACCAGCACGCAGGTGGAGGAGCTCCAGGTGACCGAGTTGGCGACCAGCACGACGACCGGCAAGCGGGTCTACATCGACAAGCAGCACCCGCAGGTCTTCCGGGCCATGCGCTCCACCGCCGAGACGGTCCGCGAGGCCGCCGCCGAGGCCGGACTCGACCGCCGCCTGGTCGAACTGGTCAACCTGCGCGTCTCGCAGCTCAACGGCTGCGCCTACTGCCTGGACGTGCACACCAAGGCCGCGTTGCAGGCCGGCGAGAGCGTGCAGCGGCTCGGCGTGCTGAGCGCCTGGCGCGACACCGAACTGTTCGACGCGCGCGAGCGGGCCGCGCTGGCACTGGCCGAGGCCACCACCCACCCCGCCGACGCCACCGCCCAGGACGCGGCGTACGCGCAGGCCCGGGAGGTGTTCGGGGAGGAGCAGATCTCCGCCGTGATCTGGGTGGCCGTCACCATCAACGCCTTCAACCGGGTCTCCATCCTGAGCAAGCACCCGGTCCGGCCCGCGCGGATGGGCACCCTGGTGGCGCAGTAGCCGCTCCCGCGGAGACCGCCCGGAAAATGCGTGGCCGCCAGAACGGGGCGAGTGGCAGGGTCTGAGGATGGCCCAGCAGCGCAGCTCGCCCTGCGGGACGGGCACGACCCGGAACCCGTCCGAACTGCACGTCGTACGCGCCGACTTCGACGACAGCACGATCGTGGTCTACCAGGCGTACGCGCCCGCGATCGCCGAACCCGCGTTGCGCGCCGGGCGGTTCGTCGCGCCGTTCTCGTTCCGGCGGATGACCTGGATCAAACCCTCGCTGCCCTGGCTGCTGCACCGCAGCAACTGGGGCACCAAACCCGGACAGGAACGCGTCCTGGCCGTCCGGATCACCCGCCGGGGCTGGGAACGCGCCCTCGCCGCCGCCGAGTTGACCACCGGCGACCCGCAGCGGCTGGCGGCGGCCGAGGTGCACGTCCAGTGGGACCCGGAGCGGTCGCTGCGCGGGGCGGCGCTCAATCACTACAGCATCCAGGTCGGCCTGGGGCGGGAGACGATCCGCGCCTTCGCCGAGGAGTGGATCGTCTCGCTCACCGACCTCACCCCGCAGATCCGGCGCGCCGCCGAACTGGTCCGCACCGGCCGCACCGAACAGGCCCGCAAACTGCTCCCGGACGAGCGCCGCTATCCGCTGCCCGCCGAACTCGCCGCGCGCCTCTGCCGGGTCTGAAACCCGCCACCCGGTCGGTTTCGTGGTTGGTTTCGGGGTCGGTTCCGTGGTGGGACTTTGTGATGGGTCAGGGCAGGTCGGCGGGGCGGATCCGGTAGACCTGAAGGTTCAGGTCGTAGTACTTGGTGGTCTCGCCGACCCAGCGCATCCCGAGCCGCTTCGCCACCGCGTGCGCCCTGTCGTTCTTCGGCCGGGCCACCGCGAAGATCTCCTCGACGTCCTGCGTGAACGCCCAGCGCAACAGCGCGATGCCCGCCTCCGTCGCGTACCCCTGGCCCCAGGCGTGCGGGGCGAGCTGCCAGGTGATCTCCAGATCCTCCTCGTGCGGCGGCAGCGGGCGGATGCTGAGCCCGCCGACCACCCTCCCGTCCTCCCGGCGCTCCGCCGCCCACCGCCCGCGTGGCGGCAGCAACCCGGACTGCTCCTGCGCCCAGCCCTGCAGGACCGTACGCATCGCATCGACATCGGTGACCCGGGCCATCGCGGGCGTCAGCCAGCGGGCGACGTCCGTGGAGCCGTACACGGCCAGCGCGTCGTCGGCGTCGTCGGGCGTCCAGTCGCGGACGACGAGCCGATCAGTGGTCAGGCTGATCCCCATGGCCGGGTCCTCCCTCGTTCGATTGGCGGACGTCTCCTCCCCCGGAGTGTGCGCCCCCGACCCGCCCGAGTCGAGCCGAAGAACCGGCCGGAACGGGCCGTCACCGGCCCGTCACCCGGCTGCCTGCGCCCCCTGGCCGGTTGCCCGCGTCCCGGTGGCCGGGGACCGTCACCTGGCCGTGCCGCGTCCGGGACGCGCCTCGGGCCGTGCGGTCGGCCGACGTGGTCAGCGGCGGCCCGCCAGCGGAATGCACACGCCGTCCGAGCCGCCGGCCTCCACGGCCAGCGCGGTGCCGATCTCCTCGGGCAGCGCCGCCAGCCCCAGCACCGCCAGCGCCAGGTCGGCCGCAGTGCGGTGCCACTCGCCGGCCCGGCGCATCAAGGTGTGGCCGCTGCCGAACACCCGGTAGCCGGCCACCCGCGCGCCGTGGTCGCGGGCCCGCAGCGCGAACAGATCGGTGTCCGCGGGCGGCGTCACCCGGTCGCGGTCGCCGTGCAGCATCAGCACCGACCGGCCCCGGAGATGCTCGGTCGGCTCGTCGCGCGGACACCACGGCGCCAACGCCACCACGCCCTGCACACACGGGTGCGCGGCCGCCCGCAGCGCCGCCCGGCCGCCCATCGAATGCCCGATCAGCACCGTCGGCACCGGACCGAGCGTCTCCGCCAACTCCGCCAGCGCCGCCTCCGCGTCACGCGCCGCGTCCGCGCGATCGCCGTTCCAGCCCCGGCAGCGGTAATGCACCGTGCCCACCGCCAGCGACCGGCCGGCGGCCCCGCCCGGACCGCGTCGCACCGCACGTTCCACGGCCCGCGCGAAGGGACGCATCCGCAGGCCCGGCAGGTTCAGCGCGGGCACCGGCTCCGGGCCGAACTCCCGCCCGCCGTGCAGCACCAGCACCGCCGCCTCCGGCGCCGCCGGCCGCACCCGCCAGGACAGCGCCCGGTGCGCCGCCTCCGTCCCCACCCCGCCGGAGTGCACCGCCAGCCGCCCGTCGTTCATCACACCGTCCCGTCACCGCGCCGACCTGGGCTGCCACTGTACGCGGACGCCGCCGCCGACCGGGAGCCCGAGTGGGCGGGGGAGCGGAGGTCCGGGGACGAGCCGGGCGGGGGTGTGTGCGGGAGCGGCGGAGGAGGAACGGGGCGGAGTGGTCAGGGGCGGTGCGGGACGGCGGACCTGACTGCTCGTAGGGTGGCAGCGTGCCCGCGGCGGGCCGCACCGCCCGCCGGACGGCACCCCACCGCAGAGCCGCCGGGCCCGCCGGGCCGTGGCGGGTCCGCGTCCGACCGGCAGAGCCGAGGAGAGCCATGGCCGAGACCCACCCGCCCCGTACCGACGGCACCCCGACCGCCGAACTCGGCGTCATCGGCGGATCCGGGCTGTACGCGCTGCTCGACGACGTCACCGAAGTGCACGTCGAAACACCCTACGGACCGCCCAGCGACGCCCTGTTCATCGGCGAGGTGGCCGGCCGACGGGTCGCCTTCCTGCCCCGCCACGGCCGCGGCCACCGGCTGCCGCCGCACCGCATCAACTACCGGGCCAACCTGTGGGCGCTGCACTCGCTCGGGGTGCGCCAGGTCTTCGGCCCGTGCGCGGTCGGCGGCCTGCGCCCCGAGTACGGTCCCGGGACGCTGCTGGTGCCGGACCAGCTCGTGGACCGCACCTCCGGCCGGATGCAGACCTACTACGACGGACGGAGCCTGCCCGACGGCACGATCCCGGAGGTGGTGCACATCCCGATGGCCGACCCCTACTGCCCCGACGGCCGCAACGCCGCACTGGCCGCCGCCCGCTCGCTCGCCTGGGAGCCCGTCGACGGCGGCACCCTGGTGGTGATCGAGGGGCCGCGCTTCTCCACCCGCGCCGAATCCCGCTGGTTCACCGCCAACGGCTGGTCCGTGGTCGGCATGACCGGCCACCCCGAGGCCGTCCTCGCCCGTGAACTCGGCCTCTGCTACACCTCGTTGAACCTGGTCACGGACCTGGACGCCGGGGTCGAGACCGGCGAGGGCGTCACCCACGCCGAGGTGCTGGAGGTCTTCGCCCGCAACGTCGACCGCCTGCGCACCGTCCTGTTCAAGGCCCTCGAATCGCTGCCCACCACCCGCGACTGCCTCTGCTCGCACGCCCTCGACGGCGTCGAGACCGGCCTGCCCGGCGTCTGACGCAGCTCTGCGGCCGGCGTCCGGCGGCGGACCGCGTCTGGCGTCCGGCGGTGGTCCGTGTCTGGCGTCCGGCGGCCTGGGTGTGCGGGGTTCGGCGGCCTGGGTGTGGGGTCCGGCGGTCCGCGCCGTGCGAGCGCTGCTCCGACACACCGATCGGCCGGTGCCCGCCGCGTTCCGGTGGGCACCGGCCGATCGTGGTCCCGGCGCGAGGCGGGCCTGCCCGCTATCGACCCCTCGCACGCCGCGTGAAGTGCGCCACCGCCATCAGAGCCGCCAACGCGGTGCCCCAGGCCGCCACCACGGCGACCAGCAGCACCGGCACCCGCAGCGCCACCGCCAGTCCCAACAGCCCGAACGACAAAGCCAGACAGCATGCGATCACCACGACCACCGACCGTGGTCGCGCGACCAACGACCGTCGAAGCCGAGCCAGCCTCGCCGGTCGCATCGTGCGCAGCTCGCGCTCCAGCTCCAGATCGCTCCCCAGCTCGGCCTCGATCTGATGAAGGATCAGGAGCTCGCGCGGGGAGAGTGCCGGTCCGTCCATCAACCACCTCCGCGCCGCCAGGCAGGCGCGCCCGGCCTTCCCCGCCGGCGCGTCCCTACGTCCCAGGTAGCAACACATCTGCCCGCTGCACGCCGGTTCTAACATGCGAACGCCGTGCCGAACCGCCGTGCTGCGAACGGCGTTTCGTCCCCGGACGACCCAAATGACCCGCGTACCGCGCGCATCCCACGAGCCCCGGTCGCACCCCTCCGGACGGCCCCCGCACGGCCCCGCACGGCCCGCGCACGGCCGGTGCGACGGCGCGCGACGTGCACGCGAAGAACCGATTCGCGACCTGGCCCCGCCACTGCGGTGGTGCGCGCCGGGCCGGACCCGCCGACTCGGGCCGTTTCATCGGAAAGGCCGTACCACCCCCATGCACCTGCGTCACACGGCTGTCGCCGCCGTCGCCGCCGTCGCCTCGCTCGCCCTGCTGTTCGCCACGCCATGCCCCGCTGCCGCGGCCGAGGGCGAGTTCCGGTACACCTACTACGACGACTTCGGCAACCGGGCCAATGGCACGCTCGTCGACCCCGCCAGCCGGGTCTGCCACACCCTCCGCGAGGTCGCTGACCCTGACACCACCGAACCCGCCTTCGCCCCGCAGAACCTCACCGGCTCGACCGTTACCATGTTCACCGGCCCCGACTGCGACGGCGAGTACTACTCGCTGCGCCCCGGCGGCCGTGCCTCCGACCGCCTCGAGCTGCGCTCCGCCGTCTTCTCCTGACCCGGCCGCCTCCGCGTCCAGTGCCGCGCGGCCTCTGCCTCGACCGGGGCTGCGCGCCGCGCATGCGAGCTTGCGCCTGCCGGAAACCGGTGGGTGGTGGGCGATGGGTGTGACCTTGGTCGCCGGGGGAGTTGAGAGGTTGTCAGGAGGCCTTGCGCGGTGCGGCCTTCTTCGCGGTGGCCTTCTTGGCGGGTACCGTCGTGCTCTTCTTCGTGGCCGACCCGGTCCGGCTCGCCGTCGCCTTCCGGGACCGCTTCGAGACAGCGCCGCCGCTCGACGTCGTGCCCTGGCCCGACTCCACCTCCTCGGCTTCCGCGCTCTCCCCGGCTGCACGGCCGTGCCCCGAGCCCCGGCCGTGCTCGCCCTTGGCGGCCTTCACGCTGCTGCGCAGCACCGCCATCAGATCGATCACCTCGGCCTCGCCGCCCTCGGACTGCTCCTCCAGGTGCGGTGCCTCCACGCCGGCCAGCTTCGCGTCGATCAACCCCTGGAGCGCCGCCTGGTACTCGTCGTGCAGCGCGGACAGATCGAAGTCCTCCGACAGCGTGTCCATCAACGACCGCGCCATCTTCAGCTCCTGCGGACGGACCGTCACCTTCTCGTCCGGCGCCATCCCCTCTGCCGAGCGCACCTCGTCCGGCCACAGGCAGGTCTGCAGCACCAGCGTGTCCTCGTGCACCCGGAGCACCGCCAGCGACTCCCTGGTCCGCATGGTCACCTTGGTCACCGCGATCTGCCCCGACTCGCGCAGTGCGTCCCGCAACAGCACATACGGCTTCGCCGGAGCCTTGTCGGCCGTGGCCACGTAGTAGGCCTTGGAGAACATCAGCGGATCGATCGACTCGGCCGGGACGAACGCCAGCACGTCCACCACCTTCTTGCTCGGCAGCGGCAACTCCGCCAGGTCCTCGTCGTCGAGCACCACCTGCCGGCCGTCCGCGGACTCGTAGCCCTTGGCGATCTCGCTGTACGGAACCTCCTCTCCCTCCGCCTCGCAGAACCGCTTCAACCGGATGCGCGAACCGTCCTTCACATGCACCTGGTGCAAGGAAGGGCCGCTGTGCTCCTCCGTGGCGGCATACAGCTGGACCGGCACGCTGACCAGCCCGAACGTGATGACGCCTTTCCAGGTGACCTGTGGCATGGCATGGCCCTTTCGCGGGGATTTCCCACGGTATGCCCGAGCGACAGGTCACGGAAGTGGAGGGCCGCCGCCTGGTCCTCTCCCACCTCGACAAGGTCCTGTGGCCCGTCACCGGGTGGACCAAGGGCGAGGCCCTCTACTACTACGCGCAGATCGCCCCCGCGATGCTTCCGCACCTGCGCGGCCGCGCCGCCAGCTTCCTGCGCTTCCCGTCCGGCATCGGCGAAGAAGGCTTCTTCGCCAAGAACCCGCCACCCGGACTGCCCCACTGGGTGCGCACCGTGACCGCACCCAGCCACGAGGGACCCAAGCAGCGCGTCGCCGTGGACGACCTGCCGACGCTGATGACCGTCGCCAACGGCTACGCCCTGGAACTGCACGTCCCGCAGTGGACCGCCGAGAGCGGACCCGACGCCCACGACCGCCTGGTCGTCGACCTCGACCCCGGACCCGGTGCCGACCTCACCCACTGCTGCCAGGTAGCCCTGCTGATCCGTGAAGCCCTCGCCACCGACGGCCTGGTCTGCCGGCCCAAGACCTCCGGCAGCAAGGGACTGCACCTTTACGCCGCACTGCGCCCAGCCCCCGCCCGGAAGGTCAGCGACTACGCACGCGCCCTCGCCGAACGCCTCGCCCGCGAGCACCCCGCCCTGGTGGTGTCCCGGATGACCAAGGCGCTGCGCCGGGGAAAGGTCTTCGTCGACTGGTCGCAGAACGCGACGGCGAAGACCACCGCCGCGCCCTACACCCTGCGCGCCACCAGCATCCCGGGGGTGTCGGCCCCAGTGAGCTGGAGCGAGGTCGAGCAGTGCACCGACCCGGCCGAGCTGACCTTCAGCCCGCAGGAAGTGGTCGACCGATACGCCGAGCAGGGCGACCTGCTGGCCGACCTGCTCAGCGACGACCAGACACTGCCGGAGCCAGACGACTGACCCGAAGGTCGACGGAGCTGGGTGGTGGGCCGATCAGCATGCTTCGCCTGCCTTTCGTGGTTGGTCGAGCGGAATCGTGGGTCGGTCCGGAAGTCGCGGGTCGGTTCGGGACTCGTGGTCGGTTCGGGACTCGTGGTCGGTTCGGGAATCGCGGTCGGTTCGGGAATCGCGGTCGGTTCGGGACGTTGGGGCGAGGGTGACCTGGCCTGCCGGCACCGGCCGGCCAGGGACGGGGCAGGAAAGGTTCGGGGGCAGGGCAGGGCAGGGTGCGAGGGCAGTGCGGCGGTGATGAGGTGTCAGGACGTGGCGGCCTCCGCGGCGGGTTCGGCGATCAGGGCGGTGGCGATGCGGCGGAAGCCGACGTTCTCGTAGATCCGGGCCACGGCACCGTCACTGGCGGACAGGAACACCGTGCGTATGCCGGTGGCCCGGGCGTGCTCCACCAGGTGTGCGGTGACCCGGCGCGCCAGGCCCTGCCGCCGCTGGGACGGGAGCGTCGCCACCGCGACGACCTCGCTGACCTCGCCCACCGGCTGGTGGCAGCCGGAGGCGATGGCGAGCCCGTCCGGCCCGGCCATCGCGGCGACGACGGTGCGGCCGGCCTCCATCCGCCCGATCATCCGCGTCACCTGGCCGTCGGCGATCGCCGTCCGGGTGGCTTCGGCGAGCTGCTCCGGGCCGGCTTCGCCGACCTCGGTGCCCGGCTCGGCGAAGGCGAGGTGCGGAACGGCGACGGCACTCGGCAGCAGCGGGTCGTCGGTCGTCAGCACCCGGACCTCCGGTCCGTCCTCCGCCGCCGGGGCGGCAGTCGACGGGCCGTCGAGCTCCAGGACCAGCAGCGGATGCTCGTGCACCTCCAGGCCGGAGGCCTCGATGGCGGCGCGCAGACCCGGCGAAGTCTCGTGCACCCACTCGAAGCTCTCCGGTGCGCCCAGCTCACGCTGGCGCGCCCGGACCCGGTCAACATCGGCCACGGTGAACGGCCCGTCGCCGCCCAGCGTCGGGCGTCCGTAGTAGTGCCAGCCCGGCCCCGTGCGGACGAACAGCGTGAAGGGGCCGTGTTCCTCGGCGGCCGCGGAGAACCGGGGAACGGCGTCGTAGAACTCTTCGAGCCGGGCCAGGACGGCCGACGGCCCGCCCACCTCAGCCCCCGGGGCGGAGGTGAGGTCGGTGTCGTGCAGGGAGTCGCGCATCGTGCCGTCCAAGGTGTGGTGCGTCCTCTCGTGGAGGTTGATCACGCGGAATCAAAGCAGGGCGGTAGGAGGCGTGCACCTCTTTTTTCGAACCGCGCACACCGATCGTTCGACTTGACCGGCTTGTGACGGAGTTGAGTGCCGAATCGGTTCTGCGCTGCGGTGGTTGCCCTGCAGGGGTGCGAGACGGGGGTGTCTTCACCTCCCGCGGGTGGTGGGGGACGGGCCCGGAAATCCGAACGGGACGTCGATGTTCACCCGCGGGAGGGGAGACGCGCGGTGCAGTGTTGACGATCCGTCAGGCCGTCCATACCTCGGCGAGATGGGAGATCAACAGCTCGGCGACCTCGGCCGGGCGCTCCAGGGCGGGCAGATGGCCGGCCCAGAGGAGTTCGCGGTACTCACCGGCAGGCAGCGCGGCCGCCGTGTCGACGGCGATCCGGCGGAAGTCGTCCACGTCGTGCCGGCCGCCGAAGACCAGCGTGGGGGCGACGGCGTTGCGCAGGTCCACCTCGATCTCGGTCGGGTGGATCTCCTCCGCGACTGCGAGCTGCACCTCGTACGCGTTGTGCTGCATCAGCCGGACCTTGGCCTTGGCGGCCTCGTCTGCGTCGGGCCCGAGCCAGGTGTCCACCATCAGCTCGACCGCCTCGTCCAGTCGCCCGGATTCGACCAGGGCGACCTCCCGATCGCCCAGCTCCACCAGCTCGGCGCTCGGCTCGTGCGTGGCACTGCCCGGGCAGAGCAGCGTCAGCGAGTGCACCCGCTCCGGGCGCAGGGCCGCGAACTGCGCGGCCATGTTGCCGCCGAAGGAAGCGCCGATGAGCGAGACCCGGTCGATGCCGAGTTCGTCAAGCAGTTCCTCGATGTCGGTCAGATTGCTGTACGGCGCCTCCGCGCAGGGGGTCTCCCCGAAACCGCGGAAGTCGCACCGCACGACTCGGTACCCGGCCTCGCGCAGCGCGTCCCACTGGCCGTCCCACATCCGCCGGTCGCAGACGGAGGAGTGCAGCAGGAGCACCGCGGGGCCGGTGCCGGCCACCTCGTGAGTGATCGTCATCGCGCCAACCTAGAACAGCGGCACCCCATCCGACCAGGAAATTTGCTGCCGGCAGAGAGGGTGGAGGAGGGCCGGGCCGCGGTGTCCGAAGCGACCGGCATGATGGGAGGGTGCCCGAAGGAGACAGCATCTACCTGGTCGCCACCCAGCTCAACCACGTCCTCGCCGGCGCAGTGTTGACGGTGGCGGACCTGCGCGTTCCCGCCCATGCCACGGCCGACCTCACCGGCCGCCGAGTGCTGGAGACGGTGCCGCGCGGCAAACACCTGCTGACCAGGTTCGAGGGCGGCGTGACGCTCCACACCCACCTGCGGATGGACGGTCGCTGGCAAGTGTTCCGGCCCGGCGAGCGCTGGCGCAGCGGGCCCGCGTTCCAGATCCGGGCGATCCTCGGCACCGAGCAGGGCACCGCCGTCGGCTACCGACTGCCCGTGGTCCAGTTGCTGCGCACCGCCGAGGAGGCCCGGGCGGTCGGCCACCTCGGCCCCGACCTGCTCGGCCCCGACTGGGACGCCGCCGAGGTCCGCCGCCGCCTGCTGGCCGCCCCGCAACGCCCGGTCGGCGCGGCCCTGCTGGACCAGCGGAACCTGGCCGGCATCGGCAACGTGTACGCGAACGAGCTGTGCTTCCTGGCCGGAGTCACCCCGTGGCTCCCGGTCGCCGAACTGCCCGACCTGGACCGGCTGCTGCACCGGGCGCACCAACTGCTGGACGCCAACAAGCTGCGGCACGGCCACATCACCACCGGCGACACCCGGCCCGGCTGCCAGAACTGGGTGTACGGCCGGGCCCGCCGCAACTGCGTGCGCTGCGGCACGCCGATCCGCACCGGCACCCACGCGCAGGACCGGACCGCGTACTGGTGCCCGCGCTGCCAGCGGGGACCGGCGCCGACCGGCTGACGACACCGGAGGCTTCGGCGGCTTCGGCGCTGCGGGGACGAGCTGCCGGGGCGCGTCAGTCCTGCTCGACCAGCGCCGGGTGGCGGGGATCGTCGACCCGGACGGTGAGGTCGGCGAGTGCGGCCGGGTCGGTCTCGGCGCGGTAGCGCTCGTGGGCCGGCAGCGTCCAGTGCCGGTCGGCGGGAGTGCGGCGGGCGAGCGCGGCAGGGGACTGGGTGAGGTGCACCGTGAACTCGAGCGGCAGCCAGCGGCCCAGCAGGAACGGGCCGTCCAGCAGCAGCACACCGCGCGGCGGCAGCTCCACGTAGCGGGCCCGGGTCGAGCGGTCGGTCTTCGGATCCCAGAAGGTCGGCAGAATCCGGCCGTCCGCGCCCGGCTCCAGCGGGTCGAGGACCTCGCGCAGCAGCGCGCCCTCGTCCAGCCACAGGTCGTGAAAGGCGTCCGGGTCCTGCTTGCCGTATTCGAAACGGACCGAGGCCGGACGCAGGAAATCCCCCGCCGACACTCGCTGCACCGGCCGCCCGAGCAGCCGAAGCGGCTCCACCAGCGCGTCCGCCAGCTCACCCGGGCGGGCGGCGTCCGCGCCGTCGATGGCCACCCGCAGGCGGCGGTCCGGCGCGCCGGGCAACTGGTGGATCCGTTCTGCGAGCAGGTCGGCCAGGCGCTCCGGAGAGATCGGGGTCACCCGCACCGGGCGATCACTTCCTTCCGTCAACCGGACTATATTTTCCGACACCTGATCGTCGCTCATCCCAGGGGGACCTCGCCGTGCATTCGCCGACCCTCGCCGAAGTGGACGCCTTCGCTGCCCGCGCGCACATCGGACAGTACGACCGGATCGGCGTCCCCTACATCGAACACGTTCGCGCGGTGGCGGCCGGAATGGCCGCGTTCGGCAGCGGCCTGCAGATGGCCGCCCTACTGCACGACGTGTTGGAGGACACCCCGACCAGCCCCGAGGACCTGCTCGCCGCCGGAATCCCCGCAGCCGTGGTCGCCACCGTCCGCCGGGTCACCCGGGCACCCGGGACGGACTACCGGGCGATGCTGCTCGACATCGTCACCGACCACGCAGCCACCCTCGTCAAGATCGCCGACAACGCCCACAACTCCCGCGCCGACCGGGCCGCCCACCTGCCCGAGGCGGACCGCGCCCGGCTCGCCGGACGCTACCGGGACGCCCGCGCCGTCCTGTGGCCTGCCGTGGCCGAAGCCGACCTGCGGACCGTCCTCGCCGCCGTCAACCCCGCGTTGCTGATCGAACTCGACTGAAACGTTCGTCGGGAGCAGGCTGGAAGGAGCAGTGGGGGCCCGACAGCGAGGAGCCGAGAATGTCCGAGATGAACGACAGGCTCAACGACAAGGCACAGCGCGACGAGGACGACGTCCGCGCCGCCGACCCCGAGGAAGGCATCACCTCCTACCAGAACATGCATGCCTGGGAGGAGTCGCAGGCGGAGGGCGACCGGCTCGCCGAGCCGCCCCAGCAGGAGGAGCAGCGGTGAGCGGCCGCGCCGCGGTCTCCGAACCGCACACCACCGAATGGTCCGTACGCCTGCGGCTGGTCGAGGTCGGCGACCTCACCCAGGCGCACGCCATCCTCGACACCGGCGTCAACCTGATCGAGGTCGATGCCGAGGCCCATCGCAGCGCCCAGGACCCCGCAGACCCCGCCATCGGCGACGAACTCGCCGTCGGCCGGGCCCTGGCCGCGCTCGGACAGCAACTGATCCACCACGGCTCGACCGCCGCCGAAGCCGTCGAATCCGCCCGCCGTCGCGACGCGCTGTAACTGCGGAGGATCGGCGCGTTGTTCCATTCGTGCTGCGCGCTTCGTGCGGTGCTGCGTCGTGCCGTGCCGCGGCTTGGCGTGTTGTGCGGTGTGGCGTGGCGTGGGCTTGGTGGCGCGCCGCTCAGCGGCCGGTGCCTGCGGTCGTCGGATCGGTGAAGCGTGTGCGGGGACCCTGTCGGATCGCGCGGGCAGGCCGGGACCCGGGTCGCGGTCGGTTGCACCGTTCGCGGCCCGGGTCCGGGGGAGTCACGCCTGCGGAGCGGCCGCGCCACCGCCCGCTTTCACTGCCTCCACCATGTGCTGATGCACCTCGCGTGCCGCTGCCTCGTCCGCCGCGGCCACCGGGCTGCCCTCCACGGTGAACCAGTCGAGTGCCCCGCTGTACTGCACCGTCAGCCGCGCCTCGCCCTCGATCCACATGGTGTGCACGGTCAGATCCCCGGTGATGACGCCGATCTCCACGGTCTTCACGCCACCGTGGCCGGACAGAATGCCCTGCGTGGTCCAGGTTGCCCAGGTATTCACAAACCCGCTCCCATCCGCCGCCCTATGGGCCGCTCGGTCCCGACCCCACAGGTACCCAACCCGTGGCGACCGTCTTCCACTCTCACCCGGAAGGCCGAAAACCGCCCCCCGAGCGGCTGCTCAAGGCCGGGAACGGCATCGACGACGTGCGGGAGATCAAGGGGCGGTGCGTGCCGCGCGAGGCCGGTTCACCAGACCCGCCGCGACGTGATGCCAACTCTGCCGTGCCCGTACATGGGCCCTCGGCCGTGATCCCGCCGCTGCCCCCTCGGTGACCGGCGATGCTACGGCTTCCAGTGGGCGCAGCGACCTCAGAATCGACGCCTCCGACCTCACTGTTCAGCACAACCGCGCTGCGCCCGACGCGCTCGCCGTGCGGCGGACCGCCGCCGGGACGAAGCCGGTCTGCGGCCTGGTGCGGGGCCGTCTGTTCAGGTGATGCGGATGCGACAGGCGCTGGCACTGCGACCCGAGTGAGCGCGGCGCGTGTTCGATCCGGGCGGGATACGCTGACGCGTGCTGCCATGGTGGGATTTCGGCCAATTGTGGCGGTTTCCAGGCAGGTTGGTGATCCGTAAGGTGTCGTAACGATTGATGACATGCGCCTATCAATTCTGAGAGTTTGCTGGCAATCTGCCCCTCGGCCAGGGCCCCCACAGACCCTGGCAACCGAGAGGAGCACCGATGAGCGACAGACTCCGCGTCCTCGCCACCCGCGCTGCCGCGCTACTGAGCACCACCGTGCTTGTCGCCGCCGGCACCGCGATCCTGGCCGCCCCCACCGCGCAGGCCGCCCAGGGCAACAGTGGTGCAGCGGCCGCGAGTTGCACGGCGACCCAGGTCGTGGCGAACGGCGGATTCGAGTCCGGCACCACGCCATGGACCACGTCGAGCGGCGTGATCACCAGCGGGGGCGGACAGAGCGCCCACGGCGGAACGTCCTTCGCCTGGCTGGACGGCTACGGATCGGCCCACACCGATTCGTTGACGCAGAGCGTCACGCTGCCGGCGGGTTGCACCAGTGCCAGCCTCAGCTTCTGGCTGCACGTGGACACGGCCGAGACCACCAAGACCACGGCGTACGACAAGCTCACCGCCAAGATCGGCACCACCACCCTCGCCACCTACTCCAACCTGGATGCGGCGGCGGGCTACGTGAAGAAGACCTTCGACGTGTCGGCCTACGCCGGGCAGACCGTCAGCATCTCGTTCAACGGTGTCGAGGACTCCGGGCTGCAGACCAGCTTCGTGCTGGACGACGTCGCGCTGGACGTCTCCGGTGGCGGCACCACCCCGCCGCCGAACGATGCGACCCGCACCCCCGCGCCCACCGGGTACACCGTCAACCTGACCAGCGACGCCAACGGCGCCAACTGGTCCGGTCACCAGACCATCGGCTTCACCAACCCCTCGGCAACCCCGCTGACCGAGGTGTACCTGCGGTTGTGGGACAACTACCACGGCAGCTGCCCCACGACGCCGATCACCGTCAGCAACCTGACCGGTGGCACCACCGCACCGCTCACCGTCGGCTGCACCGCGCTCAAGGTCACCCTGCCCGCACCGCTCGCCCAGGGCGCAAGCGGTAGCGTCGGCTTCGACCTGTCCATCGCCGTCCCCTCCGGCGCGGACCGGTTCGGACGCGACGGTGCGTTCGCCTTCATCGGCAATGCCCTTCCCGTGCTCGCCGTCCGCGACGCGGCCGGCTGGCACCTCGACCCGTACACCAACAACGGTGAGTCCTTCTACACGCTGGCCTCCGACTACACGGTCACCCTCGACCACCCGAGCAGCCTGCTCGTCCCCGCGACCGGCACCTCCGTGGACACCCCTGGCAGCAGCGGACGAACCGTCACCACCGCCACCGCCAAGAACGTCCGCGAATTCGCTTGGGCAGCCGGGCCGTTCAGCAAGATATCCGGCACCTCGTCGACCGGAGTCGCCGTCAACGTGTACTCCGTCAGCGGCATCAGCTCGAGCAGCGCGCAGTCCATGCTGACCACTGCCAAGTCCGCCGTCGACTCGCACGCCGCTCGCTTCGGCGCCTACCCCTACGGTGAACTCGACGCGGTGATCGACAACAACTTCTGGTTCGGCGGCATGGAGTACCCCGGCTTCGTACTCGACCTGGTCTCCACCACTGCCCTCACCCACGAGATCGGCCACCAGTGGTGGTACGGCATCGTCGGCGATGACGAGTACAACAGCCCCTGGCTGGACGAGGCCTTCACCGATTACGCCACCGACCTCGCGCTCGGCAGCACCGGCACCAACTGCTGGAGCAGCGTCTCCTGGGCGTCCTCCGCCGAGAAGATCACCAACTCGATGGCCTACTGGGACGCCAACTCCTCCCGGTACTCGACGGTCATCTACAACTACGGCAAGTGCGCGCTGCACGATCTGCGTCGCACCATCGGTGACGCCGCGATGACCACGCTGCTGCACGACTACGCGGCCGCGCACTGGTACGGGGTGTCCACCACCGCCGAGTTCAAGGCCGCCGCCCAGGCCGCGACGACCGTGGACCTGACCTCGTTCTGGACCCAGCACCGCATCGAAGGCTGATCACCCACCGCCGGCCCCGTCCGCCCGATCCGGATTCCCGGGCGGACGGGGCCGGCGTGCCTTGTTGAGCCGGCCTGGAGCAACCCGCCGCCGACGCCAGTGCCGTCGCGGGGTGCCGGCTGTCAGCGCCGCAGGTATCGGAGCATGGTGACACCGCTTTCGAAGGTGTGGGTTTCGGCGAGGACTACGTCGGTTCGGGTGTCGGACGGTGGGAACAGTGGTCGGCCGCGCCCCAGGATCACCGGGTGGACGTACAGGCTGTATTCGTCGATCAGGTCGAGCCGTCGCATCTCGGCGGCGAGGACGGCCCCGCCGACCGCGAGGTCGGTCGCGGAGGCGGCTTTGAGGGCGTTGATCGCCTGCGGGTCGACGGTGCGGACGATCGTGGTGTTCCAGTCGGCGTGGGTGAGTGTGCGCGAGAAGACGGTCTTCGGCATGTCACGCCAGATACGCGAGAACTCGACCATGGGCGGGGTGGCGGCCGGATCCTGGTCGGCGGTCGGCCAGTAGTCTGCCATCAACTGGTAGGTGACACGGCCGTCGAGGAAGCCGCTCATCGCCTCCAGCCTGTGGTTGAAGTGCTCGTGCAGCTGGTCGTCGACCAACTGCCAGCCGAGATCGCCGTCAGGGCCCTCGAAGTAGCCGTCGAGCGACACGGACATCATCAGGACGAGCTGGGACATCAGTGCCTCCCGGGACATATGCCGATCAACGTGGTGTTCGCCAACGTACCCGGGCGATTGGGCATCGTAACTGGCCCTGACACTCCCGATCGTGAAATCTCCGACCGGTGGATACCGGGATCAACCGATCGGTTGACATGCCGTCAACTGATCGGCGCGGAAGGGGTATCCGATCGTCTCGAGGGAGTCCTCCGGCAGCCGGGAACACTCCAGGCAGCACAGAGCAGAAGGTGCGAAGGCGGCACCGGAGTTGGAAGGGAGACAACATGCGTGAACTTCAGAGCATGCTGGAGCGCCGGGTCGCGGACGGCGCGGTGCCGGGTGCGGTCGCACTGGTGGCCAGGGGCGGCCAGGTCGAGGTAGCGGCGGCGGGCGACTTGACCCGGGAATCCCTGGTGCGGATCGCGTCGATCGGTAAACCGATGATGGCGGCCGCGGTACTGCAGCTCGTCGACGACGGCGCCTTCGACCTGGACGACCCGGTGGAGCACTGGCTGCCGGAACTGGCGGATCGGCGGGTGGTGCGAACGCCGCAGTCACCGGTTACGGACACCGTGCCGGCGGAGCGGCCGATCACCGTGCGGGACCTGCTCGAGTCCCGGGCGGGGTACGGATTTCCGCCGGACTTCTCCCTGCCGGCGCTGGTGCCCTTGGTCGGTGAACTGCTCCAGGGGCCGCCCCAGCCCCAGAAGGTGATGCCACCGGACGAGTGGCTGGCGACCTTGGGTCGGGCCCCGATGCTTCATCAGCCCGGCGAGGCATGGCTGTACAACATCTGTTCGGACATTCAGGGTGTGCTGGTGTCGCGAGCGACTGGGCAGCCACTCGACCAGGCGCTGGCGGAGCGATTGCTCGAACCACTGGGGATGGTCGACACGGGCTTCTCCGCACCGTCGGGCGAGGCCGACCGGCTCAGCCCGCTGTACCGGCCGAACGCGGACGGGACGCTGACCGTGACGGACCCACCGGGCGGCCAGTGGAGCATCCTGCCGGCGTTCCCCTCGGGGGCCGGCGGCCTGGTGTCGAGCCTGGACGACGTGTTCGCGTTCCAGCGGATGCTGGTGTCCGGCGGTCGGGCCGAGGACGGGCGGCACGTGCTGTCCGAAGGGGCGGTCCGGCAGATGACCACGAACTACCTGACGGAGCAGCAGCGTGCGGACAGCGAGCTGTTCCTGGAGGGCCAGGGGTGGGGCTTCGGCGGATCGGTGGACGTCGTACGGCGCGATCCGTGGAACGTGCCCGGCCGCTACGGCTGGGTGGGCGGCACCGGGACGGCGGCCCACCTGGTTCCGACGACCGGCCTGGTGACGATCCTGCTCACCCAGCGGGAGATGACCGGGCCCACCCCGCCGCCGCTCATGCGGGAGTTCTGGCGCTACTCGGCAGGCGTATGAGCTTCCACGGTGGTGGAAGCGCCGGCCCGGTGGTAGCTGGATCCGTCGCGGGTGCGGGCCAGCAACTGAGCCTCGATCAGGTAGCGGCGAAGCATGGAGGTGTCGGCGTGGACAGCGAGTAGCGCGTCATTGACCTCGCGTTCGCTGTACGAGCGGTCGGGCTCGAACAGCGAACGCGCGAGGTGGTCGAGCAGGGCGGTGCGACGGGCCGGCTTGCGCGGGATCGACGTCAGACGGCCATCGGTGAAGAAGGCGGCAAGTGCAGCCGGCGTTTCATGGGCGGACATGGCGCGAGCCTTGCAGGCCGGCTGCTGGGCGGACAACCGGATTTCGATGCGAGACGTCGGCGACTGGCCGACGTCACTCACAGAGGAGACACACATGCGCACGACGAACGGATGGCGGGCCGCCCTACGAGCGCTGGTGCTGCGGCGTCGGCCGGTCGCAGGATCAGGCCAGGCCGAACCACCCGAGGACGGTCTGCACCAGCAGGACGGTGGACATCAGTGCCACCCCGACCACCACCGTGGTCGCGGCGATCCGGTACCGACGGCTGTTCGCGGCGTCGCCGAGCAGGGAACGGCGGTTGGTGAGCACCAGCAGGTACACCAGCACGATCGGGCTGATCAGTCCCTGGAGCACCTGAGTGCCGATCAGCAGCTGGATGACGTCCACCGGCGTCAGCGCCACGACCGCGCCGAGCGCGATCTGCGCGGTGAACACACCGAGGAACAACGGCGCGTCGCGGAACCGTCGGGAGACCGAGCGCTCCACCCCGGCGGCCTCGCCGATCGCGTAGCTGGCGGACAGCGGCACCACGGCGCCGGCCAGAGCGGAGGCACCCAACAAGCCGAAGGCGAACAGCAGTTCCGCGCCCGGCCCAGCCACCGGCTCCAGAGCCCGGGCGGCCTCGGCGGCGGACTGCAGCGGACCGGTCCCGCCGATGGCCGACGCCGTGGCCACGATGATGGTCAGGCTGATGATGCAGGCGAACACCGCTCCCAGCACGGCATCCGCCCTGATCAGCTTGTACTCCTCCGGCTTCGCTCCCCGGTCCACCACCCCGGCCGCGGCATAGAACTGCATGTACGGGCTGACGGTCGTTCCGATCAGGGCCACCGCAAGGAGGATGAAGTCGCTGGAGGGCTGGAGGTGCGGAACCACCAGGTGTTCGGCGACCTGGCCCCAGTGGGGGTGGCCGAGGACCATCGCGACCGGGTAGGCGAAGAACGCGAGCGACATCACCAGGAAGATCCGTTCGGCCCACCGGTACGAGCCGAACAGCACCAGCGCCCACAGCAGTACGGCAGCCGGTGGGACGACAGCCCACTTGGGTACACCGAGCAGCTCGAATGCTGCGCCGATTCCGGCGAACTCACTGACCACCAGGCCGGTGTTCGCCAGCAACAGGCAGCCGACCGCCAGAGCGGTCAGCCGGAGGCTGAACTGTTCGCGGATCAGCGCTCCGAGACCCTTGCCCGTGTAGGCCCCGAGCCGGACAGCCATCTCCTGGACCATCACCAGGGCGATGGTGACGAGCACCATGAAGAACAGCGTGCCGTAGGTGAACTGGGACCCGGCCGAGGCGTAGGTGGCGATACCCGCAGCATCGTTGCCCGCGTTGGCGGCGACCAGGCCGGGCCCGGCGACCATGGCCAGGGCAGTGAGGCGGCGCAGCCGGCGTCGGCGGGCGGGGGCCGGCGGGACGGTCGGTCCGGCGGGCCCGGTGGTGACGCCGAGTCCGGTCGCCGCACTGACGGCCGCCGACGAAGAGGCCTGCTGAGCGGTGCAGTCGGTGGCGATGGAGCCGGTGGCAACAGGGTCGAGGTGGGCGTTCACTGGCGGAACCTCCGGAAGTGCAGGGGCCCGCGCTCGGGCAGCAGGGCGTCAAGGATGTCGTCGGCGAGAATGCGGCCCAGAGGCCGCTCGTCCTCGCCGACCACCAGGAGGGAGGACCTTCGAGCGGCCATCAGCCGGTCGGCGGCCTCGGCGAGTCGGGTGTCCGGGGCAACGGTGACCGGTGCGCCGAACTGGGCCAGCCAGTCCACCAGGTCGACGATCGGGGTGGAGTCCTCGGCCACCGCCAGTTCGAACAGCGGCACGTCGGCAATCAGCCGTCCGTCCGCGTCGAGCACGACGACGGCGTCGATCTCGGCGCGGTGGTCGGCCTGGGCTGCCAGCTCGGCCCGGACCTCGGAGACGGTCTGCTCCAGCTGGACGGTGACCAGCCGGGTCGTCATGGCACCACCGGCGGTGCCCTCCCGGTGGGAGAGCAGACCGCGGAGCTCGGCTGCCTCCTCGCTGGGCATCTGCGCCAGCAGGGTCTCCCGCTCGCGCGGCGCCAGGTCGCGCAGCGCATCGGCGGCTTCGTCGGGTTCCATCGCGTCGACCAGTTGGGCGGCGTGCTCCGGGCGGGCCTCGCGCAGGAGGTTCTCCAGCTCCGCGGGCACCATCTCCTCCAGGGCGTCTGCGGCCCGCTCCGGTTCCAACCACCCCAGGAGCTGCTGGCGTTCGCTGCGGCCGAGGTCCTCCAGGATGTCGGCCAGATCGGCGGGGCGGAGCCGGTGCAGGGCGGATCGCGACGCACGCAGCCGCACCTCCGCCGGACCGTCGGTGGCCTGCTCGCCGAACGGAGCGACGGACTGCCAGTCGAGGACCCGGTCCGGTGTCGGCCGGACCTGCCAGCGGCGCGGGCCGAGCCGGCGCAGCAGCGTCGGGAGCGAGACGTCCACCCCGACGAGGACCACCCGGTCCACCAACGGCGCCAAGTACAGGTCGGCGGCCCGGGTCACCTGGACGCCGTCCACATCGACGAGTTGATGGTCCAGCACATCACGGGCCAACAGCACCTCGCCGGGGCGGCGCTGAAAGTCTCGCAGGTCGACCCGGGAGGCACGCAACCGGACCTGCCCGGCTGCGAGGCGTCCGATCGCGTCCGCCGGCAGGAAGGCCCGGCGACGTCCGATCCGCAGGATCAGGCCGGTCATCGGCGGATACGGCTCCGGGCCGTACAGCCGGGCGACCACGTCGGCGAGCCGTCCGACTTCGCCGCCGGCTTGGTTGGTGACGGGTGCCCCGATCAGCCCGGCCAACGATACGAGGGAGGAACGCACCGCACGGCCGGCGGTGGCGCGGTGGTTCAGGTCGGTTCGACGATCGCGAAACCTGGAGGTGGTTGAACCGAAGAGTGTGTTGGTGGCCATGGTGAACACCCCTCTGCCCCGGCGAGGCGGGGCCGACGGGCGGCTCGGGGCAGTTCCTCACGAGCTCCGATCAACTTCCGTGAACGGCCTGCCCACCGGCGCGGACCGATCCCACCGGACCAGCCCTGCGGATCAACCCGGCCGAGACCGGTCCGGCCGCAGACCGGCCGGACCGGGACGGCCAGGCCCCGGTGCTGAGGCCGGGTCGGGGCGGTTCGGTCGAGGGCGCGGTCATGGGCTCGGCCGACGGCAACGGGCTGCCGGTCTCGGGCCCACGGCAGGCAGCGGGACGCCGTGGTGGAAGACCATGGCGTGGCCGGTACCGGGCGTGCCAGGACCACAGACCGGTGCAGTTGCGGCCCAGGGCATGTCGAAGGCCGGTAACGGCAGCGCCGACCGCAGGCCGCGCCGCCGGTGGAACGACGAGTCCGCCGCATGACAGCGGAAGACACGGCGGACAACCGGAGGCGTTCAGCCGAACAGCGTCACGGAGTCAGAGAAGGGAGAACTGCCTCGAACCGCAGAACAACGGCGAGGACAAAACGGGAAGGGGCCGACTGTGCCCCGGACTACTGCAGTCCATCTCGCCTCCTCCCGTTCTTGGCCGACGAGTACCACTCGCGGCCGCGCGGCAGGCGACCGGGCGCTGAGGGCCCGGCACACCCCAACTCGTCAGAGCTTTGGCACTCCACGGCGTGTCCCCGACTTGGGGGAAGCCACTTGGGATCACCCCTTGGGCCGGGGAGACCTGTCCTGATCCGGAGCGTCTCTCGACGGGTGGGATCAGTGGCCTGTGTCCGTGAAGACGCCTCACCGAACGAGGTGTCTGTCCTTACCGGACCAGGATAGGGCCACCGATGCCCCAGTCACTGCACCCTTGACCAGGGTTTGACTCCGACCTGGTCGGACCTGGGGAAACGACCGGGGCGGGGCCCGTCGACCGGACGGAGAACTCGGGGGCTGGACGTGGGGCGGAAGCAGCGATCGGGCGGGCGGGAGTTGAGGCTGAACCGCAACGCGCCGGGTGGGGCGGCCGTGAAAGGTGACCGGAGATGATGACCGACATGGGGGAGAGGGGAACGAAGTGAAGGCAGCATCGGTGCGCAGCGGGTACGTCGACCTGCTGCGGGCGGTGGCGATCGTGTTGGTGGTGGTCGGGCATTGGCTGATCACCGCACTGGAACGGAGGCCCGACGGGTCGCTGGCGGCACCCGAGTTGATGGTTGCCGTGCCGTGGACCCAGTGG
Organism: Kitasatospora sp. NPDC059795; assembly: GCF_042732175.1. Classification (NCBI taxonomy): domain Bacteria; kingdom Bacillati; phylum Actinomycetota; class Actinomycetes; order Kitasatosporales; family Streptomycetaceae; genus Kitasatospora; species Kitasatospora sp. NPDC059795. The sequence continues at coordinate 102,891 of NZ_JBHWID010000011.1, forward strand.
CTGACGCTGGTCTTCCAGATCATGCCGGTGTTCTTCCTGGCCGGGGGCTATGCGGTGACCGGCTCCTGGAGTGCCTGCCGCGCAGAGGGTGGCACCGCGGCCGGTTGGATCCGCGGGCGGGCCCTGAGGATGCTGCTGCCCACCGGTGCGTACCTGGTGCCGGCCCTGGGCGGGCTGCTGATCGCCGCGGCCTGCGGAGCGAACCCGGCGCTGCTGGGGATGATCGGCTGGGCGCTGGCGATGCAGTTCTGGTTCCTGCCGGTCTACTTGACGATCAGCGCGCTGACACCGTGGCTGTACGCGCTGCACCGGCGGTGGGGTCTTCGCCCGGTGGCGGTGACGGCCGCTGCGGCGGTCGCCGTGGACCTGGTGGTGCGCGGAGCGGACGCGGAGTGGGCGGGGCGGGTCGGCTGGCTCAACTACCTGCTGGTGTGGGCGGTCGCATACCAACTCGGCTTCGACTGGAAGGACGGCGGGCCGGCAACTCGCCGGTGGTTCGGGGCCGTTCTGGCCCTGGGTGGTGCGGCAGGCTATGCGGCGCTGGTGGGGTTCGGGCCGTTCCCGGTCAGCCTGGTGTTGGTCACCGGCGAGGAGGTGTCCAACACCAACCCGCCCTCGCCGGCCATGCTGGCGTGGCTGGTCGCCCAGTGCGGGTTGTGCCTGCTGTTGGCTCCGTTCGCGGAGCGGGTGCTGCGGTCGGCGCGGCGCAGGCGATTCGTCGAGCCGCTCGGCAGGGTCAGTATGACGCTCTACCTGTGGCACATGGTGCCGGTCCTCGCCGCCGGCGCCGCGTTCTACCTGACCGACCTGGCACCCGAGCCGGAGGTGGGATCGGCCGCCTGGTGGGCCTGGCGGCCCGCCTGGATCCTGGTGCTGGCCGCACTGTTCGGCCTCCTGCTGGCAGCGCTGCGGCCGGTCGACGCTCTGCTGATACGCACGGTCCGGCGGGCCATGCCGGGGGCCGCGATCAACGGGGCGTGGCGGCCGCCCCTCCTGATGGCCGGCCTGGCCGCGACCGTCTGGTCACTGGCTCACTGGGCGGTACAGGGCCTTGCCAGGGACGGATCGCCGGACTGGCAGGTGGTGCTGGCGTTCGTCATCGGGTCGGCGCTGGTCGGCGCCGCCGCCACCCGGTGGGCAGCGGCGGAGACGAGGGAGGCGACGGACGTGGCGGAGGTGGCGGCTCAGGCCGGAAGTTGACCGTAGGCCAGGGACGGTCGGAAGGGTCAGGGTCGGAGCGAGAGGCGGAATTCGATGGAGCGGTGCGTGGCACGGTAGCCGAGGGCCCGGTTCACGGCGAGCATGCCGGTGTTGTGGTCGGCGGTGTCGGCGAGCAGGCCGGTGATCCCCGGCTGCTCGGTGCGGGACCAGCGGACGGCCTCGGCCTTCATCGCCAGGGCGAGGCCCCGTCGACGGTGGGCGGGCAGCACGCCGGTGCCGTAGTGCTGGGCGTCGCCCGAGCGGTCGGCCGGAAGGACGAGCTCGGTGAAGCCGACGATGCTGCCGGTCGCCTCCTCCACCGCGGCCACGGTGTGCAGGAGTTCACCGCGGTCGGCCACGGCCTTCGCGGCGGCGAGGACCCGGGCCTCGTCCCAGACGAGCCGACCGAAGTCGGTGTCGCCCATCGGCATGTCGTCCATGGCGGTGCGCGAAACGGTGAAGGTGGCCAGCCACTCGTCGGGGCAATTGCCGAGCCACGAGATCAGCCGGTAGCCGGGGCGGATCGGGGCGTCATCGGCGGCCGGCGGGTCGGCAGGTGCGGTCAGGTCGAGTCGGGCGTACTCGAGGACCAGGGCCCGTTCGAAACCCCGTGCCGTGAGGAACGCATCGCCCGGGGAGCCCTCGACGGCCTGGACGAGCAGTACCCGGCGGCCGTCCTCGACGGCTGCGGCGGTGGCGGCGGACAGCAGCGCCGAGGCGACGCCGCGCCGGCGTTCGGCGGGGTGGACGTTCAGCGTCAGCGAGGACAGATGGGCCTGGTTGGAGGAGGTGAACAGTCCCAGGACGGCGGTTCCGAGCGGAGTGCCGTCGGGCGCGGATGCCAGCCAGGTGAGACGGCGCGAGTGCGCAAGCAGGGCGGGGTCGGTGAGGAGGGTCAGACGGAACGTCACGGGTGGTGAACTCCAGTGGGATGGACGGCAGGGCAACTGATCGTGCACGCGGCACGGAAGCAGGCGTGCCGGACCGCCGCAAGCGATTTTCGATCTCCGTCGGATGCCGACCGGGCGAGGGACACCGATGTGGGGCGGCGGGTGCAGGGGGTGCGGAGGGCGTTCAGAGCGGGTTGAGAGGAATGGTGTCAAGAGCTGATGCGGCGTCAAAGTGCTGTGAAGAGTGATGATCTGACGATGAATCAGTTCGGATCGACACGCACGCAGCCACTGGTGCGGGCAGGTCCGGGGCGGGATCATCGTCGCCGTGGTGGTCGGCGTCACGGCAGCCGCACGAGGCTGCCGGGGCGTACTCGGGGTGGCGGAGGTGGAGGGCGGATGACCGACGCGCGACTCACGGTGGAGCGCCTGCGCAGTCTGGTGGCCGAAGGCGCCGTGGAGACGGTGGTGCTGGCCGTCACCGACATGCAGGGACGGCTGCAGGGCAAACGGCTGGCGGCGGAGTACTTCCTGAGCGAGGTGCTGGACGGCGGGGCCGAGGGCTGCGGGTACCTGCTGGCGGTGGACGTGGAGATGAACACCGTGGACGGCTACGCCGTGTCCTCGTGGGAGACCGGCTATGGCGACCTGGTGTTCCGGCCCGACCTGACGACGCTGCGGATGGTGCCGTGGCATCCGGCCACCGCGATGGTGCAGTGCGATCTCGTCCACCAGGACGGCAGCCCGGTCGCGGTGTCGCCCCGCCAGGTGCTGCGTCGTCAGCTGGAGCGCCTGGCCGGCTACGGGTGGCAGGCGTACGTGGGCACCGAGTTGGAGTTCATGGTGTTCCGGGACAGCTACGAGCAGGCCTGGGAGAAGCATTACCAGGACCTCGCGCCCGTCAACCAGTACAACGTGGACTACTCGATCCTCGGCACCGGTCGGATCGAGCCGCTGCTGCGCAGGCTGCGCACCGGAATGGCGGGCGCAGGGCTGGTGGTGGAGTCCGCGAAGGGCGAGTGCAACCTCGGGCAGCACGAGATCGCCTTCCGCTACACGGACGCGCTCAGCTGCTGCGACGACCACGCCGTGTACAAGACCGGGGCGAAGGAGATCGCCGCCCAGGAGGGCGTCAGCCTCACCTTCATGGCCAAGTACGACCAGCGGGAGGGCAATTCCTGCCACATCCACCTGAGCCTGCGCGACCAGCAGGGCCGACCCGTCTTCCCCAGGAGCGGTACGGAGGACGCCGGGGGCGGGCACGGGCAGCCGGCCGGCTTCTCCCGGACGATGGAGCACTTCCTGGCGGGCCAGCTCGCCTGCCTCGGCGAGTTCGCGCTGCTGCTCGCGCCGACCGTCAACTCCTACAAACGCTACGTGTCGGGCAGCTTCGCCCCGACCGCGATCGCCTGGGGCCGCGACAACCGGACGTGCGCGCTGCGGGTGGTCGGGCACGGCGGGTCGCTGCGCTTCGAGAACCGGGTGCCGGGCGGGGACGTCAACCCGTACCTGGCGGTGGCCGCGCTGATTGCCGCAGGGCTGCACGGCGTGGAACACCAGCTGCCGCTGGAACCGGAGTTCACCGGAAACGCCTACGCCTCCGACGCGCCGCGGGTGCCCGCCACATTGCGCGAGGCGATCGAGCTGTTCGACCGCAGCGAGGCCGCCACCGTGGCATTCGGCAAGGACATGGTCCGGCACTACGCCCACGCGGGGCGCGTCGAACTCTCCGCCTACGACGCCGCAGTGACGGACTGGGAGCGCCGCCGCGGCTTCGAGCGCCTGTAGGGCGCGAACACCCGGCGCTGCCACCGCAGCGCGGGCCCTGCCGACCCTGCCGCGCGGACACCACACCAGAGGAGAGCGTCGTGACCGACCAGCCCGATCCGTACCAGGTGGTCAACCCCGCCACCGAGGAGGTGATCGCCACCGTCGAGTTGGCCGGCCCGGAGGCGGCCGACGCCGCGATCGCCCGCGCCAAGGCCGCGTTCGAGAGCTGGCGGGCCGTCAGCCCGGGCGACCGGGCCCGGCTGCTGCGACGCTTCGCCGCCGAGGTGGACGCCGACCGCGAACAGCTGGCCGCGCTGGAGGTCGCCAACGCGGGCCACACCATCGGCAACGCCCGCTGGGAGGCCGGCAACGCGCGCGACGTCATCGAGTACTACGCGGGCGCGCCCGAGCGGCTGTTCGGCCGACAGATCCCGGTCGCCGGCGGCCTCGACGTCACCTTCCACGAACCGCTCGGCGTGGTCGGAGTGATCGTCCCGTGGAACTTCCCGATGCCGATCGCCGCCTGGGCCCTCGCACCGGCCCTCGCCGCAGGCAACACGGTGATCGTCAAGCCCGCCGAGCTCACCCCGCTGACCGCGCTGCGCCTCGCCGAACTCGCCCTGCGCGCGGGCCTGCCGGAGGGCGTGCTGCAAGTCCTGCCCGGACGCGGGTCGGTGGTCGGGCAGCGTTTCGTCACGCACCCGGACGTCCGCAAGGTGGTGTTCACCGGTTCCACCGCCGTCGGCAGGTCCGTGATGGCCGGCTGCGCCGCCCAGGTCAAACCGGTGACGCTGGAGCTCGGCGGCAAGAGCGCCAACATCGTGTTCGCCGACGCCGACCTGGACAAGGCGGCCGCCACCGCCCCGTACGCGGTGTTCGACAATGCGGGGCAGGACTGCTGCGCCCGTTCCCGGATCCTGGTCGAGGCGAGCGTGTACGAGGCGTTCATGGCCAGGCTGGAGAGCGCGGTGCGGTCCGTGCGGGTCGGCGACCCGGCCGACGAGAAGACCGAGATGGGCCCGCTGATCTCGGCCGCGCACCGGCAGCGGGTCGCCTCCTACGTGGACGGCGACACCGACGTCGCGTTCCGCGGCAGCGCCCCGGAAGGGCCCGGGTTCTGGTACCCGCCGACGGTGCTCGCGCCGATCGAGCCCGAGCACCGGGCGTTCACCGAGGAGGTGTTCGGGCCGGTGGTCGCGGTGGTGCCGTTCCGCGGCGAGAGCGACGCGGTGCGGATCGCCAACGCCACCGACTACGGCCTGTCCGGCTCGATCTGGACCCGCGACGTGGGCCGGGCGCTGCGCGTCGCCCGCGCCGTCGAGGCGGGCAACCTGTCCGTCAACTCGCACTCCTCGGTGCGGTACTGGACGCCCTTCGGCGGCTTCAAACAGTCCGGCCTGGGCCGCGAACTCGGCCCCGACGCCCTGCACGCCTTCACCGAGACCAAGAACGTCTTCATCGCGACGGAGGAATGAGCTTCATGACCAAGCGACTTGACGGCCGGGTGGCCGTCGTCACCGGCGCGGGCAGCGGCATCGGCCTGGCCACCGTGCGCCGGTTCGTGGCCGAAGGAGCGAAGGTGGTGTGCGCCGACATCGACGAGGAGACCGGCGCCAAGGCCGCCAACGAGGTCGGCGGCCTGTTCGTGCGCACCGACGTCAGCGACGAGGAACAGGTCCGGGTGCTGTTCGACACCGCCGTCGAGCACTACGGCAGCCTCGACGTGGCGTTCAACAACGCCGGCATCTCACCGCCCGACGACGACTCGATCCTGGTCACCGGACTGGAGGCGTGGAAGCGCGTCCAGGACGTCAACCTGACCTCCGTCTACCTGTGCTGCAAGTACGCGATCGGGCACATGCGGCGCCAGGGCAAGGGCTCGATCATCAACACCGCGTCCTTCGTGGCGGTGATGGGCGCGGCCACCTCGCAGATCTCCTACAGCGCCTCCAAGGGCGGGGTGCTGTCGATGAGCCGCGAACTGGGGGTCGAGTTCGCCCGGGAGGGGATCCGGGTCAACGCCCTGTGCCCGGGCCCGGTCAACACCCCGCTGCTGCGCGAGCTGTTCGCCAAGGACCCGGAACGGGCCGCCCGCCGCCTGGTGCACATCCCGCTCGGCCGGTTCGCCGAGCCCGAGGAGATCGCCGCCACCGTCGCTTTCCTGGCCAGCGACGACTCCTCCTTCATGACGGCCAACACCTTCCTGGTGGACGGCGGCATCTCCGGCGCCTACGTCACCCCGCTCTAGCCGTCGGGCGCAGCGCAACGGCCGGGCGGGTCGCGAGGACACCGCCCGGCCGTGAGGCCCTGCGCCGTTCAGCCCGGACGGGGCGTCGGGGGTGCGGTCACTCCGAGGAGAGCGCGTCCCCGCCGACCGCGATCGCGCTGCCGCCGTAGGCCAGTGCGTCGCCCTCGACGGCGTCGGCGTTGCCGCACAGTGCCTCGGCGTTGCCGTCGATCGCGATCGCGTCGCCGCCCTCGGCCCAGGCGTCGCCCTGGACGGCGTCGGCGTCGCCGCCCAGCGCACCCGCGTCGCCGTTGACGGCCGCGGCGCTGCCGCCCGCGGCCCAGGCGTCGCCGTCGATCGCCACCGCGTCACCGTTCTGCGCCACCGCGTCGCCGCCGACGGCGATCGCCCCGTGCGGGTATTCGTCGGCGGAGGCAGTGCCCGCGGAGCCGAACAGGGCGAGCCCGGTGAGGAAGGCGGCGGTGGTGAGCTTGGCAATGCTGGAACGCATCTGTTCCTCCATGGTTGGTGCCGAACGCGACCGGTCGCGACCGATCCTGGAGGAGGCCCGACCTGCGGCGCGCGCCTTCGCCCGTGTCGTCACCCGCCCGGGGCAACGCCAGTGCCGTGACGGGTGAGTGGGGTACCGCCGGATGACGTACCGGACGGAGGTGCGGTGGATTCCCGTTCAGGAGAAGGGAGTTGAGGAGGAGCGGTATGACGATCGGATCAGCGGGCCGGGAGTTCCATCTCGAACCAGACCACCTTGCCGTCCCGGGTCGCCCGACTGCCCCAGCGGTGCGCCAACTCGTTGATCAACTGCATGCCCCGGCCGCCCTCGTCGTGCGGACTCGACGGCCGCAGCCGCGGCTCCCGACTGTCCGCGTCCGACACCTCCACCGTCAACAGCGCGCCCCGGAACACCCGCAGTTGCAGCGGCGAACCGGCGTGCATCAGGGCGTTCGCCAACAACTCCCCGGTCAGCAGCACCACCGGCTCCACCAGTGAGGTCAGCCCCCAGCCGGTCAACGTCCGCCGGGTGAACTCCCGGGCGTGCCGCAGCAGCGCCGCATCGCCGGACAGCGGCAGCGTCGCCAACCGGTCCTCGCCGACCGGCCCGGCATGCGCCATGATCACCGCGACGTCGTCCTGCCCCATCGTCGCGCCGAACGCGTCCAGCACCACGTCGCAGCCCCGCTCCAACGTGCCCTGCCGGTGCGTGACCGTCTCCCGCAGCAACTCCAGGCCCTCGTCCAGATCCTGGCCGCGCCGCTCCACCAGCCCGTCCGTGTACAGCACCAGCAGCCCGTCCTCGCGCAGCGGGAACCGGATCGACTCGAACGGCACCCCGCCCACGCCCAACGGCGCCCCCGGCGGCGGCTGGACGAGCCGAGCCTGCCCGTCGTGCTCGGACACCACCGGCGGCAGATGGCCCGCCGAGGCGAGGATGCACTCCTCGTCCACCGGGTCGAACACCGCGCACACGCAGGTCGCGAACTGGCCCTCGCCGAGCTGCGCCGTCGCGTCGTCCAGCCGGCGCAGCACCCGCGCCGGATCCAGGTCCAGCGTCACCAGCGTGCGCGCCACCGTCCGCAGTTGGCCCATGGTGGCGGCCGCCCGGATGCCGTGGCCCATCACGTCGCCGACGATCAGCGCCACCCGGCCGCCGGTCAACGGCACCACGTCGAACCAGTCGCCGCCGATCTCGTCGCCCACCGTCGACGGCAGATAGCGGTGCGCGATCTCCAACCCCGGTGTGTGGTGCACGTCCTGGGGCAGCAGGCTGCGCTGCAGGGTCAGCGCGGTGTCCCGCTCGCGCCGGTACAGCCGGGCGTTGTCGATGCACACCGCCGCCCGCGCCGCCAGCTCCTCGCCGAGCGCCAGGTCCGCCGCCGTGAACGCCTCCGGATTGGCCATCCGCGCGAACTCCACACCGCCCAGCACCTGCCCGCGCGCCAGCAGCGGCACCATCAGGTACGAGTGCAGACCCGCGTCCAGGCTCGGCTGCACCCGCTCCGGATAGGTGACGATCCGGCGCAACGCGAACTCGTCCACGTGCGGCACCAGCACCGACCGCCCGGTGCGCATCGCCTGCGCGTACAGGTGCGCGGAGTGCGAGGACCCGCCGACCTCGTCCGCCGCACCTGCCAGCTTGGCGTCCTCGCCGTCGCCCGTGCGCTCGCCGATCGCGACCGCCCGCAACAGCACCGACCCCGACTCGGGCACCGGCTCCGGATCCTCGTCCGCCATCACCGCCTCGCGGATGTCGACCGTGACGAAGTCCGCGAACCGGGGGATCACCACCTCCACCAACTCCTGCGCCGTCCGGTGCAGGTCCAGCGTGGTGCCGATCCGGGTGGACGCCTCGTTCAGCAGGGCCAGGCGCTGCTGCGCCGCCTCGGCCGTCTCCAACGCACGCTGCCGCTGCTCGGCGGCGTCCCGTTCGCGGGTGTACAGCAGCGCGTTGTCGATCGACACCGCCGCCCGGCCCGACAACTCGGACGCCAGCGCCACGTCCGCCTCGTTGTACCGCGCCTCGGTGCGCGAACGCAGGAACGTCGCCGTGCCGATCGCCGAACCCCGGGCGATCAGCGGCACCACCATGAACGACCGCACCCCCTGCTCGTGGATCGCCGACGCCCGCACCGGGTCCCCGTCGAACCACTTCATTGCGGGGGAGTCGGCGTGCGGCACCAGCACCGGCCGGCCGTGCGCCAGCGACCACGCGTACGGGCTGCCCGGGCCGTAGTGCTGCACCGTGCCGACCGGGCCGATCGATTGCATCCCGCTGTCCGAAACGGTGTGGAACGCCAAGCGGCGCAGCACCGCGGACCGGTCGGAGCGGTCCGGCAGCGCGACCTCCGCGCCGCTCACCATCGACTCCAGCACCTCGACCACCACGGCGTCCGCCAGCCGCGGCGCCGCCGTCTCGGCCAGCTCACGGGCGGTGGTGGCCAGGTCCAGGGTGGTCCCGATCCGGGCGGACGCGTCGTTCAGCAGCGCCAGCCGCTGCTGGGCGGCCTCGGCGGCGATCTCCGCCTCGAACCTGTCGGTGATGTCCACGACGGTCACGCACACCCCGAGCACCTTGCCGTCCGGCTGGTCCAGCCGGAAGCACGCCACCGACCAGGCGTGCTCGCGCTCCGGGTCGGCCGGCGTCCAGCCGTGCGTGCGGGCGTCCAGCACCGACTCGCCGTCGGCCAGCACCTGCGCCATCATCGCCTCGACCTGCTGCCCGTCGATGCTCGGCAGCACCTCGGTCAGCCGCCGCTTGATGCTCTGCTGCCGCGACACCCCGTTGAACCCGGCCAGCGCGTCGTTCAACCGGACGAACCGCAGCTCGGTGTCGAACACCGCCATGCCGACGGGGGACTGGGTGAAGAAGCCGTCCAGAATGGCCAGGTCGGAGGCCAGTCTGCGCACCGAGCTGACGTCGGACGCCACCGCCAGCACCATCGGGACGCCGCCCGGGCCGACGATGGGAAAGGTCCGGAACTCCAGCCGCACCAGGTGCCCGTCCCGGTGCCGCACCGGGAAGATCCCCGAGAACGGGCGGCCGTCGAGGATCCGGGAGAACAGCTCCAGCACCTCCGGAAGCCGGTCCGTACCGACCAGCAGGTCCGCGGCCCGGGCTCCCACCGCCTGCTCGGCGGGGAAACCGAGCAGGGTCTCCGCATCCGGGCTCCAGTGCAGGATCCGGCCGTCGGCGGAGACCAGGGCCGTCGCGACCGGAATGGCCAGCAGGCCGTCCGGCAGCTGCGCACCGCCCTCCGCGAACGGAGAACTGGGGCGGATCCGGTGAATGCCCTGCTTGTCGGTGTCCATCTGGCCACCTGCCGTTCCGGGGGCGGGTACCGCCCTGCCATCGTCGCACGCCGGGCCGCCCGCGCCCAGACGGGTGATCGGCCGCTATCGTGGACCGGATGGACACCCGTCGGACCGACCACCGGGCGGCGCCCGATGGCGCGTAGGCCCCCCGCCCCCGTCAGCCCCCTGCCGCAGCGCGACGGCATCGACCCCGTCCACGTACGCCTGCCGATCGACGGGCCCTGGCCGACCGTCCGGGCCTACCTGGAGGAGCGCTACGGCACCGCCGTCGGGCCGGGACGGATCGCGGCGATGCTCGACGCCGGCGAGTTCGTCGGCGCCGACGGGCCGATCGCCCCCGCCGCGCCCTACCGGCCCGGCGGCCACGTCTGGTTCCACCGCGAACCCGGACCGCCCGAACCCGTGGTGCCGTTCCCCGTCGAGGTGCTGTACCGCGACGAGCGGATCGTCGTCGCCGACAAGCCGCACTACCTGGCCACCACGCCGCGCGGCAGCCACGCCACCGAGACCGCGCTCGCCCGGCTGCGCCGCGACCTCGGCCTGCCCCGGCTCAGCCCCGCGCACCGCCTGGACCGGCTCACCGCCGGCGTGGTGCTGTTCGTCGCCGACCCCGCCTGCCGGGGCGCCTACCAGGGACTGTTCGAACGGCGGGAGACCGTCAAGACGTACGAGGCGATAGCCCGCCACGATCCGGCGGTGAGCCTGCCGACCACCGTGATCGACCGGCTGGTCAAGGACCACGGCCGACTGGACGCCTACCGGGTGCCGGGCGAACCGAACGCCGAGAGCCGGGTCGAGTTGATCGAGACCCGCGACGGCCTCGGCCGCTACCGGCTCGCCCCGCGCACCGGCCGCACCCACCAGCTCCGGGTGCACATGAACGGGCTCGGCCTGCCGATCCTCGGCGACCCCATCTACCCCGAACTGCTGCCCGAACAGGACCCCGAGGACTACCGGCGCCCGCTCCAACTGCTCGCCCGCTGCCTGGAGTTCACCGACCCCGTGGACGGCACAGCACGGCGCTACGTCAGCGGGCGGGTCCTGGCGGCATGGTCCGACCCGGCCGGCTGGCGCGGCTGACGGACCATCAGAAGGGCGGCGGGCGCCGTCTTCTGCGCATTGTATTGACGGGCAGTCTAATAACTTCTACCTTCGCGGGCAGTGGCACCGTTCCACTCCACCCCACCGCGAAGGAGCCGGCATGCCGCCCCAGCCCGCCGCCACACCCGGCGCCCCCGACCGCGAGCGCACCGCCCCCGACCGGGAACGCACCGCCGAACGTCTGCTCGCCTCCTCCGCGAAGCTCTCGTTCGACCCGCTCAAGGACGTCGACTGGGACGCCGACCCCGTCCCGGGCGCCTACTACTGCCCGCCCCGGCACCTCTCCCTCTACGGCACCGGCCTGTGGGAGCGGATGACCGAGGACGAGCGCATCGAGCTCTCCAAGCACGAGGTCGCCTCGATCGCGAGCGTCGGCATCTGGTTCGAGGAGATCCTCATGCAGATGCTGCTGCGCCACGCCTTCGACCGGGACCCCACCAGCAACCACGTCCAGTACGCGCTCACCGAGATCGCCGACGAATGCCGGCACTCGATCATGTTCGCCCGCATGATCGCCAAGATGGGCGCGCCCTCCTACGGTGCCGGATTCGTCGCCCACAACCTCGGCCGGCTGTTCAAGGCGATCTCCACCCACAGTCAGACCTTCGGCGGCACCATGTACGTCGAAGAGATCCTGGACGCCTTCCAGCGCGAAGTGATGAACGACGACACCCTCCAGCCGCTCATCCGGCAGGTCTCCCGGATCCACGTCATCGAGGAGGCCCGGCACATCAGCTACGCCCGCGAGGAACTCGTCCGCAAGCGCCTCGGAATGGTGCAGCGACGCTGGGAGCAGCTCTTCCTCGGCGTGGTCATCTACTTCGCCACCACCGCGCTGATCCACCCCCGGGTCTACGCCGCCGTCGGCATCGACCCGAAGGTCGGCAAGGCCGTCGCCCGGGCCAACCCGCACTGGCGCAGCACCAAGATCGAGATGGCGCGGAAGGTGATCGGCGTCCTGGACCGGGCCGGACTCGTCGGCGGCGCCAACCGCTGGCTGCTGCGCGCCGCCGGAGTGATCGCCTGAGCGACGGGGGCTGTCGGCGGCCCGGTTGTGACCGTTCGGTGCGGAAGCGGCCTTCCGGTGCGGAAGTGGCGCAGATACAGTGCGACGCACCGAACGATCCGGGGGGATCACCATGCGCCGCGCACCACTCGGCACCGCCGCTGTCGCCGTCCTGCTGCTCACTGCCGTCGCCGGGTGCGGCGGACCGACACCACCGGGCGGAGACGGGACGACGGCCACCGCCCCCGCCGGGGAATCCGCCGGGGGCACGTCGTCCGCGGTGCCCGGAAACGGTGGGGCGGAGGACAGTGCCGGGGCGAGCGCGGCATCGAGTGCCGGGGCCGGTGCCATCACGGTCGCCTTCGCCGGCGACGTCCACTTCGAGGGCCGGACCGCCTCCCGGCTGACCGCCCCCACCGCCGAGACCGCGCTCGGGCCGATCGCCAAGACCCTGGCCGCCGCCGACCTCGCGGTGCTGAACCTGGAGACCGCGATCACCGGCCGGGGCAAGCCCGAACCCAAGACCTACACCTTCCGCACCGGCCCCAAGGCGCTCACCGCGCTCAAGGACGCCGGAGTGGACGTGCTCTCCCAGGCCAACAACCACGCCGTCGACTTCGGCGCCGACGGCCTCGCCGACACCCTCGCCGCCAAGGCGAGCTCCCCGATCCCGCTGATCGGCATCGGCAAGGACGCGGCCGAAGCCTTCGCGCCGCACATCGCCACCGTGCACGGGACGAAGGTCGCCGTGCTGGCGGCGAGCCAGGTCGACGAACTCACCAACCAGAAGTGGCGGGCCGGCGAGCACAAGGCCGGCATCGCCTCCGCGTTCGACGAGAAGTCGCTGCTGCACGCCGTCACCGAGGCCAAGGCGCAGGCACCCGTGGTGCTGGTCTACCTGCACTGGGGCGAGGAAGGCGTCGCCTGCCCGACCGCCGCGCAGAAGACACTCGCCAAGAAGCTCGCCGCCGCCGGAGCCACCGCCGTGGTCGGCACCCACGCCCACACCATGCTCGGTGCGGGCATGCTCGGGAACACCTATGTGGCGTACGGCTTCGGCAACTTCCTCTGGTACGGCACCTCGAACTACACCGCCTCCGACGAGACCGGCGTCACCACGCTCACCATCACCGCGGACGGGCGGGTCACCGGAGAAACGTTCACCCCCGCGCACATCGACGGTCGGGGCGTTCCCGTTCCGCAGGCCGGCAGCGCGGCGCAGGCCGCGCAGAAACGCCGCGACGGACTGCGCGGGTGCACCGGGCTGGCCGCCGTCCCGAACTGACGGCGGCCGGCCCGGGCGGGCGTCAGCCCAGGTTCAGCACCTGGCCCGGGCGGATCAGGTCCGGATTCTCGCCCACCACCTGCTGGTTGCCCTTGTAGAGCTCGGTCCAGCCGCCGCCCAGCTCGTGGCTGCGGGCGATGTTCGCGAGGGTGTCGCCCGGGCCGACGGTGTACGGCTGCGGGGACGGAGGCGTGGTGGCCGGGGCGCTCGACGCCGGCGGGGCGTCGGTGGACGCGGGCGGGGCGGTGGGCGCGGACGTGCTCGGGTCCGGGGTGGTGGGTGCCGGGTCCGGGGCGGGCGAGTGGCCGTTGCCATTCTCGGCGCCGTTCCCGTTCGCGTTGCCGTTCCCGTTGCCGTGCTGGTCTTCGGGGGGCGTGGTCGGGCTGGGGGTGGCGCTCGGGTCGGCCGGAGTGCCCGGCGCGGGCGGGGTGGCCTGGGCGTCCGGGGTGGTGGTCGGGGACGGCGTGGCCGTGGGCGGCTGAGGACGCGTCAGCTGCATGTAGCGCTCGTACAGGCTCTGGTGGCTGGTCCAGAACCAGGCGCCGTTCTTCTGGTACCAGTACACGTGGTAGATCGGGTCGTAGCCGGGCAGGCCGGAGAACACCGGAGCGGCGTTCGGCGCGGCGACGGTGCCGTCCGCGGCGGAGTTGACGGCCGCTGCGCCGCGGGCGCCGCGCAGCGCACCCGACTCGTCCGCGGAGTCGTTGTTGTCCACCACGCCGGGGGCGCTGGCCGTGCGAAGGTCCGCGGAGTCCACGCAGGAGGCCCACGGCTGCGGGCCCTCGGTGGCCAGGATGCGTTCGGCGACCGCGATCTGCTGGCTGCGGGTGGCCTCGCTGGGCAGCTCGGCGTACTGGGCGCCGCCGTAGTCGACCCAGCGCTGGGCGGTGATCTGGAGGCCGCCGTACAGGCCGTTGCCCGAGTCGGAGGTCCAGTTGCCGCCACTCTCGCAGGCGGCGACCCGGTCCCAGACCGAGCTGGGCGCGGCGTGTGCGCCCGTCGTGGCGAGCAACGGCAGGGCGAGGCCGACGCCGGCGACGCCTGCCGCGGCGATCGCCCGCTCGGCGGCCTTCTCCGCCGGGCTCTGCCGACGGTGGCGCCCGGAACCCGTGAAGAGCATGTCCGGTCCTCTCCGCACGCCTGCGAGGTGAGCTGTCGGGTTCGGACCGGGAGGAGGCCCGGCCGCCGCGTTCCGGTCGGATCCGGTGCGGGCGGCTTCACCCCTAGCCGTGGGGACGGCGACGTACCTGGTTCCCCCGTCCCTGTCCAGGGTTGTGGTGGTCGACCCGACAACACGGCGGACAGGGTTCGGCGTTGCCGCGTGCGGGACCCGGCGGTGCGGGCGGGACCGAGCCTATTCACTCGAACGGACCAATCACAAGCTCATCGCGCCCGGATCACGGGTGCGTCACGTGGGCTCGGGCGCCCGTCGGGCACGGAACGTCCTTGTGGGAGCGGGGAAGTGCGGCGTCCGTGCGTGGGCGACCTGTTGACGGTCGTTCGGGACGTCGGGCGCGGCCGGGCGTGCTTGGGGCGTTGGGCAAGGTCGGGCGATCGGACGGCCGGTCGGTCGGAAGGGGGGGTGCGAAAGTCTGGCCGATCGGTGGGATTGGGATGCGGGAAGGAGGGAAGGCCAGCGGCCGGTTTTCGGGCGAATCGGGCTGGGTGGCAGTCAACTTCGGTGTTGATGACGGCAGTTGAGGTAAATCGGGGCATTGGTCGCGTTGTGGATAAATCACGCGACAGGCTGTTCCGGGGCTTCCTACCATCGCGGTGATCGCTTTTCCCCGACCTGTTGTGGAGGTGCCCGTGGCTGCGCTGATTCCCGAAGTGCTCCGGGTGGAGCGCCAGTTCGCCCGCCTGTTCGTCGGCCAGTCGCTGTCGATCCTGGGTGATCGCGTGTCGTTCGTGGCGCTGCCGTTCGCGGTGCTGTCGATCGGCGGCTCGGCCGTCGATGTCGGGCTGGTGACCGCGGCGGGCCTGTTGCCGATGCTGGTCTTCACGCTGATCGGCGGGGTGTGGGCAGACCGGATACCGAGACAGCGGATCATGCTGGTCTCCGACCTGGTGCGGTGTGCTGTCCAGGCCGCCGTCGCGGTGCTGCTGCTCACCGGGACGGCCCGGGTCGGGGTGCTGGCACTGCTGATGGTGGTGTTCGGAGTGGCGGACGCATTCTTCCTGCCGGCCTCGACCGGGCTGCTTCCGCTGCTGGTGCCGAGTGAACGGCTGGGCGAGGCCAACGCGTTGCGCGGGTTCGTGCACTCGGTGGGCCTGGTGGTCGGTCCGGCGTTGGCCGGTGCGCTGGTCGCCCTGGTCGGGCCGGGCGGAGCCCTGCTGGTGGATGCCGTGAGTTTCGCCGCCAGCGCCGCCGTGCTGGCGAGGCTCGGTGCGGTGGGCGGTCCGGCCGTCGCGGAGCGGGCCGAGCGGCTCGGGTTCCTGGCTGAACTCCGGGTCGGCTGGCGGCAGGTACGGGAACGGACCTGGGTGTGGTCGGGGATGCTCGCCATGGCGGTCTACCACGTGGTGGTGCTGCCCTCCGTCTTCGTGCTCGGCCCGGTCCTGGCGGATCGCGAATGGGGCGGGGCCGGCGCCTGGGCCGTGGTGGTCGCGGCCTTCGGCCTCGGCTCGATCGTCGGCGACGTCTGCGCCTACCGCCTGAAACCGGCCCGGCCGATGGCGGTGGCCGCCGTCGCGATGGCGATCGCCTCCTGCCAGGCGCTGATCATCGGCTCCGGTGCGCCGGTCGCCGTGATCGCGCTGCTGGAGGCCTGTACGGGAGTCGGCGTCTCGCTGTTCTTCGTGCTTTGGGAGACCGCGCTCCAGGTGCACATACCCGAGCAGGTGCTGTCCCGGGTCAGCTCCTACGACCACCTGATCGCGGTGGCCCTGATGCCCCTCGGCCTGGTGCTCGCAGGCCCGCTCTCGGACGGGATCGGCGTCCATCGGACGCTGTTCGGCATGACCGCGCTGGCCGTTCCTGCCGCCTTCCTCCTGCTCGCCCTGCCGGCTGTCCGGAGGCTGCCCGCGCAGCCACTGGTGGAGACGAGTTCCATTCATCCATGAAAGATTGGAATATCATCGATGATGCTCCGCCGCTCGACCGACGCCCGTGGAGCCCCGTTCCTCCACGCACCACGATCCACGCACCACCCGGGAGCCACCCATGTCCGTTCAGGCCAAGCGCCCGCTGCCGCCCCCAGCAGCCGCGCCCAACGCCGCTCCGCGCACCGCCCCGGCCGCCCCGGCCGCCCCGGCCGGCGGGGCCGCGACCCGACCGATCCGGCTCGGACTGCGCGCCAACCTCGCCCAGTTCGGCCTGCTGGTGGCGGTCAACGCCCTGGTCGGCGGCATGCTCGGCCAGGAGCGGACGGTCCTGCCGCTGCTCGCCGGCCAGGTCTTCCACATGTCCGCCTACACGGGGGCGTTGACGTACATCCTGGCGTTCGGCGCGACCAAGGCGGTCACCAACTTCTTCGCCGGCACCCTCTCCGACCGGTACGGGCGCAGGCCGGTGCTGATCGCAGGCTGGCTGGTGGCCCTGCCGATACCGGCGATGCTGGCCTGGGGGCCGACCTGGGGATGGATCGTCGCGGCGAACGTGCTGCTCGGCGTCAACCAGGGCCTCACCTGGTCCACCACCGTGATCATGAAGATCGATCTGGTGGGCCCGGCCCGGCGCGGCCTCGCGATGGGCCTCAACGAGGCGGCGGGCTACCTCGCGGTGGCCGCCACCGCCACCGCCACCGGCGCCATCGCGGCCCAGTGGGGTCTGCGCCCGCAGCCCTTCCTGCTCGGCGCGGCCTACGTCGCACTCGGCCTGGGGCTCACGGTCGCCGCCGTCCGGGAGACCCGCGAACACGCCCGGGCCGAGGCCGCCGCACACGCGGCGTCCAGCGGCACGCCGCCGGAGGGAACGGCCACTGCCGGTGCAGCGATGCGCGCAGTCGAGGCGACGCCCGAGCGCGCGGCCGTGCCGGCGTCCGAGAGCAGCGGTACGGCTCCCGCGCATGGCGGACCGGACGACCCGGCGAGGTTCAGTACGGCCCGAATAGCCCGGACCACCAGCCTCGGCGACCGGGCGCTGTCCGCCGCCAGCTGGGCCGGCATGGTCAACAACCTCAACGACGCCCTCGCCTGGGGCATCTTCCCGCTGCTGTACGCAGCGCACGGACTGGAGCTCGGCCGGATCGGCATCCTGGCAGCGCTCTACCCGGCGGTCTGGGGCGCAGGGCAGATGCTCACCGGCTGGTGGTCGGACCGGATCGGACGCAAGCACCTGATCACCGCGGGCATGCTGCTGCAGGCCGCCGCCCTCGGCCTGGTCGCGGTCGGGACCAGCTTCCCGGTGTGGGCCGCCGCCCAGGCCCTGCTGGGCGCGGGCACCGCGCTGGTCTACCCGACGCTGCTGGCGGTCGTCGGAGACGTCGCCCACCCCGCCTGGCGGGCACGCGCCGTCGGCATCTACCGGCTCTGGCGCGACGGCGGCTTCGCGGTCGGCGCACTGCTGGCGGGCATCCTCGCCGACGCGTACGGCGTGACCACCGCGATCTGGGCGGTCGCCGCACTGACCGCCGCGGCGGGCGTCACCGTGGCGGTGCGGATGTACGAGACCCACCCGCGCAACTGATCAACAGAAAGGTCTGAAGGACGATCGAGACGATGCCCAGCACCAGCGCCAGGACCGGCAGCACGACGAACCACACGATGACCAGGCGGAGCGGCATACCGATGCCGCCGCGGGTCGGCCTTCCCGCGCGCCGGAGCTTGGTGGAGCGACGGGCGCCCAGTGCCATCAGCGCGAGGCCGGGTGTGAAGGAGAACAGCCACAGGTCGAACAGGAACTTGGCGCCGTCCCCGACCGCGTGGTCCGTTCCGGACGCGGCACACCGGCCGGTCGGCTCGCAGCTCACCTCCACCACGGTGCCGGGGAGTAGCGGACAGGGCTCTTCGGCAGTCGCCGACGCCCCTCCGACAGGTCGGCACCGCAGCGCCGCCCGGCCGCTACCGGCGGTCCGGGGAGTGGAACTCGGCGCGCAGGGAGGCGAGTTCGGAGGCCCGGGCACCGTGGGCACGCAGGTGGTCGTCCAGGGTGCCGTGGTGGGAGCGGACGGAGACCAGGGCGCGTCGCAGGAGGACGGCCGTGACCGGGCGGGTGGCGTGGCCGGGGACGTCGGGGCCGGGCCTGGTGAGGCCCAGTGCGGTGTTGGAGTGGAGGAAGTCGGCGAGGATCTCCGGCTCGGCGGCTCCCAGCAGCGACTGCACCAGGGCGACCACCAGGCCGGTGCGGTCCTTGCCGGACGCGCAGTGGATGAGGACAGCCCGGCGTTCGGCGGTGAGCAGGGCGCGGACCGCCGCGACGGCGGGGCGTCCGGCGTGTTCGGCCATCAGCGGGTACAGCTCGGCCTGCTCCTCGGGCCAGCGCTGCTCGGGGAAGACCGGGACGTGCAGGTGCCGGATGCCGCTGTCGCCGAGTGCGTCCGGGCGGGCGGCGGTCTCCGGAGCGCTGCGCAGGTCGATGACGGTGCGCACGCCGAGGTTCCACAGCTTCTGCGCGCCGTCGGGCGTCAGTCCGTCCAGGGCGCCGGAGCGGTACAGCACTCCGCGGGGGAGGGCCCCGAGCCCGCCTGCGTCCCGGAAGTTGCGCACCCCGGGGACGGTGGGGCCGTCCCCGTCCGTCGCCGTCGATTCGTCTGCGATCATGCCGGCCATCCTAGGCAGCCCGGGCTCGCCGACGGCCGGGCGGGCCGGGCAGCCCGGGGCGCGGCAGGGGAGGCCGCGGCCCGGGCCGCCCGGCGAGGGGCGGTCAGGCGAGGGTGATGCCGGGGTAGAGCGGGTACTCGGCGAGCAGGTCGACGGCGCGCTTGGCGACCGCGTCGCGGACGGCCGTGTCGAGCACGTACTGCGCCTTGGACGTGCCGGCGGCGGAGGTCGAGGACAGCACGGTGTGGATCAGGTCGGCGACCTCGTCCAGCTCCGCCGTGCCCAGGCCGCGGGTGGTGAGGGCGGGGGTGCCGAGTCGGACGCCCGAGGTGTACCAGGCGCCGTTCCGGTCCTGCGGCACGGAGTTGCGATTGGTGACGATCCCCGAGTCCAGCAGCGCTGCCTCGGCCTGCCGGCCGGTCAGACCGTAGGAGGAGACGTCCGCCAGCACCAGGTGATTGTCGGTGCCGCCGGTCACCAGTCGGGCACCGCGCTTCAACAGGCCCTCGGCCAGCGCATGCGCGTTGTCCACCACCTGCTGGGCGTACACCCGGAACTCGGGACGGCGGGCCTCCGCGAACGCGACGGCCTTCGCGGCCATCACGTGCGACAGCGGGCCGCCGAGCACCAGCGGGCAGCCCCGGTCGACGTGCTCGGCCAGCTCGGAGGTGCACAGCGCCATGCCGCCGCGCGGGCCGCGCAGGGACTTGTGCGTGGTGGTGGTGACGATCTGCGCGTGCGCGACCGGGTCGAAGTCGCCGGTCAGCACCTTGCCCGCGACCAGCCCGGCGAAGTGCGCCATGTCGACCATCAGGGTCGCGCCGACCTCGTCCGCGATCTCCCGCATCTTGCGGAAGTTCACCAGCCGCGGGTACGCCGAGTACCCGGCGACCAGGATCAGCGGCTTGAAGTCGAGGGCGATCCGCCGGACCTCGTCGTAGTCGACCAGCCCGGTCACGGGGTCCGTCCCGTAGCTGCGCTGGTCGAACATCTTGCCGGAGATGTTCGGGCGGAAGCCGTGCGTCAGGTGCCCGCCGGTGTCCAGCGACATGCCGAGCATCCGCTGGTTGCCCAGCTCGTGGCGGAGCTCCGCCCAGTCCTGCTCGCTCAGGTCGTTGACGTTGCGCACGCCCGCCCGTTGCAGCGCCGGGCTCTCCACCCGCTGCGAGAGCACCGCCCAGAACGCCGTCAGGTTGGCGTCGATCCCGGAGTGCGGCTGCACGTACGCGTGCTCGGCGCCGAACAGCTCCCGGGCGTGCTCGGCGGCCAGCAGCTCCACCGTGTCGACGTTCCGGCAGCCCGCGTAGAAACGGCGGCCGGGGGTGCCCTCCGCGTACTTGTCGCTCAGCCAGTTGCCCATCGCCAGCAGCACGGCGGGCGAGGCGTAGTTCTCACTGGCGATCAGCTTCAGCGAGGCGCGCTGGTCCTCGATCTCCGCGCCGATCGCCGCGGCGACCCGCGGTTCGACGGCGCGCACCACGTCCAGGGCGCTGCGGAAGGCGGTGTCGGCGGCAGGGCTGCCGAAGGTGTGCGGAAGCAGGGACTCGGCCAAGGCGGTCTCCTCGTACGGAACGGCGACGATTCGGACGGCCCAGGCGCTCGGCTACAGCACAACGGAACCCGCGGGTTCCGTGCGGAGCCGCTCCCCGATGGTGAGTTCCATCCCAGCGCGCCAGTCACGGCTCACCGCGATGGTACCAACCCGACGCGACCGGTCCGTCCGAACCCGCATCGTCCGAACCCGCATCGTCCGAGGCGGCGAGGACGTCCCTCCGCTGCACTTCGTCGAGGGCCGCAAGGACGCCGACTTCGACCTGCTGGACCCGGCGCGCGCCGAGTAGGAGTACCGGCAGCTGCTGGAGGAACAGCGCCTTGCCGACCTCGCGGTGGCCGGTGCCGCGCTGGACGCCACGCTGGTCGCGTACGGCGAGGAGCAGTCGCTGCGGGTGACGTTCCTGCACGTCATCGCCGAGTACACCCGACGCAACGGCCACGCGGACCTGCTGCGCGAGCACGTCGACGGGGTCACGGGCTCCTGAGCGAGGCCGAAGTGCCGTGCGGGGCAAGGGGGATGGAGGGACCCCGGCGGACGTACCGTCAGATGACCGGATAGCATACTGAGTATGGGACCTCTCGAACCGAATGTGCCCGAGCTGATCCTCGGCCTGATTGTCTTCTTCCTGCTGTTCGCGGTGCTCGGCAAGGTTGTACTGCCGCGCATCGAACGGACTCTTGCCGAACGCCACGACAAGACCGACGGCGGTCTGGTCCGCGCCGAGGCCGCCCGGGCCGAGGCGGAACGGATACGCGACGAATTCCAGGCCGAGCTGAGCGCAGCCCGGCACGAGGCCGCCGCGATCCGGCAGACCGCCGCCGAGGAGGGCGCGGCCCTGATCGCCGCCCTGCGCGCCGAGGGTCTCCAGCAGCGTGAGCAGCTGGTGGCCGAGGCGCACGTGCAGCTGGCGGCCGACAAGGTGCTGGCCGAGGCCGAACTGCGCGAGGACGTCATCAAGGTGGCGACCGAGCTGGCCTCCCGGGTGGTCGGCGAGCCGCTGACCGACCTGCCCTCCACCCGTGCCATCGCGGAGGAGTACCGCAACCGCGCCACCGTCTGACACACTGCCGCGCCGGCAGTCGGTCGAAGGACGTCAACGGGCCGTCCGCCCCCGGAAGTTCCGGGAGCGGGCGGCCCGTTCGGCGTCACCGGGGACGCGCAGGAGTGCTGGCGCTCACGCGCACGGGCCGTCGTCCGCCCACACGCCCCACTGGCCGCTGGCGGACGGATTCTCGTTCAGGGTCCACCACTTGGCGTGGTAATTGTGGCCGCTGTAGCTGGCCTTGTCGCCGGCCACGTAGGTGGTGGTCGCCTGCCAGGCCGGGTTGCAGGTGCCGCCGGTCGACGGGCTGGAGCTGCCGGTCGGCGAGGGCGAGGACGGGGTGGTGGGCGGGGTCGCGCCGGCGAACCGCACCGTGAACTTGGTGAAGTCCCAGTCGTTCTGCGCCACGCTGGAGCACGACCCGGACAGGCCGGGGTCCACCGTGCCGGGGCACTGCCGGTCCCGGTTGACCGACCAGTAGGTGTAGCGGGCGAGCTTGTGCGCGGTCGCGAAGTCGAGGACGGTCTGGAAGTCGGCCTGCCGGAAGTACTCGGCGGCGTCGGTGCGGCCGTTCATCATCGACACGCCCTCGTGGGCGTACGCGGTGGCTTCGTTCCAGCCGAAGGTGCTCTGCAGGATCTGGTTGAACTTCACCAGCGCGTCGGTCTGCGCCGCGGCCCCGGCGAAGCCGCCGTCGAACGGCATGATCGAGTAATTGTCGGGGGTGAATCCCTGCGACTTCGCCTCAAGGAGCATCTGGGTGCCGAACCAGCCGGTGCCGGCGTTGGTGCCCGCGGTGGTGATGGAGATGTAGATGCCCGGGTTGTTCTGCTGGAGGATCCGCGCCGCGCCGATCTCGTTGTGGATCGCGGCGGTGTTCTCGTACTCCGGCTCCTCCAGGTCGAAGTCGATCGCCTTGAGGCCGTACTTGGTGACCACCTTCTGGTAGGCGGCGGCGGTCGCCTCGGGAGTGCCGCAGGTCTGGCCGAGCTTGGTGCCGCCGTAACCGCCCACCGACACCGACACGTCGCCGCCCTTGGCGCGGACGGTCTGGATCACCGCCGGCATGGTGGTGTCGGAGTCGATCGAGGAGGTTCCGCCCCAGGCCGGGCTGCAACTGCTGCCCTGGGCCAGGATGAACGCCAGCTGGAAGGCCTTCTGGCCGGTGGCGTCCATCACCGCGGCGGCGTCCGGCGGGCTGTTGTCCTCCGGCATCAGGTACGGCGCGGAGGCGTACCAGTTGGAGCCGATCCCGGCGGTGGTCGCGGCGTTCGCCGGTCCGGACGCGGTGACGGCGGCCACCGTGCCGGCCAGCAGGCCGAACACGGACAGCGCGACGGCGAGGGCGCGGCGCGGCCGGCGGTGGCGCGTCGGGGCGTCGACGGCAGGGGGGTGTGGGGGAAGTGCGCGTTCCATCGAGAACCTCTCCAGGAGGCGGCGAGGACGGCGGGCCCGGGGCGCGAAGTGGGGGCGCGCGGCCGGGTCAACGGTCGGGTACCAAGCCGAGGTTGACGTGACTGCCCATTGGTATAGACCTGCGCCGGAGTGCCGTCAACCCTTGCCGACCCACCACGACGCACCACGACGCACTGTGAAGCCCGGCGCCCGGCGGCCGGTCCCGGGTGCCCGTTCCCGGTGCCCGGAGCGCGGCGCCCGGACGGCTCCGACGGCCCGTCAGCCGTGCGCCTCGGAGGCCCCGCCGCCGTGCCAGGCCTGTTCGCCGGACGTCGGGGCAGGGCGGCGGCCCGGAGGCGTCGCGGGGGCGGGCGCGTCCGCCGGGAGGAAGGACTCCAGGCCGCGCAGGAACACCTCGATCTTGAACGCGTACCGCTGGTCGCCGTCGCCCGTCACCATGGTGTCCGCCATGCGCTGCAGGGTCGGGAAGCGGTCGGTCGGCAGATCGTGCAGGTAGCCGCGCAACTGGTCGAAGTAGGCGCCGATGTCGGTGCCCCGGGCCATCTTTTCGTGGTAGACCGAGGCCTCGTACGCATCGGTGTCGATCAACTGGCCCAGCCCGTCCAACGCCCAGGCCGCCACCTGCGGCGGCATGCCCACCTGGAGCAGCAGGTCGAGCAGGAACTCGGTGATCCGCAACTGGCTCTCGCCCACCGGGATACTGCCCAGCGACACCAGCGACACGTCCCGATGGGCCGTCAGCACCCGCTGCGCCTCGAAGCAGATCTCGGTGATCTGCTCCTTCCAGCGCGCGGGCTCCGGCCGGAGCGGCAGCCGGATCTCCGCCACCACCTGCTCCAGCATCAGGTCGAACAGCTCCTCCTTGTTGGAGACGTGCGCGTACAGCGAGGCGGGGCCGGTACCGAGCTCGTGCGCGACCCGCCGCATCGTCACCCCGGACAGGCCCTCGGCGTCCAGCACCCGGATCGCCGTCTCGACGATCAGCGAGCGGCTGAGCGGCTGGCGCGGGTCGGCCTTGCGTGGCTTGTGCCACGGGATCGCGGGCATCTGCGCGGGCATCGGGCCACCTGCTTTCGCTGAACGTTCCACTGTCGATCATCGTACTCCGGACGAACGCTGTTCGAGCAGTGGGCGAAGCGTCCGTTTCCGGGGCGGGCCGCAGGAGGCGCGTGCGGCCCGTCGAGGCAGGTGGGGCCGGCCGTGCGCGGTCCGGGGAGCCCCTCGGGGAAGGGTCAGGGACGGACTCGGGGAGAAGTCAGGGTAAAACCGTTTGACGGGAACGGTGCTCGACTCGTAGAACAGTGTTCGTTCGAAGAAACACCGTTCACTGCGCGGCCCCCGTCCACCGCGCCCTGGCATTCAGCAGGAGTATGCAAATGACCGACGCGGTCGGACTCTCCCCTTCGGCACCGCCCTCCGCGGGCGCGGCCGGACCCTACCGTTGGCGCTGGGTCGCCCTGTTCGTCATCCTCGCCGCCGAGGTGATGGACCTGCTCGACTCGCTGGTGACGAACATCGCCGGGCCCTCGATCCGGCAGGACATCGGCGGCGGCGAGTCCACGATCCAGTGGCTCGGCGCGGCCTACACGCTGGCGATGGCCATCGGCCTGATCACCGGCGGCCGGCTCGGCGACATCTTCGGCCGCCGCCGGATGTTCATGATCGGCGCGGCCGGGTTCACCCTCGGCTCGCTCGCCTGCGGCCTGGCCCAGGAGCCCTGGCAGCTGATCGCCGCCCGGGTCGCCCAGGGCCTGCTCGGCGCGGTGATGCTCCCGCAGGGCCTTGGCATCATGAAGGAGATCTTCTCGCCGAAGGAGCAGGGCGCGGCCTTCGGCATGTTCGGTCCGGTGATGGGCCTGTCCACGGTCGGCGGCCCGATCCTGGCCGGCTGGCTGATCGACGCGGACTTCGCCGGCACCGGCTGGCGGATGATCTTCCTGATCAACATCCCGCTGGGCCTGTTCGCCTTCATAGGCGGACGGATCTTCCTCCCGGCCCGGGCGGACGGCCGGACGGTCCGGCTCGACCTGGTCGGCGCGCTGCTGGCGGCCGTCGGCGCGGCCACCGTCATCTACCCGCTGGTTCAGGGCCGTGAGAACGACTGGCCGCTGTGGGCGTTCGCGCTGCTGGCGGTCGGCGTGGCGGTGTTCGGCGTGTTCGGCTGGTACGAGGCGCGACGCAAGGCCGCCGGGGCTGACCCGCTGGTCGAACCGAGCCTGTTCGCCAAGCGCGGCTTCAGCGGCGGCATGGTGCTGGGCCTGATCTTCTTCACCGCCATGACGGGCTTCTGGCTGACGTTCAGCCTCTACACCCAGCTGGGCCTGCACTTCACTGCGCTGAAGTCCGGCCTGGCCGGGGTGCCCGCCTCGGTCGGCATGGTGATCGCGTTCGTCGCCTCGCAGGCACTGCAGCGCTTCGGGCGCAAGGTGATGCACGCGGGTCTGCTGGTGATGGTGGCCGGTGTGCTCGGCCTGATGTACACGCTGCACAGCCAGGGCGCGGCCGTCACCCCGTGGCAGACGGTGCCCGCGCTGGCGGTCGCCGGTCTGGGCATGGGCCTGGTGATGGCACCGTTCTTCGGCATGGTGCTGGCCTCGGTGGATGCGCACGAGACCGGTTCGGCCTCGGGCACGCTGACGGCCGTTCAGCAGCTGGGCGGCGCGCTCGGCAGCGCCATCCTCGGCACGGTGTTCTTCGAACGGCTGAAGACCGCCGACTTCGCCAGCGCCGAGCAGATCACCCTCTGGACCGAGGTCGGCATGCTGGTCGCGGTCTTCGCCGCGATATTCCTGCTCCCCAAGCACGCCCGCCCCGAGGACGGCGAGGGCGCGCCCGAGGGGAGCGGCGAGGGGAACGACGAGGAGAGCGCGGCCGTGCCCGGTCCGCGCAAGGACGGGGAGCGCCAGCCGGTGTGACGCACGCACGGTCGACGACCGACCGGCCGGCCGGCCGCACCGGGCATCAGCTGCCGGGCGGCCGACCGGTCGGGTCGGTCGCGGGTGACGGCCGACGGCCGTCGGCCGTCACCCGTCGGTCATCGGCACTCAGCCGTTGTAGGCGGCGAAGAGCTTCGAGAACTGGTAGGGGGTCTGCGGAATGTTGGTGCACTTGGGCAGCGAGCCGGTGCAGGCGTTGGCGTCCCGGGTCATCTCCCAGAAGGCCAGCTCGCCGAGGTGGTTCTGCTGGGCGAAGGCGATCAGCTGCTGGGCGTCGGAGATACCGAACACCTCGGAGCTGGTGTCGTTCTGGCCGAGCATCGGGGTGACACCGACCATGGCGTACGCCTGAGCATCCGTCAGGTTGGTCCACACGGAGCGGATCTGCGCCTGGGTGGACTGGGCCGACTGGATCGCGTAGGCGCCCATCTTGCCGGCCGGGCTCGGGGCGGCCCAGTCGCCGAAGTCCATCGCCATGACGTTCACCAGGTCGACGACCAGGCCGGCGTTCTTGGCGGACTGCAGGATGTAGACGCCGTCGGCGGTGAGGCCGCTGGGCAGCACCGGAAGGGTCAGGCTGACCTTCAGGTCACGGCCCTTGGCGCGCTGCGCGGCCTGCACCTGGGCGAGGGCGGCGGAGCGGCGGTCCACGGAGGCGTGGTCGGTGACGGCGGTGCCCTCGATGTCGAAGTCGACCCGGTCCAGCGCGTAGACGTCCACCACCTTCTGGTACTGGGCGGCGAGCGAGGCCACGGTGGTGCAGGACTGCGCCAGTTCGGTGCCGTTGGCACCGCCGAACGACGGGCGGACGTCGCCGCCGGCGGCCCGGACGGCGTCCATGTCGTCCTTGTCCCAGCCGGTGGCGGGGTCGTACGCGCCGAACCAGCTGGCGGTGCACGGCTGGCTTCCGTTGATGATGAAGGCCAGCGAGAACTCCTTGATCCCGCTGGCGGCGGCGAGCGCGGGCAGGTTGGGCGTCGGGTAGGCGCCGAGGTCCACGTAGGGGGCTGCGGTGCCGGGCGTGGTGCCGGTGCCGGCGGTGGCGGTCACGGCGGCGGAGGCGGCGGACTCGTTGCCGGCGGCGTCGAAGGCACTGACGGTGAAGGTGTGGCCGCTGCCCTGGAGCAGGCCGCGGACGGTCGCGCTGGTGCCGGTGACGGTGGCGACGACGGCGCTGCCCTCGCGCAGGTGGTAGCCGGCCACGCCGACGTTGTCGGTGGAGGCGTTCCAGCCGAGGGTGACGCTGCCCGGTCCGCTGCCGGTGCTGTGCAGGTTGGCAGGGACGGACGGCGCGGCGCTGTCGGCGGGCGCGCCGGCACACGGCTGGTTGTTGATGGTGCAGTTGGCGGGCGCGGTCTGGGTGGCGCCGGTGGTGACGCCGAAGCCGATGGCGGGGGCGCCGGCCCCGGGGGCGAGCGGCGCGGCCCAGGTCGGCGAGGTCACCGTGTAGTGGGTGCCGGAGGAGGTGGTGGTGGAGGTGAGGGTGCCGTTCCACAGACTGGAGACGGTCTCGCCGGTCGGCAGGTCGAAGGCGAGCGACCAGTTGTTGACCGTCGCGTTGGTGTGGTTGGTGACGGTGTAGGTGGCCTGGAAACCGTTCGACCAGCTCTGGGTCACGGCGTAGTCGGCGACCAGTCCGGAGACTCCGGCGGCGTTGGCCGTGCCTGCCGTGGTGGCGGCCAGCGGCGCGACGAGCAGGGCCGCGGTGGCGGCGAGAGACAGGGTGACGCGCCTCATGGGCGGGTTCTCCTCGACGGTGTGGGGGGAGTGGGGCGGTGCGCTGGTGCTGGGGGCGCACTCAAGATGGTCCAGACCAATTGGGGCCGTCAAGGTGGAAGCCTGCGGTTTTGCAGAGAGTTGACGGTTCATCAAGGCGCGGGAGGACCGCGCAGGCAGGAGCGGCGGCAGCGGCGGCGGCAGGGGCGGGCGCGATCGGGTGCGCACGGGTTGCTGCGGCGCGAGCGGCTACGGGCCCGCGACAGGCCGCGGCGGATCGCGGGCCGCTCTGCGGCGGTGCGTGGCGGTCCGCGGCGGGGCCTGCGGGCCGGTGGGTGTCACGTAGGAGGAGGTGGGTGACGACGGAGGGCGCGGCCCCCGAACTGTGGGGGATGGGGCCGCGCCACCCGCCCGACCCTCACGGGTCAGGCGTTCATGGGCCGTCAGGCGGTGACGGCGGTGTTGCGCATCCGGCGGGCCAGGAGCACGCCCGAGGCGGTGGCGGCCAGCAGGCCGGTGCCGGCCATGCCGAGCAGCAGGTTGCTGGTGGAGTTGTCCACCGGCAGGGTGGTTCCGGTCGTGGCGGTGCCGGCGGCGGCCTCCTGGGCGGTCAGGGCGTCGCCGCCGTGGCCGTAGTGGGAGACGGAGGAGTGCCCGGTGCCCGCGGCGATCTGCGCCTCGGTGGGCGCGTTCGGGGCCTGCGCGGCGAAGGCGCCGGCGGCGGCCGCGGTGCCCGAACCGAAGTCGACGTCGGAGCAGCCGAAGAACGCCTCGGGGCTGTCGGTGCGCTGCCACACCATGTAGACGAGCTGGCGCCCGGTGCGCTGCGGCAGGTTGACGTTGACGTTGTAGTAGCCGTTGTCCGAGGTGCGCGGGCTGGCGAAGGTGGCGATCGGGTTCGCCAGGTCCAGGTTGGACCACTTCAGCGGCTGGGTGGGGTTGTAGCTGCTGTTGGTGATGTACAGCTTCATGACGCCCTGGTGGGGCGCGGTGACGCGGAAGTTGAAGGTCTTCGCGCCGGCCGTCACCGAGGTGGCGGGCCAGTCGGTGCGCGCCCAGTCCAGGGCGCGGTACTTGTCGCGGTTGGCGGAGCACAGGTGGCCGTCGGGGATGATCTGCTGGGCCTGGCCGTTGGCGCTGGCGATGTTGACCTCGTTCCAGTCGTACAGCGGCTGGGTGCCGCTGTCGGCGACGAGGTCCTTGCAGACCTGGGACTTGGGGGTCTCGGGGCCCTCCGCGTAGCAGGCGGCGACGCGGCTGGCGGGGCCGAACATGGCGCCGTGGGCTCCGGCGGTGCCGGCGGCGAAGGTGGTGGCGACCAGGGCGCCCGCGCCCACCGCGGACGCAGTGAGCAGACGACGGGACCAGGACATGGTTCTCCTCGGAAAGGTGCCGGGTCGATGGTGGGGGAAAAGGCGGACATGCGCCCGCCCGGCACCCAGGGAGCTACCCGGGGCGGCGCGGTGTGGACCCGGCACACCGCGAACGGACCGAAGGCTACGATTGGCCTATACCAATTGACAAGTGTCTGCCACTTTCGATCGGTGCTCCGCTGGCGGCATTCAGCCACCCGCAACGCCCTTGGCGAGGCCCCGACCTGGCGTTGCGTCAGAACCCCCTGGGCACCCGCTCGGCGAAATGCACCAGCGGAATCGGCCTCCCACCAGCCCCGCGGCCTACCGCCGTCGTACCCACACGGCTACGTCCGCCCACCCGCCCGGCTACCTCCACCGTCCGCCGCAGGGGCGTGATGCCGTCGGCGGATAAGGAGGTCATAAGCCACCGCTAACCCTGCCCCAAGCCGCCCGAACCACCGTCAGCCCACCGCCTGAAGCGCCACCGCCCGAAGCACTGTCGCCCGAAGCGCCACCGCCCGAACTACCGTCGCCCGAACCGCCGTCGGCCCGCACGGCCGGCCCGTCGATCGACGCCCCGTCAGCCAAAGGGCGCCGTCAGCGAGCTGAGCAGTCGCGCCGTGTCGAGGCCGGTCTCCAGGTAGGCGACGAAGAGTTCGTTGTTGAGTGCCCAGGGCGAGCGCCGCGCCCGTACCCGGCGGATCGCCTCGGCGGTGTCCGTGCCCAGTCCGATCTGCGCCTGCGCCACCACCAGCCCGGACCGGTTGTAGCCGGAGTGGCAGCGCACCAGCACTCGGCGTCCG
This sequence comes from Kitasatospora sp. NPDC059795, assembly GCF_042732175.1. Classification (NCBI taxonomy): domain Bacteria; kingdom Bacillati; phylum Actinomycetota; class Actinomycetes; order Kitasatosporales; family Streptomycetaceae; genus Kitasatospora; species Kitasatospora sp. NPDC059795. The sequence goes on from NZ_JBHWID010000011.1 coordinate 132,721, forward strand.
GCTGCCACCGCCGTCGCCGTGTACTCGGCGGCGGCCTGGACGGCGGCCAACTGCTCGGCGTCCAACGGCCCGTCCGGCACCTCGGCGACCAGGTGCTCGACGCCCGGTGCGGGCCCGTGGCCGGGGGCTGTGTACAGGCTGACCACCAGGTCGAATTCGGCGCCGACGCACACGAATCGGAGCTCTCCGGCCGGGTCGTGCCAGTAGTGGCCGCCCATCCACAGGCCGGGTGCGACCTCGTTCCACGGTTCCCCGGGCGGGCCCGGTAGGTCGGGGTCGTCCTTTCGACGGGTCTTCATGTCACTGCCTCCCGGCGGGAGAACGTCACCTCGGGCGCGGCCGTTCCCGCTTTCGGGGGCGGTGGGCGGGGGTTCGCCGGGCGTTCACGGCGGGAACAGGTGGCGGTGGGGCGTCGTTCGGGCGGGGTCGGGAGGTTGGTCGGCGCCGTGTTCACACCGAACCGAGGGACGGAAACCGTGATCGAACCGCGCGCCCCCAGGTGGCGTCGTCGCCTCTCCCTGCTGCTGGCCGCCGTCGCTCTGCCGGCCGTCGGCGTGGGAGCGCTGACCGCCCCGCCCGCTGCCGCCGCCCCGCCCGCTGCCGCCGCCCCGCTCGCCGCCGCCGCGCCGGCCGATGACATCCGGATCAACGAGGTGGTGACGACCGGGTCGGTCAACGACTCGATCGAGCTGTACAACAAGGGCACCGCGACGATCGACCTGTCCGGGTGGATCCTCAGGGACGACAACGACAGCAACAAGTACAAGATCGTCTCCGGCACCAGCCTCGCCCCCGGCGGCTTCAAGGCGTTCGACGTGCACGGCAGCTTCGGCCTCGGCTCCGCCGACAGCGCCCGCCTGTACCTCGCCGACGGCACCACCCCGGTCGACTCGTTCAGCTGGACCTCGCACTCCAACCCGTCCTGGTCGCGCTGCGCCGACGGCACCGGCGGCTGGACCCAGGCCGCCACTCTGACGCTCGGCGCCGCCAACAACTGCGGCTCCAGCGGCGGCGGTTCCACGACGCCGGTGGCCTGGCCCGGCGGTTCGACGGTCGCCACCGCCGACGGCTCCAACGTGTTCGGCGCCGACCTGTCCGGCCTCTACCAGGAGGGCGGCGTGATGTGGGGCGCGCAGAACTCCGGCAAGCTGTGGCGGCTGGTCCCGAACGGCTCCGGCGGCTGGACGCCCGACACCGCCAACGGCTGGGGCTCCGGCAAGGCGCTGCGCTTCCCCGGCGGCTCCGGCACCCCCGACGACGAGGGCGTCACCGTGACCGGCGCCGGTTCGGCCGGCGGCGTGTACGTCTCCAGCGAGCGCAACGCCGACGCCTCGTCCACCAGTCGGCTGTCCGTGCTGCGCTACGACGTGTCCGGCACCGGTACCACGCTGACCGCCACCCGGGAGTGGAACCTCACTCCCGACCTGCCCGCCACCGGCTCCAACCTCGGCCTGGAGGGCGTCACCTGGGTGCCCGACAGCTACCTGACCGGCGCGGGCTTCAAGGACGCCGCCACCGGCGCCGCCTACGACCCGAGCCGCTACGCCGCGCACACCGGCGGCGTGTTCTTCGTCGGCGTCGAGGGCTCCGGCACCGTCTACGGCTACGTGCTGCTGGAGGCCGGCGGGTTCACCAAGGTCGCGACCGTCAGCAGCGGCATGGCCGGCGTGATGGAACTCCAGTGGGAGCCGCAGGCCAACCGCCTCTGGGTGGTCTGCGACGACACCTGTTCCGGCCAGCACCGCACCTTCCAGGTCGGCGCGAGCGGCGCGTTCGCCGTCACCGCCGTCTACAACCGCCCCTCCGGCATGCCGAACATCAACAACGAAGGCTTCACGCTCGCCGGCGCCGACGAGTGCGTGAACGGCAGCAAGCCCGTGTACTGGTCGGACGACAGCAACACCGGCAACCACGCCCTGCGCAAGGGCAGCGTCACCTGCTGACGAGGTACCGGACCCCGTGACGGCCCCGGCTGCCCAAGAGGCTGCCGGGGCCGGCGCGTCGTCAGAGGTCGGTGGGCGGCAGGGCGTCGGCGGCCGGGCCGTACTCGCCGAGGCCGGTCTCGGAGCGCAGGCGGTAGCCGTCGGCCTCGCAGGTCAGCGTCAGCCGGGACAGCCGGCCGCCGGCGTCGAGCAGCAGATCGGTCGCGCAGTCCGGCACCCGGTGCTGTGCCAGCCGCTCGCGGGCGGTGGCGTCGAGGAACCCGGAGACCTGCGCCACCGGGAGCCGCCCGACCAGGTGGAAGCCGGTGCCGCCGTGCAGGCCCCCGATCCTGGCCGGGCCCCGGAACGACCCCGGGTCGCTCCGCAGCAGCGCCTCGGCGGCCGGGCGGTGGTCGGCGAGCACCGGCTCCGCCGGGCGCGGCGACGTCCGCCACGTACCGCCGCCGGTCCGGGTGTAGGCGGTGTCCCGGGTCACCGTCAGGTAGGTCTGCCCGGTGTCGGACGTCCGGACCGTCGAACTGGTCTGCACGTCCGAGACGTTGACCGTGCCGGTGCTGCGCGCGGTGGTCGCGCCGTCCTCGACCTCAGTGCGCAGAACGGCCGAGAACGGCTGCGCCGGCGCGGCGATCGCCGCGCGGAGCCCGGCCAGTTCCTGCGTGGGGTCGCCCGGCCAGGACGCGGACGCGGAGGGCGAACGGGACGGCCCGGGCGTGCTGGTCGAGGACGCCCACGAGCACCCCGTCAGCACCAGAGCCAGCGCCGCCGCCACCGCGACCCGGCCACCCCCGCGCACCGCCACCGACACGATCCCCACCCCCACGCAGACACGCAGACACGCAGACACCCGGACATCGCCCGGCGGCGGATACGTTCTCGCAGCTCACGGGCGGCGCGCAAGCCAATTCGCGAGCAGGGGGATGACGATCCGTCAAAGTACGGAAGGGGCTCAGGAAGTGAACCCGGCGTGCACGTGGTCGTGGTGCGTCGGGTCGCTGAAGAACTGGTTCGCCGTCGCCCCGCCGGACAGCTGGCGCGGCCCGCCCACGTTGTACGAACCGGCGGCCGCGGCGGCGCGCATGAAGGAGTCGACCAGGTCGGTGGGGGTGGCCGGGTCCACCACGGGGTGGCCGTCGATCTGCCAGGTGTCGAAGGCCTTCCCCAGCGGGTGGTCGCTCGGCCGGTCGGTGCCGAACACCATGAGCGGATGGCCGGAGCGCACCACGCTGACCTGGAAGCTGTACGGTCCGGCCAGCGTCAGCATCGCGTTCAGCGCCGAGTCGTGGACCTGCCCGCTGCGGATGTCCGCGGCGGCGGCCGGCGGCAGCACGATCCGCGGCTGGGCGAGGACCCGGGTCGCCGGGTCGGGGAGGGTGGCGGCCGCCCGGCCGGGGTCGGCGGGGTGCAGGGCGGTGACGTCCCAGCGGGGCGAGGCCTGCGACAGCCGGACGTCGACCGTGGTGCCTGCCGACTGCGGAACACCGTCCGGCCCGGCCAGCCACTGGCGGCACACCACCAGGACGCTCGCCGAGTCGCTGAGCAGCCCGCCGTACTGGGCGTAGACCACCTCCACCGCCGCCTGCGGGCCCTCGGCCAGCAGCGACCCGCCCTGCTGGGTCAGCCCGGCCGGCAGCCCGAGCGCCGCCACCCGCTGCCCGGCCGCCGCCGCGCCCTGCCCGCCCGGCGGCCAGGTCCCGATCGCCTCCACCACCTGCACCGCCCGGAGTTTGACGTCCGGTTGGAGCTCGCCCGGCCCCGGCTGCCAGGCGGCGGGGGCCGGGAACGCCGAGCCGGCCGGCGACGGGGACGGCGAGGAGTCGTTCCGGGCGGTCGGGCGGGACGCGGAACAGGCCGTCAGGGCGCAGCCGAGCCCGCCCAGCAGGACGGCCCGGCGACCGGGCGGGGACGAAGGGGCGTTCATCCGGCCAGTGTCGGACGCGCGGCCGCGATCCCGGCGGCCGACCCGCCGCGAGCGCCTGTCCCGGCCCCCGGGCGGACCGTTACAGCAGGACGGCCACGATGGTGCCGCCCGCGACGATCGCGAAGAAGACCACGAGGGTGGTGACCACCGTGGCCCGGCGCCGGTAGAAGTCGTCGTGCCAGGGCACGTAGCGGTTGACGAGCACCCGGCTGCCGGTGTGGCCGCCGGCGGCGAACAGCAGCAGGCCGAAGGTGAGTTGGAGCACCCCGGACAGGCCCCAGTCGTCGAGGCCGGTCCGGCAGGAGCCGTTGTGCGTGCAGCGGACGTTCACCACCTGGCCGCTCCGCAGGACGTGCGGAGTGTCGAGGTGCCACTGCTCGGCGGCGCCGCCGGACGGGCCGTCGGCAACCCGGCCCTCGCAGGTGAAGTCCGGCCCGTGGTCGTGCTTGAGCAGGGTCGGGACGGCCCGGCAGGAGGCGACGGTCATCCGCAGCTGCGGCAGGCCGGCGGCGTCGGACCGGTCCCACAGGTTGCCCGCACCGAGCACGAGCATCAGGGCGCCGAAGCTCAGACCGAGCAGGCTGAGGAAGGCGCCGAGGGGCAGGTTGTCGCGGTCGAACGGGTCCCGGCCCCGCCACATCCGCGGCCGCTTCTTCCGCACGGCCTCCCGCTCGCGCCGTGCGGCGGCCCGCCGGGCCTGTACCTGTCGTCTCCGTCGCGCCACGTCGATCCCGCCCCCCCGGTCGTACGAGGACCGTGCGGCCCACAACGTACTCCCACCGCAGTGGAGTTGGGACGGGGGTGGTCAGACGAACATGTACAGCAGCGACCCGGCGACGGCGAGCAGGACGGCGCCGACGGCGGTCCGGGCGAGGGCGTCGCAGACGCCGTCCTCGGTGCGGCTCCTGCGACTGCCGGTGCCTGCCCGTGAGGCCCGTGGCGGCCGGGTCGCCGATGCCGTAACAGGTGGTGATCGAGGACTTTGCGTGGCGCTGGGGCACGGAGGCACAACGTACTTCCGTGCCGGGGGTCGCGGATAGGATCATGGAATGACCGAGTTCCGCATCGTGGAAGCAGTGGGGCTGTCGCCCCGCGAGACCTGGCGGCGCGTCACCGACTGGCCCCGGCACGGCGAGGCGGTGCCGTGCACCGTCGTCACCGGCGACGCCCGCACGGTCGTCGCGCGCACCGGGATCGGCCGGTTCGCGTTCGCGGACGTGATGGACGTCGAACGGTGGGAGCCCCCGCAGGGCCCCGACGGGGTCGGGCGGTGCCGGCTGGTCAAACGCGGGCCGGCGGTGACGGGCTGGGCCGAGATCGAGGTGCGGCCGTACCGGGGCGGCAGCGCCGTCCGGTGGCGCGAGGAGCTGCGGATCGGGGTGCTGCCCGCGCTGTTCGACCGGCCGACCGCGTGGTGCGGCCGGGTGGTGTTCCGGCGGGCGCTGCGCAGGCTGCTGCGCCGATGAGAAGGCCGCAGCCCCGATGAGAAGGCCGCAGCCCCGATGAGAAGGCCGCTGCGCCGATGAGAAGGGCCCGGACCGCCGCCGCGGTCCGGGCCATCACAGGTGGCGCTGCGTCAGATCAGGCCCTGGGCGAGCATCGCGTCGGCGACCAGCTCGAAGCCGGCGATGTTCGCGCCGACCACGTAGTTGCCGGGGCTGCCGTACTTCTCCGCGGTGGTGAAGCAGGAGTTGTGGATGTGCTTCATGATCTCGCCGAGACGGGCCTCGGTGTGCTCGAAGGTCCACGAGTCGCGCGAGGCGTTCTGCTGCATCTCCAGCGCGGAGGTGGCGACACCGCCCGCGTTGGCGGCCTTGCCGGGCGCGAACGCCACGCCGGCCTCCTGGAACACCCGCACCGCCTCCGGGGTGGTCGGCATGTTGGCGCCCTCGGCGACGGCCTTCACGCCGCCGCGGACCAGCGCCAGCGCGTCCGCCTCGTGCAGCTCGTTCTGGGTGGCGCAGGGCAGCGCCACGTCGCACGGGACGTTCCAGACGCCGGTGCCCGCCACGTACTTGACGTGCGGGCCGCGCGCGTCGGCGTAGTCGGAGACCCGGCCGCGACGGGACTCCTTGATCTCCTTGAGCAGGGCCAGGTCGATGCCCTTCTCGTCGACCACGTAGCCGGTCGAGTCGGAGCAGGTCAGCACCGTCGCGCCCAGCTGCTGGGCCTTCTCGATGGCGTAGATCGCCACGTTGCCGGAGCCGGAGACCACCACGCGCTGCCCGTCCAGGCTCTCGCCGCGGGTGCGCAGCATCTCCTCGGTGAACATCACGCAGCCGTAGCCGGTGGCCTCGGTGCGGGCCTGCGCGCCGCCCCAGCCCAGGCCCTTGCCGGTGAGGACGCCGGACTCGTAGCGGTTGGTGATGCGCTTGTACTGGCCGAACAGGTAGCCGATCTCGCGGCCGCCGACACCGATGTCACCGGCCGGGACGTCGGTGTACTCGCCGAGGTGGCGGTGCAGTTCGGTCATGAACGACTGACAGAAACGCATGATCTCGGCGTCCGAACGGCCCTTGGGGTCGAAGTCGGAGCCGCCCTTGCCGCCGCCGATCGGCATGCCGGTCAGGGCGTTCTTGAAGATCTGCTCGAAGCCGAGGAACTTGACGATCCCGAGGTTGACGGACGGGTGGAAACGCAGTCCGCCCTTGTACGGGCCAAGGGCGCTGGAGAACTCCACCCGGAAGCCGCGGTTGACGTGGATGTCGCCCTTGTCGTCGGACCACGGCACGCGGAAGATCAGCTGCCGCTCGGGCTCGCAGACCCGCTCGATGATCCGGGCGTCGACGAGCTCGGGACGCTGCAGCAGGACCGGGCCGAGCGTTTCGAGGACCTCGCGGACCGCCTGGTGGAACTCGTTCTCGCCCTGGTTGCGCCGCAGGACTTCCTGGTACAGCGGCTCGATCAGGCGGGAGCCGGCGTCGACGGACGCGGCAGAGTTGGGGGTGGCCGGCATCAAGGCACAACCTTCCGTGAATCGGATGGTGCACGAGGGCGCCCCCGTCCCGGGGGCAGCCCTTGGTCCTCCTCGCCGTTGAGGATCGCCGCCGGCACGCCTGATGCGCGCCGTGCGGCGGGGTGGGACCTATGGTCCACACCATTGTCCCAGTGCTGACCTGGATTCATCGACATCGTGTCCAGCATGTGAACACCCGATCAGGTGATTTCGGCCGCCCGGCGGCCTCCGGGAGCCAAACTCAAGAGCTCGTGCGGATCCGGTGACGGTTCGGTGCTGTCGATGTCGTGGCCCGCCAAGTGTCCTCCCCCTCGTGTGCGTTCGGGGCAGGGTGCCCGGCGGGGAGCGTCACGTCCGGGGCTGGATCCACCAGGCGGTGGTGGCCGGGGGGAGGGTGTCGGGCGGGCAGGGGGCGGAGGAGAGGAGGGGGGCGCCGGTGACGGGGGCGAGGGCGGGGGTGGTGCCGAAGTTGGTGGCGACCAGCAGGCCGTCGCCGCGGGTGAAGGCGAGGACGTTGGGCGGGGTCTCCAGCCAGCGGAGCGTGCCCTCGCCGAGCTGCGGGAGCAGGCGGCGCAGGTGGAGGGCCTCCCGGTACAGGTGGTACGGGGAGGCGTGGTCGGTGAGGGCGCGCTCCGCGGTGTGCAGGGCGAACGACGGGGGCTGCGGCAGCCAGCTGGGCGCGGAGCCGTCGGGGCTGAAGCCGAACGGGGCCTCGGTGCCGGACCACGGGAGCGGGACGCGGCAGCCGTCGCGGATGCCCTTGCGGCTGCCGGTGCGGAAGAAGATCGGGTCGGTGATGACGTCGTCCGGCAGGTCGTCGACCTCCGGCAGGCCCAGTTCCTCGCCCTGGTACAGGTAGGCCGCGCCGGGCAGCGCCAGCATCAACAGGGCGGCGGCGCGGGCCCGTTCGGGGCTGCCGAAGCGGGTGGTGGTGCGGACCTGGTCGTGGTTGTTGAGCACCCAGGTGACGGTGGAACCGGTGGCGGTGATGTCGCGCACCGCCGCGTCGATCACCTGGTGGAAGTGCTCGCTGTCCCACGGCGCGTGCAGCAGGTGGAAGAAGAACGCCTGGTGCAGCTCGTCCGCGCGGACGTACTTGGCCTGTTCGGCCGGGGTCGGCACGGACGCCTCGCCGACCAGCAGCCGCTGCCGGCCGTCGAGTCGGGTGTACTCCTCGCAGATCGCCCGCCAGGTCCGCCAGATGTCGTGCACCTCGGGCTGGTTCCAGGCCAGCGGGTTGACCGAGTCCCGGGTGCGCTCGTCGGCCTCCGGGTCGGGGGAGTCGGGGAGTTCGGGGTGCTTGAAGAGGCCGGCGGCGACGTCGATGCGGAAGCCGTCCACGCCGCGGTCCAGCCAGAACCGCAGGACCTTCTCGAACTCGGCCGGGACCTCGGGGTTGCGCCAGTTCAGGTCGGGCTGCTCGGGGGTGAACATGTGCAGGTACCACTGGCCGGCGGTGCCGTCCGGTTCGGTGATCCGGCTCCACGCGGGGCCGCCGAACATCGCCCGCCAGTTGTTGGGCGGCAGTTCGCCGTCGGTGCCGCGGCCGTCCGCGAAGTGGAAGCGCGCCCGCTCGGGGCTGCCGGGGGCGGCGAGCAACGCGTCCTGGAACCACGGGTGTTCGGTGGAGCAGTGGTTGGGCACGGTGTCCAGCACCAGGCGCAGGCCCAGCTTGCGGCAGTCCTCGACCAGCAGGTCGAAGTCCTCCAGGGTGCCGAACATCGGGTCGACGCCCTTGTAGTCCGCGACGTCGTAGCCGTGGTCGTGCTGCGGCGACGGGTAGAACGGGTTCAGCCAGACGCCGTCCACGCCGAGGCGCTTGAGGTACGGCAGGCGGGCCCGCACGCCCGGCAGGTCGCCGATGCCGTCGCCGTTGGAGTCCTGGAAGCTGCGCACGTACACCTGGTAGATCACCGCGTCGCGCCACCACAGGGCGTCCGGCGCGACCGGCGCCTGCTGCTCGGCGGGGAGCTCGTGCTCCGTCGGAGCGGCGGCGGACGGGCCGGGGACCTGGGCGGGGCGCGGCGGGTCGCCGGGGACGACGGACGTGATCATGCGTCACCTTCACGGAAGCGCGCGAGGGAGGTCGCGCTGGCAGGCGCGGGAACCGGCTGACTGGCCGTCAGTTCCTCTGGGATACCTGCATGTTAGGTATGAGGCCGAGTGCATGTCCAGGAGACTGCCGGGACGGTTGTCACTTCCCGTGCCTCAGGGTGTCACCTCTCGGGCGGATCCGGGTGCGGTTCCGGACGAATAACCGGGCGCGCATCGGGGTAGGGCAGCGCCCAGGAGCGCCGCCCCGGCGCACGGCCGACCAGGGCCCGACCGCCCGGCGCACCCCCGAAGTTCAAGGAGGCACCCGCGTGCGGCTACCCCTGCTCGCACTGCTCGCCATGGGCCCCGCGCACGGCTACCAGCTCCGCCGGTCCCTGGAGACCACCTTCGGCCCGGCCTACCCGCGCACCAACGACGGGCAGGTGTACATCACGCTCGGCCGACTGGAGAAGTCCGGCCTGATCGAAGGCCAGGACGTCGCCCAGGACGGCCGCCCCGCCAAGCGGGTGTTCGTGCTCACCGACGCCGGGCGGCGCGAGCTCGCCGACTGGTTCGCCCGGCCGTCCGAGGGCGCCAAGGTCCGCGAGGAGTTCTTCCTGAAGCTCGTGCTCGCCCCGCAGACCCGGCTCGCCGACCGGCGCACGCTGATCGACGTGCAGCGCTCGCACTGCCTGGCCGCCCTGCGCGGACTCGACGCCAGCGCCGACCAGTCCCGCGAACACGACGTCTCCCGGCTGCTGATCGAGGGCGCCGTGCTGCAACTCAAGGCGGAACTGGACTGGTTGGAGCGCTGCCAGCAGGAGTTCACCTAAGCCTGCGACCGGGACGGGCGCACGGGCAACGGCCGGTACTGCTCACGCTCAACGGCTGGTACTACTGGGGCATGCAGGAAGAGACGGCACGCACCGCGATCGACACGTTCATCTCCGCGTTCAACGCCTCGGACGACAGCTATGTGACCGCCCTGCTCTCCCAGGCGCTGACCTCGGACGTGGTCTTCTGGGGGCCGTTGGGCCGCAGCGAAGGAATCGCGGCGGTCGAGCGGTTCGTGCTGGACATCCGGCACCACCCGGCGGGGACCGGCACGATGGCGCGCTGCTCGGCGGTGGACATGCCCGACGAGTGGGCCCGGTACCGGTGGGTCTTCACCACGCCGGACGGAGGCCCCCGCCTGGCGGGAACGGACGTCGTCCATCTGCGGCGGAGCCTCATCGACCAGGTCATCGTCTTCGCGGGGGAGATCGAGCCGTCCGCCGCCTGAGCCGTCCTTCTGTCGCTGTCCTTCGCCGTCCTTCTCGTGCACGTGTCCCGTTCGGCACTCCGGGGTTGCGGTTCGCGGTCGGTCAGGCCGGGGCCTGGGAGGACCCGGCGCGGGAGGACCCGGCGCGGGAGGACCCGGTCCGGGAGGCTCCGGTCCGGGAGGCGGAGGCCGTCATGCCGGTCAGCATCCAGTCCAGGGCGCGGTGGAAGTGCTGTTCGCGCAGTACGGCCTCGGGCCCCTTCGGGCGTTCCGTCAGCGCGCCGGACTCGGCGATCGACGGGACCTGCAGGACCGCCTCGGTGATCTCCTCGATCAGGCCCTCCTCGGTGGTGCCCGCCGCGTCCGCCTTGTCCTGCCAGTTGACCTCGTTGGCGGTGAAGCCGTACGCGTACTGGAAGATCGCCGAGAGGGCGGCCATCGCGTCGGCCTCCGACAACGGCGAGCTGCGCGCCATCTCCACCGCGCGGGCGGAGTACCGCACCGAGTTCGGGCCGATGTTCAGGTAGTCGTTGAAGAGCCGCACCGCCCACGGGTGCGCCAGCATCGCCGCCCGCCAGGTGACCGCCAGCGCCCGCAGGCCGTCCTGCCAGCCGAGGCCGTCCTCGGGTCGCGGCAGCTCCATCTCGCCCGACACCACGTCCAGCGCCAGCTCCAGCAGGTCCTCCTTGTCGGCGACGTACCAGTACAGCGACATCGGCGTGACGTCGAGCCGGGCCGCCAGCGCGCGCATCGAGAACTTCGCCTCGCCCTGCTCGTCCAGCAGCCGCACCGCCGCCGCGACGATCACCTCGCGGTCCAGCCCGCCCGCGCCGCCGCCCGCGCCGCCGGCCGCGGGGCTCGCCGCGCGGGTGCCGCGGCGGCCCCGGGTGGGCTGCGGGGTGAGCCAGACGCTCTTCTTGACCTGTGAGGCGCGCTTGACGGCCACGCTGCTCCTTCGCGTAACGGGGGCCGGGGGCTGGGCAGTGGGACCACGGTACGCGTTCGGGCCCGCGCGAGGTGCGCGGGCCCGGGGTGCTCGGTGCCGCTAAGCCGCAGGTGAGGGCTCCGGCACCGGAGCGGGAGCGGCCGGCGGATCGGAGCGGCGCAGCAGTGCTGCCGAGACCAGGCCGCCGAGCAGGATCGCGGCGGCGCCGATCAGCTGGCTGGAGGTCAGCCCGTCGGAGAACGCCGTCCGCACCACCTCGCGGACGCCGTCGTCGGGTGCGGCGGCCAGCGCGTCCGGCAGCGACTTGGCGGCCGAGTCGGGCACCTGGCCGGGCAGGCCCGCCGCGAAGCGCGAGCCGAGCACCGCGCCCAGCACGGCCACGCCGAGGCCGCCGCCGAACTCGGTGGCGGTGCCCTGCACGCCCGCGCCCGCGCCGGCCCGCTCCGGCGGGATCGCGCCCATCAGGGCCGTGGCCATCGCCGGTTGGGCCACCGCGATGCCGGCGCCCATCAGCAGCAGGCCCGCGAGCAGGCCGGTGTACCCGTGCGCCGAGCCCGTCACGGCGATCAGCGCGAGGCCGCCGGACAGCAGCGCCATGCCGAGCGAGACCGCCCCCGGGAAGCCGAGCTTCGGCAGCAGCCGGGCGCCGACACCCGTCAGGTTGAGCAGCACGATCATCAGCGCCAGCGGGGTCATCCGCAGGCCGGCCTCCAACGGGCTGTAGCCGAGCACCAGTTGCAGGTACTGGGTGAGCAGGAACAGCGAGCCCGCCATGCCGAAGGCGACCAGGACGCCGCCGGCCGCCGCGCCGTTGAACCGGCGGTTGCGGAAGAAGGCCATGTCGAGCATCGGCGTCGGGGTGCGCAGCTCCCAGGCCACGAAGGCGGACAGCGCCGCCACGCCGATCGCCGCGGACAGCAGCACCCGGCCCGAGCCCCAGCCGTGCACCGGGCCGGAGATGATCGCGAACACCACGCCGACCATGCCGACGGTGGACAGCGCCGCGCCCGGGATGTCGGGCCGGCGGCCGGCCGGGTCGCGGCTCTCCGGCAGCAGGCGGGCCACCGCGAACAGGCCGATCAGCGCCACCGGAAGGTTGATCAGGAAGATCGAGCCCCACCAGAAGTGCGCCAGCAGCACGCCGCCGAGCAGCGGGCCGCCCGCGAACCCGAGCGAGCTGACGGCACCCCAGATGCCGATCGCCTTGGGCACCTCCTCGCCCTGGAAGACCTGCATCACCACGGCGAGCGTGGTGGTCATCAGCAGCGCGCCGCCGATGCCCATGCCGGCCCGGGCGGCGATCAGTTGGCCGGTGGACTGGGCGAAGGCGGCCGTGGCGGAGCCGATGCCGAACAGCGCGAGCCCGGCCAGCAGGGCGCGCTTGCGGCCGTACCGGTCGGCGAGGCTGCCGGCCGTCAGCAGCAGGCCGGACTGCACCAGCGAATAGGCGTTGATCATCCACTGGATGTCGGCCGTGCCCGCGCCCAACTCCTCGGTCAGCGACGGGATCGCGACGTTCAGCACGGTGTTGTCGAGCAGGACCACCAGGGTGGCCAGGCACACCACCGCCAGGATCACCCAGCGGCGTGGGTGCGGGGTGGGTGCGGGAAGAGATGGCTGTGACAAGGGGACCCCCAGAGCGGACACGGTCGGGCATGCGTTGTACACCGTAGAGGAATCCTTCTACGGTGTACAACGAATATGCGCGACAGGGTTCCGGAGGTTGACGGCTAACGCTAATAGCCTTAGCTTCAGGGGGGTCGGCGAGAGGAGAGGGCAGTGGCCATGGGGGAGTTGACGGACCGGAAGGACACCGGACCGGGCGCAGCAAGCCGGTTGGCGTGGGCGGCGCTGGCGCTGTTCACCGCCGCCTTCGCGATCTTCGAGGCCGTCGTGCACGACTGGTGGACGGGTCTGGCCGGCGCCGCGCTGTTCGCCGCCGCGCTGCCGACCGGCCCGGTGGGCCGCCACGCGCTGCCGCCGACCGCGGTACTGGTCGCCTACAGCCTCTCGCCGCTGGAGCAGCCGTGGATCTTCACCGCCGCCCTCGGCTGGCTCACCGCCGTCGCGGTCAGGCGTGCCAGCGCTGGTCGTTCGCGTCGTTGCAGTACCACTGGATGATCGCGGTGCGGTTCGCGGAGCTGCCGCCCTGCACGCTGACGCACAGGTTGGAGTTCTTGTTCCGGAACCGCATCTTCCAGGCGTCGGCCGTCATGTAGTTGTCGATGTACCAGGTCTGGTTCGCGCCGCCGTGGCACCCCCACTGGCCCAACTGGGCGCCCGCCGCGGTGGTCCAGCCCGGCGCCTCCAGGCACATGCCCCAGTTGTTCACGATCTCGTAGGCGCCACCGCCCGTGTTCTCGAACGTCCACAGCTGGTCGTTGTTGCTGTTGCAGTCCCACTCGATCGCCAGGGTGCCGTTGGCGTTGTTGCCGCCGTCGTTGCCCAGGCACTTGTTGGTGGCGTTGCTCTTCAGGTTCCCCAGGAAGTCGCTGGCCGCCGAGGCCGAGCCGGTCGAGGTCAGCGACAGCGACACGGTCAGCGCGGTGACGGCGCCGGCGGCGGTGAGCAGACGGCCGAGGCCGGTCCTGCGGGTCATGGATCCTCCATGTTGTTGCTGCGGGGTGCGATGCCGGGCCAACCTAGGCGAACGCCGGGGCAGGCCCGGTGTCGAGCTGCCCAGTGAGCCGGGCCGGGCGGTGTCGAACTGCACACCGAGCGTGTTGATCTTCCGTTCACGGCGCGGATAGCCTGGGCACGAATCGATCACGGATGTCACCCGGGGGGAAGCGACATGCGCGAGACGCCCCCACCCGGAGGCCGAACCCTCCAACGCCTGCGCCGCGCCGACGACGTCCTCGACCTCCAGGCCGCCGGCCGACGCGGCGGCACCGCCGCCGTCCTGCGCCGACTCGCCGCCCGCACCCGCGCCGGCGTCCTGCTGCTCCACCCCTCCGGCACCGACGCCTGCCCGCCGCCCACCCCCGTCACCGCCGCCGAACGCGCCCTCGCCCGCGCCGCCGTCCGCGAAGCCCTCACCCGGTCCGCCGGATCCGCCGCTGTCGGCCAGGACGCCCTGATCTGCCTGGTCGTCACCCTGCCCGGTCGGCCCGGCACCCGCCCGCCCGTCCTCGCCGCCGTCGCCCCCCGGCCCGCCCCGCCCGAACTGCCCGTGCTGCTCGCCGACGCCGCCTCCGTCCTCGGCCTCACCTGGGAGGCCGAACACGGCCGCCGCCAGGCCCACCGCGCCCGACTCGCCGACACCGGCACCCGCGAAGCCGTCCTGCACCTGCTGCTGGACGGCCAGACCGCCGTCGCCCGGCGGCTCGCCCGCACCCTGCGCCGCGAACTGCCCGACACCGTACGGATGTACGCCCTCGAAGGGCCCGCCGACGCCCGCCGCGAAGCCACCGACTGGGCAGCCGCCACCGGCGCCTCCTGGACCGGCCGCGACCCCGGAACCACCCGCACCCTCGTCCTCGCACCCGCCGCCGACACCCGGCCGCTCCCGCCCTGGCTGCACCACCCCGCCGTGGCCGACACCTGCCACGTCGGCATCAGCCTGCCCGTGCCGCTCGACGACACCGTCACCGCCCACCGCCAGGCCCTGCACGCCCTCACCGCCGCCCGCCGACACCCCGAACGCCGCGCCACCCACGCCCCACCCGGCGACCTCGCCGCCGCCCTCGGACCGGCCGGAACGCAATGGGCCGCCGCCACCCTCGCACCCCTGCACGCCTACCGCGCCGCCCGCCCCCAGGACCCCGACGGCCCCGCCCTGCTCGCCACCGCCGCCGCCTGGCTTCAGCACCCCGCCGACGCCGCCGCCCACCTCGGCATCCACCGCAACACCCTGGCCGCCCGCCTCGCCCACCTCCACCACCACCTCGGCCTCGACCCCCGCAGCCTCGCCGACCGGGCCACCCTCGCCATCGCCCTGTCGGTCATTCCTGACGGATCGTCAAGTAGTAGAGGGTGTCCGGGAGTTGACGAGCTGATGGGCCGGCCCCCGGTGGTCGAGTGGGCGCGCCGCCGACTCCACCCCCTGCACACCCCCGACACCCCGCCCGCGCTCGCCCGAACCCTCGCGAGCTGGCTCGGCAACGACGCACGAATCGCCCCCACCGCACGGGAGTTGGGACTCTCACCGGCGGCCGTCCGCAAGCGCCTCACCCGGATCGAGACGCTGCTCGCCTGCGCCCTGCTGCGCCCGCCGACCGCCGTCCACGAGCTGTGGTTCGCCCACCGCACGCTGGAGCGGGCCGGCCGCCCGTCCTGAGCGGCGCGCGCAATCGGCGGAGTCGGCAGGCGGCCCGCGCGGACGTGTGCGCAGCATGTCTGCCGGGGGTTCTTCACGGGTCGTGGCCGCCGGGCGGGCCCGCTCTTCAGGAGGCAGTGCATGAGACTACGGGCATGTTCGAGCGCGCTGGCGACCGCCGCGCTGACCGTCGGCCTGACCGCCGCCGCACCCCCGGGACAGGCTGCCGGACCGCGCGCGTTCCTGGACCGGCTGCACACCGTCGCCCCCGTCGCGTCCACCGTGCCGGGCAACGGCGACGTGAACCCGTACGGCACGTTCACGATCGAGCGGAGCATCGGGGACCTGCGCCGCGGCAACGTCCTGGTCAGCAACTTCAACAACCAGGCGAACCTGCAGGGCACCGGCACCACCCTGGTGCAGATCGCCCCGGACGGCACCGCCACGACCTTCGCCACCATCGACCCGGCCCACCTGCCCGGGCCCTGCCCCGGCGGCGTCGGCCTCACCACGGCGCTGACGGTGCTGCCCGGCGGCTGGGTGGTGGTCGGCAGCCTGCCCACCGCCGACGGGACCCCCGCCACCGCCGAAGCCGGCTGCCTGCTGGTGCTCGACCGGCACGGCACCGTCCGCGAGACCATCGCCGGGGACGGTATCAACGGCCCGTGGGACATGACCGCCGTCAGCTTCGGCGGGCGCAGCGAACTGTTCGTCACCAACGTGCTCAACGGCACCGTCGCGGCGGGCGGCGCGGAGGTCGACCGGGGCACCGTCCTGCGGATCACCCTGTGCGACGAGGGCGACCGGCCGCCGCGACGGATCGCCACCACCGAGATCGGCTCGAACTTCCCCGAACGGACCGACCCGGCCGCGCTGGTGGTCGGCCCGACCGGCGTCGGGCTCGGACGCGACGGCACGCTGTACGTCGCCGACACCGTGCTGAGTCGGATCACCGCCATCCCGCACGCGCTCACCCGCGACCACAGCGCCGGGACAGGCCGGGTCGTCACCTCCGGCGGCAGCCTCAACGGCCCGCTCGGCATGGCCGTCACGCCCGGCGGTGACCTGCTGACCGTCAACGGCCAGGACGGCAACATCGTCGAGACCACCCCCGGCGGGCGGCAGGTCGCCACCAAACAGATCAACGCCGAGGGCAACCCGCCCGGCGCGGGCGCGCTGTTCGGCCTCGCCCTGGACCTCGACCACGACGCGGTCTACTTCGTCAACGACGCCGACAACACGCTGGAAGTCCTGGAGTGAGCGGGTCCGTTGCCGGGGAACCGCGTTGGCACGGTGGGGAGTTGAACCCGACATGGTGGCTCTGGTGGCGGTGATGGGCAGTCTGGTGTTCCCGGCGGCGTTGGTGCTGGCGGGGTTCGCGGCCTCGGCGGCGCGGCGGGCGGCGGCGCGGTGGACCGGCCCGGTGGGGGCGGAACGCGGGGTCGGGGCGCAGGCCGGGGAGGAGCTGCACGCGCTGCTGTACGCGGGCAAGCGGGTGCAGCTGGAGCAGCGCCGGATCGAGCTGGTGCTGCGCGACGACGAGCACGACGGCGCGCCGCCGCGTACCGGGATCGACCTGGCGGCGGGCACGGCAAGAATCCGGCGCTCCGCGGGCTGACGGGCGGCTGCCGGCCGTCGGTGGATCGTCGGTTCCGCACGGGAGTTCCTGGTTCCGCCGTCCTGCCGCCCCGTCTGCTGCGCCGTCTGCTGCGCCGTCTGCTGCTCCGTCAGTGCGGGGCGACCCGCAGGCGCAGGCGGCGCGGGCGCAGCACGGTGGCCAGCGGTACCGGGCGCAGGTCGGCGTCCGGTTCGGGGACGAGGCGGTGGCGGGAGAGCAGGGTGGCCAGCGTCAGGACGCACTCGGCGCGGGCGAACAGGTCGCCCACGCACTTGCGGGCGCCCGTGCCGAAGGCCAGGAACGTCTGGCGGGCGGCCGGAGTGAGGCGCTCCGGTCGCCAGCGGTCCGGGTCGAACTGGGCCGGCGCCAGGTACGCGGCCGGATGGCGGGAGACCGCCGCCGGGGACATCACCACCGTGCTGCCGGCCGGGAGGGCACGGCCCGCCAGCACGGTGGGCGCGGTGGTGACCCGGGTGAACAGCCAGCCGGGCGGGTGCAGGCGCAGTGTCTCCGTCACCACCCGGTCGACGGTGCCCAGTTGCGGCAGGTCCGCCCAGCCCGGGGTGCGCCCGTCCGGCAGCGCCCGGGACAGCTCGGTCCGCACCTGCTCGGCGGCCGCCGGGTGCTGGGACAGCCGCCACAGCGACCAGGTGAGGGTGGCCGCGACGGTCTCGGTGCCCGCCGCGAGCAGGGTGATCACCTGGTCGTGCACCTCGGCGTCGGTGAGCCGTGCGCCGTCGTCGTCGCGGGCGGCGAGCAGCGCGGCCAGCAGGTCGGGTTCGGAGCCGGCGGCTCCGGTGCCGCCGGCTCCGGCCGCAGATCGGTGCGCGGCGATCAACTGTCGGGTGGCGTCGTGCAGATACGCCAGTTCGCGGCGGTAGCGCAGGTTGCCCGGCAGGGGCAGGCGGCGGACCGGCGAGGGCAGGAACATCTGCCGGAACAGGCCGTTCAGCACGGTGTCGAAGGCGTGCTCGATGCCGCGCGCCTGCTCGGCGTCGATCGCCGTCGAGTACAGCGCCCGGCCCAGAGTGCGCAGCGCGGTCCCGTGGAAGACGGGGAAGGCGTCGATCACCCGGCCCGGCCGCCAGTCGGCGGTGGCGGACGCGATCTCGGCCTGAACGGCGAGTGAGTAGCGCTCCAACTGCGGGCGGCGGAACGCGGATTGGACCAGGCGGCGCTGGTGGAGATGGTCGCGGTACGGGCAGGTGACCAGGCCGTTGCCCGCGACGTCCCGGGCCCGGTCGTAGAACACCCCGCCCTTGTCGAACAGCCGGTGGTCGGCCAGCACCTGGCTCAACAGGTCCGGGTGGCACGGCACCTGGGCGGTCGTCGGCCCCAGCCGCACCGCCACCAGGTCGCCGTGCAGGTGCAGCGAGGCCAGGTACTCCGCCGGCCCGCGCAGCAGCCGGTGCCCGTGCCCGATCAGCGGCAGGGCGCCCGGCGCGACGGCGGCGGAGTAGGTCGGGGGCTGCGACGAGGGCGGCATCCCTCCACGGTAGGCAGCGGCCGGATCGGCGGCGGACCGCGACGCCCGGCCCGGGCCGCCGGGCCGCCGATCCGGCCGCCGGGCCCGGGCGTCCCGGGCCGGGCGGGGCCGGGAACGATGGGCCGGTGGACGGCAGTTCGCGGGGTGACTCGCGGTGTGCGGGGTTGACGGGACGGTCGACGGCGGCGACGACTGGCGCCGGCCGGCCGGCCGGCTGGCTGGCTGGCTGTGGCGACGGCTAGCGGCGCGGGCGGTCGGAGCCGAGCAGGGCGGTCAGGCCGCGGCCCTCCGGGGCGAACGGGGTGCCCGAGGTGAGTCCGCGCCAGCCGACCACCAGGGCCTCACCCAGGAAGCCGATGCCGATGGACAGTTGGATCGGGCGGGCGTCGGACGGCAGCCCGGAGTGTTCGGCGAGGAACGAGAACCCGGCCATCAGCCCCAGCGAGAGTGCGGCGACCAGGAACGTCCGTGCGGTGTAGCGCTGCCACAGCACGCCCTCGCGCGCCTCGACTCGGACGGTCGCGCCGCGCAGGGCGCCCGTCGCGAGGCCGAGCGCGAGACCCGCGACGATCCACGCCCAGTCGCCCGGGCCGAGGTCGTCCCGCAGGTTGTGGCGCTGCCAGAGCGCCCACCCGCCGAGCGCGGTGAGCACCACCGGCGCCCCGAACAGGTCCCGTGCGTTGAGCGGTTCGCCGCGCAGCCGCCGGACCACCACCACGACGACCACCACCGCGATCAGGGCCGCGATCATCCATCCGTGCATCGTGCTGTTCCCCCATGGATCTTTTTTAGCTCGACTGTGCCAAAAAGAAATTTAGCGCGCCCGTGCTATAACGGCAACATGCCGAAGATCGTGGACCCGGCGGAGCGCCGGCAGGCCGTCGCGGACGCCGTCCTGCGCGTCGCCGCCAGAGAAGGACTCGAACACGCCTCGCTGCGCAACGTCGCCGACGAGGCCGGGCTGGCGATCGGCTCGGTGCGGCACTACTTCGACGGCAGCTCCGAGCTGATGATCTTCGCGATGGGGGAGCTGGCGCGCCGCATCGAAGCCCGGATCAGCACCCGCGCGGCCGCCCTGCTCGACCCCGCCGCGACCGGCGACCGGCGCGAGCGGACCGTCCAACTCCTCGCCGAGACGCTCCCGTTGGACGCCGCGCGCCGTGAGGAGGCCGGCGTCTGGCTGTCCTTCGTCAGTGCCGCCCGCACCCGCCCCGAACTGCGCGGTCGGCTCGCCACCATGCAGGCCGGCCTCGACGACCTCGTCCGCCGGGTCCTCACCGAGACCGACCGCGTCGGCGCCCTCGTCCCCGGGCTGGACCTCGACCTGGAGACCCGCCGGCTCTCCGCCCTGCTCGACGGCCTCGCCCTCCAGGCGGTCCAACACCCCCTCCTGGTCGGCCCGGACGAGCTCTGCGCCGTCCTCCGCCGCCACCTCGACGCACTGGCCGCTCCGCGATCCTGACGCCACGGTGGGGGGCTCGGTCGGGCGCTGCGCCACGCCGGGCGGCGCGGCGCCCGGCGGAACGCCCGGCCACCGGCCTACCCTGGGCAGCACGGAAGGACGGGGTTGGCGAACGTGGCACACCGGATCGACGGCAGCGCGGGGGACGTCCTCACCGCACGCCTGCGCGACCAGACCGCGAAACTCGTCGCCCTCGAACCCGACGTCCGCGCCGACCGCCCCGACGCCGTCCACCAGATGCGCATCGCCGCCCGCCGCCTGCGCAGCGCCCTGCGCACCCACCGCCGCCACCTCGCCGGCGACCACACCGCACTCGAGGACGAACTGCGCCTGCTCGGCCGGAACCTCGGCCGCGCCCGCGACGCCGAAGTGCTCGGCGAACGCCTGCTCGCCCAGGCCCGCGAACTCCCCGACGGCGGCGACCGCGAACGCGTCCTCGCCGAACTCGCCACCTGGAGCACCCGCGAGGCCCGCGAGGCCCGCACGACCGTCCTCGGCACGCTCGACAGCCGGCGCTTCCACGACCTGCTCGACGCCCTCACCGCGCTCGCCGCCGACCCCCCGCTCAACGCCCGTGCGACCAGGCCCGGCGGGCCGGAACTCACCCGCATCCTGCGCCACGAACACCACCGCACCGCCCGACGCCTCGCCGCCGCCGAGCACACGCCCGACGGCCCCGCCCGCGACCGCGCCCTGCACGCCGCCCGCAAGGCCGCGAAGCGCGCCCGCTACGCCGGCGAGACCGCCGGCCGCCCGGCCCGCAGCTACACCCGCCGGATGAAGGCGCTGCAGGACGTCCTCGGCCGCCACCAGGACGCGATCGTCGCCCGGGAGGCGGTGCGGGGGCTGTCGGACGGGGGGTTCGGGTACGGGGCGTTGTTCGGGCGGCAGGTGGGGGAGGGGGAGTTTGCGAGGGAGTTGTTGTCGGGGGTGTGGAGGCGGGCGGCGCGGGGGCCGAAGCGGATTCGGTGAAAGGCGAGTTGGGGGCGGGGGCGGTGGCGGGGCGTCAGGGGTTGAGGTGGCGGAGGGTGAACTCGGGTGCGGCGTACGGGCCGGCCTGGGGGGCGGTGGGGTCGGTGGGGCGGTCGGCGTCGGGGACGGTGGCGGCGTGGGACTCGGCGTCGTCGACGGGTGCGTAGGCGAGGACGGCCGGGTCCGGGAGTTCCCAGAAGCGGCGGGTGTTGGCGGAGACGGCGTACGCGGTGGCGAAGCGGACGGACTCCGGGGCGGTCAGCGCGGCCCGGACGAAGCCGACGCAGTCGCGCGGGCTGAGCCACGTCGACAGGTGGCGGTGCTCGGTGGGCGCGGGCTCGAAGCTGCCGATGCGCAGGCAGATGACGGACAGGCCGAACTTGTCGGCGTAGAGCTGCCCGAGAGCCTCGATCGCCGCCTTGCTCACGCCGTACAGGCCGTCCGGCCGGACGGGATCCTGCGGCCCGGTGAGACGCCCGGCGGGGTGGAAGCCCGTCACCCGGTTGCTGCCGGCCAGCACCACCCGGCGGATGCCGGTGCGCCGTGCGGCCTCCAGGACGTGGTGGGTGCCGAGCACGTTGACGTCGAGCAGATCCCGGAGCGGCGCCTCGTCGGGAATTCCGCCCAGGTGGAGCACCTGATCGGCGCCGGCGAGCGCGGACTCGACGGCCGCTGCGTCCCGCAGGTCGACGGTGTGCGCCTCCTCGTTGTCGGCCTCCGGCCGCAACGGCACCCGGTCGAGCAGGACCACGCGCTCGGCCTCGTCCCGAAGCGCCCTGCGGACGACGGTGCCGATGTTCCCCGCCGCACCCGTCAGCGCCACCGTACCCAGCTGCACTGTGCCTCCTCGTCCCGCCCGTCACGTCCCTCGCAACGTTCCTCGCATTGTTTGCCACCGGACTTCGCCGATCAAGGGAGTTGATCAGGGGCGGGACGTCAGGCCGGTGGTGGGGCAGCGGGGTCGAGGCCTGCCGTGGTGGCGGCGGTGTGGAGGAGGGTGTCGAGCATGGTGGGGGTGAGGCGGCCGGTGTAGGTGTTGCGGGGGCTGACGTGGAAGCAGCCGTAGAGGTGCAGGGGCGGGCCGGCGTCGGTGGCGGGGAGGAGGGCGTGGGCGCCGTGGCCGAAGGCGGGGCGGGGGCGGGGGACCTGCCAGCCGGCGGCGGCGAGGGCGGGGAGGACGGCCTGCCAGGCGAAGCCGCCGAGGGCGACGACGGTACGGACGGTGGGGCGAAGGTACTCGAACTCGCGGACGATCCAGGGGCGGCAGGTGTCGCGTTCGGTGGTGGTCGGCTTGTTCTCGGGCGGGGCGCAGCGGACCGGGTCGGTGATGCGCACGCCGAACAGCTCCAGGCCGTCGCCCCGCCAGGTGGAGTGCGGTTGGGAGGCGAGGCCGAGTCGGTGCAGGGACGCGTACAGCAGGTCGCCGGACGGGTCGCCGGTGAAGATCCGGCCCGTGCGGTTGCCGCCGTGCGCGGCGGGGGCGAGGCCGACGAGCACCAGGCGGGCGTCGGCGGGCCCGAAGCCGGTGATCGGGCGGGCCCAGTAGTCCTGGTCCTGGAAGGCCCGGCGCTTCACCCGGGCCGCCTCCTCCCGCCACTCGACCAGCCTCGGGCAGGCCCGGCAGTCGACGACCAGCTCGTCCAGTTCGGCCAGTCCGTGGACGCGTTCGACCTGGGCGGAGGGCAGTTCCATGGCCCCGATCCTAGGGGCGCGCAGCGACGGGAAAGCGTTTTCCGTCCGGGTCGGGAGAAGCCGGAGGACGCGGAGTAGCGTGGAAGTACGAGTCTGCGTGCCGTAGGGGTCGAGGTGACGGCGATGATCGTGGTCGACGTGGTGATTGTGCTGCTGGTGCTGGTGGCGGTGCTCGCCGGGCTGAGTGTGCGGATGGTCCAGCAGTACCAACTCGGGGTGGTGTTCCGGTTCGGCCGGGTGCTGGACGAGGTGCGGGCGCCGGGCCTGGTGCGGATCCTGCCGGTCGCCGACCGGCTGCGAAAGGTGAACGTGCAGATCATCACGATGCCGGTCCCCGCGCAGGAAGGCATCACCCGGGACAACGTGACCGTGCGGGTCGACGCGGTGGTGTACTTCAAGGTGGTCGACCCGGTGAAGGCGATCATCAACGTGCAGGACTACTCGTTCGCGATGTCGCAGGTCGCGCAGACCTCCCTGCGGTCGATCATCGGCAAGAGCGAACTGGACGACCTGCTGGCCAACCGCGAGCCGATCAACCAGGGCCTGGAGCTCATGCTCGACAGCCCCGCGCTGGGCTGGGGCATCCAGATCGACCGGGTCGAGATCAAGGACGTGGCGCTGCCCGAGTCGATGAAGCGCTCGATGGCCCGGCAGGCCGAGGCTGACCGGGAGCGGCGGGCCCGGATCATCACCGCAGACGGCGAGTACCAGGCGTCCGCGCGGCTGTCGGAGGCCGCGAAGGTGATGTCCGCGACCCCGGCCGCGCTCCAACTGCGGCTGCTGCAGACCGTGGTGGAGGTCGCCGCGGAGAAGAACTCCACCCTGGTGCTGCCGTTCCCGGTCGAGCTGCTGCGCTTCCTGGAGAGCTCCACCGAGCGCAACTCCGCGCAGGCCGTCGAGGCCACCGAGGTCGCGGCGCAGCTCGCCGAGGCCGAGGTCGAGGAACGCGAGCAGGGCGAACCGGTGCCGGGCATCGATCAGTTGGAGCTTCCGCAGGTCGCGGTGGGCGTCGACGAGACGGCGCTTCCGAAGCGTCCGGTGCCCGTCGAGCCGCCCAAACCGCATCCCAAGCCGAAGCCGCAGCCGAAGCCGCAGCCCAAACCGCAGCCGAGGTCGAAGCCACAGCCGCCGCAGTCGCACGTGCGGCACGCGGCGTGAGCGGGCGAGTGCGGGCGTGCGGGCGAGTGCGGTGCGGCCAGGGGTGGCGGGCGGGGCGGTGGCAGGGCCAGCATGGAAGACGGCCGATGGACACAACCAGTGGACCCAACCAGCTCGGGAGGTCCGGCCATGACCACCGCGAAAGAGATCATGCACCCGGGAGCGGAGTGCGTCACCGGTGAGCAGACCCTCGCCGACGCCGCCCGGATCATGCGCGAACGCGACGTCGGCGCGCTGCCGATCTGCGGCGAGAACCAGAAGCTGCTGGGCATCGTCACCGACCGTGACATCGTGCTCAGGTGTGTCGCCGAAGGGCGCGACCCCAGCACCGTCCAGTGCCTCGAACTCGCCCTCGGGCGCCCGATGGTGATCGAGGAGAACGAGGACGCGGACCTGGCACTGGGCCTGATGGAGGACCACCGGGTGCGCCGGCTGCCGGTGATCAACCACCCCGATCACAAGCTGGTCGGCATGATCAGCGAGGCCGACATCGCCCGCCACCTGTCGCAGGAACGCCTGGCGGAGTTCGTCACCGCCGTCACCGCGCGCTGACCGTGCGCCTCCCGCCGCACCGGGGTACCGGTGCGGCGGGGTCTCTCTGACGGTCCGTCAGTGCATGTACTGCTTGGGCAGCTTGGCGAGGAACGCGTCCGCGATCACCTGGTAGCCGGCGTCGTTGGCGTGGATGTCGCCGCGCGCCATGTTGGTCCACTGCATGACCCGGGCCACGTTCAGCGGCACCTGCTGGCCGCCCAGGGGCACCAGCGGCGCGAACGCGTTGGTGTCGAACGCCCCCGCCACGTCGACCGTCGGGACGCGGTGCGCGGCGTCCACCGTCTCGATCACCGAGTTGAGCGCGTTCGCCAGCGGCACCGACGCGGTCGCCATCGCCTTGCCCTGCTCGCCCGTCATCCAGGCCGCCAGGAACGGGTCGTACAGGTTCATGCCGACGATCCGGGTGTGCGGTCCGGCCGCCTGCTGGAGCTCGCCGAGGATACGGTCCAGGCCGGTGCGGACCTGCTCGATGCCGTTCAGCGCGCACGGCAGGTCCAGCGAGCCGCCGGCCGCGCAGCGCTGCACGTCGTTGGCGCCGATGTCGATCGTCACCAGCACCTCGTCCTTCCAGTGCGCCTTCAAGTAGGCAACCGCGGCGTCCAGTTGGGAGCCGCCGAAGGAGTGCGGGTACGGGCAGCCGCCGTTCGCCATGGTGCCGGTGGTCTCGCCCGGGCAGCCCAGGTCGGTGAACTGGAACGGCCGGCGGTCGTCCGCCGCCCGCTCGCCCAGCGTCCGCGCCAGGTCCTGGGCGTAGCCGCGGCCCACGACGTGGCCGCCGGTCGGCGTGGACTGGTAGCCGGCCGCCAGCGAGTCGCCGATCGCCAGGTAGTACGCGGTGGCGTGCTGCCCGCCCGGCGCCGCCGACGCGGGAACGGCCGCCGCGCCGGTGAGCGTCAGAGCGGCGAGCGCGGCCGCAACGAGCGTGCGGCGGCGGGGGATTGGGCGCATGGGGCCTCCAGGGCGAATGATCGCGATCAGACGGACCCGGAGAGGCTACTGCCGGGTACGGCGCCGGGGACAGGGGTGTGCACGTACTTGATCACTCGGTGACGTCTACGTGGTGACGTTCAGCCGGTGACGTTCAGCCGGTGACGTTCAGCCCGGGAAGGCGTAGACGGTGGTGGCGTGCGCGACCGGGTCGTCCGGGGCGTCCGGCGTGGCGAGGGTGATCTCCGCGAACGCGATCCGGCGGCCCAGCTTGGTCAGCCGCGCCGTGACCAGCAGATCGGTGTCGCGGGCCGCGCGCTGGAAGGTGATCGACTGCTGGACGGTGGTCATCGGCGCGAAGCCCCCCAGCGCCGAGGAGATCGCGACGACCGTCGCCGTGTCGGCCGCCGCCATCATCGCCTGCCCCGACAGCCCGCCGCCGTCCCGGGCCAGCTGGTCCGACCAGGGCAGGCGCAGCACCGCGTGCCGCGACCCGGCCTCCACCACCGACAGCCCCAGTGCCTGCACCCACGGCGCGAAACGTTCGGCGAGGATCACGTCGCCCTCGGCGGGCTCCAGGCCCTTGGAGGGTGCGGGGTTCGGTGAGGTCGTCATGGCGGGATCGTAGGGGCCGCCGGTGACGCAGCGCCATACCGTACGAGCGGAGCGTGCACCGGTCGTGGGCGACCCCCGTGCGAGGCATGGTGGTGGGGTGGGAGTGCGGCGGAGGCTGGCGGACCTGCGGAGCGAGTGGCGCACCGGACACCTGATGGTGCTGCTGCCGCTCGGCCTGATCGTGCTGATCACCGCCACCGACCTGGCGATCTCCCCGAACATCCACCTCGGCCCGCTGCTGGTGGTCGCGCCCGCGATCACCGCGTCGTTCGCCGGCACCCGCCTGACCCTGCTGGTCGGCATCCTCGCGCTGGCCGGCCAGATCCTCATCGCCGTCTACCACGGCGGCCTGTTCACCGCCAACCATCAGGCCCAGGTCGGCGCACTCGCCCTGGTCACCGCCGCCGTCGTCGCCTACTGCCGGGTCCGCGAACGCCACGGACGCGAACTCACCCAGGTCCGCACCGTCTCCGACGCCGTCCAGCGCGTCCTGATGCGCCCGCTGCCCGAACGCGCGGGCCCGCTGCGGATCGCCACCCGCTACCTCGCCGCCGCCGACGAAGCCAACGTCGGCGGAGACCTGTACGCGGCCGTGCGCGTCGGCCACGCGACCCGCCTGCTGATCGGCGACGTCCGCGGCAAGGGCCTGGACGCCGTCGGCGACGCCGCCGCCCTGCTCGGCGCCTTCCGAGAACTCGCTCACCGGCACGAGGACCCGGCACGCCTGGCCGACGCCGTGGAGACCTCCTACCAACGCCACCTCGCCGAACTCGCCGAGACCGGCCACGACATCCGCGAGAACTTCGTCACCGCGCTCGTCCTCGACCTGCCCGACGACCACCCCGTCATCCGGCTCGCCGACTGCGGACACCCGCCGCCCCTGCTGCTCACGCCCGGCGGCGCCCGGCTGCTCCCCGTGCACCGCTCAGGCCCCCCGCTGGGCATGGGCGACCTCGCGCCGGTCGAGCGCCGCACCGAGGAGTTCGCGTTCCCGCCCGGCAGCACGCTGCTGCTCTACACCGACGGCGTCACCGAGGCCCGCAACCGCGACGCCGTCTTCTACCCGCTGCCCGCCCGCGCCGCCGACCTCGGCCTGGCGGCCACGCCGCGCGAGTTCCTCGACCGCCTCCGCCGCGACCTGCTGGCGTACGTCGGGGGACGGCTGTTGGACGACGCGGCGCTGGTCGCGGTCGGGCGGGAGGGCTGAGAGGGCCGGGGAGCGATGCGGGGGCGGGACGGAGGGCCGGGGGTCAGGGGGCCGGGACGTAGCGGGTCAGGCGGGGGGCCAGCCAGGGGCGGCGGCCGGAGGCGCGGAGGCGGCCGAGGGCGATGGCTCGCCACTGCGGGGTGCGGTGGAAGGCCACCATCAGGAAGGTGACGGGGTCGGTGGAGACCCGACAGTCGGGTGTGCGCGGCGGGGCGTCGCGGGTGACGGTCAGGGTGGCGTCCCGGAAGGTCAGGTAGAGGCGCGGGCCGCCGCGGACGGCGAGGTCGAGGAGGAGGTCCGCGTCGCGGGCGGCCACGCGGTCGAGGGCCAGCGGCATCATGGTCGTCAGGGCCTGGCCGATCACCAGCCGGGCGTGGTCCGGGTCGATCCGCCACGGGCGGCCGGTGGCGCGGGCGATGTCCAGGCCGTGCATCAGGCACTCGCTGAGCAGCAGGCCGGTGGAGGCGGCGACGGTGAGCGCCGGGTCGGGGCCGTACCAGGGCGTCGCGACCGGGGCCTCCAGGTCGAGGTCCGCGGTGACCCGCAGGAAGCGGTCGGCCCGTTCGGCGATGAAATCGGCCGAGTCGCCGCCGATCTGCTCTTTGATCATGGTCACGGCGCGGCCGTTGACGACGGCCATCCGGGGGCCGAACGGCAGTTCGGCTTCCGGGAGTATCCGGTCCCAGTCGACGGTTTCCTCGGGTGACACGCTGGAGCAGTACACCAGGAACACCGCCGCGACGTGCGCGCCGACGTCCGGCGCCGACCACGCGGGCAGTGCGCGGGGGCTGCCGAGCCCGCGGGTGTCGCGCAGCAGCCGGACCAGGCGGTCGGCGGTCTCGGCGAGCGCGGCACGGGTCCGTCGGTGCTCGGCGATCGGATCGTGGCGCTCGGTCATGGCGGCTTCCCCCGTCGGGTGGTGGATGAGGCGGTCGGGACGAGGCGGAAGGCTACCTCCCGGTAAAACCCGGCGGAAGGGGACGCGGGGGCGAACCGGCCTGCGGGCCACGGGAGTCGGACGGTGCGGGGGGTCGGCCGACGGGGCTGTCGCCGCAGGTGGAGCGGTGGATAGGCTGGGCCGGCCCGCATGCCGCGCCGTCGCGAAGGATCACCGTGCAGCCGATCACCGACCGTCCGATCCGCTGGGGCATTCTCGCCACCGGCGGCATTGCCACCTCCTTCGTCGAGGACCTCGCCGCCGTGCCCGGCGCGCAGGCCTTCGCGGTGGCGTCCCGGCGCGAGGAATCCGCCCGGGCGTTCGCCGATCGCCACAACATCTCCCGGGCGTACGGGAGTTGGCAGGAGCTGGCGGCCGACCCCGAGGTCGACGTGGTGTACGTGGCCACGCCGCACTCGGCGCACCACGGCGCGACGAAGCTGCTGCTGGAGGCGGGGAAGGCGGTGCTGTGCGAGAAGCCGTTCACGCTGAACGTCGACCAGAGCGCCGAACTGGTCGCGCTCGCCCGCAAGCGCGAGGTCTTCCTGATGGAGGCGATGTGGACCTACCTCGACCCGTCCGTCCGGCGGATCACCGAGCTGGTCGCCGACGGAGCGATCGGTGAAGTGCGGTCCGTACAGGCCGAGTTCGGGTTCGTCGGGCCCGCCGAAAGCCCGGGCCACCGACTGTGGGACCCGGCGGCCGGCGGCGGCGCGCTGCTCGATCTCGGCGTGTACCCGGTGGCGTTCGCGCACCTGCTGCTCGGCGAACCGGAGACCGTCCAGGCGCAGGCCCGCCTCACCGCACGCGGGGTGGACGCGCACACCGGCATGCTGCTCGGGTACCGCAGCGGCGCGACCGCCCTGCTGTCCTGCTCGCTCGATGTGCAGTGCGGCCAACGTGCCTCGATCCAGGGCGACTTGGGCCGGATCGAGATCGACCGGGACTTCTTCCGCCCCGCCGGGTTCACCCTCCACCGGGACGGCCGCGACCCGGAGACGTTCCACGGTCCCGCCCTCGTCGGCCACGGCTACGGGTTGGAGGCCGCCGAGGTGATGCGCTGCCTGCGGGTCGGCGTCACCGAGTCCGCGCTCGTCCCGCTGGACGGCACCCTCGCCGTGATGCGCACGCTGGACGCCGTCCGGGAGCGGATCGGGGTGCGCTACCCCGGCGAGTGACCGGCCTGCCCGATCGCCCGCAGGAGCACTTCGGCGAGGTGCAACGGCCTTGCCGAAGGCTCCAGTTGGGTGATCTGTGTGCGGCAGCTGAGGCCGTCCGCGAGCAGCAGGGTGCCGGGCGCGGCGGCGCGGACCGCCGGCAGCAGAGCGCGCTCGGCGACGGCCACCGACACCTCGTAGTGGCCGCGCTCGAAGCCGAACGCCCCGGCCAACCCGCAGCATCCGGCATCGAGTTGACGGTTCGTCAGGCCGAGTCGCTCGGTCAGGCGCCGGTCGGCGGCGGTACCCAGGACGGCGTGCTGGTGGCAGTGCACCTGGGTCATCGCCTCGCCGGTCAGCCGGGGCAGTGCGACCTCGCGCTCGTCCAGGAACTCGGCCAAGGTCCGTACCCGGTAAGGGAGTTCGAGAGGGCCGTCGAGGAGCTTCGGCCAGTCGCCGCGGAGGGTGGCGGTGCAGGACGGCTCCAGACCGACCACCGGCAGGCCCGGCGGCAGGTGACGCAGGCTGCGCCGGATCACCCGCCGGGCCGCGCCGAGTCGGCCGCTCGCGATCAGCGTGAGCCCGCAGCACACCGGGCCGCTCGGCAGCTCGACCCGGAAGCCGAGCTGCTCCAGGACCTGGACGGCGGCCATCGCCGGTGCGGGGTCGAGGAGTTCGGACATCGAGTCGGGCCACAGCAGCACCGCGGGCGCGGCCGGGTCGGCGGGGCGGGCGGCGCGGTGAGCGCGGAACCAGGAGGTGAAACGGCGCTCCGGCAGGGCGGGCAGGGCGCGCCGCGGGTCGATGCCGCCGAGGCGTTTGAGCAGTGCGCCGCTGAACCGGGCGCGCAGGGCGGCGTTCGCGGCGCGCGGCGCGAGATGTGCCAGGCGCAGCCACAGCGGCAGCAGGCCGAGCGAGTAGTGGGAGGCCGGACGGGGCCTGAACCGGTAGTGGTGGTACAGGAATTCGGACCGGTAGGTGGCCATGTCCACCTGAACCGGGCAGTCGCTCGCGCAGCCCTTGCAGCCCAGGCAGAGGTCGAGCGCCTCCCGGACCTCCGGGGAGCGCCAACCGCCGGTGACCAGTTCGCCGCGCAGCATCTCGCCGAGCAGCCGGGCGCGGCCGCGGGTCGAGTGCCGCTCCTCCTCGGTCACCATGTAACTCGGGCACATCACACCGCTGCCGGTGTCGACGCACTTGCCGACGCCGACGCAGCGGTGCACCGCGTTCAGCAGGCTGCCGGAGTCCTGCGGGTAGGCCAGGGCGAGCGGCAATTCCCGCCCCGCGAACCGCAGATCGGCGTCCAGCGGGCGAGGGTCGACCAGCAGGCCCGGGTTGAGCAGGTTCTCCGGGTCCCAGATCTGCTTGAACCGGGCGAACAGGTCGATCACCTGCGGAGGGAACATCCGGGGCAGCAGCTCGGCGCGGGCCTGCCCGTCGCCGTGCTCGCCGGAGAGCGAACCGCCGTGCGCCACCACGAGATCCGCCGCCTCGGTGAGGAACTCCCGCATCACCTGCGGCCGTTCCCGCACCGGGAAGTCGAGCCGCAGATGCACACAGCCCTCGCCGAAGTGGCCGAACGGCACGCCGCGCAGTCCGTGACGCTTCAGCAGAATCCGCAACTGCCGCAGATAGGAGCCGAGTCGATCGACCGGGACGGCCGAGTCCTCCCAGCCCGGCCAGGCCGCGCCGCCCGGTGTGCCGTCCGAGGCCGGAGGGAGGCGGGTGACGATGCCCGCGCCGGCCTCCCGGATCGACCAGAGCGCGCGCTGCTCGGCCGGGTCGGTGACCAACGCGACGGTCGCGATGCGCTCTCTCCGCACCGCGTCGGCGAGTCCACGGGCCCGGTCGGCGGCCTCGGCGGCGGTGTCGCCGCCGGTCTCCAGGAACAGCCAGCACGCGCCGTCCGGGAGGCGGTCGAGCACGGGCGGGCGCGGGCCGGCCGCGAGCAGCGCGGCGACCAGGTCGGCTGCCATTCCCTCGCAGGTCAGTGGTTCGAACGGCAGGAGCGCGGGCACGGCGTCGGCGGCGGCCGTCTCGTCCGGGTACCCGGCCACCACCAGCGCACGGTACGGCGGTTCGGGCACCAGGCGGACGGTGGCGCCGAGCAGCAGGGCGCAGGTCCCCTCCGTGCCGGTGACGGCCCGCACCAGGTCGTAGCCGCGCTCCGGGAGCAGCGCGTCCAGCGGGTAGCCCGAGCCGCGACGCGGCAGGGTCGGCATGGCGCGGCGCAGCAGGGGCAGGTTGCCGGCGGCGAGGGCCTGCAACTCCCGGTGCAGGCGCGGCAGCCGGCCGTGCCCGGACGCGAGGGCGGCGCGTTCGGCGGGCGGCAGGGGGCCGGTGACGGTCAGTTCGGCGCCGTCGGCGAGCAACAGCTCCAGGCTGTGCAGGTTGTCGGAGGTGCGGCCCCAGGCGAGGGAGTGCGAGCCGCAGGCGTCGTTGCCGATCATGCCGCCCAGCGTGCACCGGCTGTGGGTGGACGGGTCCGGTCCGAACCGCAGCCCGAACTTCCTTGCGGCACGCTGGAGTTCGTCCAGGACGGTGCCCGGTTCGACCCGCGCGGTGCGGGCGTCCGGGTCCACCTCCAGCACCCGGCCGAGGTGCCGCCGGAAGTCCAGCACCACGGCGCCTGGCCCGATCGCCTGCCCGCCGATGCTCGTCCCCGACCCGCGCGCCACCACCGGCACCCCGAACTCCCGGCACGCCGCCACCGCGGCCCGCACATCGTCCACGTCGGCCGGCTTCACCACCCCGCGCGGCACCTGCCGGTAGTTCGACGCGTCCTGCCCGTACACGGCCCGCTCGGCGACACCGAAACGGACCTCACCACGGACGACATCGGCGAGGGCGCGGGCGAGATCGGAGGCCATCCACCGATCATCCCAGCCGGGGGCGACCAGCACCGGACGCGGGCCCACGAACGGCGGGTCGGCTTAGGGCATGTCCGGTCGGTGACGGGCCGTATGCTGCACTCGCATGAAGGGTCTCGGCGATCAGATCGCGTACTGGAACGGCGTCGGCGCAACGAAGACGTTCACCCACCCGGTGAACCCCGACCGGCTGGCGGAGGTCGGCCCGGACGCGCGGATCCTGGACTACGGCTGTGGATACGGTCGCGTCATGGCCGAGCTGGGCGGGCACGGCTTCCGTGACGTGTCCGGTGTCGACCCGTCGCCCGCGCTGATCGAGCGGGGCCGGCAGCTGCGGCCCGAGCTGCGCCTCGCCGTCCTGGAGTCCCCGCCGACCCTGCCGCACGCGTCGGGGAGCATCGACGTGGTCCTGCTGTTCGCCGTGCTGACCTGCGTCCCCGACGGCGATGCCCAGGCGGCGTTGGTCGCGGAGCTGCACCGCGTCCTCGCGCCCGGCGGGCTGCTGTACGTCAGCGACGTGCTGCTGCAGGACGACGAGCGGAACCGCGACCGCTACGCGGCCCATGCGCGGCAGTTCGGCACTCCGTACGGGGTGTTCGCCACGGACGACGGTGCGGTGTGTCGGCACCACGAGATCGCCGAGTTGCGCACGCTGCTGTCGGCCTTCGACCCGGTGGACGAGCACCGGTTCGAGGTGGCCACGATGAACGGCCACCGGTCACAGGCGGCGCAGCTGCTGGTCCGCAGGCGGTAGCCGTCGCGGCGGCGATTAGGTTGGGGGCCATGGAGAACGAACATCCCCTGGTCCGTGACGTCTTTCCCGAGCTCGCGGACGAACTCGTGGCGCTGCTGGAAGGCGAGGGCGAAGCACAACTGGCGCTTGGTGTGCGGGAGTTGCGAGTGGCGGAGGTGTGCGGGTGCGACGACGACTTCTGCCAGAGCTTTCGGACCGTCCCGCACCGGGCGGGGCAGCCGTACGGGGCGGGGCACCGTGTGGAACTGCCGGCTGCGGAGGGGATGGTCGTGCTGGACGTGGTGGGCGACCAGGTCGTGTACGTCGAGCTGATCGACCGGGCGCCGATGCGGGACACGCGGGTGCGCGGGACGGCGGTGTGAGCCGCCCCGCGCCGGCCGGCGGTGGGGTGTGGCTCAGCCGAGTGGCAGCTCCAGGAGGGCTTCCTCCCCGACCGGGGAGGTGACGGTGGTGGTGCTGTCCGCCTTGCCGGTGAAGGCGTAGAGCATGTCGCGGCTGTTGACGACCAGGGCGAGACGGTGGCCGTCGGGGAGGTCGTAGGCGGCGGGCTGGAGCGTCCAGCTGAGGGTGCGGTCGGTGCCGGGGGGCAGGTCGGTGGCGGTGAACGGCTCGTGGGTGATGATCTTGGCGCTGCCGTCGGGGGCGACGTCGAAGAGGTAGGCGACCAGCGTCAGGGCGTCGGCCTCCTCGGCCCGGGCCGTGAGCCGAAGCTTTGTGGCGCCGCGGATCCGGCGGCCGCCCGCCAGCGGCTCCGTGGACCAGAGCAGCAGGCGGTCCCGCTCGAAGCCGGCGGTGTCGTACTTCCGGGGGTTGCCGAACCACTCCTTCTGCCCGGTGTCCATGATGGCGTCCATCGCGGTGGCGGCGGTCTCGTGGCCGGCGGTGAAGTCTCGGGCCCAGCCGTTGGAGGGCTTGTCGGACAGCGTGCCGTCGCCGTTGTGGCCGTTGCCGTTCAGGTACCACGTCTCGTGGTCGACGGTGGCCTCCGCCCAGGAGCCGAGCGGTTCGCGCCGGGCGGGCTCGGTGATCCGCCGGCCGCCGCCGATGACCGGGGCGGTCTTGTAGGTGAACATCACCTGGCTGTTGACGACCGGCCAGTCGGGCACGCCGTTGTCTGCGCCCAGCAGGTGGTGGTCGAGCCAGTCGAACGCCTCCCGCGTCGGCGTCAGCAGGCCGGGGAAGGCCACGCCGCCGGGCACGCCGGTGAAGCCGGCGCCCTCGGGGGCGCCGTGGTCGCCGATCCACATGTTCAGGTGCTTCGGGACGGTGAGCTTCTCGAAGGCCTCGATCGCCTCGCCGGCCGCGAACAGGCTTTCGTGCCAGGTGTTCGAGTAGAAGGTCGGGATGCCACGCGCGTTGGTGGCGCCGACGTACGCCTCCGGGGAGCGCACGGTGCCCCACTCCACCACCTTCTCCATGTTCCGCCCGGCCCGGAAGTCCTGGAGGACGGCCCACGTCTCCGGGTCGAACCGCTCCGACTCCTTGCCCTTCTCGGCCCCGGTGAACCCGATCAACAGCTCCACGGCCTTCACGTGGCGGGTGCCGTGGTCGTAGAGGCTGGTGGCGAGGTTGCCCCAGGTGCTGAGCGCGGCCACGGCGGCGACCCGGCCCTCCTCCGGGTCGTGCGCGGCGACCAGTTGGCTGATCCCGGAGCCGTAGGACAGGCCCATCAGGCCGACCTTGCTCGGCGCGAACTGCTCCTGCGCATACGTGATGACCTTCGAGCCGTCCGCCCAGTCGTTCGGCCCGGCGACGTCGATGAACCCGTTGGAGGAGTAGAACACTCCCGCCTTGCCGAACCCCCGTGGGGTGTAGGCCAGGACGTGGTAGCCGCGCGCCGCCAGCGACAGGTAGCCGGCCATGAACGGCAGCCAGCCGTACGGGTTCCAGCCGGCCGGCACGATGACGACCGGGCGCGGCTCCGAGACCTGCTGCTTGATCGCGAACGCGGAGAGGCCGACCTCGCCCGCCACGGGAATGCGAGGGAAGGAGATCCCGGCCTGCCGCTGGACGCGGGCGACCAGCTCCGCCAGGTCCTCCGGGAGCGTGCCGGCCGGCGCGGCGCCCTGGAGTGCCGCGAGCAGCGCCCGGGCGACGGCGAGCACCGCCGGGTTGATGTCGAGGCTCGCGCCGCGCCAGATGCCGTTGGCCGCGATGTCGGCGAGAGTCGCCTCGGTGATCGCGGCGATCGGCTCTCCGTCTGCTGTGGTCATACGAACCGTCCTTCCTGAAACCCCGGACGCCCGGGAGGGCGTCGTCCGGGGCTGATCATGGGCCGGTTCGGAACCGTCGAAACGGAGAGGCGGTCAGTTGTACCCGAACGGGTTGTTGTGGGCGGGAGTTGACGATCGCAGGTTGACGGAAGGGCCGGGAGGTGGCGGTTCGCCAATGATCGGACGATCGGTCAAACCGACCGCAGGTCAAGCGGATTCGGCCACCGGACCGGGCTGCTGAGGAACGACGACTGCACCAGGCTCGGAGGCGGCGGGCTGCTGCTTCGTGAGGGGGCCGCCGGAACCTGTGGTCGGCCCGGAACCGGTGGTCGGCTCGGGCCCGGTGGGCGACGTCGGGGCCGTGGGCTGGATCTTGTCGTCGCGTTCGTCGTCGCCCGCCCCGTCGCGGGTGGTGAGGACGGTGTCGAAGATCTCGCGGAGCTTGTCGGTCGCCTGCTTGGAGAACAGTCCGCACAGGCCGGCGATCCCGGCGAAGCCGTACGGATTGGTGGCGGTGCCGTCCGTGCCGTTGGCGAACAGGCCGCCGCGCAGCAGGAAGTAGACCAGCAGCGCGAGGGCGCCGCCGATCGCCGTGCGCAGCAGGTACCAGGGCAGCCAGCTCGGCAGGAGTTGGCGGTTGCCCGCGTAGGTGGCGAAGGAGGTCGCGGCGTGCACGAAGCTGCCGAGCCCGCTGGCGGCCAGGACGGCGATCAGCATCGCGGTGTTGGAGGTCAGGTGCCAGGGGCCGAGGCCGAACACCGACCACAGCTCCGGGTCGCCGGCCGGCGCGCGTTCGGCGGTCAGCGTGGTGAGCGGCGTCCAGACGCTGATCAGCGCCGCGATGCAGATGAACGCCTCGGCGAGCAGCATCAGGCCGAGCAGCAGGACCGCCCAGCCGGCCATCTGCTGCTGGGGCGGGAGCGGGGCGACCTGCCCCGGCGCGGGGCCGCCGTCGGCGGCGAACGGGTCCGCGAGGGAATCCGGGGCGGAACTCGGAGTGGGGTCGGCCGCCGGGGAGACAGGGAGAGTCATCGGGAGTTCGCCTTCCGGTCCGGTGGTGCACGAAAGGAAGTGCACGGAGGTGGCGCGGCCGGAGCCGGGCGCGGGGAGGGACTCTACCCTCCCGGGCCGACCCGACGGTTCGTCAGGATGCCCGGGTGGAACGCGAGATGGCGTCGCCCTCGGCGCGGACGGCCCGACAGGACCGGCCCCCTCGGTGAGTGCTTACCCGTCAGGGGCTCGCGGAAGCGCCGGCCGGGGGAGTTCAGCGGCGGGCCAGCCGGGAGAACTTGGCGACCTCGAAGGTGGCGTACGAATTCGACGCCAGCAGCGAGAACTTGATGCCCTCGCGGCCGTCGGGCCGCTTGTAGCCCTCCGGCAGGAAACGCTTGTAGTGCTCGGCGGCCCGCTGGAAGAACTGCGGGCGCTCGGCGCGGGTCAGGCAGCCCGGCAGGTCGAAGACGAAGAGGTAGTGGCGGACCATCCGGGTGAACAGGTGCGTCCGCAGCTCCGGGTGGACGGGCGGGGCCTCGGCGGGCCGGGCGTCCAGCAGTTCGAAGCTGCCCTCGTAGCGGTCGAACAGGTCGAAGTGGGAGGCCCCTTCGCTGCCCGCCGGGTGCAGGGTGTGGCGGCGGCGGATGGTGACGCACTCGCGGTCCAGCACCGCGATCCGGGAGGCGGCCAGCAGCGAGCGGTGCACCGCCGGGACCTCCTCGTAGAAGCCGTCCGGGAAGACCGGGGCGGTGCCGGTGCGCAGCAGCCGGTCCCAGATCAGCGGCGGCGCGCCGAACAGCTCCGGGTGCTCGTCCGGGCCGAACACCTCCGGCCCGACGGTGGCCAGCAGCTCGGCCGCGTTGCCCTGCCACACCTTGCCCCGGTACTCGCGGTTGTGGCCGAACAGCAGCAGATCGACCTCGCCGGTCTCGGCGAGGCGGGCGGCCATCGCCTCCAGCGCGTCCGCCGGCAGCAGGTGGTCGGCGTCCAGGAACAGCAGGTAGTCGCCGCGCGCGTGCGTCGCGCCGGCCATCCGGGCCCGCCCGATGCCGGGCTCCGCGTCCAACCGCAGCACCCGTACCCGGGCGTCGCGCAGTTCGTACGCCTCCACCAGTCGCTCCTCCGGGCAGTGCGGGGAGGGCGTCTGGACCACGATGATCTCGAACTCGCGGAAGGACTGCCCGAGCAGGGAGTCGAGACACTCCTTCAGTTGTTCCTGCTCGTCGTAGGCGGGGAGAACGACGGTGATCAGTGGTGGGGCCATGGGCGGGAGGCTAGGGGCGGGGACAGCCTCAGGCAAAGGTCGGAAGCCGCTCTAAAGCGGCTATTCCGGACAGTGGCCACGGGAAGTTCGCCGAATCTTCACCAAACGAACACGCCCGTGCGATGAAATGTCCGGATAGGGTGCGGAACGCCGCGACTTGCTGACTATTCGTCAGATGTACGCATGGTGGCGGAGCTGCACACACACCGTGCCGAAGGCGCCCGAACGGCCGTGGGCCCGCCCCGCTCAGTACCAGTTGTGGGCCTGCCAGAACGACCACGCCGCACACGGGCTGCCGTACGTCTGGTTCATGTACTGCAGGCCCCACTTGATCTGGGTCGCCGGGTTGTCCCGCCAGTCCGCGCCCGCCGACGCCATCTTCGAACCCGGCAGCGCCTGCATCAGGCCGTACGCGCCCGAGGACGGGTTGGTCGCGTGCACGTTCCAGCCGCTCTCGCGCTCCACGATGTTGGTGAAACACTGCAACTGACCGGCCGGCACGAGCTGCGCCGCGATCTGCTGCGGCGTCCCGCCGAGCGCCTTCGCGACGGCGGACGCGGACACGGACGGGGATGCGGACGGGGACGGCTTGGCGGTCGGCGCCGCCGCGCGCTGCTGCGAACGGGACGCCGCCTCGGTCCGGGCCTTCTCCTCGGCCGACGCCTTCGCCTCGGCGCTCGCACTCGCGCTCGTCTCCGCGTCCGCCTTGGCCTTCGCCTCCTCCTCGGCCTGCGCGCCCGCACCGGCGCTCGCGTCTGCCTCCACGGCGGCCGGAGTCGCGAGGGCGTCCGACGCCAGCTGCTGACCGTTCGCCGACGCGGCCGAGGCCTCGGCGGGACCGGAGTGCTGCGGCAGGGCGATGGCCAGCGCGGCCGTGCCCGCGACCGCGAGAGTCGCCACACCCGACACCACGGCGCGGCGGTGACGGCGGAGACTCCCCGAGAGGCTGGACGTGCTGGGATGCGGCATGAGCGATCTCTTCTTGTACGGGCCGGACGGCCGGTGGGACACGGCGGCCCGCCGACCGGCACGCACCCGCACGGCACCGACGCGACACGGCGCGGGGAGTCGGACGGAGGTGGCAGCGGGGCGGTGACCGGGCAGGACCGGCCGGACCGCCCGACGGACGGGGGACATTCTTGGCAGATCACGGAGAGTGGCTCAAAAGCCCCGGAAACTACCCGGCGTAGTAACGAGGGTCGCGGCGGACGCGCGGACGGACCCGGTTCCGGTGACGCTCCGGCACGCCGGGCCGATGATGCCCGTAAGGCAGCTGACCTGCGGCGATGCGGTACCCTCCGGCGAGCGGACGAGGCCCGGCGAGCACCGTTCGACGGGTGCGTCGCCACATCGACTATCGAGGATCGTAGAAGCCCGCCGCGGTGTGGGAGGACTCACAGGAACCGAACGCGCACCGGCACACCCCGCACCCGGACGACCACACCCGGTCGCACGGAACGGCACCCCGGTCACAGCCCGCGATCACCGCGCCCCGATACTGGCCGCATGGTGATCGCGGTGGTGGGGGTGGCAGCGGCGGCGCTCGGGCTGCTCGGGGTGGCGCACTGGTACGTGTGGCGCAGGTTGGTCCGCGACGTCTCCGCGCCCGGCGGCCGGTACCGGCGGGCGGGCACCGTGCTCGTCGTCCTGCTGCCCGTC
Organism: Kitasatospora sp. NPDC059795; assembly: GCF_042732175.1. Taxonomy (NCBI): domain Bacteria; kingdom Bacillati; phylum Actinomycetota; class Actinomycetes; order Kitasatosporales; family Streptomycetaceae; genus Kitasatospora; species Kitasatospora sp. NPDC059795. The sequence continues at coordinate 171,576 of NZ_JBHWID010000011.1, forward strand.
CTCTCCCTGCTCGCCCTGCTCGGCGGCCGGGCCTTCCCCCTCGCCGTGGAACGCTGGTTCGCCTGGCCCGGCTACCTCTGGCTGCCCGTCCTCCTCTACCTGCTGCTCGCGCTGCTGGTCGGCGAGCTGCTGCGCCCGCTGCTGCTGCGCCTGCCGCGACGGCGCGAGACGGTGGCGGCTCCGGACGCCGTGGTGGCTTCGGCGGAGGACGTCCCGGTTGAGGGCGCCCCGGCTGAGGATGCGTTGGCCGAGGACGCCCCGGCGGAGCAGGAGCCGCCGGAGACGGTCGCCGTGGCGCCGTCGCGGCGGCTGTTCGTGTCGCGGGTGGTGGCGGGGGCGGCCGCCGGGGTCGCCGTCGGCGTGGTCGGCAACGGCGCCTACGGGGTGCTGCGCGGGCCGCAGGTGAAGCAGGTGACGGTGCCGCTGGCGAAACTGCCGCGCGCCGCGCACGGCTACCGGATCGCCGTGGTCAGCGACATCCACCTCGGGCCGATACTCGGCCGGGCGCACACCCGCCGCATCGTCGACACCATCAACGCCACCCAGCCCGACCTGATCGCCGTGGTCGGCGACCTGGTCGACGGCACCGTCCCCGAACTCGGCCCCGCCGCCCGCCCGTTGGCGGACCTGCGGGCCAAGGACGGGGCGTACTTCGTCACCGGCAACCACGAATACTTCTCGGGCGCCGCGCCCTGGGTCGACTTCGTCCGCGAACTCGGCGTCCACCCGCTGGAGAACGCCCGCGTCGAGCTGCCCTGGTTCGACCTCGCCGGCGTCAACGACATCGCCGGCACCTCGCAGGGCCAAGGCCCCGACTACGCACGGGCGTTGGGCGACCGCGACCGCGGCCGGACCGCCGTCCTGATGGCCCACCAGCCGGTGACCGTCCACGACAGCGTCCGGCACGGCGTCGACCTCCAACTCTCCGGCCACACCCACGGCGGACAGCTCTGGCCCGGCAACTACCTCGCCGAACTCGCCAACCCGACCGTCGCCGGCCTGGAGCGGTACGGCGACACCCAGCTCTACGTCACTCGCGGCGCCGGTGCCTGGGGCCCGCCGGTCCGGGTCGGCGCACCGTCGGACATCACGGTCGTCACACTCGCCTCGCTCCGGGCCTGACGCCGCTGTTCGGCGGGGCGGCCGGTCTTCACGGGTGCATGCGCGCGCCCTTGAGCACCTTGTCGACGGCGTTGCGCGGGCCGTGCAGGGCCAGCCCCACCAGGTCGAGTGCGGCGGTCGGCACGGCGCGTACCGCCGCCCGGTTGTCGCGGTCGTTGCCGGTGCCGAACAGGTCGGCGGTGAACACCGCCACCGGCAACGAACGGGACAGCGCCCGCGCATGGGCGGACGACAGCAGTTCCCCGCCGCCCTCGAACACCAGCACCGGCTGACGGAACATCGGCAGGTACGCCGTTCCGTCCGCGTCCGCGTACGGCTCACCGATCAACTCCGGTACGGCGGTGCCCAGTCCGCTCACCAGGAAGGCCGTCACGTTCAGGCGCTGCCAGGGTTCGAGATCCTCGCGCAGCAGGACGGCGATCTTGGTGTCGAAGCGCGGCGCGGGGGCCGGCGCGGGGGCGGTAGCAGGGGCGGGAGCTGGGGCTGGGGCGGTCAGGATGTCCATGGAGTGAGCGTGCCGGACGGGGCGCGGCCCGGTCTTGTACGTTCTTTGCATGACAACGGCACCGGCCAGGCAGCAGATCACCGCCTGGCGGCCGCGCGTCGCCGGTGTCGTCGAAGTGCTGCACGCGCACCTCACCGAACACCGCTACCCCATGCACGTCCACGACTCCTGGACGCTGCTGATCGTCGACGACGGCGCCGTCCGCTACGACCTCGACCGCCACCGCCGGGGCACCCCGCACGACACCGTCAGCCTGCTGCCGCCGCACGTTCCGCACAACGGATCGCCGGCCGGCGAAGGGGGCTTCCGCAAGCGCGTTCTCTACCTCGAACTCGGGCAACTGGGCGCGGAGTTGATCGGACCGGCGGTGGACGGGCCGGACCTCGCGGACCCGCTGCTGAGACTCCGGGTCGGGCAACTGCACACGGCGCTCGGCACGCCGGGGGAGGAGTGGGAGGCGGAGAGCCGGCTGGCGCTGATCAGTGCGCGGCTGCGGGAGCTGCTCCGCCCACGAACGGCGCTGCCCGCCGAGCCCGTCGACCAGGGGCTCGCCCACCAGCTGCGCGACCTGCTGGACGCCCGGCTCACCGAACGCACCACGCTCGACGAGGCGGCTCGGCGACTGCACGCCCACCCCGCGCACCTGGTCCGCGCGTTCACCACGGCGTTCGGCCTGCCCCCGCACCAGTACCTCACCGCCCGCCGCATCGACCGCGCCCGCCACCTCCTCCTCGACGGCCACCCCCCGACCACCGTCGCCACCACCCTCGGCTTCCACGACCAGCCCCACCTCACCCGCCACTTCCGCCGCATCCTGGGCACCACCCCGGCCCGCTTCGCCCGCGGGGGCGGCAGGTAGGGCGTACGAGGTGAATGGGGCGGGGCAGGGCTGAAAGTTTCGGGGGTGGAGTGCGACGGTGGGGGGTTTGGGGGGCCGGGGGTTGACGGGGGGGTTGGGTGGGGTGGGTGCATGGCGGCCTTCGTCGGGTGTCGGATTGTGTGGGGAGAGGGCTGCCGTGCGTCGTTCAACCCGTTGTGTGCGGGCCGTGTTGGCGGTTGGTGTGATGGTGGCGTCGGGGCTGGGGATCGGGGGTGGGCAGGCCGGGGCGGCGGGGTCGGGCTCGCGGGTGCTGGGGGCCGAGTCGCGGTTCTACGTGGACCCGGGGAGCAAGGCCGTCCAGCAGGCGTGGACGGATCTGCTGGCGCACGACCTGGCGGGCGCGAAGGCGATGGCGGAGCTCGGGTCGTGGCCGGTCGCGCAGTGGTTCAACGGGACGGCGACGGCGCAGCAGACCACCGACGCGATGGCGGAGCTGCAGGGGAAGGCCGCCCGGGCGCGGCAGGTGCCGGTCGCGGTGGCGTACAACGTGCCGGGGCGGGACTGTTCGCAGTACTCGGCGGGCGGGGCGGCGAACAGCGCCGAGTACGCGGCGTGGATCGACGCCCTCGCGCGCGGCATCGGGGACCGCACGACCGTGGTGGTGCTGGAGCCGGACGGGCTCGCGCTGTCGCCCGCGTTCTGCGGCGGCACGGCCGCCCAGCAGCAGGACCGGCTGGCGGAGATCGGGGCGGCCGTGGATCGGTTGGCGCAGCAGCGCGGCACGCTGGTCTACCTGGACGGCGGCCACAGCGGCTGGCAGAACGTCGGCACCCAGGCCAGGCTGCTGATCGACGGCGGGGTGGGCCGCGCCCAGGGCTTCTTCCTGAACGTGTCGAACTACATGACCGACGCGTCGCTGATCCGGTACGGCACCCAGGTGTCGAAGTGCGTCTGGTACCTGGAGCACACGCCCGGGGCGAGCGCCGACAGCTGCGCCAACCAGTACTGGCCGGCCGCCGACGCGGACGCCTGGTACGCGGCGCACGTCCCGGCGGACGCCACGCTCACGCACTTCGTGATCGACAGCAGCCGCAACGGCCAGGGCCCGTGGACCCCGCCGGCCGGCAAGTACACCGGCGACCCGCAGGTCTGGTGCAACCCGCCCGGCCGCGGCCTGGGCGCCCGTCCGACCGCCGCCACCGGCGTTCCCCTGCTCGACGCGTACCTGTGGGTGAAAGTCCCGGGCGAGTCCGACGGCAGCTGCACCCGCGGCACGGCCGGCCCCCTCGACCCCGAGTCCGGCATCGTCGACCCGCCGGCCGGCGGCTGGTGGCCCGAGCAGGCGCTGACCCTGGCCCGCAACGCCACGCCGAAGCTCGGCCTCAACACCGGCGCGCTGCCCGGCCACTGACGGCGGCGCAGCGGCGGGCGCCCGCGGGTGCCCACGCCGCCGCCGGCCGTCAGTCGGTGTGGCGGGCGACCAGCGTGCGCATGGAGGTCAGGAAGCCTTCCACGGCGGCGAGTTCGGCGGGGGAGAGGCCGTCGACCAGGGCGACGGTGTCGGCGATGAGCGGGCCGAAGAAGGTCTCGCCGAGGGTGACGGCCTGCTCGGTGACCTCCAGCAGGACGCGGCGGCGGTCGTGCGGGTCGCGGGTGCGGCGGAGATGGCCGTGGCGTTCGAGGCGGTCCAGGACGGCGGTGGTGCCCGCGGAGTTCAGGCGCAGTTCGCGGCCGAGCAGGCCGGGGGTGGCGGGGGCGCCGGTGCGGGCGGCGTCGAGGAGGGCGATCAGGGCGCGCAGGTCGGTGGGGTGAAGATTGTTGCGCTGGGCGAAGGCGGCGGCGAGGAGGTCCAGGTCGACGGTGAGGGCGCGGAGTTGATGGACCGTCCGGAGGCCGGGGCGGTCCGGGAATTGCTCGGTCATGCGGGGCGTCCTTTCGAGGGGGTGCCTTCGCGGGCGGACGGACAGGTGCATAGTATCTCGCCGAGCGAGACACTCGTTCGGCGAGACAACCCTGCCCGCGGAGGCTGCTGCCATGGCGTTCGACCGTTCCGCCTTCCTGTCCGCGTACGACACCCTGCTCGACCGCTGGCCCGTGCCCGTCGACACCATCGACGTCGGGACGCCGTACGGCACCACCCGGGTGAACGCCGCCGGACCGACCGAGGGGCCGCCGCTGGTCCTGCTCCACGGCGGCGGCTCCACGGCGGCGAGCTGGTGGGCCAACGTCGGCGAACTCGCCAGCGAGGCACGGGTGTTCGCGGTGGACCGGATCGGCGAGGCAGGCCGCTCCGCGAGCAGCGGGCAGCGGCCACTGCGGGACGTCGAGGACCTGCACGGCTGGCTGGACGCCGTCCTGGACGGCCTCGGCCTGGAGCGCACCGACCTGTGCGGGCACTCCTACGGCGGCTGGATCGCGCTGAGCCACGCGCTGCGCCGCCCGGACCGGATCGACCGCCTCGCGCTGCTCGACCCCACCGGGTGCTTCACCGGCTACTCACCCCGCTACCTGCTGCACGCTGCGCCGATGCTGGCCCGCCCGAGCGAGGCCCGCGCCCGCAGGTTCCTCGCCTGGGAGACCGGCGGCGTCCCGCTCGACCCGGACTGGACGCGCCTGTACGGCCTCGCCGCGACCTTCCCCGCCGCCCGCCCGATCACCGGCCCCCGCCCCACCGCGGAGGCCCTCGCCGCCCTGCGCGCCCGCTGCCTGCTGCTGGTCGCGGGCGACAGCCGCTCCCACCGCCCGCGCACCCTCGCCGCGAACGCCGCCCGGCTGCTCCCTCAGGCCGAGCTCCGCACTCTGGACGGCGTCTCCCACCATGCCCTGCCGTACACCCGGGCGGCGGAGCTGAACGCGGAGCTGGTCCGGTTCCTGCGCAGGTAGTGCTACCAGCCGGTGCGCAGGCGGTACGACGAGGTGAGGTCGCGGACCTCGGCGGAGCGGACGACCTCGCGGCCGAGGACGGGCCGCAGGTGCTTGTCGAGCAGGCGCAGCACCTCCTCCGACAGGCGGGCCTTCAAGCCCTCCGGCCGTCCCGGCAGCAGGCCGATCGCGATGTGCACGAAGGCGGTCAACTGGCCGTCGGCGTCGTCCACCCAGGTCTCCGCGGCCTGCCGGAAGAAGGTCTTGCACACCCCTCGGGAGGCCACCCACTCGCGCACCAGCGGGTGCAGTTCGCGGACGAATCCGGGGCGGTCGAAGGAGTCGGCCAGCTGAGGCGAGTAGTCGACGGTGATGTGGGGCATGGCGGGGACCTTCTTCGCGCAGATGCTTGGCTTCTACACCTGCCATCTAAACCCCGCCCGCTTCCGGGCCCGCGCCCGGGGTCCCACACGGCGGACGCGGCGCCCCACCACCCGGGGCCCGTCCACAAGACGCCAGGAGAATAAAGGCGCTCAGGGCCTGTCTGACCGGACAGGCCCTAAAAGCGGCACATCAGCGCGGGAAATCCGGGCGCGGCCATTGGCCCGCCCGGAGCGGGGAGTGTAGGAATGGGCGTATGACCCGGTTTCGGGCAGCACCCGGCGGACCACCCAGCGCGGCGGGCCACACCTTCCCGCGCCGGACGCCCATGGGCCCCCGCCCGGCACTCCCGTCGGCAGCCGTGCCCACCGGGCCCGGGCGGCGCGGATGACCGGAGAGACGCACGGCGCACACGCCGAACCGACCGTCGTCCGGGAAGGCCTGCTGCTGGTCGACGCCGACCGGCGGCTGCTGTACGCCAACGACGAGGCCCGACGACTGCTGGAACTGCCCGCCGACTGCGAGAACCGGCCGGTCGAGGCGCTCGGACTGCCGGCCGGCCTGCTCGCGCTGCTGGACGGCGGACGCGACCTCACCGACGCGCCGATCACCGTGCACGGCCGCACCCTCGGCCTCGACCTGCGCCACACCGACCGGGCCGGCGGCCCCGCCCACCGGGTCGCCACACTGCGCGACACGGCCGTCCTCGCCGACCCGGACACCGCCCGCCGCCGCCTGGAACTGCTCTACCGGGCCGGCGGCTCCATCGGCACCACCCTCGACATCACCCGCACCTGCCAGGAACTCGCCGCCGCGCTCGTCCCGGCATTCGCCGACTACGCCTGCGTCGACCTCTGCGAAGGCGTCCTCGACGGCGGCGAACCCCGACCCGCCCGGCACGGGACGATGCACCGCGCCGCACTCACCGGGATCACCGCGCAGCCGCCGCTGCTCCCCCCGGGCTCGTCCGTGCCGGTCGTCCCCGGCACCCCGCGCGCCCGGGCCGTCGACACCGCCCGCGCGGTGGTCGAACCCGACCTCTCCACGGCGCTCGACGTCTGGGACGACGTCCGGCCGGGCGCCGTCGACGCCATGCGCGGCGAGCAGGTGCACACCCTGATCGCCGCGCCGCTCACCGTCGGCGACACCATGCTCGGCCTCGCCACGTTCTGGCGGTCCCGGCCCCGGCCCGCGTTCGACGAGGAGGACGGCGCCCTCGCCGAGGAACTCACCGCCCGCGCCGCCGTCCTGGTCGACAACGCCCGCCGCTTCACCCGCGAACACACCATGGCGGTCGCCCTCCAGCACAGCCTGCTGCCCGCCGGGCTGCCCGAACAGCAGGCCCTGGAGGTCGCCTCCCGCTACCTGCCCGCACAGGCCGGCGTCGGCGGCGACTGGTTCGACGTGATCCCGCTGTCCGGCGCCCGGGTCGCCCTGGTCGTCGGCGACGTGGTCGGCCACGGCGTGCACGCCGCCGCCACCATGGGACGGCTGCGCACCGCCGTGCACACCTTCTCCTCGCTCGACCTGGCCCCCGAGGAACTGCTCGGCCACCTCGACGCCCTGGTCAACCGCCTCGACCAGGAGAACCCCCGCCCGGACGGCGCCGAACGCCCGATCACCGGCGCGACCTGCCTGTACGCCGTCTACGACCCCGTCACCCGACGCTGCAGCTTCGCCCGGGCCGGCCACCCGCCGCCCGCCGTGGTGCGCCCCGACGGACACGTCGAGATCCCCGACCTGCCCGGCGGACCGCCCCTCGGGATCGGCCAACTACCGTACGAGACCGCCGAATTGGAGCTTCCCGAGGGCAGCCGGCTGGTGCTGTACACGGACGGGCTGGTGGAGTCCCGCTCGCACGACCTCGACCACGGCATGAAACTGCTGCGCGCCGCCCTCGCCCACCCCGGCCGCAGCCCCCGGGAGACCTGCGACGACCTGCTCGACGCACTGCTGCCCGCCAACCCCGCCGACGACATCGCCCTGCTCGTCGCCCGGACCCGCGCCCTGCCCGCCGACCACGTCGCCGACTGGGACGTCCCCGCCGACCCCGCCGCCGTCGCCCGGGTGCGCGCCGCCGTCACCCGCCGACTCGACGACTGGGGCCTGACCGAGCAGGCGTTCGCCGCCGAACTCGTCCTCAGCGAACTGATCACCAACGCGATCCGGTACGCCAGCGGACCGATCCGGGTCCGGCTGCTGCGCGACCGCGCACTGATCTGCGAGGTCTGGGACGGCTCCGCGACCTCCCCCCACCTGCGGCACGCCACCGACACCGACGAGGGCGGACGCGGCCTGTTCCTGGTCGCCCAGCTGGCGGAGCGCTGGGGCACCCGCTACCCCGCCAGCGGCAAGGTCATCTGGGCCGAACTGCCGATCGGCGCAGGCGAGTCGGTCACTCCTCGCACAGCTGCTTGAACAGCTCCAGGTCCGTCCGCACCGCCTCCTCCACCGCCCGGCTCTGCGCGAACCCGCGCGGACCGCCCAGCGCCTCCTTCAGCTCCTCCGGGTCGTACTCCAGCCGCACCTGCACCTGGGTGTGCGCGGCGTCCAGCGGACGCAGCGCGAACGTGCCGCGCAGCGGCGGCCCGTCCACCGTCTCCCAGCTCATCACCCGGCCCCGGCCGTGATCGGTCAGCTCCGCGTCCACCCGGTGCCGCTCCCCGCCGAACTCCACCTCCAGATCCGCGTGCCGCCGGCCCCGCGCCGTGGCGTGCACCACCCCGCCGACGAAGTCCGGATACTCCGCCACCCGGTGCAACTGCGACCACGCCGTCCCCACCGGGGCGGTCACCTCGATCTGCTCCTCCAGGGTCCGCATCGCGCGCACCTCCGCATCCTCGACGCATCCCCGACGCTCCTCCCTCCAGCCTGCCAGCGCGGACAGCACACCGCCCCCGACGGACGGGACGCCGTCGGGGGCGGTGCGGAACGGGCAGCCGATCAGTCCTGCGGGAACGTGCCCTCGAACGCGGCCGCCAGGCGCAGGTACGGCACCGCCTCGGCGTGCCGGCCCTGGCGCTCCAGGACGCGGCCGAGGACGAGGTGCGCGTAGTGCTCCACCGGGTCGCGCTCGATCACCGCGCGCAGCTGCTCCTCGGCGCGGCGCAGCTGGGCGGAGTGGTAGTAGGACCGGGCCAGCAGCAGCCGCGGTCCGACCTGCTCCGGGGCCTCCTCGACCAGCTCGACGAGGATCCGCGCGGCGTCCGCGTACGCCTTGGAGTCGAAGAACAGCTGGGCGCGGGCCCAGCGCTCGGCGACCGACCCCGCGTGGAGGTTCGCCTGCGCGGTCGGCAGGCCCGTGGTCTGCGGGTGGAAGTCGGTGGTCATGCCTTGCTCCTTCCCGTGTCCGGGTCCGTCCTCGGACCCCGGGTCGGGCCTCCGCGGCCCGGCAGGTGGTTGAACCTTCACCTACCGGGTTCTATTCCACGCCCCGAACGGAGGCCCTCAGGCGCCCGCCGCGAGGTCCAGCAGCCGCAGCATGAACCCCACCGGCAGCGCCGGATTCGCCGCCGCCGCACCCGGCCGGGCACCCGACTCCAGCAGGCCCAGCAGCACCTCCAACGGCAGCCGCGGATCACCCGCCGCCGCCCGCGCCACCGACTCGTCCGGATCCTCCGCCAACCGCGCCAACACCTCCGGCGCCAACTCCGGATCGCGCAACGCCGCCAGCCGCAGCGCAGGCTCCGGCCGCTCCGCCCACCGGGCCAGGCCCGGCGCGGCGAACCGCTCCAGCGCGGGCAGCGAGGACGGGCCCAGCAACTTCGCGTACACCGACCGCAGCAACTCGCCCGGCGCGTCCGCACAGTGCACCGCCAGCGCCAGCCGCACCGCCGGCTCCGGATCCTCCGCCAGCAGCGCCACCGCCTCGCCCGGCAGATGCCGCAACGCCGCCACCGCGCGCCGCACCAGCGGATGGCCCGAGCGCGCCAGACGCACCAACTCGGCCGGATCGCCCGCCCGTTCGGCCACCCACGGCAACTCCGCCGGCACCTCCGACGCGCCGTGGTCCACGGCCGAGCGCTGCTCCTCCGTCAGGTCCGGCCGCAACGACACCGCCAGCCGCACCGCCGCGTCCGGGTCGGTGGCCAGGGCCAGCGCCAGATCCGTCGGCAGCCGCGGATTGCCCGCCGCCGCCCGCCGGATCCGCGGGTCGTCGTCCAGCACCAGCCACTGGCCGAGCGCGCGCTCCAGGGCGGCACCCGCCGCCGTCCGCTCCCGGCGCACCGGGTCGCTCTCCGCGATGTACCCCGCCAGCGTCACCGGCAGCGGACGCTCCACCCGCAGCGCGCGCTGCACCGCCGCCCGCACCGCCGGATCGCGGTCCGCGCGCAGCGCCGTGCGCACCCGGGGCGGCAACCGGCACCAGCTGTTCGCCGCCACCGCCGCCGCCCGCACCGGCGGAGAGCCGTCCTGCGCGAGACGCACCAGCAGTTCCACCGGCAGACCCGGGGCCCCGGGCACCCGGCGGCGGGTGTCCGGATCGCGATCGGCCGCCAGCGCCGCCAACACGGACTCCGGAAGTGGCACTCGGTGCGCGGCCGACGCGGCGGCCCGGCGCACCCGGCGCTCGCGGTCCGCGGCCAGTGCCGCCAGCGCTTCGGGCTCCAGCCCCGGCCGCTCCGCCAGCGCCGCCCGCACCCGCCAGTCCGGGTGTCCGAGCGCCGCCTCCAGCACGCCGTCGGGCAGCTCCGGACGGCTCGCCAGCCAGCCCGCGCCGTCGCCCTCGGCCGTGTCGTCCAGCAGCCTTCTCAGCACCTCGGGCGGGGCCGCCGGGTTGGCCGCCAGACCGGCGAGCCACTCCCGGCCCGGTGGCGGATCGGACAACGGTCGCCAAACGGCGGCCGGCTGATGGGCGCTCAGATCGAGCACGTGAGTACCTCCCCCGGAACAGCAAACGTCACCGACCCTACCCGCGTGGTGGCGCTCCGTGCACGGGATCACGCCAGGCCTGCGCTTTCGTGCCGCAGGATGGCGGAAGTGTGGAGGAGATGCGGACCGTCGGAGGAGAGAGTGCGGCCCGCACACGCCTCCGCTCCGTGGCACCCGGTGCCACGGAGCGGAGGATGTGGTGTGTCAGGAGCGGGGCACCAGGCGGAAGGTGAGCACCCGGCCGCCCTCCTCGCTGGTCACCAGCTGCACCCGGGCCCCGATCGGCACCGCGCCCGGCAGCCCGCCGAGCACCGACGCCTGCACGGTGAAGCCCTCGTCCAGCACGATCAGGTACGGGCGTTCCATCAGCGCGCCCCGGCGGGTCGGACGCAGCAGCCGCTGCACCGTGCCCTGCCCGGCCGCCACCGCCGGCTCCAGGTCCGCCGACCCGCACACCGGGCACAGCAGGCAGGTCGTCGCACTGGCCGAGTGGCACCAGTGGCACCGGCGGTAGCGCAACTCCGTCTCGGCGGCCGGGAGTTCGGGCTGCCGACGGAATCCGAACGGGGAGTCGAGCAGGTGGGGGTCGCCGATGGTCGTCGGGGCCGTCGTCGGTGCGGCCGGGGCGAGGGTGGGGGTCATGGCCGTCTCCTTACTGAGCCGGGTGCGCCGTCGTACCGCCGCCGGGCGGGCGTGCGGTCGGGGCGGTCTGCCATTGCCAGTAGGAAGGTATGGCACTCAGTGCCCCGTGTAAAGGTACCGAGTGCCAGTCGGTACATCGGATCATCGGCGCGGCGAACGAGGTCCGTCCGGCGGCGCGGGGGAGCGGCGGCTCACTGGTCCAGGGCCGCCTCGACGCCCTGCACCACCCGCCACATCGGCGTGCCGCGGCGGGCCACCATCACCACCACCTCCTCGTCCTGCGACTCCGACCGGCCCTCGGCCGCGCCGTCGCCCCAGGTGTCGACCACCAGTTGCAGCGCCTCGTCCACCGCGGCGCCCACATCGCCCTCGCCGCCCGAGCGCAGCCAGGCCCGCAGCGCGTAGTTGTGCGCCGCGACCACCGCCGCCGCGATCACGTCCGCGCGCAGCGCGCCGTCCGCGCGGGCCGCGTAGCGGGTGCGCAGGTGGCCCGCCAGGGTGCGTTCGTAGCGCCACACCACCGACAGCTCGTGGGTGCGCAAGTTCGGTACCTTCTTGGTCAGTTGGTACCGGCCGACGGAGAACGCCGGGTTCCCCGCGTACATCCGCAGCACCAGCCGGGCCGCGTCGCAGACCTGCTCCACCGGGTCGCCCGCCGGGTCGGCCTGCTCCAGGAACGCCGTCATGTCCGCCAGGCAGCCGTCGTGGTCCGGGAAGACCACCGCCTCCTTCGACGGGAAGTACCGGAAGAACGACCGCCGGCCGACCCCCGCGAGCGAGACGATGTCGTCGATCGTGGTCTGTTCGAAGCCCCGCTCCGAGAACAGCCCGAACGCCGCCTCCACCAGGGCGTCCCGCATCGTCGGCCGGGTCGCCGTGGTTCCGCCCTGCTCATGCACCTCGCTCATACCTCGGACGGTAGCACCGACCCGGGCCCGAAGGCTGGGCGAGGCTGCACTGAGTGTGCATAATCGGGGGTACTGAGTGCCATCACCGAGGAGACTGCCATGACCCAGGACTTCGACCTCTACCGGCTGGGCGAGGAGCACGAGATGCTCCGTGAGTCGGTGCGTTCGCTGGCGGAGGCGAAGATCGCCCCGTTCGCGGCGGAGGTGGACGAGGAGGGGCGGTTCCCCGTGGAGGCTCTGGAGGCGTTGCGGGGCGCCGATCTGCATGCGGTGCACGTGCCGGAGGAGTTCGGGGGTGCGGGGGCGGACGCGTTGGCGACGGTGATCGTGATCGAGGAGGTGGCGCGGGTGTGCGCGTCCTCGTCGTTGATCCCGGCGGTCAACAAGCTGGGTTCGTTGCCGGTGCAGTTGTCGGGTTCGGAGGAGTTGAAGGCGAAGTACCTGGGGGCGCTGGCGCGCGGGGAGGGGATGTTCTCGTACTGCCTGTCGGAGCCGGAGGCGGGTTCGGACGCGGCGGGGATGAAGACCCGCGCGGTGCGCGACGGCGACTTCTGGGTGCTGAACGGCGTGAAGCGGTGGATCACCAACGCGGGCGTCTCGGAGTTCTACACCGTCATGGCGGTCACCGACCCTTCGCTGCGGTCGAAGGGGATCTCGGCGTTCGTGGTGGAGAAGGGCGACGAGGGGGTGTCGTTCGGTGCGCCGGAGAAGAAGCTGGGGATCAAGGGTTCGCCGACGCGTGAGGTGTACTTCGACAACGTGCGGATCCCGGCGGACCGGATGATCGGTGCGGAGGGCACGGGGTTCGCGACGGCGATGCGGACGCTGGACCACACCCGGGTGACGATCGCCGCGCAGGCGATCGGGATCGCGCAGGGGGCGTTGGACTACGCGAAGGGGTATGTGAAGGAACGCCGGCAGTTCGGGAAGGCGATCGCGGAGTTCCAGGGTGTGCAGTTCATGCTGGCGGACATGGCGATGAAGCTGGAGGCGGCGCGGCAGTTGACGTATGCGGCGGCGGCGAAGTCGCAGCGGGCGGACGGTGATCTGACGTTCTTCGGGGCGGCGGCGAAGTGCTTCGCGTCGGACGTGGCGATGGAGGTCACGACGGACGCGGTGCAGTTGCTGGGCGGGTACGGGTACACGCGGGACTACCCGGTGGAGCGGATGATGCGGGACGCGAAGATCACGCAGATCTACGAGGGCACGAACCAGGTCCAGCGCATCGTGATGGCCCGCAACCTGCCGTAGCCGGCGGACGGACGGACGCGCCACCAGGAAGTCCACAGCCAGGGAGAGCACCAGCAGGGGCGCGGGGAACTGCGCGAGCAAGAAGCACACGTCCGCAAGGTCGCGACGCAGGGTCATTGTCCTGCGTCGCGATCGTGCGGTCGGGCGACTTCCGCTTCGCGCAGTTCCCCGCGCCCCTGTTTTCGTGCCCGCCGGCTCGCCGGCCTGGCGGGCCTTTCGGAGCCGCCGGAGTGAACGCGTCCAGCGTGTGGGTCAGTGAGGGTATTTGACGGATTTTCATACTAGATGCTCGATTGTATGGTCGCGGTGAGTAGCCACGCGCATGCACAGCGTGCGCAGACTCGCCGTCAGATCGATCGAGAGGAACCCGCCATGAGACGCCGTCGCCCCCCCTGCGAACGCGCGCGCCGGCGCCATGGGCCGGCGGCGATCCGCAGCCGTCTCGTCCGGGCGTTAGTGCCGCTGGTTGTCGCGTTCGGCACGGTTTCGGCCTCCTTCGCCGGGGCCGCCGCCGCGCACCCGCCGGCGGCTGCGGGTGACCGCCAGCTGCCCGTGACCCTGGCCAAGACCGGTACCGACCTCGCCACCGGGAGCACCACCCAGACCGCGCACGGGGACACCGTCCGCTGGGTGGTCTCCGCGACCAACCCGGACGGCGCCCCGGTCGATGCCACGATCACCGACGTGATCCAGGGCGGACCGGGCAGCACCCCGCAGAGCCAGACCTACGTGCCCGGCTCGCTCCAAGCGCCGCCCGGCTTCACCAAGCAGTGGTCCACCGACGGCGGCGCGAGCTTCACCGGCACCGACCAGGGCGTCGCCACCAACGTCGTCCAGGCCCACAACCCGGAGCTCGCGTCGCCCTCGACCGGCCTGGTGGTCCAGATCCCGCCGCCGTTCACCCCGGTCAGCACGGCGACCGGCGGCGACGGCTTCACGCCCATCCTGTACACCGCCACGATCAACGGCGTGTCCACTCCCGAGATCTGGAACATCTACCACCACGGCTTCGCCAACGAGGCCAGCGTGGTCTGCACCGACCTGCTCACCAACGGGCCCTGTCCCGCCCCGGACGGATCGCCCGCCACCTGGCCCCAGGCGCTGAACTCCTCGGTGCCCGGAGCGACCACCGGCGACCTCGGCAGCACCCGCACCCCGACCTACGTGCAGATCGGCTCCAAGCTGTACTACGCCGCGATCAGCCGGGTCGAGTCCGCCGTGATCGGCGTCGGCTGCATCGACCTCCAGGCCCAGGCCAGTTGCGGCTTCACCGCGCTCCAGAACGGCACCGGGCTGGTCGTGGGCGGCGTGGTCCAGGCGCCGAACCAGCACCTCTACGCGGTCTCCGGCACCGGCGAGATCCTCTGCTACGACGCCGCGGCCAACGCCCCCTGCGGCACCTTCGACATCGGCCTGCCGCCCAACGAGGGCCAGGTCGCGTTCAGCGGCGACTACGCCGGCATCATGCGGACCATCGAAGGAAAGATCTACGTCACGGACAACACACTGGCCCCGGCGCCCACGGTGATGTCCTGCTTCGACCCGTCCACGAACGCCGCGTGCACCGGCTGGGCCACGCCCAAGACCGTGGTCACCCCGACCACCGCCGACGAACCCGCCCGGGCCGACAACGTCTTCGAGATGTACGACCCGGCCGGCGCCGTCACCGGAGTCTGCACGATCGTCGGTGGCTTCTACCAGGAGGTCACCCCGCCGGTCGGCACCGTCGTCTGCTTCGACCTGGCCGGCAACCCGATCGCCGCACCCCCCGGCCTCACCACCCTGGTCAGCACCAACGTCGCACCCGGCGAGGCCAACTTCCAGGTGCCGCTGACCATCACCGCCCCCAACGGCCACCTGGAGACCGAGTTCCCGCTCTGGATCTACCGGGGCGTCACCCCGACCCTGAACAGCACCTCGTACTGCTACGACTGGACGATCCAGGGCCCCTGCGCCCAGTACGGCACGGGCGGCATCGTCAACGGCCCGCTGAACGTCAACGGCGGCAACACCAGCCCGTACGGCTACGCCTACGACGGCCAGTGCAAGTACAGCCTCGGCGACACCGGATACCTGTTCTCGCTCGACCCCGTCACCGGCGCCTCGCCCTGTCAGAAGACCAGGGCGCAGGCCTCCCTCAACCCCGCCGCGTTCTACTGCGACGGGGCCACCGGGCACGTCAGGTCCTACGGGGAGGTCAGCCTGCTCGGCATCGATCCGACCACCGTGGACTTCACCCAGTCCTCGGTGACGGTGCTGGCGGCCGACGGCAGCACCGTCGGCACGTTCCCGTTCGACCCCGCGACCGAGACGGCGGACATCTCGTCCGTCCCGATCGCCGACTCGCCGATCCAGGTCGTCGCCAACCTCACCCTGGTCGGGGGCGCCTCGTTCCCGCCCGGCAGCGACCCGCGGATGCAGGTCACCTTCGTCGGCGACGCCCCGCAGATCTGCTTCGAGACGACGGTGGCCGCCGACTGCTCCGTCACCGCCGTCTCCGACCAGGCCACCGCCGTCACCAACGGTCAGGCGCCCGTCGCCTCCAACACCGTCACCCTCCAGGTGCTCGCCGGCCCCGAGTGCGCCCCGGCCCTGCACATCGTGAAGGAGGTCTGCGCCTCCGCCGACGCGGCCGACTGCGGATCGGGCGGTCCGGGCCCATGGGTCCCCACCACCACCCTCTCCCCGGGGTCGACCGCCCACTGGCGCATCACCGTCACCAACACCGGCCCGGTCGCCATCGACGGCATCACCCTCAACGACCCCGTCACCCCTGTCTGCGCAGCGATCGCAGGCTCGTTCAGCCTGGCTCCCGGTGACGCCCACCAGGTCTTCTGCGACCTTCCCGGTGTCACGCAGACCACCACCAACGTCGTCACGGCCAGCTTCACCGGCCCGGACGGCACCACGGTCACCACGCCGCCCGCCGAGGCCACCGTTGTCGTGGCCGGTGTCGGGGCGCTGACCATCCAGAAGACGCCGGATTCCCCCGGTCCGTTCCGGTTGGGCGACGCGGTGTCCTACACCTACACCGTCACCAACACCGGCACCGCGACCGTGCACAACGTGACCGTGACCGACGACCGCGTGGCGTCGGTGACGTGCGACACCACGACGCTGGACCCGGGGCAGAGCACCCTGTGCCACGGCACGTACGTCGTGACGGCGGACGACGTGACGGCAGGTCAGGTGACCAACACCGCTCACGCGACCGGCACGGACCCGGAAGGCCAGCCGGTGGTGAGCCCGCCGACCAAGGTGGTCGTCCCGGTGGTCGGCGAGGCGGTGCTGTCGCTGGAGAAGGCAGCGGACAGCGCCGGGCCGTTCCGCCTCGGGGACACCATCAGCTACACGTACACCGTGACGAACTCGGGCACGGCGGCGGTCAGCAACCTCAAGGTGAGCGACGACCATGTCGCGTCGGTGACGTGCGACACCACGACGCTGAATCCGGGTGAGAGCACGCTGTGCCACGGTTCGTACGTCGTCACGGCGGCGGATGTGACGGCCGGTCACGTGACGAACACCGCTCACGTGGAGGGCACGGATCCGCAGGGTCAGACGGTGACGAGTCCGCCGGTCCAGGTGACCGTTCCGGTGGTGGGCGAGGCGCTGCTGACCATCGAGAAGACGGCGGACGGTGCGGGCCCGTTCCACCTCGGCGAGACGGTCTCGTACACGTACACCGTCACCAACCCGGGCACCGCGACCGTGCACGACCTGGCGGTGGTAGACGACCACGTGGCGCCGGTGACGTGCGACACGACGGTGTTGGACCCGGGCAAGAGCACCCTCTGCCACGGCACCTACGTCATCACGGCGGCCGATGTGACGGCCGGGAAGGTGACCAACACGGCCCACGCGACGGGTACGGATCCGCAGGGCGAAGGCGTGACGAGTCCTCCGGTCGAGGCCACTGTCCCGGTGATCGGCATCGCCGAACTGGCCATTCAGAAGACACCGGACAACCCCGGCCCGTTCCACGCCGGCGAGACGGTCCCGTACACCTACACGGTGACCAACACCGGCACCGCGACCGTGCACGACCTGATCGTGGAAGACGACCACGTGGCGTCGGTGACGTGCGACACGACGACGCTGGACCCGGGGCAGAGCACCCTGTGCCACGGCGTCTACGTCGTGGCGCCGGAAGACGTGACGGCGGGTCATGTGACGAATACCGCCCATGCGACGGGCACGGATCCGGAAGGCCAGACGGTGGTGAGCCCGCCGGCCGAGGCGACCGTCCCGGTGGTCGGCGAGGCCATCCTGTCGCTGGAGAAGACCCCGGACAGCGCGGGTCCGTTCCGCGCGGGCGAGGCCGTGTCCTACACGTACACCGTCACCAACACGGGCACGGCGACCGTGCACGACCTGGCGGTGGTCGACGACCACGTGGCGCCGGTGACGTGCGACACGACGGTGCTGAACCCCGGCGAGAGCACGCTGTGCCATGGCGTGTACATCGTGACGGCTGCCGATGCGGCGGTGGGTCACGTGACCAACGTCGCTCACGCGGAGGGCACCGACCCGCAGGGTCAGGGCGTGAAGAGCCCGCCGGCCGAGGCGACCGTCCCGGTGGTGGGCGAGGCGGTGCTGTCGCTGGAGAAGGTGGCGGACAACCCCGGCCCGTTCCATCTTGGCGAGACGGTCTCGTACACGTACACGGTGACCAACACGGGTACCGCTGCGGTGAACAACCTGGTGGTGAGTGACGACCATGTCGCGGCGGTGACGTGCGACACCACGACGCTGAATCCGGGTGAGAGCACGCTGTGCCACGGTTCGTACGTCGTCACGGCGGCGGATGTGACGGCCGGTCACGTGACGAACACCGCTCACGTGGAGGGCACGGATCCGCAGGGTCAGACGGTGACGAGTCCGCCGGTCCAGGTGACCGTTCCGGTGGTGGGCGAGGGGCTGCTGACCATCGAGAAGACGGCGGACGGTGCGGGCCCGTTCCATCTCGGCGAGACGGTCTCGTACACGTACACCGTCACCAACCCGGGTACCGCGACCGTGCACGACCTGGCGGTGGTAGACGACCACGTGGCGCCGGTGACGTGCGACACGACGGTGTTGGACCCGGGTAAGAGCACCCTCTGCCACGGCACGTACGTCATCACGGCGGCCGATGTGACGGCCGGGAAGGTGACCAACACGGCCCACGCGACGGGTACGGATCCGCAGGGCGAAGGCGTGACGAGTCCTCCGGTCGAAGCCACCGTTCCGGTGGTGGGCGAGGCTGTGCTGTCGCTGGAGAAGACGGCGGACAGTGCGGGCCCGTTCCACCTCGGTGACACGGTTTCGTACACCTACACGGTGACCAACACCGGTACTGCTGCGGTGAACAACCTCAAGGTGAGCGACGACCATGTCGCTGTGGTGACGTGCGTCGCGACTTCGCTGAACCCGGGCGAGAGCACGACCTGTCACGGCACGTACGTCGTCACGTCTGCGGATGTGACGGCTGGTCACGTGACCAACACCGCTCACGCGGAGGGCACGGACCCGCAGGGTCAGACGGTGGTGAGCCCGCCGGCCGAGGCTACTGTCCCGGTGGTGGGCGAGGCTGTGCTGTCGCTGGAGAAGGCGGCCGACAGCGCCGGTCCGTTCCACGTGGGCGACATCGTCCCCTACACGTACACCGTGACGAACACGGGCACGGCCACGGTGACCAACCTGACGGTGACGGACGACCACATCACGTCCGTGACCTGCGACACCACCACGCTGAACCCGGGGCAGAGCACGTTCTGCCACGGTACGTACGTCATCACGGCCGCCGATGTGACGGCCGGGAAGGTGACCAACACGGCCCACGCGAACGGCACGGACCCGCAGGGGCAGTCGGTGGTGAGTCCCCCCGGCCAGGCCACCATCGAGATCGCGGGCGACGCCCAGCTGACCATCGAGAAGGTGGCGAACGGCACCGGTCCGTTCCACCTCGGTGACACGGTCTCGTACACGTACACGGTGACCAACGCCGGCACCGCGGCGGTGAACGGCCTGGTGGTGGTCGACGACCACGTTGCCTCGGTGACGTGCGACACGACCACCTTGAACCCCGGCCAGAGCACGCTGTGCCACGGCACGTATGTGGTGACGGCTGCCGATGTGACGGCCGGTCATGTGACGAACACCGCTCACGCGGAGGGCACCGACCCGCAGGGTCAGACGGTGACGAGCCCGCCGGCCGAGGCCACCGTCCCGGTGGTCGGGATCGCGGAGCTGACCATTCAGAAGACGGCGGACAGTGCCGGCCCGTTCCACGTGGGTGACAGCGTGAGTTACACGTACACGGTGACCAACACGGGTACGGCGACGGTCAGCAACCTCACGGTGAGCGACGATCATGTCGTCGTGGTGACGTGTGCCGCGACTTCGCTGAACCCGGGGGAGAGCACGACCTGTCACGGTTCGTACGTCGTGACGGCTGCGGATGTGACGGCCGGCCATGTGACGAACACGGCTCACGCGGAGGGTACGGATCCGCAAGGTCAGACGGTGACCAGCCCGCCGGTCGAGGCTACCGTTCCGGTGGTGGGCGAGGCACTGCTGACCATTGAGAAGGCAGCGGACGGCACCGGCCCGTTCCATGTGGGTGACACCGTGAGTTACACGTACACGGTGACCAACACGGGCACGGCTGCGGTGACCAACCTGGTGGTGGTCGACGACCACGTTGCCTCGGTGACGTGTGACTCGACCACGTTGAACCCGGGTGCGAGCACGCTGTGCCACGGCACGTATGTGGTGACGGCGGCCGATGTGACGGCTGGTCATGTCACCAATACCGCTCACGCGGAGGGTACGGATCCGCAGGGTCAGGGCGTGACGAGTCCTCCTGGTGAGGCGACTGTTCCCGTCGCGGGCATTGCGGAGCTGACCATCGAGAAGGTGGCGGATGCCGCTGGTCCGTTCCACGTGGGCGACACCGTGAGTTACACGTACACGGTGACCAACATGGGCACGGCCGTGGTGAACGCCCTAAGCGTCGCCGACGATCACGTTGTGTCCGTGACGTGCGCTGCGACGACGTTGAACCCGGGTGCGAGCACGCTGTGCCACGGCAGTTACGTCGTCACGGCGGCCGATGTGACGGTTGGTCATGTGACGAACACGGCTCACGCGGAGGGCACGGATCCGCAGGGTCAGACGGTGGTGAGTCCGCCGGTCGAGGCGACTGTCCCGGTGGTGGGCGAGGCGCTGCTGACCATTGAGAAGGCGGCCGACAGTGCCGGCCCGTTCCATGTGGGTGACACCGTGACCTACACGTACACGGTGACCAACACCGGTACGGCTGTTGTGAACAACCTGGTGGTGGTCGACGACCACGTTGCTTCGGTGACGTGTGCTGCGACGACGTTGAACCCCGGCGCGAGCACGCTGTGCCACGGCAACTACGTGATCACGGCGGCTGACGTGTCGGCGGGTCATGTGACGAACATGGCTCACGCGGAGGGTACGGATCCGCAGGGTCAGGGTGTGACGAGTCCTCCTGGTGAGGCGACTGTTCCCGTCGCTGGCATCGCGGAGTTGACCATCGAGAAGGTGGCGGACAGTGCCGGTCCGTTCCACGTGGGTGACAGCGTGAGTTACACGTACACGGTGACCAACACCGGTACGGCAGCGGTGAACGCCCTCAGTGTCGCGGACGATCACGTTGTCTCGGTGACGTGTGCTGCGACGACGTTGAACCCGGGGGAGAGCACGACCTGTCACGGTTCGTACGTCGTCACGGCTGCCGATGTGACGGCCGGCCATGTGACCAACACGGCTCACGCGGAGGGCACGGATCCGCAGGGTCAGACGGTGACCAGCCCGCCGGTCGAGGCGACCGTTCCGGTGGTGGGCGAGGCGCTGCTGACCATTCAGAAGACGGCGGACGGCACCGGCCCGTTCCACGTGGGCGACACCGTGAGTTACACGTACACGGTGACCAACACGGGCACGGCTGCGGTGACCAACCTGGTGGTGGCCGACGACCACGTTGCCTCGGTGACGTGCGACTCGACCACCTTGAACCCGGGTGCGAGCACGCTGTGTCACGGTAGTTACGTGATCACGGCGGCTGACGTGTCGGCCGGTCATGTGACGAACACGGCTCACGCGGAGGGCATCGATCCGCAGGGCCAGGGCGTGACGAGCCCGCCTGGTGAGGCGACTGTCCCCGTCGCGGGCATCGCGGAGCTGACCATCGAGAAGGTGGCAGACAGCGCCGGACCGTTCCACGTGGGCGACACCGTGAGTTACACGTACACGGTGACCAACACGGGCACGGCCGTGGTGAACGCCCTCAGCGTCGCCGACGATCACGTTGTGTCCGTGACGTGCGCTGCGACGACGTTGAACCCGGGTGCGAGCACGCTGTGCCACGGCAGTTACGTCGTCACGGCGGCGGATGTGACAGCGGGTCACGTGACGAACACCGCTCACGCGGAGGGTACGGACCCGCAGGGTCGGACGGTGACGAGTCCGCCGGCCGAGGCGACTGTCCCGGTGGCCGGTGAGGCTCTGCTGACCATCGAGAAGGTGGCGGACAGCGCCGGCCCGTTCCACGTGGGCGACACCGTCACCTACACCTACACCGTCACGAACACGGGGACGGCGACGGTCGGCAACCTCACGGTGAGCGACGACCATGTCGCGTCGGTGACGTGCGATGCGACCACGTTGAACCCGGGTCGGAGCACGCTCTGCCACGGCAGTTACGTCGTCACGGCGGCGGATGTGCAGGCGGGTCACGTGACCAACACCGCTCACGCGAGCGGCACCGATCCGCAGGGCGGGTCGGTGGTGAGTCCGCCGGTCGAGGCGACTGTCCCGGTCGTGGGTGAGGCCGAGTTGTCGATGGTGAAGAAGGCCGGTGCCGCTGGTCCGTTCCATGCCGGTGACACGGTCGACTACACCTACACGGTGACGAACACGGGCACGGTGGCGGTCCACGGTGTTGCTGTGGTGGACGATCACGTCGCGTCGATCACCTGTGACGTGACGGTGCTGGATCCCGGTCGGAGCACCGTGTGCCACGGCACGTACGTGGTCACTGCCGCCGATGCCGAGGCGGGTCACGTGATGAACACCGCTCACGCGGAGGGCACGGACCCGCAGGGCGGGTCGGTGGTGAGTCCTCCGGGCGAGGTGGACGTCCCGGTGGTGGGCGAGGCCCAGTTGTCGCTGGTGAAGAAGGCGGACAGTGCCGGCCCGTTCCGTGCGGGCGACACCGTCGACTACACCTACACCGTCACGAACACCGGAACCGCCGCGGTCGCCAATGTGGCGGTGACGGACGACCGGGTCGCGTCGGTGAGGTGCGACTCGACCACGTTGAACCCGGGTCGGAGCACGCTCTGCCACGGCAGTTACGTGGTCACCGCGGCCGATGTGGCTGCCGGTCACGTGACCAACACCGCTCAGGCCGGCGGCACTGATCCCGAGGGTCGGCCGGTGGTGAGTCCTTCCGGTGAGGTGACGGTGGAGACGGTGCCGAGTGCGTCGTCGCTGTCGGTCGTGAAGCAGGCCGATGTGCAGGGCTCTGCGCGTGCGGGTGACACGGTGACGTACACGTACACGGTGACGAACACCGGCTCGACGGTGCTGACGGACGTCGAGGTCTCGGATGACCGGGTCACGCGGGTCGTCTGCGAGGCGACGACGCTGGAGCCGGGCGCGAGCACGACGTGCCGCGGCACGTACGTGGTGACGGAGGAGGACGCGAAGGTCGGCCATGTGACGAACACGGCGACGGCTTCGGCCCGCGACCCGCAGGGGGAGTTGGTGGAGAGCCTGCCGGTCGAGGTGTGCGTCACGGTGTCGCAGTGCCCGGAGAAGGAGGAGTGTGTGAAGGTGCCTCGTCCGGGTGGTCCGTCGGAGCCGCCGCACGGCAAGGGCGGGTCGGGGCATCTGCCGGACACCGGTTCGCCGGCGGTTCTCGCGGTGGCGGGTCTGGCCGGTGGCGGGCTGCTGACGGTGGGCGGTGTGCTGCTGTACCGGGCGCGGCGCAGGGGGGAGGCGGACCGGTTCGTGGGGTAGTGCCCGCAGGCTCGCCGTTCGTTCGGTGAGGCGGACCGCCCCCGGGGTC
This sequence comes from Kitasatospora sp. NPDC059795, assembly GCF_042732175.1. Lineage (NCBI taxonomy): Bacteria > Bacillati > Actinomycetota > Actinomycetes > Kitasatosporales > Streptomycetaceae > Kitasatospora > Kitasatospora sp. NPDC059795. Next base: position 195,023 of record NZ_JBHWID010000011.1, read on the forward strand.
TACGGACCCCGGGGGCGGTCCTTGTCGTGGTGCGGGCGGAGTTGACCGGGGGTCGGGGCGTGGCGCCGGTCACACCGGGAGTGGTGGGGTGGAGTGAACTGCCGCGGCGGGGAGGATAGTTGGCTGAAAGTTGCTGGTCGGCGGGGTGTGGGTGTCGAGGCCGGTATCGACCCCGGATGACGGGGGATCTAAGGTATGCCTTAGCTTACTGAGCGGCACCGGGGATCAGCCCCCGGTGGCCGTGGAGTCCGCCTACCCTCGTCCCTGGAGTGAGCATGCCCGCCCGCCGTACGACTGCCGCGACCTTCCTCGTTCTCGCTGTGGCGGGTGCCGCGTTGGTGGGGTGTTCGAAGAAGGACGACGGGAAGGCGTCGGCGGACGGCAGCGGGCCGGTGCAGGTGACGGCCACCGACAGCAAGTGCGAGCTGTCGAAGACCTCGTTCCCGGCCGGGCACGTCGAGCTGGCGGTGGCGAACAAGGGCAACAAGACGACCGAGGTGTACGTGTACGCCGAGGGCGACAAGATCGTCACCGAGCGGGAGAACATCGGCCCGGGCACCAAGGTCAGCATTAACGCCGAGATCAAGGCCGGCACCTACGAGGTGGCGTGCAAGCCGGGCATGACCGGTGACGGCATCCGGCAGAAGATCACGGTGACGGCGGCCTCGGGTGCGCCGGCGAAGACGGACGACCGGCTGACGCAGGCGGTCGCGGACTACCGCAAGTACGCGCAGGAGCAGGCGGACGCGACCATCCCCGTGGTGGAGCAGTTCGCGGCGGCGATCACCGCGGGCGACGTGGAGAAGGCGAAGTCGCTGTTCGCGACGTCCCGGCTGGGCTGGGAGCGGACCGAGCCGGTGGCGGAGAGCTTCGGTGACATCGACCCGAAGACCGACGCCCGCGAGGACGCGCTGGAGGACGGTCAGAAGTGGACCGGCTGGCACCGCCTGGAGAAGGCGCTGTGGGCGGACGGCAAGATCGGCGACGAGGAGAAGGCCCTCGCCGCCCAGCTGGTCACCGACCTGAAGGACTGGCAGAAGCGCGTCCCCGAGGCGGAGATCACCCCGACCGGCATGGCCAACGGCGCCAAGGAGCTGCTGGACGAGGTCTCCAAGAACAAGATCACCGGCGAGGAGGACCGCTACAGCCACACCGACCTGTCGGACTTCGCCGCCAACGTGGAGGGCGCCCGCCAGGCCTACGAGCTGCTGAAGCCGGTCGCCTCCGAGAACGACCCGACCCTGTCGAAGGCCCTGGACGCCGAGTTCGAGAAGATCACCGGCCTGCTGGGCAAGTACCGCCAGGCCGACGGCAGCTACACCTCGTACGACAAGGTGACCGAGGACGAGCGCAAGACCTTCTCCGACGCGGTGAACGCGCTGAGCGAGCCGCTGTCGAAGCTGGCCGCGGCCGTCGTGGTGAAGTAAGGGCAGCGTAAGCTAAGCCACTGTCAGCAGGTCCGGTCCGCGCGGATCCGTGCAGGTCCGCGCAGGGTCACGTCCGAGAGGGAACGCAACATGGACGCCGAGAACGAGCAGCAGACGGCTCCCGCCGAGGCGCAGCAGCGGGTCGGGCTCAGCCGACGGGCCGTCATCGGGTGGGCCGGCGCCGGTGTGGCGATCGGCGCGGCCGGCGTGGGCACGGTGGCCGCGGCGACCATGGACAGCGACAGCCCGGCGGCCGCGCCGCAGAGCCAGGACGTGCCGTTCTGGGGCGAGCACCAGTCGGGCATCTCGACGCCCGTTCAGGACCGGCTGCACTTCGCGGCGTTCGACGTGATCACCGACGACCGGGACAAGCTGGTCGCGATGCTCAAGGAGTGGACCAAGGCGGCCGCCTCGATCACCGGCGGCCGCGAGGTCGGCGGCGGGGCGGTCGGCGTGGTCCCGCAGTCGCCGCCGGACGACACCGGCGAGGCGCTCGGCCTGCCGGCGTCGCGGCTGACGCTGACCATCGGGTTCGGTCCGACGCTGTTCGAGAAGGACGGCCAGGACCGGTTCGGCCTGAAGGCGAAGCGGCCCGAGGCGCTGGTGGACCTGCCGAAGTTCAAGGGCGACCGGCTGGAGGCCAACCGCAGCGGCGGCGACATCTGCGTGCAGGCCTGCGCGGACGACCCGCAGGTCGCGGTGCACGCGATCCGCAACCTGGCCCGGATAGGCATGGGCGTGGTGAACGTCCGCTGGTCGCAGCTGGGCTTCGGAAAGACCTCCTCGACCACGCCCGACAGCCAGACCCCGCGCAACCTGATGGGCTTCAAGGACGGCACCCACAACGTCGCCGGGACGGACGCGGACGCGCTCGGCAAGCACGTGTGGGTGGCGCCCGGCGACGGCCAGGACTGGATGACCGGCGGCTCGTACCTGGTGGCCCGGCGGATCCGGATGACCATCGAGACCTGGGACCGCGCCTCGCTGCAGGACCAGGAGGACACCTTCGGCCGCACCAAGATCGAAGGTGCCCCCTACGGCAAGCAGAAGGAACGCGACGCGCCCGACCTGTCCGCGATGCCCGTCACCTCGCACGTGCGCCTCGCCCACCCGGACAGCAACGACGGGCTGATGATCCTGCGTCGCGGCTACTCGTTCACCGACGGCACCGACGGCCTCGGCCGCCTGGACGCCGGCCTGTTCTTCCTGGCGTACCAGCGCGACACCCGCAAGGCGTTCGTGCCGCTGCAGACCAAGCTCGCGGCCAACGACAAGCTGAACGAGTACATCACGCACGTCGGATCCGCCCACTTCGCCTGCCCGCCCGGGGTCCGTAAGTCCGGCGAGTGGTGGGGCCAGACCCTGTTCGGCTGACCCCCGCCCCTATCACCCTCACGCCCCCACCGAGGAGAACCGCCGTGTTCGCCAACTACCTGATCGGCCTTCGAGAAGGCCTCGAAGCCAGCCTGGTGGTCTGCATTCTGATCGCCTACCTGGTCAAGACCGGCCGCAAGGACCGGCTCGGCCCGGTGTGGATCGGCGTCGGCAGTGCCGTCGCGGTGTCCATGGCCTTCGGCGCCGTGCTGCAATTCGGCTCCAACCGGCTGTCCTTCGAGGCGCAGGAGGCGCTCGGCGGCAGCCTGTCGATCCTCGCGGTCGGTCTGGTCACCTGGATGGTGTTCTGGATGAAGCGCACCGCCCGGCACCTGAAGAGCGAACTGCACGGCAAGCTGGACGCCGCGCTGGCGATGGGCACCGTCGCCCTGGTCGTCACCTCCTTCCTGGCCGTCGGCCGGGAGGGCCTGGAGACCGCGCTGTTCATCTGGACGGCCGTGCAGGCCACCGGCGACGGCTGGAACCCGCTGGTCGGCGCGATCCTCGGCCTGGTCACCTCGGCCGTGCTGGGCTGGCTGTTCTACCGCGGCGCGCTCAAGATCAACCTGGCGAAGTTCTTCACCTGGACCGGCGGCATGCTGGTCGTGGTCGCCGCGGGCGTGCTCGCCTACGGCGTGCACGACCTCCAGGAGGCCGGCTGGATCCCCGGTCTGAACGAGCTGGCGTTCGACATCTCGTCCACCATTCCGGTCGACAGCTGGTACGGCACCCTGCTGAAGGGCGTGTTCAACTTCCAGCCGAACCCGACGGTGGTCCAGGTCGTGATCTGGCTGATGTACCTGGTGCCGACGCTGTACTTCTTCTTCCGCAAGCCGAAGGCCACCGGCTCCGCGCCGAAGCCCGCCGCCTCGGTGGAGGCGAAGACCGCCTGACGGTCCGCGTCACGAACGAACCGCCCGGGAGCCGCAGTTGCTGCGGCCCCGGGCGGTTCGGCGTTTCGGGGGGTCTGGCTCCGTGAGCTGCTGTTGGCGGCGGGCCGACGTCGGGCGGGGCCGGGTTGGCGTCGGGTCAGGCGTCGAGTCAGGTGGCGGGCCAGGTGGCGAGGGCGAAGTCGACCGTGCGGTGCAGTTCTTCGGCCGGGGTGCCGTCGGCGGCGCGGACGGCCAGGCCGTGGGTGAGGGTGGTCAGGTAGTCGGCGAGTACGGCCGGGTCGGTGCCGGGCGTGAACTCGCCTGCCTCGGCGGCGAGTCGGAGGCGGGCTCGGAGGGCGGCGCGGGCCTCGGTGCGGCGGGCGGCGGCGTCGGCGCGGACTGCGGCGGAGCCCTCTCCGGTGGCCAGCGCGCCGTTCACCAGCAGGCAGCCCGGGCCCTCCTCGCGGGTCACCACCGCGACGGTGCCGCGCAGCAGGTGCTCGGCGACGGTCCGGCCGGTGGGCTCGTCCAGCGCCTCCCGGACGTGCCGGGCCGGCCCGCGGTGGTAGTGGTCCAGGCACTGGCGGAACAGCGCCTCCTTGTTGCCGTACGCGGCGTACAGGCTGGGCCGGTTGATGCCCATGGCGGCCGTCAGGTCGGACAGCGCGGTGCCCTCGTAGCCGTGCCGCCAGAACACCCGCATGGCGAGTTCGAGACGGTCCTCGATGTCGAACGTGCGCGGACGGCCCGTCATGTCGCCTCGCCTTCGGTGGATTCGGTCAGGGTTCTGTACCGATCGATATGGTAGCGTCCCCGGCGTGTGTACCGAGCGGTACAGATATCGGAGGGGAACCATCATGACGCTCACCACTGCCACCTTCGCGCCCGACGTGCTGGCCGGCCGCACCGCGCTGGTCACCGGCGGCTCGCGCGGCATCGGCGCGGCCACCGCGCTGGCGCTGGCCGGGGCCGGCGCGGACGTGGCGATCAGCTTCAGCGGCTCGGCGCCGCGCGCGGAGGCCGTGGTCCGGGAGATCGAGGCGCTCGGGCGGCGGGCCGTCGCGTACAAGGCCGACCAGGCCGACCCGGCGCAGGTCGCCGAGCTGGTCTCCGCCGTCGCGGCGGACTTCGGGCGGCTGGACATCCTGGTCAACAACGCGGGCGTGATCGCCACCGGGCCGATCGGCGAAGCGGCCGACACGGAGGCGCTGGCCCGGCAGTACGCCGTCAACGTGGGCGGGGTGACGGCGGGCATCCGGGCCGCGGCGACGGTGCTGGCCGACGGCGGACGGATCGTCACCATCGGGTCCTACCTGGCCGTCCGCCCGACCCGGCCCGGCATCGCCGACTACGCGGCCGGCAAGGCGGCCGTCGCCGCGTTCAGCCGGGCCGCCGCGCTGGAGCTCGCGCCGCGCGCGATCACCGTCAACGTGGTGCAGTCCGGGTCGGTGAACACCGAGATGAACCCGGAGGACGGGCCGAACGCCGACGCCCAGCGCGCGCTGAACGCGCTCGGCCGCTACGGCCGTCCCGAGGAACTCGCGGCCACCGTGGTGTTCCTGGCGACGCCGGCCGCGGCGTTCATCACGGGCAGCGTGCTGGCCGTGGACGGCGGCTTCTTCGCCTGAGCGGGGAGCCGGCGGTCGGCGGATCGTCTCGTGCCGGCTGGGAGGAGCCCGGCGCGAGGGTGTGCCGCCGGCCCGTTCGGTCGGGCGTTCGCGGGCGCGGCGCGGTGATCGGGCCGATCTCGCTGGGCGCGCTCCGGGCCGGGGCCGTGGGCAGGGGCGCTGGCCGGGGGCAGGGTGGCGATGCGGGCCGCCGCGTTCATCACGGGCAGCATGCCGGCTGTGGACGGCGGGCTCTTCGCCTGAGCGGGGGCGGGCGGCCGGCGGGGAGCCGGTCGGTCCGATGGGCGTGGGGGGCGGATCGCTTGGTGCCTGGCTGGGAGGAGCCAGGCGTGCAGGTGGGCCGCAGGCCCGTTCGGTCGGGACGTGGACTCGATGCCCCGGCCAGGACGGCCGGGCCGATCTCACCGGGCGTGCTCCGGGCCGCGGGCAGGGGCGCCGACCGGGGAGTGGGTCAGGGGCGCTGGCCGGGGGGCAGGGTGGTGATGCCGGCGGCCAGGAAGGCCATGGCGGCCTCCAGGTGGGTCTCGGTGGGGCGCAGGTAGAGCTCGCTGACCACGGCGGCGGCCGCGGCGGCGACCATCCGGGGCGCGAAGTCGTCGGGGGCGTCGCCGCGTTCGGCCGCGAAGATCCGGGCGCCCTCCTGGATCGCTTCCGCCAGGCGGCTGTTGGCGACGGCGCGCAGCTGCGGGTTGCGGTCGAGCATCGCCTCCCAGAGCGTGTCGAGCTCGCTCGGGCAGGTGGTCTCCGCCAGGTCGGCGCGCAGCCAGCGCTCCAGCGCCTCCAGGGTGCTGGTGCCCGGCGCCCGGTCGTTCAGGGCCTGGGAGAGGCGGTCGGTGAACTCGGCGAGATGGGAGGTCGCCAGGTCGAGCTTGGTCGGGAAGTAGAGGGTGACGGTCCGGGCGGACACCTCGGCCCGGTCGGCGATGTCGGCGATGGTGGTCGCCTCGAAGCCGCGCTCCGCGAACAGCTGGTACGCCGCTCGCAGGATCGCCTCCCGGCGGCGGGCCTTGCCGCGTTCCCTCGCACCCTCGGTCATGCGGCGCATCCTAGCAGTTCTTACCAGTGGCGGTAATTTTGCAGCTGACTGCAAAGTTGCCTTAGAGTGCAAAAATCCACTGGTTTCGAGCACGAGGGGGCGCGATGGCGTCGGTCCTGTACGGATGGGGACGATGGGCGGTGCGCCGCCGGGGCCGGGTGATCGGGCTGTGGCTGCTGCTGCTGGCGACGATCGGCGCGCTCGGCATCACCCTGGCCGGGCCCACCAGCAACGAGTTCACCGTCCCCGGCATCGAGTCCCAGCAGGCCCAGGACCTGCTGGAGCGTCAACTGCCGGAGTCCGCCGCCGGTACCGCGCGCCTGGTGGTCGCGGCGCCCGCCGGGCAGAGCCTGGACACCGCGGAAGCCCGGGCGGCCGTGCAGGAGAGCCTGCACCGGGCCGCCGCGATACCCGGCGTGGCGCACGTCGCCGACCCGTTCGAGAGCCGGACGGTCTCGCCGGACCTGCGGATCGCCTTCACCGACGTGCAGTTCGACCGGCCCGCGCAGGACGTCCCGCAGAGCGCCAAGGACGCGCTGGACGGCGTGGCCGCGCCGCTGCGCGAGGCGGGCCTACAGGCCGAGTTCGGCGGCACCGTGATGGCGCCGGACATCGAGGTCGGCGGCCCTGCCGAGGCGATCGGCGTGGTCGTCGCGTTCGTCGTGCTGGCCGTCGCGCTGGGCTCGCTGGTCGCCGCCGGACTGCCGCTGCTGACCGCGCTGGTCGGCGTCGGCATCGGGGTGCTGGGCGCCCAACTGCTCGCCAACGTCGTCGAGATGACCGGCACCGCGACCGTGCTGGCGCTGATGATCGGGCTCGCCGTCGGCATCGACTACGCGCTGTTCATCATCGCCCGGCACCGCGAGCAACTCGCCGAACCCGGCAGCGAGGTCGAGGAGTCGGCGGCCCGCGCCACCGCCACCGCGGGCAGCGCCGTGGTGTTCGCCGGCGCCACCGTGATCATCGCGCTGGCCGCGCTCGCCGTCACCGGCATCCCGTTCCTGACCGTGATGGGCCTGGCCGCCGCCGCCACCGTGCTGCTCGCCGTCCTGGTCGCCGTCACCCTGGTGCCCGCGCTGCTCGGGGTGCTCGGCGAACGCCTGCGGCCCCGGCCGAGGGTCGCGAAGGCCGGGAAGGCCGGGAAGGCAGGGAAGGCCGGGAAGGCAGGGGAAGCCGCGAAGGCCGCGACCGGCGGGAAGCCGTCGTGGTCGGCGGCCTGGGCGCGGGCCGTCACGCGCAAGCCGCTGCTGGTGCTGCTGGCCGGCGTGGTCGGGCTGCTCGCCCTCGCGCTGCCCGCCCGCGACCTGCGGCTCGGCCTGCCCGGCAACGCCTCGCAGCCCGCCGCCAGTACCCTGCACAAGAGCTACGACCTGCTCAGCGAGGGCTTCGGCCCCGGCTTCAACGCCACCCTGGTCGCCGTGGTCGACGCCACCGGCATCCCGGCCGAGCGCCGCGAGCCCGCGCTCGCCGAGCTGCACGCCACGCTCTCCGCCGACCCGGGCGTCGCCGCCGTCGGCCGCCCGGTGGCGAACGCGGACGGCAGCACCGTCGCCGTGCCCGTCGTCCCCCGTACCGGGCCGGACGACAAGGCCACCAGCGACCTGGTCGACCGGCTGCGCACCCACAAGGGGGATGTCACCGCCGAGGGCGGCACGCTGTACATCGCCGGGGCGACCGCCGCCGCGATCGACGTGTCCGGCAAACTCGCCGACGCGCTGCCGGTGTTCGTGGCCCTGATCGTGGTGCTGGCGCTCGCTCTGCTGACCGTCGCGTTCCGCTCGGTGCTGGTGCCGCTCAAGGCGGTGCTCGGGTTCCTGCTGTCGGTGGCCGCCGCGCTCGGCATCACTGTGTGGGTGTTCCAGGACGGCCACCTGAACGGTCTGCTCGACATCCCGTCCGCCGGGCCGGTCACCAGCTTCCTGCCGGTGCTGCTGATCGGCGTGCTGTTCGGCCTCGCGATGGACTACGAGGTGTTCCTGGTCAGCCGGATGCGCGAGCACCACCAGCACACCGGCGACGCCGCCGGGGCCGTCACGCACGGCGTCGCGCGCAGCGGACGGGTCGTCACCGCCGCCGCGCTGATCATGGTCGCGGTGTTCGGCGGCTTCGTGTTCAACCACGACCCGATCATCAAGTCGATCGGATTCGCGCTCGCCGTCGGCGTGTTCATCGACGCCTTCGTGGTGCGGATGACCCTGGTGCCCGCCGTGATGGCGCTGCTCGGCCGGCGTGCCTGGTGGCTGCCGCGCCGGCTCGACCGGATCGTCCCGGACGTCGACCTGGAGGGCGCGAGCCTGCCCGCGGCCGAGACCCGGCCGACGGTCGAGGCCGGCCCGGTCGAACGGGTCTGACGGAGCGCCGGAGCACCGGATCTCCGGATCTCCGGAGCAGAACGCGGGCCGGGCCCGGGAGTGGCGACTCCCGGGCCCGGTTCACGCGTTCGGGTCAGCAGGGGACCGTGGCGGTGACGGTGACCGGGGTCGGGCCCCAGCCGAACTTGGTGACGGCGAAGGTGCCGCTGACGGTCGAACCGCACGCGACGGTGGCGGACGGGCCGTTGACGGTGACGGTGCTCGCGAGGAAGTTCACGTACTGCGAGGAGGAGCCGAGCGAGGCGCCGCCGACGACCTGGCCGGAGAGCGTGGTGGCGAGCGTCTGGGGCTGCGGCGGGAAGTCCGGGGAGGGCGGGCCGGCCAGGCCGACACGGCCGAGGAACTGGACGCTGTCACCGGTGATCGAGGCGCAGACCTGGGTCGACAGCCCGGACTGCAGCGACCACGGGCTGCAGGTCTCCGTGGTCGAGGTGGTGGTGGTGGCAGTGGCAGTGGCGGCCTGGGCGGGAGCGACTGTCAGGGCGCCGACGGTGGCCATGCCCGCGGCGAGCAGGGTCAGGCTCTTCACCGAACGGTGGTTCATCGGGTGTTCTCCTCCATGTGGTGGTGCCCAGCTGAGGCACGTGATAGCGAGGTGCGACATGTGATATTTCACATGCGCCATGGCTTAACCTGCCACACGTTCGAAGGGCTGCGGCGTGATTCGCGGAGGAAATGATGCGCTCGGCCGGAATTTGACCATGGATGGCGAAATTGCATGGCAATTGCCGACAGTTGACGAAGTGTTGACCGGGCTCGCGAGGCCGACCAGTCCGACCTCACGAGCCCGGGGGAGCGGGAGCCGCCCGCGCTCCGCTACACCGCGGCCGGGCCGTACACCAGGTGGACGGTGCCGCCGGCGAAGGGCCGGCAGGAGAGCAGCGTGAGCTCGATCGGGTCGGCGGTCTCGTCGAACAGGCGCATGCCGCGGCCGCGGGCCACCGGGTGGACGAACAGGTTGAGCTCGTCCAGCAGGCCCGCCGCCAGCAGCTGACGCACCACCGAGACCGAACCGGACATGCCGATCGGGCCGCCCTCCTCCTGCTTCAGCGCCCGGACGCCCTCGACCAGGTCGCCCTTCAGCTGCTCGGAGTTGCGCCAGGTGAAGGAGAGGTCCTGGTGCGAGACCACGATCTTGCGGGTGTCGCCGATGGCCTTCGCCATCCCGGCCTCCTCGCCGCCCGCCAGCTCGACCGCCGGCCAGGAGCCCGCGAACACGTCGTAGGTGGTGCGGCCCATCAGCACCGTGTCCGACGCGCCCAGCAGCGTGCCGACCGCCGCGCCCAACTCCTGGTCGAAGTACGGGAAATGCCACTGCTCCGGGGACTCGACGACGCCGTCGGCGGAGATGAACAGACCGGCGGTGATCTTCCTCATGGGTGGTGCTCCTAGCTCGGTTCTCCAGTGAGCGTCGCTCGCTCACAACCGGTCAGACGGAGCCCCCGCGCCGAACTCATCGGTCCCGGCGAAGAGATCTGAAAAACTTTTCTCCGGGACCGATCGGGCTCCGGCCGATGAGTCCGCGGCCGCCGGACGGTCATCACCGGCATGCACACCGATGACACCGTCGAGTTCGACGTCCCGCCGCAGCACGCCGCCCGCCCGTCCCTGGAGGCGCACTTCACCGCACTGCTGACCGCCCACCACCCGCCCGCCACCATCGTCCTGCTGGTCGGGAACGTGCTGCGGCCCGCCCCCGGCGACCTCCACCGCCTCGGCAGGCTGGCGGCGCTCGCACGGCGGACGGGCCACCGGGTGGTACTGCGCGGGGCCGGCCCCCGGCTGAGGCTGCTGCTCGACCTCACCGGGCTGACCGACGCCCTCCCCGAGGGCTGACGCGATGTCAGAGCCGGGGATCCTCCGTCAGCCGGGCCGGCAGACCCCACAGCGGGAACAGCCGCTCCACGTCCATGTGGTTGGTCATCGTGGCGATCCGGCCGTCCACCACCTCCAGCACCGTGATGCCCCACGGCGTCCAGCCGTTGCCGTCCTCCGCCGCGCGGTACTGCGCGAAGGCCGGCGAACCGCTCGCCTCCACCGGCAGCAGCCGCGAGTTGACGCACCCCCGGCCCGGGCCCAGCCACCACGTCTCCAGCTCGGCGAGGCCCCGCAGCCACATCCGGAACGGCGGCATGTTCAGCACCGCGTCCTCGTGCAGCAGCCGCTTCAGGCCCTCGATGTCGAACGCCTCGAAGGCCTGCACGTAGCGGGCCAGCAGCGTGCGCTGCGCCTCGTCCAGCGGCTTGAAGGCGTCACCCGAGGGCGCGGCGCCGTCCGCCAGCGTCGCCCGGGCCCGCTGCAGCGCGCTGTTCACCGACGCCACCGACGTCCCCAGCAACTCCGCCGTCTCCGCCGCCGACCAGGCCAGCACCTCGCGCAGGATCAGCACCGCCCGCTGCCGGGCCGGCAGCTTCTGCAACGCGGAGACGAACGCCAGCCGGATCGACTCCCGCCCCACCGCCACCTCCGCCGGATCGCCCGACAGCACCCGCTCGTCCGGCACCGGCCCGACCCAGATGTTCTCCTCCAGCTGCGTCAGATCCGGCGACCCCGCCGAACACGGGGACGTCAGATCCATCGGCCGGGCCCGCCGCTGCGCCGCCGGGCCCATGTCCAGGCACACGTTGGTGGCGATCCGGTACAGCCACGTCCGCAGCGCCGCGCGCCCCTCGAAGCCGTCGAACTTCGACCAGGCGCGGACCATCGTCTCCTGCACCGCGTCCTCCGCCTCGAAGGCCGAGCCCAGCATGCGGTAGCAGTACGCCGTCAACTCCCGCCGGAACGGCTCCAGCTGCTCCGCGACCCCATCACGATCCATGATCATCGACACGTCGGACACCCTAGCGGGACGGACTGACAACTCCTCGCGTGCCCAAGTGAACTGACGGGCAGTCGCACGGGTGACCCGAAACCGGGCCGGGAAAGAAAGATGGCAGGTACAGTCCGAGCAGATCGCGCGACCGATCCAGGACACCGCAACCGACCCTCCGGAGACATCTTCTGATGGACACTCAGCGCTGCCCGTTCCGTCTCGACACCGCCGGAAGTGACCTGCCCGGCGAAGCCGCTGCGCTGCGCGCCCTCGGGCCCGCAACCCCCGTCGAACTGCCCGGCGGCGTCCCCGCCTGGTCCGTCACCGACCCCGCCCTGATCAAGCGCCTGCTCACCGACCCCCGCGTCTCCAAGGACGCCCACCAGCACTGGACCGCCTACCTCGCCGGCGAGATAGCCGAGGACTGGCCGCTGCGGATGTGGGTCGACCCCCGCAACGCCTTCACCGCCTACGGGTCCGAGCACGGCCGGCTGCGCCGCCTGATCAGCCCCGGCTTCACCGCGCGCCGCATCCGGGCGCTGGCCCCCGAGATCGAGCGGATCACCGGCGAACTGCTCGACCGGCTCGCCGCCCACCCGCAGGACGAAGTCGTCGACCTGCGCACCGAGTTCACCTGGGTGCTGCCGCTGATGGTGGTCAACACCCTGCTCGGCGTGCCCGAGGACCTGCACGACGCGTTCCGCGCCACCATCGGTCACCTCTTCGAGACCGGCGTCAGCCCCGAGCAGTCCGTCCGCAACGCCGAGGCCGTCTACGCCCACCTCGCCCGCCTGGTCGAGACCAAGCGGCAGGCCCCCGGCGAGGACGTCACCACCGCGCTCATCCAGGCCCACGACGAGGAGACCGGCACCGGCCTCACCGAGCGCGAACTCCTCGACAGCCTCCTGCTGTTGATCGGCGCGGGCCACGAGACCACGGTCAACCTGCTGGGCAGTGCGATCATCGCGCTGACCACCCACCCCGAACAGCTCGAAGCCCTCCGCAAGGACCCCGCACGCTGGGCGGACGCCGTCGAGGAGACGCTGCGCCTGCGGCCGCCGGTCGCCAACATCCTGCCGCGCTTCGCCGTCGAGGACCTGCACGACGAGGCCAGCGGCATCACCTTCGCGCGCGGCGACCTGCTGGTCGTCAACTTCACCGCCACCGGCCGCGAGGAGGCCCTGCACGGCGCCGACGCCGACCGCTGGGAGCACACCCGGGACAGCCGCCGCGAACACCTCTCCTTCGGGTACGGCACGCACTTCTGCCTCGGCGCCGAACTCGCCCGCCTGGAAGCCCGGATCGCGCTGGCCGCGCTCTTCGACCGCTTCCCGCGACTCACCCTCACGGCGCCCGCCGAGGAACTGCCCCGGGTGGAGTCGTTCATCTCCGACGGTCCGGCCGCACTGCCCGTCCGACTGCACGGCTGAGCCCGCCCGTCGCCGACCTGCGGGGGAGGGGAGTCCGTGACACGCTGGCACCAACCCGAAGCCACCCGAACACAGGGAGTAGTCATGGGTATGGGCGACAAGTTCCGGGACAAGGCGCAGCAGGCCGAGGAGCAGGCCAAGCAGCGCCTGGGCCAGAAGCTCCAACAGGGCGACGACCAGCAGAAGGCCGGCGACCAGCAGCAGGGCGAGCAGAACGCGGACGACCAGCAGGACGACGAGCGGCAGTAGCGGCCCTCGGTCGGCTGTGCTCCGACTCCCGGCACGGGCCCGTGCCGGGAGTTCGTCTGTCGGGGCCGCTTGTCGGGCTTGTCGGGAGCGGTTGTCCGGCTGTCGGGGCCGGTTGTCGGGAAACGGTGGCCGGTGGCGTTCGTCCGGAGTAATTTAGTTCACATCAGCTAACTATCATCACGGCTTCCTACGGGGTGGGGCGGGAGATGGCCGACGTGAGCAAGGGAACGGGCGGGCCGGGGCGGATCGGGGTGGAGCATCCGCGCTACAAGTGGGTCGCACTGTCGAACACCACGCTCGGCATGCTGATCGCCACCATCAACTCGTCGATCGTGCTGATCTCACTGCCCGCGATCTTCAACGGCATCCACCTGAACCCGCTGCAACCCGGAAACGTCAGCTACCTGCTGTGGATGCTGATGGGCTACATGCTGGTCACCGCCGTCCTGGTGGTGACGCTCGGGCGGCTCGGCGACATCTGGGGTCGGGTGCGGATCTACAACGCGGGCTTCCTGATCTTCACCGTCACCTCGGTGATCCTCTCGCTCGACCCGATGGCCGGCGGCGGCGGAGCGCTCTGGCTGATCGGCTGGCGGGTGGTCCAGGCCGTCGGCGGCGCGATGCTGATGGCCAACTCGGCGGCGATCATCACCGACGCGTTCCCCGCCCGGCAGCGCGGCATGGCACTCGGCGTCAACATGGTGGCGGCGATCGCCGGTTCGTTCGTCGGACTGGTGCTCGGCGGCCTGCTCGCCGAGTGGAACTGGCGCTCGATCTTCTGGGTCAACGTCCCGATCGGCATCATCGGCACCGTCTGGGCCTACCGCTCGCTGCACGAGACCGGCGTCCGCCGGCCCGGCCGGATCGACTGGTGGGGCAACATCACCTTCGCCGTCGGCCTCACCGCGCTGCTCGCCGCCATCACCTACGGCATCCAGCCCTACGGCGGCCACACCATGGGCTGGACCAACCCCTGGGTGCTGAGCGGGCTGATCGGCGGCTCCGCCGTGCTGATCCTGTTCTGCGTGATCGAGACCAGGGTCGCCGAACCGATGTTCCCGCTGCGGCTGTTCCGTGACCCGGTGTTCGCGGGCGGCAACCTGGCCACCCTGCTCGGCTCGATCGCCCGGGGCGGCCTGCAGTTCATGCTGATCGTCTGGCTGCAGGGCATCTGGCTGCCGCTGCACGGCTACGACTACGCCGACACCCCGCTGTGGGCCGGCATCTACCTCGTCCCGCTGACCGTCGGCTTCCTCGCCGCCGGACCGATCGCCGGGTACCTCTCCGACCGGTTCGGGGCCCGGCTGTTCGCGGCCGGCGGGCTGGTGGTGATGGCCGCCTCGTTCGCCGGACTGCTGCTCCTGCCCACCGACTTCGGGTACCTCTGGTTCGCGCTGCTGGTGTTCCTGAACGGCCTCGGCGGCGGCCTGTTCGCCGCGCCCAACACCGCGCTGGTGATGTCCAGCGTCCCCGCCGCCGACCGGGGCGCCGCCTCCGGCATGCGGGCCACCTTCCAGAACGCCGGCATGGTGCTGTCCATCGGCGTGTTCTTCTCGCTGATGGTGGCCGGGCTGGCCGGCTCCCTGCCCGGCACGCTCAGCAGCGGACTCACCGCGCAGGGGGTCTCCCCGGCGGACGCCGACGCGGTCGCCGGACTTCCGCCCGTCGGTACGCTGTTCGCGGCGTTCCTCGGCTACAACCCGATCCACGAACTGCTCGGCCCGCACGTACTGTCCACGCTGCCCGCGTCCAACGCGCAGACCCTGACCGGACGGGAGTTCTTCCCGCACCTGATCTCCGGACCCTTCCACGACGGGCTGATGGTGGTGTTCGCGCTGGCCATCGCGATGTCGCTGGTCGCCGCCGTCGCCTCGCTGCTGCGCGGCCGGGGCGGGCGGCCCGAGGAGGAGGGTACGGTCGCCGAGGACACGGCGGCGGCGCGGGAGGCGGCATGAACAGTTCGGCGGAGTACGGCGCTTCGGGGGAGCACAGCGCTTCGGCGGTGGGGGGTGGCGCTTCGGCGGTGGGGGGTGGGCTCGAACCGGCCGAGGTGGTGCGGCTGCGACTCGTCGTCGCCCGGCTGCACCGGCAGCTCGCCCAGGCGTCCGGCCGGCAGGACTTCACCTTCGCGCAGCTCTCCGCGCTGGCCCGGATCGAGGCGCACGGTCCGATCCGGCTCGGCGAACTCGCCGCCCGCGAACGGGTCGCCGCCCCGTCGATGACCCGCACCGTCGCCCCGCTGGTCGCCTCCGGACTCCTCACCCGCCTCCCCGATCCGGACGACCGCCGCTCCGCGCTGGTCGAACTCTCGCCCGAGGGCATCGAGTTGCTCGCCGAGATCCGCCAACGCCGCTCCGAGGTGCTGGCCCGCCGCACCGCCGAACTCGACGCACACGAGCGCGCCGTGCTGCTGGAGGCGCTGCCGGTGCTGGAGCGGCTGGTGGCCTTCGAGGACTGAGACGGCCGAGGGCTGAGACGGTTGCGGACTGTCTTATGGCGGGTCGGCGAGCGTCGGGTGGTCGGTCGCGCCGGGCCCTGTCGGCGTGGTGCGTTCGCAGGGACGCCGTGCCCGCCCCGGCCGGCGAGGGTCGGCGGGGCGGGTCGGCGGGGCAGCAGTCATCAGCGTCGCGGTGACGGCGGTGGCCCGGCAAGCCGGTTCGGGGGAACGGCTCCGGAATGGCCGGGGGACCGTCGGCCTGGCCGGAGATGTTCGGCCGGGTGCGCGACGCGGGCGGCCGATCAGGACACCTGTGCGGCGATGCCGTTCAGCACGATCTCCAGGCCGGCCTCGAACTCCTCGCCAGGCGTGGGGTGTTCGGCCTTTCCGATCACCTCCGCCAGCAGCGGGTGGCGGCCCGACTCCAGGACCCGGCGCAGGTACGGGGAGACCGCGTCGCGCCACTGCTCTTCCGAGCGGCCCTCCGTCCGGTCGGCCTGGCGCTGCGCCAGCTCCGTGCGCAGCGCCCCCACCAGGTAGGCGTGGAAGGCGGCGGCGGCCTGGCGCAGTGCGGCGGGGCGCCCGGCGAGGCCCGGGGCGGAGTTCAGCACCGACAGCCTGGCCTCCAGCGCGGCCAGTGCGTGCGGCCCCAAGTGCGGGCGGCCGCCCAGGAGTTCGGGGAACCACTCGTGGCGCAGCGCGGCCCGCCTGGTCAGCCCGGCGATCAGGCGCAGGCCCGCCCGCCAGTCCTGCGGCAGGTGGTCGGCGGGTGGGGCGGGTGGGGTGATCTCGGCGTAGACCGCGTCCGCCATCAGGTCGAGCAGCTCGTCCTTGGTGTCCACGTACCCGTACAGCCGCATCGGGCCGACCTCCAGCACCGCCGCCACCCGGCGGATCGAGACGCCCTCCAGGCCGTCCGCATCCGCGAGTTCGAGGGCCGCGCCGACGATCAGCGCGCGGCTCAGCGGCTGCGGCTGCGGGGCCCGCCGGGCCGGGGGTTCCGGGCGGGCCCAGATCAGGGTGGCGGCGGGCTCGGCCTCGGCCTTGGGCTGACGGTTCGTCATGGTGAGGTCTCCTGCCGGGTGGTGGGCGTGTGCGGCGGTCGATACAGTGTATCGATCGATACGGTGTATCAACCAGACGGGGGGACACGCATGTCCACAACGAGCGGCAGCGGCGTCGGCATCGTTGGAGGCGGCCCGGGCGGCCTGACCCTGGCCAGGCTGCTCACTCTGCGGGGCATCCACGCCACGGTCTACGAGCGCGACAACGGGCCGGACGCCAGGACCCAGGGCGGCACCCTCGACCTGCACCTCGACACCGGCCAACGCGCCCTGCGCGCCGCCAGGTTGGACGAAGCCTTCGACCGGCACGCCCGCCCCGAGGGCCAGGACATGATCCTGCTCGACGCGGCCGGCACCGTCCACCACCGCGAATACACCCCCGACCCGGCGCCCGGCGACGCCCCGCCGCCCCGACCCGAGATCGACCGCGCCCACCTGCGCGACCTGCTGCTCGGCTCCCTGCCGCCCGGCACCGTCCGCTGGGCGCACACCCTGCGCACCGCCACCCCCGCCCCCGGCGGCGGCTGGCAGCTGCACTTCACCGACGGCAGCACCGCCCACCACCGCATCCTGATCGGCGCGGACGGCGCCCGCTCCCGGCTGCGCCCGCTGCTCACCCCCGCCGAACCGCGCCACCTCGGCGTCAACACCGTCCAGGGCGACATCCCCGCCATCGACCGCACCCACCCCGACCTGGCCGCCGCCGTCGGCCGGGGCAGCTACTGGGCGATCGGCGACGACCGCTCGGTCGCCGCACAGCGCTGCTCCGACGGCCGGGTCCTGGTCGGCCTCTCCTTCCACGGCCCCGCCGACTGGCCGACCACCTGCGGCATCCCGTTCGACCGCCCCGCCGAGGCCCGCGCCGCGCTGCTGGAACTCTTCGCCGACTGGACTCCCACCTGCCGTGCGCTGATCGCCGCCTGCGAAGGCGAGTTGATGCCCCGCGCGCTCACCGCCCTGCCCGTCGGCCTGCGCTGGCCGCACCGCCCCGGCCTCACCCTGCTCGGCGACGCCGCCCACCTGATGCCGCCCGTCGGCAGCGGCGCCAACGCGGCGATGCGGGACGCCCTCGAACTCGCCGACGCGCTGACCGCCGAACCCGCCGACCACGAGCGGGCGTTGCGCGCCTACGAGACCGAGATGTTCGCCCGCACCGCCGAGGTCGCCGCCGAGTCCGACCGGGTGATGACGCTGATGCACTCGCCCGCCGGAGCGCGAGGCGTGGCCGCCTTCTTCAATGGCGAGGCCGCCTTCTTCAACGGCGAGGACGCGGTCGTCCACGGCGAGGACGCGGCGGCCGGGTAGGCCGCTTCTTGCAGGGCCGCGCCGCGCGGGCGCTACCGAACGAGGAACCAGCTCTGATGCGGGTTGGTTCGATTGCAGCCCTCCTCGTGGAACAGGTACGGGCTGTTGTTGCCGTCGTCCAGGCAGGAGCGGACGGCGAAGTTGAAGAACTGGGTGCCGATCGCGCCCTGCGTCATCGCCCAGCCGGTGTCGGGGCGGCGGAGGCGATCCGCCAGTGGGTGTTGGACGTGTTGGCGCCGAGCGTGGTCGAACTCAGCTCGTAGCTGCCGTAGATGCTGGTGAGGCGGTGGTCGATGAACCTGCTGCTGCCGATGACGATGTCGTCCATGGTCACCGAGGCGCCGGCCGTGCCGGACCCGGCGACCAACGAGAGGAGTGCCGCCGCCGTACCGAGCGCGGCCGCGAGACGGAGCTTCATGCGCGCGGACCCTCCGTGGGGGATGGGGCCTTGGACCTGCCTCCACGCTAGCGGCGGGCCCCCGGCCCGCGGCAGCGGCGGACGGTGCACGGGCGGAGTGCACGGACGCGGCGGAGCGCCCCTCGGCTTCGTCCACCTGCCTGAGACTTCGTCCACCTGCCTGAGATGCTGAGGGAATGAGCACACTTTCGAATACGCCGCCGGACGGACTGCCCCGCTACCGCGTCCTGACCGGGCCCGACGACGCGAGCTTCTGCCACCGGGTCAGCGAGGCGCTCGCGCTGGGATACGAGCTGCACGAGGGGCCCGCCGTCACGTTCAACGGCGAGCGGGTCATCGTGGCGCAGGCGGTGGTGTGGCCGTCGCGGTGATCAGGGGAGCCGTCGCGATCAGGGGAGTCGGGCGAGCAGGGACAGGACGTCGGACAGCGACGGGAGGGACGGGCCGGACCAGTCGTCCTCGCGGGAGTGGGCGTCGTTGTCGGCCCAGTCGGCGGCCCTGAGCATGAAGGCCCGCATGCCGCAGGCGGTGGCGCCGGTGAGTTCGTGGCCGCCGCCGTCGCCGACGTAGAGGCAGTCCTGCGGGGCGACGCCGAGGCGACGGGCGATCAGCTGGAAGAGCTCCGGATCGGGCTTGCGCCGGCCTTCCTCACAGGAGAGCACCCGGGCGTCGACCAGCTCGGCCAGCGGAAGCTGCGACCAGCTCTCGGCGAGCTCGGCGGTGCAGTCGCTGAGCACCCCCAGGCGCAGTCCGCGGGCGCGCAGCTCGGTCAGGGTCGGGACGGCGTCGGCACGCAGCGCGAACAGTTCGCGCTGCGCCGCCAGCCGTGCGGCGCAGGCCGCCGTGAGGGCCTCGTCACCGGGGTCGAGGCCGTTGCGGCGGGCGAGCGTGCGGAAGGTGGCCGCCAGGTCGCCCAGGCTGCCGGTCGCCCGCTCCGGGAACGAGGAGTCCAGGGCCGCGCGCCAGACGCCGGTCGGCAGGCCGAGCGGGGCGGCGCTCCGCGCGGCGTGGTCGTCCCAGACACCGGCCGGCGTACTCGGGGTGAGAGTTCCGAAGAAGTCGAAGACGACAGCGGTGACGGCCATGATCGAGACCTTAGCCGCGGAGCAGCCGGCAGGGGTGGAGGAGGTACGGGCCGAGCAGGCCCTCGCGGTCGCCGTCCTTGAAGGCGCCGGCCCGGCCGGTCAGCGCGTCCCCGTCGGCGTGGAGCTCCAGGCCGAACGAGGGGCTGTTCAACCGGGCGTCGGCGGTGGGGAGTTGGAGGTCGGCGGCGAGGCGGACGTCCCAGCGGCGGGAGGCGGTCGCCGGGACGGTGGCCGGCGGGAGATCGGCGAGGTGGACGACGACCCGACGGTCGGCGAGGACGTCCAGGCGGAGCGGGATCCCGCCGTCCGGGGACTCGATCAGGCCCGCCCAGCTGCCGGGGGCGAGGGCGAACGCGCGGGTCGGGTCGCTGTCCGGCGCGAGGTGGCCGGGGTCGAACTCGGGGGCCAGGGTGTCCATCAGGTGGAGGACCACGGCGTTGCGGGCCGACTTGTCGGTGCAGTTGGCGAGGACGGCGAGGGAGAGTTCGCGCTCGGGCAGGTCGATCATCATGGTGCCGACGCCGCCCATGCCGCCGCCGTGGCTGACGATCGACGAGCCGTCGCCGCGCTGGACGACCCGGCCGAAGCCGTACCCGAGACGGTCGTTGATGGCCGGGCCGTCGAGGACGGCCGCCGCCGTGGCCGGGTGCAGCAGGCCCGCCGAGCGGCGCGCGAACAGCGCGATGTCCGTTGCGCTGGCCCAACCCGCCCCGGCGGACGGGTGGCTGTCGTAGCAGGTCGGGTAGACGCGGCCGTCCGGGGTGTAGCGGCTCGCGGCGGGCGCGGGGCCGGCGTAGGTCGGGCCGAGGTCGAAGGAGGTCAGGCCGAGCGGCCGGGCGACCTGCTCGTGCAGGAAGGTGCGCAGCGGCTGCCCGGTGGCCTGTTCGAGGAGCAGTCCGAGTTCCCGGTAGCCGTGGTTCGAGTACTCGAACTCGCCGCCAGGAGCCTGGAGTTGGCGGCGGTAGGCGGAGAAGTCGATCGAGGAATCGGCGTCGTACTGGAAGTCGTAGTACGACGGGAACCCGCCCCGGTGCTGCATCAGCTGACGCGGCGTGGGCGGCCACGGGTCGCCGCCGGGTACGGGCGCGTCCAGGTCGAGCAGCTTGCGGTCGGCCGCGAGGCAGACGGCCGTCGCGGTGAACGCCTTGGTGATCGAGGCGAGACCGTAGACGGTCTCCGGGGTCGCAGCGCGGTTCTCCGCGACGTCGGCCAGCCCGTAGGCCCGCGCGAACACCACCTCGTCGCCCTGCACCACGGCCACGCTCAGCGACGGGCACGCGTGCTCCGTCAGCGCCCGCTCGCAGAACTCGTCCAGTCCGTCCAGCATGCTCATGCCTCCCCCGTGCAGCAAGATCCGTTCCGGGACGGATGGTATCCGCCTGCGAACGGCCTTGCCAGATCGGGGTGTTCGGAGTGATCCACGGAACTGCGGTGGTGGGCATGAGAACGGACGACCGGCCGACAGACACCCGGAGAGCGGCCGGCCGTCAGGGCGAGGTGGTGGCGCGGAGGGCCACTTCCAGTTCCAGGCGGGTGTTGGGGGAGGCCAGCGACGGGCCGAAGAGGCGGTGGACGCGGTGCAGGCGCTGGCGGGCGGTCTGGGGGTGGATGCCCAGGCGAGCGGCGACCTGGGGCGCGGTGCCGCGACCGGTCTGGAGCCAGGCGAGGAGGGTGGCGGCCAGGCGGTCGCGCTGTTTGGGGGTGAGCGGCGCGAGCGGGGCGAGGCGACGTTCGGCGATCAGCCGGACCAGGGCCGGATCGGTGAGCAGCAGCAGATCGGTGAGGTGGTCGCGGCAGTCGACCGGCTGGTCCGGGGCATTCGGGAGGGAGGCGCGGAGCAGGCGTGCCCAGCGCAGCGACTGCGCGGCGAGCGCCGGCGGGACGGCCGGGCCGATCACCGCGCCGCGCCCCTGGAGGGCGGCGGCGACCCGCGGGTCGGTGAGCGTGGCTGCCGGATTGGGCAGCAGGAGGTGGGGCTGTGGGCTCTCCAGGTCGGCCAGGACGTGGTCGGGCAGTCGGCCGTCGCCCGGTGGGCGGGAGCCGAACGAGGCGATGCGGGCCAGTGGTTGACGGGCCGTCGGCAGGGGTGCGGGCGTGCGCGGGTCGAGCGAGACGGCGGCGAGCAGGGCGGGCAGCGGCCACTCGGCGGCCTGCGCGGCGTCGGTGAGGTCGGCGGCGTCCGGTCCGGTGCCGGCCGGTCCGGGGGCAGTCGATCCGGTGCGGGTCGGCCCAGTGCCGGCCGGTCCGGGGGCAGTCGGTCCGGTGTGCGGTGCGTCCGACAGCAGGAGGGCGAGCAGCCGGTGCCGGGCCCGGGCGAGGGTGCCCGCCCGGTCGGTGCGGGCGTCGAGGTAGCCGCGGACGGCGGCGGCCGTGACCTCGTCGATGTGCGTGAACACCGCCTCGGCGAGCGTGACCAGCCGTTCGGGGCCGAGGCCGAGGCGGCGGGCCACCCGGGCGTAGCGGCGCCAGATGATCCGGGCACCGAGTCGGAACGCCGCCTGCAGGGCGTCCAGGCTGCGGCCCTCGGCGAACTCGGCGCGGCCGAGCGCCCGGTAGTTCCGCAGCTGTCGCGGGGTGGGTGCGGGCAGGCCGGCGAGCCGGTCGACGAACTCGGCGAGCGCGGTCTCCAGGCCCTGCTGGATTCCGGTGCCGAATTGGCCGGAGATGGGGCGGGCGAATTCCGGGAGGGAGCATCTGATCTCGCGGATGATCTCGGCGGCCAAGGATTGCTGCTCCGCCCCGAGTTCGGCCGACAATTCGCGCGGAAGTCCCTCCCACGGCCCAGCCAATTCCGATCCTCCAGGTAGCGATAATCCGTTCCACCGGCCTCCGGCGACAGGGGGAGTATGCGGCGGACCATCCGGCCGGTCAATAGGGCCGACGCAGGCAGGCGGACCCCGGAGGGCAGTTCGGGCGTGAAGGGCGAGGATTTCCCGGCACTCGCCGAAGGGTTTTCCGTCGGCCCGGGTCGGCGAAATTGACGGCCCGTCAGCCCGGGCGGGACGGAAGAGCGAGGAATTAGGGGCCGGAAGGCACATGAATTGCAGGGAGAGCAGAGGTTTCAGGCCGGTGCTTCGCCTCGGGCGCGCAGCCCGGGGGCGAGGAGCAGCGTAACGGCGAGGGAGGCGGCGGCCAGCGCGGCGATCGCGGTCGCGGGGGAGGTCCGTTCGGCCAGGGCGCCGCCGAGGGCGGCGCCGACGCCCTGCATGGCGAGCATGCCGGAGCCGTGCAACCCGAAGGCGTGGGTGGCAGGTCGGCGCCGACACGCTCGTCGGCAGCCGGTTCGTCGTCTCCCCGCTGGCGGAGACCCTTGCCGCACTGAAACTGCTGCACCGGGGCGTCGGCGGGAACCCGGCCGAACGCCGCTGGCTCGACGTCCATCTGCCCGCGTACCGGTGGCAGTTGGCGGCGGACCCGGTGACCGCCCCACTGGTGCGCACCGCGATCGGCGGGTCGTGGAACGCCACCTTCGTCACACCCACGCCCACGCCCAGGTCCGCGCCGGCCGCACCGGTCGCGGAGGCCGAGTTCGCCGAGGAGCTGGCGCAGGTCCGCGGCACGCCGGCCCGGACGGCGCGGGAGGACCTGGCGGAGGCCCGCGGCGGGCCGCTGCCGGACGTGCTGCGCCGCGACGACCTGCCCGCCCGGACGGCCGACCTGCTGGAGTGGACCTGGACGACGGCGGTGCTCCCGTCCTGGCCGCAGCGCCGGCGCACCGTCGAGGCCGACATCGTCGCCCGCACGGCGCAGCTGGGCCGGGGCGGGTGGGCCGCGGCGCTGGCCGACCTGCGGCCCGGGATGCGCTGGCTGGGCGGGAGTCGCCTGCAGATCACCGCGCACGACCACCCGCCGAGGCAACTCGCCGGTGCGCAGCTGATGTTCGTCCCCGTGACGCCCCGGCAGAGCTGGGTCTGCTGGGACACCTCGGCCGTCCGGGCCGGCCGGTACGCGGTGGTGTACCCGTGCTCCGGCGTGCTGGCCGAGGCCGGCCGGGCGCGCGCCCCCGAGGCGCTGGGCCGGCTGCTCGGCCCGGCCCGGGCGGACGTGCTGGCGCTGCTCGGCGCCCCGAAGACCACCACCCAGCTGGTGGCGCTGACCGGGCAGGGCCTGGGCTCGGTGGGCCGGCACCTGAAGGTGCTGTTCGACGCCCGGCTGGTGCAGCGCCGCCGCACCGGACGGTCGGTGCTGTACTTCCGCACCGAGGCGGGCGAGGTCCTGCTGCGGGCGCAGTCCGAGATGGGTTGACGGAGCGTCAATCCGGCCGCCGGGTGGCGGATGTGACGTGAGGGGCGGGTGGTTCGCGGTCAACCTGAGTTGCCGCGAGGTCAGTCGGATGGCAAACAGGGCGGAGTCGATCCCAATCCTTCTGGGGGCAATGTTCACCTGATCGGGTGCACCGTGGGCTGCGGGGGCGGTGCGGGGAGTGGCGAAGATCTACTGTTCGGGAGGCGGTGGGCGGCACGGTGACGCCGGTGACCCGAAGTCCCTCCGATCCCCTCGGCCATCCCCCTTGACTCTTTTCCAAGACCCCAATACACCCATGGATCTGACGAGACGTCAGGTCCGTGGCGAGACGAAGGAGAGCCCGGCCCAATGTCCGTGGACAGCAGCCCGGAGACTCAGCAGGCGCAGCGCCAGCAGACCAGCCTCACCACCGCCGCCGCACGCAACCTGGCGACCACCACCAAGTCCGCGCCGCAGATGCAGGAGATCACCTCCCGCTGGCTGCTGCGGATGCTGCCCTGGGTGCAGACCTCCGGCGGTACCTACCGGGTCAACCGGCGCCTGACCTACACGGTCGGCGACGGCCGGATCGAGTTCATCCAGACCGGCGGCGACGTCCGCGTCATCCCCCGGGAGCTCGGTGAACTCGCCCTGCTGCGCGGCTTCGAGGACGACGACGTGCTGTCCGCGATCGCCGACCGGTGCGTGCAGCGCGAGTTCCGGGCCGGGGAGACCCTGGCCGAGCGCGGCACCCCGTCCGACAAGATCCACCTGATCGCGCACGGCAAGATCAACCAGATCTCCAGCGGCAAGTACGGCGACGACGCGGTGATCGGCGTCCTCGGCGACGGCGACCGCTTCGGGGAGAACGCCCTGCTGGACGCCGACGCCAGCTGGGACTACACCGCCACCGCCAAGACCGCCGGCACCCTGCTCACCCTCAGCCGGGCCGACTTCCAGGCGGTGCTCGCCCAGTCCGAGAGCCTCCAGGCCCACATCCGGGACTTCGCCAGCCTGCCGCTGCAGCGCCAGAACGAGCTCGGCGAGGCCGAGATCGCGATGTCCGCGGGCCACGAGGGCGAGTTCCAGCTGCCCACCGCGTTCGTCGACTACGAGCTCAAGCCGCGCGAGTACGAGCTGTCCATCGCACAGACCGTGCTGCGCGTCCACTCCCGGGTGGCGGACCTGTACAACCACCCGATGAACCAGATCGAGCAGCAGCTCAAGCTCACCGTCGAGGCGCTCCGCGAGCGCCAGGAGCACGAGCTGATCAACAACCGCGAGTTCGGCCTGCTCTCCAACTGCGCCTTCAACCAGCGGATCCAGACCCACTCCGGCCCCGCCACCCCCGACGACCTGGACGAGCTGCTCAGCCGCCGCCGCGACTCCGAGTTCTTCCTCGCCCACCCCAAGACCATCGCCGCGCTCGGCCGCGAGTTCAACTCGCGCGGCCTGTACCCCGACACGGTCGACATCCAGGGCCACAAGGTGCCGGCCTGGCGCGGCGTCCCGATCCTGCCCTGCAACAAGATCCCGATCACCCCGGAGAACACCAGCTCGATCCTGGTCCTGCGCACCGGCGAGGACAACCAGGGTGTCGTCGGCCTCCACCAGACCGGCATCCCCGACGAGTTCCAGCCCAGCCTGTCGGTGCGCTTCATGGGCATCGACGAGAAGGCCGTCATCAACTACCTGGTCACCGCGTACTACTCCGCGGCCATCATGGTGCCGGACGCGCTCGGCGTGCTCGAGAACGTGGAGATCGCCGTCCGCTGAGGCCAGGGGCCGGGAGCTGTTACGAAGAAGATCACGGTGGACCGCCGGAGGCCGTAACCAAACGGCGGTCCACCGAGTTGAGGGTGCGTCGGATTGATCATGCTGTTCCGTTTCTGCGGCGGAACGGCACCGGTCCTCCGATGCACCCTCGACTGCGCTCCGGCACGACGCGGAGCCAGTTCGCTCGTCCACAGCCACAGTCCACAGCCACAGGAAGGTTGGACCACGCCCATGCAGCGGAACGACCGGCCGCCCGCGAACAGCGGGAATGCGGCGGAGACCTTACCCACCCGAAGCCCAGCCCGAAGCCCAGCCCGAAGCCCAGCCCGAAGCCCAGCCCACAGCCCCACCCGCAGCCCTGCTCGCGGCCGAGGCCGCGCCGTCCGGGCGGCCGGGGCACTCGCCGGGGTCGTCGTGGTGTGCGCGGTGCTCACCGGGGCCGCCCAGACCACCGCCCGGACGGACACCACGGCGGGGGAGGGGGAGGACGGGCGGTGGCTGGAGATCTGCGTCCACGTGCACACCTCCGTCGACGCCGCCGGGGCCCACGTGGAGGTGGACGCCGAGGCCGGGGCGGAGGTCCAACTCCCGCTGCGCCCGCAGTCGATAGGGCCGGGGGCGCTCGCACCGCAGGGGGACAAGGGGGGCCACGGGGGCGGCCACAGCGGGGGCGATGACCACGGCGACCATGACGGGCACGGCGATCACGGCGGGCACGGTGACGGGCACCACTGCCACCCGAGTCCGACGCCGACCCCGACTCCGAAGCCCACCCCCAAGCCCTCGCCAACTCCCAAGCCGAGCCCGACAGTCGAGTCGACGCCGACCCCGAGTCCGACGCCGACCCCCGCTCCGGCACCCACGCCGAAGCCGCAGCCCGCACCCACCCGCAGCGCCGCGCCGATCGCGCCCGCGCCGCCCACCCCCGCGCCGCCGACGCCCGCACCGAGCCCCGCACCGAGTCGGCCCGCGCCGCAGGCGTCCGTCCACCTGCCGCCCCCGCTGCTGCACGCCACGGCGCCCAAGCGCCACGGCAGTTCGACCACCACCCGGATGCTGGTGGTCACCGTCCCCGCCGTCATCGCCGCGGCCGCGCTGCGTCCGAGCGGGAAGTCCCGGGCCGCCGCCGGGCGGCGCGGCCGGTCCTGACGCATCGTCAAGTCTCGTTTCATTCAGCCGAGTTGTTGATCCGAACAACAGGAGAGGACCTGTCATGTCCGAATGGGTGGCGCTCGCCATCGTGATGGCCGGGGCGTGCCTGGTCGTCGTCGCGGTCGTGCTGCTGAGGCACCGCAAGGCCGATCTCCACGAGGACACCTCGGAGACGCCCGACGTCATCGAGTACATCACCATGATGATCGGCGTCGTGTACGCGATCGTGCTGGGCCTGGCGATCGCCGGCGTCTGGGAGTCCCGGTCGTCCGCGCAGGACGACGTGCAGCGCGAGGCGCAGGCCCTGCACGAGGTCAGTGCCCGCGCCGAGGTGTTCCCCGCCGACTACCGGGCGACGGTGGCCAAGGACGTCGACACCTACGTCTCGTTCGTGGTGGACACCGAATGGCACCACATGCGCACCCACGGGGAACTCTCCCCCGAGGGCACCGATCTGCTCGCCAAGCTGCGCACCGACGTCGCGGCCCGCACGCCGCAGAACGACATCGAGGCGCAGGCGTACCAGGCGATGATGGACCGGATCGCCACCGCCGACGAGGCCCGCAACTCCCGTGGCGGCAACACCGGTCCGACCATGCCCGGGGTGGTCTGGTTCGGGCTGATCATCGGCGCGGTGGTCACCATCGGGATGCTGTTCGCGCTCCAGATCCGGCGCTCCGGGCGGGAGTTGGTGCTGGCCGGCACGTTCAGCGCGCTGATCGGCTTCCTGCTGTTCCTGATCTGGGACTTCGACGACCCGTTCGGGCGCGGCATGTCGGTCACCACGCAGCCGTTCCTGGACCTGTTCCCGACCCTCAACCAGTAGTCCGAGCGGCGTAGATGGGGAACATCTGCCCGCCCCGGGACGGTTCGCGCATTACGCTGGGCCCGGCCGCCCCCGGCGGGACGGGGGCCCGGGACCGGGCGGCCGACGGGGAGACCGCGCATCGTGCCGCCACCGGCGACGCGGGCGCGGCGGCACGACGCGCAACGGGGAGACACGGCATGGGGGCGCAGGACATCGACGGGCGGCACGGCGGCGCATCGCACGCCACGGCGCCCGGTACGGGAGCGGGCTCGGGGGCGGGCTCGGGGGCGGGCTCGGCAGGCGGGAGCAGGTACGCGCGGGTCGAGCGGGAGCGGCGTTTCCTGCTCGCCCGGGTCCCTGCGCCCGGCGCGGTCACCTGCGCCCGGCTGATCACCGACCGGTACGTGGACGGCACCCGGCTGCGGCTGCGCCACGTCGAACGGATCGACACCGGGGAGTGCGCCCACAAACTGACCCAGAAGACCCCGGCGCCGCCCGGCACCACCGGCGCCGTGCAGGGCCTGATCACCAACATGTACCTGTCCGGCGAGGAGTACTCGCTGCTGCTGGACGCGCTGCCCGGGCGGGAGTTGACCAAGACCCGGTTGAGCGTCCCGCCGCTGGGCATCGACGTCTTCGACGGCCGGCTGCTCGGACTGGTGCTGGCGGAGGCCGAGTTCGAGACCACGGAGGACGCAGAAACCTTCGTGCCCCCGGCGGGCTGCCTGGCCGAGGTCACCGACGACCCGCGCTTCACCGGCGGCTCGCTGGCCCACGCCGAACGCTCCCAGGTGCGCGGCTGGCTGGCGGACTACGGACTGGAACTGGCCTGAAGGCACCCCGGGGCGGAGTGAACTTCCGCCTCCGGGTGCCGAATTGGCGGATACTCGGGCTCTTTCCTCGTTGTGCGAATCAGTTTTTCGTGCCCTCGTCGAGGGGTCAGTACGGTCGGATTCATGGAGTGGAACTTTCAATCGGCCGAACAGCTCCTCGCCGCTCTGCGTGCGGGTGAGGTGACGTCGGCGGAACTGACCGACGCGGCGATCGCCGCCATCGAGCGGGACGACAAGCCGATCAACGCGATCTGCCTGCCGGACTTCGACCGGGCGCGGGCCGCCGCACGCAGCGCCGACGAGGCCCGCGCCCGCGGCGAGGACCGGCCGCTGCTCGGCGTCCCGGTGACGGTCAAGGAGTGCTTCGACGTCGCCGGGCTGCCGACGAGCTGGGGCATGCCCCCGTACCGGGACTTCCGGCCGGCCGAGGACGCGCTCCAGGTGGCGCGGCTCAAGGGCGCGGGCGCGGTGGTGCTCGGCAAGACCAACGTGCCCCTGGGGCTGCAGGACATCCAGACCTTCAACGAGATCCACGGCACCACCAACAACCCGTGGGACCGCGGCCGCACCTCCGGCGGGTCCTCCGGCGGCTCGGCGGCGGCGCTGGCGACCGGCTTCGGCGCGCTGTCCATCGGCTCCGACCTCGGCGGCTCGCTGCGCACCCCCGCGCACTTCTGCGGGATCTACGCGCACAAGCCGAGCCTCGGACTGACGCCGAGCCGCGGCATGGTCCCGCCGCCCGGGCCGGCCCTGCCGACCGAGCACGACCTCGCCGTCGTCGGCCCGATGGCGCGCACCGCCCGCGACCTGTCGCTGCTGCTCGACATCATGGCCGAACCGGACCCGCTGACCCGGGGCGTGGCGTACCGGGTGACGCTGCCGCCCGCCCGCCACGAGCGAACGGCCGACTTCCGGGTCCTGGTCGTCGAGGACCACCCGTTCATCCCGACCGGCACCGCCGTCCGCGCGGGCCTGAACCGGGTGGCCGACACCCTCGACCGCGCAGGCGCCCGGGTCGACCGGCACAGTCCGCTGCTGCCCGACCTCGCCGACGCCGCGGGGATCTACCTGCAGCTGCTGTTCTCCGGCTCCACCGCGCACTTCCCGATCGAGACGCCGCTCGAACAGCTGCGGGCCCGCGCCGCCCGGCTGAGCCCGGACGACCGGAGCCTGGACGCGGCGCGGCTGCGCGGCATGGTGATCGGCCACGGCGACTGGATGGCGGTGAACGCCCGTCGCGAACTCCACCGGCAGGGCTGGCGGCAGCTGTTCGCCGACTACGACGTCGTGGTGTGCCCGATCACACCGACGCCCGCGTTCCCGCACGACCACCACCCCGACCCGCTGCGGCGGGTGCTCGACATCGACGGCACCGGGTACCCGTACTTCGACCAGCTGGTCTGGGCCGGCCTGGCGACCATGCCCGGCCTGCCCGCCACCGCCGTGCCGACCGGGCCGTCGCCCGAGGGCCTGCCGGTGGGCGTGCAGTTGATCGGCCCGATGTTCGAGGACCGCACCCCGCTGCGGCTGGCCGAGCTGCTCGAAGCGGAGATGGGCGGCTTCCGGGCGCCGAAGTGTGCCCCGTGAGTCCCCGGCGGGCGTGAAACGGAATCCGGTGTTCCCGGCGCCCGAATGTACAGGCAAACTGTACATTCGGGCGCCGGGAACCTAGGCTGACCCCATGAGTGAAGACCGGGAGGCCACGCCGTCCGCCGTGCAGGCCTCGCAGCAGGTGCGATCGGTGATCGGCCGACTGCGCCGTCGCATCCGGGCCGCCGCCGGAACGGGCGACCTGACGCTCACCCAGGCGTCCGCGATGGGACGGCTGCTGGACAGCGACGGCCAGGGCCTGACCACCAGCGACCTCGCCGTCGCCGAAGGCATGCGCCACCAGTCGATGGCCACCACCATCGCCGCCCTCACCGCACAGGGCCTGGTCGAACGCCGCCGCGACCCCGACGACGGCCGCCGGATGCTGATCGTCCTCACCGACGAGGGCCGCCGCCGCGCCGAGGACGGGCGGCGGGCGCGCGGCGAATGGCTGGCCGCCGAACTCCAGGCCAAGTGCACCGAGGCGGAACGGCAGACCGTGATCGCGGCGATGGCCGTCCTGGAGCGGCTCGGGCACGACTGAGGGCGCAGGCTCTTCCGGACCCGACGCAGGCTCTTCCGGACCCGAGGGTGCCGATTCCTCCGGGCCCGAGGGTGCTGATTTCGGCGGAAGCCGCCGCACGCGCACGCCCGAACCGACCCCCGGGGGACCGCCCATGACCAGCCGCAGCACCGCCGAGCGGGGCGAAGCCGCCGTCCAGGCGCCGGCCCTCGACCGGCGACTCGTCCCGCCGATGGTGCTGGGATCCGTCCTCAACCCGATCAACTCCACGATCATCGCCGTCGCGCTCGTCCCGATCGGCGCCGCGCTCGGGGCCTCGCCCGCGCAGACCGCCTGGCTGGTGTCCGCGCTGTACCTGGCCACCGCGCTCGGACAGCCCGTGGTCGGCCGACTGATCGACCTGTTCGGGCCGCGCCGGCTGTTCCTGTCCGCGACCACCCTGGTCGGCGTGGCCGGCGTCGTCGGCGCCCTCGCCCCCAACCTCGGGGTACTGATCGCCTCCCGGGTCGTCCTCGGCTTCGGCACCTGCGCCGGCTACCCCGCCGCGATGGCCCTGCTGCGCGCCGAGTCCCGCCGCACCGGACAGGACAGCCCCGCCGGCATCCTCACCCTGCTCGCCGTCGCCAACCAGACCGTCGCCGTGATCGGCCCACTGCTCGGCGGCCTGCTCACCAGCCTCGGCGGCTGGCGCGCCACCTTCGCCCTGAACGTCCCGCTGTCCGTCCTCGCCGTCGTCCTCGGCGCGCTCCGCCTGCCCCGCACGGAACCCGCCGACCCCGCGCGACGCCGCGGCGCACTGGTGCAGCGCATCGACCTGCCCGGCATGGCACTGTTCGCCGTCCTGCTGCTGACGCTGCTGCTGTTCCTGATGAACCCGCACCCCGGCCGCTGGTACCTGCCGGTGACCGCCGTCGCCGCCGCGGCCGCCTTCACCGTCCGGGAACGCCGCGCCGCCGAACCGTTCATCGACCTCAAGGTGCTCGGCGGCAACGCCCCGCTGCTGCTCACCTACGCCCGCGCGCTCGCCGCGTACATCGGCGCGTACGCCTTCCTGTACGGCTTCGCCCAGTGGACCGAGGAAGGCTTCGGCCTGACACCCCTGCAGGCCGGACTCGTCCAGGCCCCCACCTTCCTGGTCGGCATCGGGGTCTCCGTCCTCGCCGGCCGCCGCGGCGGCATCCGCGCCACCCTGCTGATCGGCGGCATCGGCCAGGTCGCCGCCTGCGCGCTGATGCTGCTCCTCGGCGTGCACAGCCCGCTGTGGGCGCTGCTGCTGCTCGCCGTCGTCTTCGGCATCCCGCAGGGCGCCAACGGACTCGCCCTGCAGAACGCCGTCTTCCAGCAGGCCGACCCCGCCCGCACCGGCTCCTCCGCCGGACTGCTGCGCACCTTCGCCTACCTCGGCTCGATGGTCGCCGCCGCCGCGACCGCCGCCGCGTACGGCACGCACGCCGGCACGGCCGGGATGCACCGGCTGGCGCTGGTGATGCTGGCCGCCGCCGCAGTGTTCCTGCTGCTCACCGTCTTCGACCGCAACCTGCGCAGGCTGCCGGTCGGCTGACGCTCCTCCCTGGGCGGCGCTTCGGAGAGACCTTCGGGGAGACTGGGGCCTCGCGCGTCCTCTGGAGGAGTCTGTGATGCAGGTAGCCGTGGTCACCTTCGACGGGTTCAACGAACTCGACAGCTTCATCGCGTCCGCGATGATCAACCGCTGCCGCAAGGACGGCCTGGAGGCGTTCCTCACCACGCCGACGCCGATGGTCACCTCCATGAACGGCGTGGAGGTGACCGGGCAGCGCCCGATGGAGTTCGTCACCGAGGCGGACGTCGTACTGATCGGCAGCGGGGTGAAGACGCGGGACGTCGTCGCCGACGACCGGCTGATCTCGCGGCTGCCGCTCGACCCCGCACGGCAGTTGATCGGCGCACAGTGCTCGGGCTCGCTGGTCCTCGCCCGGCTCGGGCTGCTCGACTCCATGCCCGCCTGCACCGACCTCACCAGCCGGCCCTTCGTCGAGGCGCGCGGCGTGACCGTGCTGGACGCGCCCTTCCACGCCGAGGGGAACATCGCCACGGCGGGCGGCTGCCTGGCCTCCCAGTACCTCGCCACCTGGGTCATCACCCGGGCGCTGGGCGAGGACGCCGCGCGGGGCGTCGTCGGGTACGTGGCCCCCGTCGGGGAGCAGGAGGAGACGGTCGAACGGGCCTTGCGGGCCGTTCGCACGGGTTCGGGGTCCGCCGCGCTGCGCTGACCGCTGCGCGGAGAGCCGGGCCGGCGACGTCGCTGCGCCGCGGGCCCGGGCGTGCCCGTGCGCTGCGGGCCCGGGCGTGCTCATGCGTCGCGGCCGCCCGCAGGGCTCACTCGGTGCGGTCGTGGAGCCCGCCGGACACGGCGAGGGCGTCCATGTAGTCGCGGGCGTGGACGATCAGGCCGTCGCGGACCCGGAGCACCAGCAGCCCCGGGATGGCGAACTCGCCGTCCCTGCCCGCGATTTCGCCGCGCACGGTCTGCTCGACGACGAGCACCTCCGGGTCGGTCGAGTGGTGCAGGCCGGTCTCCTCGATCTCCGTCGGCCGGGCGGGAGTCGCCGACCACGCGGCCCCGTAACCCGCCCGGATCGCGTCCTGCCCCTCGTAGCGCGCCGGAAAGCTCGGGGAGCGGAACGGGAACTCATGGACGGCGTCCGGCGCGTAGAGATCGGCGAGCGCGTCGGCGTCCATGGCGAGCATGGCCCGGCGGAAGCGGGCCAGGACGTCGAGCAGCGGCGAATCGGTCATGGTGATGCCCCCTGAGGCGTGGTGCGTGGTGGTTCCTTCGCACCCTACGCCGATCTGACGATCTGTCATGCGAAAAGCTGACAGGTCGGTTCGGCGGGTGTGGGTCAGCGGCCCCAGCGGCGTCGGTACTCCGCCCGCTGGGTCGGCACGTCCGGGACGAGGGCGAGGGCCTCGGCGGCGCGCGCCATCGGCGACCTCGGCGGGGACACGCGCCCCTGGCTCACCGCGTCGCACTCGGGCGTTCGGGCCTGCGCGGCGGGAGAGGTGCGACGGCCGAGCGCGTTCTTCGAGTCGTTCGGCGACATGGCTCCGCCGCTCCAGCTCCAGTTCCGGCCGTACCCGGACCTGTCCGCCCGACCGTAGCGACACGCCCGGAGCCTCCGGGCCGTCGGACGGTCGCGAAACCGATTGGCTGCCGGTGCGGCGGGTGGGACAGGATGGGCCGGTGGAGATGCTGCCCAGGGTGATGCCGGAGATCACGGCGGAGAACGGATTCCGGCTGCGCCGCTGGGAGTTGACGGACCGGGAACTGCTGCGGGAGGCCTCCGTCGACCCGTACATCCCGCTGATCACCACCGTGCCCGCGCCCTACTCGGACGCGGAGGCGGACGCGTTCGTGCGGCGGCAGTGGATGCGCACCGAGATCGGGACGGGCTACCCGTTCGTCATCGAGGCGCCCGACGGGCGGGCCGTCGGCAACGTCGGGCTGTGGGTCGGCGAACTGCCGCTGCGCGGCTTCGCCACCGCCGGCTACTGGGTGGCGGCCGGCGCGCGGGGCCGGGGCGTCGCGCTCGCCGGGCTGAACGCCGTCACGGCGTGGGCGCTCGGCGAACTGGCGCTTCCGCGCGTCGAGTTGTTCGTGGAGCCGTGGAACGCCGGCTCGCTGCGCACCGCCGAGAAGGCCGGCTACCGGCGCGAGACGCTGGTGCCCGCGTACCAGGAGGTCGCCGGCGAACCGCGCGACATGTGGCGCTTCGTGCTGCCGTGACGGCGGGCGGAAAACCGGGTGATCAACGGGAGGGGGTGGCCTACCATCTGCGCATGACCAGGACGAATGCCCTGCCCGCCATCACCCTCGCGCCGATCGACGTGGACGACGCCGAGTTGCTGCACGCCTGGTGGAACGAGCCGTCGGTGGCCTACGAGTGGGGGAACTGGCCGACGCCGCTGTCGGCGATGCGCGAGCGGATCGAGCGCGACATCGAGGACACCAACCAGGACAACTTCCTCGTCCTGCGGGAGGACGGCACCCCGGTGGGTGCGGTGTTCCTGGGCGATCAGAGCATGGCCGACGGCACCGCCCGCATCCGGTTCCTCGTGGACCCCGAGCACCGCGGCCGCGGCTACGCGCGGGCCGCCGTCGACGCCGCGGTCGACTTCGCGTTCGGCGAACTCCCGCTGTACCGCCTGGACGCGGAACCGCACACCACCAACGCCCCGGCGCTCGCCGCGCTCGCCGGGGCCGGCTTCACGCACGAGGGCGTCAAGCGCTCCGCGTGCATCCACCGGGGGCGACGGCTCGACCTCGCGGTGCTCTCCCTGCTCCGCCCGGAGTGGGAGGCCATGGAGCGGCCGCGCTCCTGGGACCGCTGACCCGCCCTCAGGGCGCGGGCGGCCAGCTGAGACCGCGGACGAAGTGGGCGCACACGGCCAGGACGGCGAGTCCGGCCGTGACGCCGCCGAAGGTCATGACCGCGGCGGGCGAGGTGAGGTCCACGACGCCTCCGCCGACCAGCGCGCCGAGCGAGATCGTCGCCTGGAACGAGGCCGTGAACAGCACCGACGCCGCCTCGGGCGCGTCCGGCGCCGCCTTGGCGAACCAGGTCTGGGAAGAGACCGGGACGGCGCCGTAGGCGACGCCCCAGACGAACAGCAGCGCCAGCGCCCCGGCCGGCGAGTGGCCCAGGACCGGCAGGAGGAGCGCGGCAGCGCCGAGCAGGGCGGCCGCCGCACCGAAACCGGCCCGCGGGCGGCGGGCGATCAGCGCGCTGCCGAGGAAGTTGCCGAGGACGCCCGCCACTCCGTAGAGCAGCAGGAACGCGGTGATCGCCCTCGGGCCCACCCGCGTCACCTGTTCGAGGAACGGGGTCACGTAGGTGTAGGCCCCGAAGTGGGCCAGTACGACGAGGAAGGTCAGCAGCAGGGCGAAGCGGACGTTCAGCCGGCCGCACAGTCCGCCCAGCACGCTCAGCCGGGTGACCTCGGTCGGCGGCAGCGGCGGCACGGCCAGCAGGAGGAGGACGAACACGCCGAGCGCCAGCGCGCCCATGACGGCGAACGCCGTCCGCCAACCCGCCGCACTGCCGATGAACGTTCCGACGGGAACCCCGAGCACGGACCCCAGCGGGACGGCGGAGAAGATCACCGAGAC
This sequence comes from Kitasatospora sp. NPDC059795, assembly GCF_042732175.1. NCBI lineage: Bacteria > Bacillati > Actinomycetota > Actinomycetes > Kitasatosporales > Streptomycetaceae > Kitasatospora > Kitasatospora sp. NPDC059795. The sequence goes on from NZ_JBHWID010000011.1 coordinate 230,587, forward strand.
GGCCCGTCCGACCGCGTGCGCAGGCACCAGCCGCCCGGCGAGACCGGCCCCGATCGACCAGAAGCCGCCGATCGTCACACCCACCATCGCGCGCGACACCAGTACCAGCCAGAAGACCGGCGCCACCGCCGCCAGGCCGTTCGCCAGCGCCAGCAGCGCCATGAACGCGCACAGCATCGCCCGGCGGTCGAAGCGCGCGGTGGCCGGGGTGACCAGCGGCGCCGAGACCGCCGCGAGGATCCCGGGCATCGTCATCATCAGCCCCGCCATCCCGTCGGAGACGGCGAAGTCGGCGCCGATCGTGGTGAGCAGGCCGATCGGCAGGATCTCGGTCGTGACGATCGAGAAGATCCCCAGCATGACCGCCCACACCGGCAGCCACTGCCGCGCGGGAGATCGGGCCGGGCGGCGGTCGGCCGCGCCGGGGTGCGAGGCGGTGGTGGTCGAGGTCATGAAGTCCGTCCTGTGCCGGGCTTGGTGAAGTCCGGCCAGTTCAGCAGGACCGGTGGACGGGGGCTGGCAGCTTTCCGACATCACCGTCACGGGGGGTCTGCCGCAACTGCGTTCGATCGGGTCGGAGTTGACTGGCCTTCAGCGCGCGGCGTCGTACCCGAGGAGCTCCCGCTCGGGTGCCGGCAGCCGTTCCCGGACGCGGATGTCGACGGCCTGAAGTACCTCGCTGCGCCGACTCGTGGTGAGCGCGTGGAGGAAGTCGCGGCAGTGGGCACGGACGAAGCGGTCGTCGTCGAGGGGCAGGGTCAGCCGGTGGTCAGGTGCCACCGGATCTCCCCGTCGTGCCACTGGTCGGTGGCGGTGAGGCCGGCGGCGGTGGCGACGGCTGCGGACGCCCGGTGGTCGGGGTCGATGTGGGCGACGACCGCGTGCACCGGGAGCTGCCGGAGCCAGTCGACGAGGCCGCGGGCCGCCTCGGTGGCGATGCCGCGGCGCTGCCAGGAGGTGCCCACCACCCAGGAGATCTCGGCGGTGGCCCCGCGGTCGTCGGCGGTGACCGTCGCCTGGACGGTGCCCACCAGGCAGTCGTCGTTGCGGAGCCGGATCACCCAGTTGCACCAGGACTCGGCGGGGTCGGGGGAGCCGGCCGACCAGCGTTCGTAGCGGGCGCGGAGGGCGTCGGCGGTGTCGGGGGCGCCGCCGATGAAGGCGTGCAGCGTGGGATCGGACAGCACGGCGGCCATCTCGTCGGCGTGCGAGACCTGTAGGGGCAGCAGGATCAGCCGCTCGGTGGGGATGGGCTCGGGTCGGACCGCGGTCATGCTGTCTCCTGGGTCGAGAGGGCGCTGCGCACTCCGGGACCAGCTCGGTTCGGGTGCACGCCACTGTCTCGGACGGTGGGTCGGCCGTTCAACCGAATTGATCGGGTGCGACGTTCATGATGGCGGACGTGTTTGACCTGGCCGTGCTGCCCCCGGACGCCCCGACCCGAGGCCGACGCCCGGCTCCAGTCGCGAGCGCAAACCCCTCCGGCGGACGTCAGGGCCGGCCCGAAACCCCTTGGACGGCACGGGGACCGGCTTGCTGCAATGGGAGACGGTCGGTCGCTGTCGGAGTCGAACGGATGCGCCGATGACCGAGATCAGGCTGCACCTGTCGGTGCGCGGCCTCACCGAGGCGGACGTGCCGTCCTGCGGCTGGGCGGGCTCCCCCAAGCACGTGCGCGAGCTCGTCCGCCAGATCCGCCGCGTCGAGGCGGGCGAGATCGACTGCCTGGCGGTGTGCACGTCGGTCGGGCACCCGTGGCAGTCGGCGGCATCGACTACACCGTCATGCCCGGTGCCGGCACGCTCCGGCAGCTCGGCGTCCACCCGGCCCGGCAGTCCTGCGGGATCGGCAGAGCGCACCGTGCGAGGTTCGCTCCCGGGTCGGAGAGGTCCGGATGCGTCAGCAACTGCTCGGTCTGCACGGCTGCCGCCAGGTGGGACGGGAGGTGGTGACCGAACCTCCGACTGGACAGCTCGCCGCCCGAGAAGCAGGCGGCCATCTCGTCCTCACTGCTCATACCCGGCGCCCGTACGACCGTCAGCACAGGACCGACCTCATACCGCCGAGGCGCTCGGTGAGGGCTTTGGTGAGGCCTCTGGTGAGGGCGGCGTCGACGGCGGCGCGGTGCGGGGGCGCAGCGCGTGTTGGCCGGGGTGGAGGGTGGCGGGGTGCGTACCGTGGGGGCGGTGAGCGAGGTGACGCCGATGTCGGAGCAGGTGCCGGTGGCGGGGGAGCAGGTGGACGACATCGCGGCGCAGCTGCATGCGCTGGCGGCCGCGCGGGACAGGCTGCAGGGGTTGCTGTCGGCGGTGCTGGCGATCGGCGGCGACCTGGATCTGCCGGTGGTGCTGCACCGGATCGTGACGACGGCGATGGAACTGGCCGGGGCGCGGTACGGCGCGCTCGGGATCCTGGCGCCGTCGGGGGACCGGCTGCAGGAGTTCGTCACGGCGGGGCTGTCGCAGGAGGAACGGGCGGCGCTGGCGGGGATCGACTTTCCGAGCGGACGCGGGGTGTTGGGGCACCTGATCCGGCATCCGGAGCCGCTGCGGGTTGCGGACATCGGCGCGCACCCGTCGTCGGTGGGGTTCCCGCCGGGCCACCCGCCGATGCGGACGTTGCTGGGCGTGGCGATCACCGTCCGGGGCGAGATCTACGGCGACCTGTACCTGTCGGAGCGCCGCGACGGGCGGCCGTTCGACCCGGCGGACGAGGAGGTGGTGCGGGCGCTCGCGGGCGCGGCCGGCATCGCGATCGAGAACGCCCGGCTGTTCGGCTACATGCGGGACAGCGCCGCGCAGTTCCAGCGGCTGCTGCTGCCGACGCTGCCCGACCTGGCCCCGTTCGAAGGGGCCGCCGTGTACCGGACCGCCGCCGAGCCGGCGGGCGTCGGCGGCGACTGGTACGACGCCGTCATCCTCCCGGACCGGGCGTGCGCCGCCGTCATCGGCGACGTGGTCGGCCACGACCTGCACGCCGCGGCCGCGATGGCGCAGGCCCGGAACATGCTGCGCGCGCTGCTGTACGACCGTCGCAGCCCGCCCAGTTCGGTGCTGACCCAACTCGACCGCACCGTGGAGGACATCACCGACCTGCCGGTCACCACCGCGTGCCTGGCCCGGATCGAGCCCGCCGCCGGCCCGGGCTGGACGGTGCACTGGAGCACCGCCGGGCACCCGCCGCCGCTGGTCCTCGGCCCGGACGGGCGGACCTGGTACCTGGAGGGCGAGCCCGGCATCCCGATCGGCGTCGATCCCGCCGTGCCCCGGCCCGACCACACCGATCCGCTGCCGAGCGGCGCCACCGTGGTGTTCTTCACCGACGGCCTGGTCGAACGCCCCGACCGGGACATCGACGAGGGCCTCGACGCGCTCGCCCGGCTCACCGCCGCGCACGCCGACCGGCCGCTCGACGAACTGGTGCGCATCCTCGCCGACCAGCACCCCGGCGACGGCCACGACGACATGGCGGTACTGGCCATCCGGACGCCGAGCCGCAGCTGACCCGCACCCCGCACCACGCGCTGCCGGACGGGCGGCGGGCGACGGGCGGTGCCGGACGGCCGGTGTCGGACGCGCGGCGGGGCGCGGGTAGCGTGCGTCGGCATGCAGAAGGAACTTGTGGAGCAGGCGTTCCGGGCCGAGGCCGAGGCGCTCGGGGCGGCGATCGCCGGCCTGACGGACGGGGAGTGGGCGCGGGCCACCCGGTGCGAGCCGTGGACGGCGGTGGAACTGCTGTCGCACGTGCGGGTCGCGGTCGGGCGGGTGGAGGCGATGCTGGCCGCGCCCGAACCCGAGCGGGCCGAGGTCGACGCCGTCGGGTACTACCGTCCTGACGAGCGGTTCGACGCCGCCGCCAACAGCGCACGGATCGCGCTCGCCCGGGGCACGGCCGGCGAAGGCGCCGATCCCGTCGGCGAGTTCGGGCGGACCTGGCGGGAGGTCGCGGCCAGCTTCGGGACGGAGGCCGGGACGCGGGTGGTGCGCACCCGGCACGGCGACCCCATGCTGCTCACCGAGTTCATGATCACCCGGGTGGTGGAACTCGTCGTGCACGGGCTCGACCTGGCCGATGCGCTCGGGCGGCCGGCCTGGCTGACGGACCAGGCCTCCGACGTGCTGGAAGCCCTGCTGCTGACGGCGGCCGACGGTGCGTCGGTGCGGGCGGCGCTCGGCTGGGACCGGGCGACGCTGCTGCGCAAGGCGACCGGGCGGGCCGAGCTGGACGAGGCCGAGCAGGCCGAGGTGAAGCGCGCCGGGATCACCTGGCTGACGCTCGGCTGAGATGCGGGAGGCACGGCCTCCCGGGGCGGGTGTCGACGCCGCCCCGGGAGGCTGTGACGTTACGCCCCGAGGGGCTCCGCGTGCGGCCACCGGGCGGGGGCCGGCACGTCGGCGGCGGAGACGGACGGCGGTGTGGCGGGACGGTGGAGGGTGAACTCGAAGTCCCGGTGCGCCTTGGCGCCCAGGCCCGGCGGCAGCAGCACCAGGCCGTGGGCGAGCATCCGCCGCACCCGGGGCCGGCTGAGGCCGAGCCCGAGCATCAGCAGCCGCTCCACCCGGACCGGCGCGGGCAGGTCGAAGGCGACCCGTATCCGCAGCGGCACGACGGAGTCGAGCGCGTACAGCGGCGTGCGGACGTCCAACTCCCAGGTGCCGTCCCAGTCCAGGCGGTAGTTGTTCCTGGCGGCGAGCGAGGCACTGATGGTCAGTTCCCGCACCACGGCCGGGTCGTTGTTCTCGTACGACACCAGGCGGGACGGCTCCAGCGTGGAGACGTGCACGCGTTCGTGGACGGGCGCCTTCGAGGTGCGGTCGCAGTTGACACAGCTCAACAGCAGCCACACGTCGAGGAGTTTGCCGCTCGCGTTGACCCGGATCTTTCCCGAAGGGCGGTGCCGGGTGCCGGGGCAGTCCGGGCACGGACGGACGACGGCGGGCAGGGCGGACTGGCGCACGGCCCACAGGGCCTTGCGATCGGTATGCATGAAGGTTGACTTGCTTTCAGGACTCGGCAGGGGCGCTCAGCGGCCGGCGCGCAGGCCGGACCGGGCCCCCGCGGTTCGGCGGGTGCACACGAGGGCGCGAGTCATCGCCCCGGGGCCCGGCAGGGGGCGGCGAGGGCGGTCGCGCGACAGAGCTGCTGATACTGCGTGGCATCCACTAAAAGTCCATGCGGCGATGGTGATCGATGCTCCGGGCGGCGGCAACTCAATTTCCGTGGCGGGGAAGGCCGTTCGAACCCGCGCAATATGCTGAGCGGATGATCGAATCGAACAGCCCGGTCGAGCTGGTGATCTTCGACTGCGACGGCGTCCTGGTGGACAGCGAGCGGATCGCGGTGCGCGTGCAGCGGGAGGTCGGCGCCCGACTCGGATGGCCGCTCAGCGAGGCCGAGGTCGTCCGGCACTTCATCGGGCGGTCGCACGCCGCCGGCTGGCAGGTGGTCGCCGAACGGCTGGGCGCGGAGGCCGCCGCCGAGTGGGAGCAGCGGTTCGAGCAGCGCCACCGGGAGCTCGTCGACGCGGAACTGGCCCCGGTCGACGGCATCGTGGAGGCACTGGCCGGGCTCGGACTGCCGTCCTGCGTGGCCTCCAGCGGCAGCCACGCCAAGATGCGGCACACGCTCGGCCGGACCGGCCTGTACGAACACTTCGAGGGACGGATCTACAGCGCGAGCGAGGTCGCCCGGGGGAAGCCCGCGCCCGACCTGTTCCTGCACGCCGCACAGCGGATGGGCTACCCGCCCGAGGCGTGCGCCGTCGTGGAGGACAGCGGGCCCGGCACCCGGGCCGCGCGGGCCGCAGGCATGCGGTGCTTCGGCTACACCGGCGGGCCGACCGGGGCGGAGGCGCTCGCCGGGGACGGTACTGTCCTGTGCTCCGACATGCGGGAGCTGCCCGCGCTGGTGCACGGAATATGACGGACCGTCAATTCCGAGAAAGGTGATCACCCGATGGCGCAGGCAGTACTTCCCGAAGGGTGGACCGCGCGGCCGATCGAGCCGGCGACCGATCTGCTCGCGGTCCAGCAGCTGGTCAACGCATGCGAACGCGCTCTCGGCGGCACCGCGGTGAGCGACAGCGGCGCGATCGCGACCGTCCTCGCCCGGCCCGGGATCGATCCCGTCACCGACACCCTGCTGGTGCACGCGCCCGACGGCGAACTCGCGGCCTGGGCCTGGACGGACCGGCGCACCGACGCCGACGTGCACCCCGCACACCGCGGGCGCGGGATCGGCGCCGCCATGCTGCGGTGGATCGAGGAACGCGCCCGCGAACGCGGCACCGCGGAACTCGCCCAGATCGTCCCGGACCGCGACACCGCCGCCACCGCGCTGCTCCGCGCCCGCGGATTCCGCGCCGACGCGACCAGTTGGCTGCTCGCCATCGACCTCGACGACCTGCCCGAGGCGCTGCCGCCGGCGCCCGAGGGCATCACCGTACGACCCTTCCGCGCGGGCGACGCCGCCGACGAACGGGCCGCGCACCGGCTCGTCGAGGACGCGTTCGACGAATGGCAGCAGCGCCGCAGGGACTTCGACGAATGGGCCGCCCACACCGTGCGCCGCGACAGCTTCGCCGCCGAACGCTCACCCCTCGCCTTCGCCGACGGCCACCTCGTGGGCGCGGCCCTGTCCCTCGACCTTCCCGCCACCGGCGAGGGCTACGTGGAGAACGTCGCCGTCCACGCCGGCCACCGCCACCGCGGCATCGCCCGCCACCTGCTCCGCCACACCTTCCACGCCTGCCGCGCCGCGGGCCTGCGCAGCTGCACACTGTGGACGCACTCGGCGACCGGGGCGCTGGACCTGTACCTGAAGGCGGGGATGACGGTTCGCCACAGTTCGACGGTGCTGAAGAAGACGCTTCAGTAACCGGGCACGGCGGGCTGAGAGACCGGTCGGTGTTCGGCGTCTCAGCGGTCGAGGAGCGCGAGCAGGCGGGCGGCCTGGCGGGCGGCGGTGCCCGGCGGGTTGCGGGCCTCGGTGGCCGGGTCGGCGGTGAGGAAGACCAGCCAGAGAAGGGCGAACAGGCGGCGGCACTGGAGGAGACGGGCGTCGTCGGCGGGGGAGAGGGTGAAACGGGCGAGGAAGGCCGGGGCGTCGAGGTCGGTGTCGACCCAGGTGGAGATGTGCTCGACCAGCTCGGCGAGTTCGTAGGGGCGGTCGCTGCGCCCGGAGTCCTCGAAGTCGACCAGCCGTACCCCGGCGCCGTCCCAGAGGAAGTTGGCGAGGTTGCCGTCCGCCTGTCCGAGCACCGGCACCGCCGCCGCGCTGCCCGCCAGCAGCTCGAACTCCGCGTCCGCCAGCCAGCGCAGGCCGGCGGTGAGCGCCGGGGCCGAGGCGTGCCGCGTGCGGTGGCGGATCGCGGCCACCGAAGCGGCGACGTCCCAGCGTCGTGCGGGGAGTCGGGCGGCGACGTCGGACGGGACGGCGTGCAGGAGGCGGTCGGTGGCGTGGGCCAGGGCGTCGAGGTGCGTGGGGGTGAGGTCGGTGCCGCGCAGGGGTACGCCGGGGAGTCTGGTCATGGTGACGGTGCGGGCGGCGAGCGAGAGGGGACGCGGGGCGAGGCCCGGGGCGTGCCGGTCGAGGAGGGTGAGGGCCCGCCACTCGCGGGACGGATCGCCGTCCGCGTCCGGGCGGAAATGCTTGCGGACGGTGGTGGGGAGGAGCTCGACGCCGTGGGTGGTCCATCGGGTGGTCATGGCGTCAGCTTCCGGGAGAAGTGGGCAGGTTGACGGTTCGGGTCACTAGGCTAAGGGCGGTAGAGCAGGAACGACGAGGGGTGGCGGCGGACATGGTGGGGACCGAACTGGCCGAGCTGGCGGCCTCGGGGGCGACGGCGCTGGTCGGCGCGGTGGCCACCGACCTGTGGGGGCAGGTGCGGGACCGGGTCGGACGGCTGCTCACCCGTGGGCGGGAGAGCCGGGTGGAGGCCGCGCGGATCGAACTCGCCTACGCCGAGGTGCTGGACGCCGAGGAGAACGGGCTGCCCGAGGTCCGCGAGAACGTCCGGCAGGACTGGGAACAGCGCCTGCTCACCGTGCTGCGCGAGGACCCGACGGCCGTCGCCGAACTGCGCGCCCTGCTCGACGAGATCGCCCCGCAGGGCGGCGGGCCGCGGATCGAGGTGACCACCATCCACAACGAGATCAGCGCCGACGTGCACGGCATCGCGCTGCAGATCGGCCGGGTGGGCACCAACAACGTGCGGGTCGAGAATCCGGGCGGTCAGCCCTCCTGAGCGTCGAGGGCGGCCAGCAGGTCCGGGCCGGACCAGGACGGCGGGGTCGGGGACGACTCGGCGGCCCGGACCAGTTCCAGCAGGCGGCGGTTGGCGGGCGCGGGCAGGCGGTGGCGTTCCGCGAGGGCCAGGATCTCGCCCTGGAGGGAGTCGATCTCGGTGCGGCGGCCACGCTGAAGGTCCTCCCACATCGAGGACCGGGCCCGGGCGTCGACCCGCAGACTGGCCGCCGCGAGCCGGCGGAAGAGCGCGTCCGGCAGGCGCAGGACAGCGGGCATCCACCCCGCCGGCACGGGGGAGAGACGGGCCGGGCGGAGACCCGCCGCCCGCAGTGCGGCCAGGCCCTCGCGCTGACAGCGGGCCAGCACCAACCGGTAGGGGCGGCTGCCGAGTTGTTCGCGCAGCGGGCGGCCGGACAGGGCGTTCACCGCGTTGTTCAGGTTCATCACCAGCTTGGCCGCCTGCACCTGCGGCATGTCGTCGCGCAATTCCACCGGCAGACCGGCGGCCCGAGCGGCCTCGGCGAACCGCGAGGCGAACTGCCCGGCGGACGGGGCGTGTTCGGGGGAGGTGGGGGACTGCCCTGCGGGCGGCTGGTGCGTGGGGAGGAAGTGCAATGCGGCGGGGGGCTGCGTCGTGGGGGCGGTCTGCCCGGGGGAGGCGGGGTTCTGCCCTGCGGGCGGCCGGTCGGCGGGGGATGTCGGCGGGGTGGGGGTGCGGGCGAGCATCAGGTGGCCCTGGGTGCCCTGGTGGAAGGCGGCGGGGGCGGTGCGGACGACGTTGTAGGGGACCATGCCGGCCAGGACGCGGTGGGCGGGGAGGGCGTCGGCGAGCAGGCGGGCGTTGTGGAGGCCGTTCTGGAAGCTGATGACGGTGGTGCGGGCGTCCAGGTGCGGGGCGAGGGCGCGGGCCGCGGCAGCGGTGTCGGCGGACTTGACGGTGACCAGGACGTAGTCGGCGCCGGCGGCGGCCGAGGCGTCCGTCGCCGTGGCGGGCCGGGTGTGCAGGCGGCGGTCGCCGGGGCCGGTCAACGTCAGGCCGGCGCGGTCGAGTTCGGCCATCGCGGCGGGGCGGCCGACGAGGGTCACGTCGGCGACGGCGGCCAGCGCCCCGCCGAGGCGGCAGCCGATGCTGCCCGCCCCGAACACGGTGATCCGCAGCGGGGGTACGGCACGGTCCTCGGGCACCGGGGGCTCCTTCGTCGACGGGCGGCGGCCCCCGAGGTTACCGTCCGTCAGTTCGAGGTGGGGCCGCCCTTCGGGGTGTGGCGGGCGGCGAGGAGGGCGGCGACGTCGTCGTCGGCGGGGCCGCCCGCGTAGCGGCGCAGGTCGCGGCGGAGGCTGTCGAGGAGTTCGACGGAGGGTTCGGCGGTCCAACGGGAGAGGCGCTCGGCGAGCGGGTAGAACTCGCCGTCGCGGTCGCGGGTCTCGGAGACACCGTCGGTGTACAGCAGCACCCGGTCGCCGGGGCCGAACGGGACGGTGGTGGCGCGGTAGTCGGAGGCGACCAGCGCGGACAGGTTGAGCGGCGGCAGCGGGGTGTCCGGCTCCAGCAGGCGCACGCCGTCGGGCTGGATCAGGACGGGCGACGGGTGGCCGCAGTTGAGCAGGTGGGCCTCGGGGCGGTCGTCGGGGATCTCCAACAGGACGGCGGTGGCGAAGCGTTCGGCGGCGTCCCGCGAGCTGGCCCGCTCGGCGTACCGTTGCAGGCCGGTCTCCAGGCGGCTGGCGAGCGCCGGCAGGTCCTTGCAGTCGTACGCGGCCTCGCGGAACGAGCCGAGCAGCGCCGCCGCCATCTCGACCGCCGGCAGGCCCTTGCCCTGGACGTCGCCGAGGATGATCCGCACCCCGAACGGGGTCCGCACGGCCTCGTACAGGTCGCCGCCGATCTGCGCCTGTTCGGCGGCGGCCCGGTAGTAGAGCGCGAGGTCGACGCCGTTGATGCGGTCCGGCAGCGGGCGCAGCACCACCTGCTGGGCGGTCTGCGCGACCGAGCGGACCAGCGCCAGGTCGTGTTCGCGGCGCACCCGCTGGGCGGCGGTGTAGGCGGCCGCGAAGGTGACGGTGAGGGTGGCGGCGATCACCGAGCCGGCGGACGCGCCGACCTGGCCCTCCCGGATCAGGGCCAGCACCACTTCCGTCAGCATCGCGAGGGCGCCGATCAGCAGCGTCCCGACCGGGCCCCAGCTGGCGGCGGCGAGCGCGGGGGCTGCCACCACGAAGCGGTCGTAGCGCTGGCCGGCGGGGGTCTCGGTGTCGGCGGCCGCCGCCAGGGCGATCAGCAGGAACGGCGACGAAAGGATGATGGTGCTCAGAACCGTGCGGCGCGGCGTCGGATCCGGCATGTCGGTGATCGTGGGCATGACCCGGTGAACGGTACCCGGGCGAGGTCCCCGGGTGTGGGAGGCGCGGGCGGTGCCCGTCCGATGATCGGCGCGGCGCGCCGACGGGGGCTCAATGGTGGCCGCCGCCATGCCGTTCGAGCCTGCGGTGGTGCACCGGGCCATGGGCGGCCGTCCGGACCGCGCCGATGATTCACGCCAACCGTGCTCGGCCACCCCCCACCCCGGCATGCGAGCACACAGCGAGAGCGGAGCCCCCACATGGCAGGACACACGAGCAGAGCGGGACGGATCGGCCGCTGGGCGAAGGCGCTGGTCGCGGGAGCCGTGCTGACCGCCGGCCTGCTGACCGGCGCGCCGCAGGCCTCGGCCGCCGGACTCGGGCAGGTCACCGGCTTCGGCAGCAACCCCGGCAACCTGGCGATGTACAGCTACGTCCCGGGCGGGCTCGCCACCGGCAAACCGCTGGTGGTGGCGCTGCACGGCTGCACCCAGACCGCGAGCGACTACTACAACAACTCCGGCTGGGCGCAGCTCGCCGACCGCTGGGGCTTCGCCGTGGTCTTCCCGCAGACCGGCGCGACCAACAACGCGCTGTCCTGCTTCTCCTGGTTCGACAGCGCCAAGGACACCCGCGGCAAGGGCGAGGCGCTGTCGGTCAAGCAGATGGTGGACAAGGCGGTCGCGCTGTACGGCAGCGACCCGTCACGGGTGTACGTCACCGGCCTGTCCGCGGGCGCCGGCATGGCCGCCGACCTGCTGGCCGACTACCCGGACGTGTTCGCGGGCGGCTCGATCGCCTCCGGGCTGCCCGCGCAGTGCGCCACCACGCAGGCCGCCGCGTCCGGCTGCCAGAACGCCAACCAGAACCTGACGCCCGCTCAGTGGGGCGACAAGGTCCGGGCGTCCGACCCGGGTTGGACCGGGCCGTGGCCGCGGGTGGCGATCTGGCACGGCAGCTCCGACAGCACGGTCGCCCCGGTCAACGCCACCGAGCTGCGCGACCAGTGGACCGACGTGTGGGGCATCCCGCAGACCGCCTCCGCCACCCGGTCGCTGCCCGGCAACACCACGCTGAGCGAGTACGACGACGCCTCGGGCCGGCCGGCCGTCCAGCTGTACAGCGTCTCCGGGATGGGCCACGGCCTGCCCGTCAGCCCGGGCAGCGGCGCCGCCGACTGCGGCCGGAGCGGCGCCTACTTCCTGAGCACCGTCTGTTCGTCGTACTGGACGGGGCTGTTCTGGGGGCTGGACGGCAGCGGCGGCGGCGACAACGGCGGCGGCACCCGGCTGCCCGCGCCGGGCGGGCTGGCCGTCACCGGCACCACCGACACCACGGCCGCGCTGAGTTGGAACGCGGTGGCCGGGGCGGCGTCCTACACCGTGTACCGGGGCGGCGTGCAGGTCGGCGCCGCCACCGGCACCGCCTACACCGACAGCGGCCTGAGCGCGGGCACCGGGTACGCGTACACGGTGGCGGCGGTGGACGCCAACGGTGTGGTGGGGACGGTGAGTTCGGCCGTGACGGCGACCACCGCCGGGAGCGTGTTCACGCCCCGGTGCTTCACCGACAACAACTACAGCCAGGTCGCCGCGGGCCGCGCCCACCAGAGCGGCGGGTACGCGTACACCAACGGCTCCAACCAGACCATGGGGCTGTGGAACCTGTTCGTGACTCACACATTGAAGGAGACCTCGGCCGGGTATTTCGTGCTCGCGGACGCCGGTTGCGGTGCGTGAGCGCTGCTTAACCGGCTCTGACCAGCGATGATGTGGGCCTCGTCGGATTTTCGGCGGGGCCCGCCAGAGTGTCAGGGGGGCAACAAGACGCCTGACAGATTGAACGATTGTCGTACGTCACAGTGGCGACCAGACTCGTGCACCTCACATTCGTGCCGAAACCAGATTGCCAAGGTGAAAATGACCGCCATCCCTGTGGCCCCGCCGGAGAACCGGTGGGCAACGCCCAAGCGCGTGAGCCTGGTTCCCCTGGTCGCCCTGATCTTCTTCGGCGTCTCGGGTGGTGCCTACGGAATCGAGCCGCTGTTCTCGACCTCCGGGCCCGGCATGGGAATCCTGCTGATCCTGATCGCCCCGCTGATCTACAGCGTTCCGCACGCCCTGGTGTGCGCCGAACTCGGCACCGCCATCCCCGTCGAGGGCGGGTACTACCACTGGGTCAAGCGCGGCCTCGGCCGGTTCTGGGCCTTCCAGCAGGGCGTGCTGCAGTGGGTGTGCAGCTTCGTCGACATGGCGCTGTACCCCGTCATGTTCACCTCGTACCTGTCCAGCCTGATCGGGGCCGTCGCGCCCGGCAAGCACGTGCTGTTCGAGATCGGCAGCATCCAGGTCGACCTGAACTGGGCGATCTGCGTCGGCGTCATCGTGGTCTTCACGCTGGTGAACCTGATGGGCGCGGGCTGGGTCGGCGACTCCTCCGTGGTGTTCGCGATCATCTGCCTCACCCCGATGCTGATCCTCACCGCCATCGGCGCCTACCACCTGCTGAGCGACGGCATCAACCCGGTCTCCTCGCTGACCGCCGAACAGGGCCAGTCCACCTGGAACGCCTTCGGCTCCGGACTGTTCATCGTGATGTGGAACTACTCCGGCTGGGACTCGGTCTCCACCGTGGCCGGCGAGATGGAGAACCCGAAGAAGCACCTGCCCAAGGCGCTGTTCTGGTCCGTCCTGCTGATCATCATCGGCTACCTGCTGCCCTCGCTGGGCGCCCTCGCGGTCGGCGCGGACGGCGAGAACGGCTGGAAGAGCTGGCAGGACGGCGCGTTCTCCGACATCGCCGGCGAACTCGCCGGCCCGTGGCTCCAGTACACCGTCACCATCGGCGGCCTGTTCGCCTCGGTCGCGATGTTCTCCGCGCTGCTCGCCTCCTACTCCCGGCTCCCCTCCGCGCTCTCGCACGACGGCTACCTGCCCAAGTGGGTCTCCAAGGAGAGCAAGCGCTACAAGATGCCGATCGCGTCGATCATCGGATCGTCCGTCATCTACGCGCTGTTCTGCTTCTCCAGCTTCAGCAACCTGGTGATCTTCGACGTCTTCCTCACCAACATCGGCATCCTGCTGGAGGTCGCCGCCCTGATCGCGCTGCGCATCCGCGAGCCCGAGCTGGAGCGCCCCTACCGGATTCCCGGCGGCTGGTGGAGCATCGGCCTGATCACCTTCTCGCTGACCGCCGTCAGCGTCTGGGCCGCCATCGAGCAGTACAACGAGGAAGGCTCCAAGGCCGTCGTGTACTGCCTGATCGTGGTCGGCGCCTCGCTGCTGCTCTACCCGCTGCTGGCGGCGCGCAAGGCCGCCCGGGAGACCGCCGCCGCCGAGCGCGGCGCGGCCGACCTCGCCGCCGGCGTCCGGGCGTACGGGCTGTCAGGGTCGCAGTGGGACTCGGCACACAGTGACAAGGTCGCGGGCGACGCCGGAACGGATAGCGTCGAGGCATGATCGACAGCTTCGCCCTGCACGTCCCGGACGCAGAGCTGGAACCCGAACCGCTCGACCCCGAGCAGATCGTCTCCGGCTCCCCCGAGGTCACCGGAAAGGTGGTCTGGGAGTCCGCCGACGGCCGACAGATCCGCGGCATCTGGCAGATCACCCCCGGGGTGGTCACCGACACCGAGGCCGACGAGATGTTCGTCGTCCTCAGCGGCCGCGCCACCATCGCCTTCGACCACGGCGCCGTCCTGGAGGTCGGCCCCGGCGACCTCACGGTGCTGCGCGAAGGCGACCGCACCACCTGGACCGTCCACGAGACGCTCCGCAAGGTCTACACCATCAACCTCGGCCCGGAGGCGGCCGAGGACGAGGACCGATAACCGCTCACTGCCGCGAGCACCAGCAGAGCCGGCCCGACCGCCCCCACGGACGGGCCGGCCCGAGGCAAGGAACCGAGAACATGGACCCCGTACACGCCCTGCGGGACGCCAAGCCCACCCCGTTCTGGCTGGAGGACCCCGGACGCCCCGAGGCCCGCTCGGCACTCACCGGCGACGTGCGCTGCGACCTGCTGGTCGTCGGCGGAGGCTACAGCGGTCTGTGGACCGCGCTGATCGCCAAGGAACGCGACCCCGGCCGCGACGTGGTCCTGATCGAGGCCCAGGAGATCGCCTGGGCCGCGTCCGGTCGCAACGGCGGCTTCTGCGCCGCCAGCCTCACCCACGGCCTCGGCAACGGCTACGAGCGCTGGCCGAACGAACTCGCCGCGCTCGAACAGCTCGGCGCCCGCAACCTCCAGGCCATGGAGGACGCCGTCACCAAGCACGGCATCGACTGCGACTGGGAGCGCACCGGCGAACTCGACGTCGCCACCGAACCCCACCAGGTCGAGGAACTCGCCGAGCTGTACGAACTCGCCAAGGAGTACGGCGACTACGAACTCCTCGACGCCGACGCCGTCCGCGCGCAGGTCGACTCGCCGACGTACCTCGGCGCGCTGTGGGACAAGGACAGCGTGGCCATGCTCCACCCGGCCAAGCTCGCCTGGGGCCTCAAGCAGGCCTGCGAGCGCCTCGGCGTCCGCATCTACGAGCACACCAAGGCCACCGACATCGCCGAGTCCGGCCCCGGCATGGCCGTCCGCACCCCCTACGGCCGGGTGTACGCCCGTCAGGTCGCCCTCGGCACCAACGTGTTCCCCTCGCTGGTCAAGCGGATCCGCCCCTACACCGTGCCGGTGTACGACTACGCGATGATGACCGAGCCGCTCAGCGCCGAACAGCTCGCCGCGATCGGCTGGCAGGGCCGGCAGGGCATCGGCGACAGCGCCAACCAGTTCCACTACTACCGGCTGTCCGCGGACAACCGAATCCTGTGGGGCGGCTACGACGCCATCTACCACTACGGGGCCAAGGTCCGCGCCGAGTACGACCACCGGCCGCAGACCTACCAGACCCTCGCCAAGCACTTCTTCCAGACCTTCCCGCAGCTGGAGGGCCTGCGCTTCACCCACGCCTGGGGCGGCGCGATCGACACCTGCACCCGGTTCTCCGCGTTCTTCGACACCGCCTACCGCGGCAAGGTCGCCCTCGCGGCCGGCTTCACCGGGCTCGGCGTCGGCGCGACCCGCTTCGGCGCGGAGGTCATGCTCGACCTGCTCGCCGGAAAGCCCACCGAGCGCACCACGCTGGAGATGGTCCGCCGCAAGCCGCTGCCGTTCCCGCCCGAGCCCGTCCGCTGGGCCGGCATCGGCATCACCAAGTGGTCGCTGGACCGCGCCGACCGCAACGGCGGCAAGCGCAACCTCTGGCTGAAGACCATGGACACCCTGGGCCTCGGCTTCGACAGCTGACACCCCCCGGACCCGCCGCCGGCCGCCCCCTCCTCCGGGGGCGGCCGGCAGCGGTGCGTCTCAGGCCGGGACGTTCTCGCCCGCGGCCCGGGCCGCTTCGCGGGCGGCCTGTTCGAGGCGGGCGCGGTGGGCGGGCCACCAGTCGGGGGCGACGTCGGGGAGGACCGGGTCGTCGGGGCGCAGGCCGGTGGCGCCGTCGAGGAGTTCGCGGACCACGTCGAGCTGGCCCGCGTGGCGATGGGTCTCGGCGACCATGTGGAGGAGGATCCGGCCCAGGCCGAGATGCAGGCGCGGAGGCCACGGGACCTGGCCGAGGGCGTCCAGGGGGAGGGCGTCGATCGTCTCGTCCGCGTGGGCCCAGACGCGGCGGTACCCGGCGACCAGGGTCTCGCGGCTCTCGTCCGGGCGGGCCCACAGGTCGGCGTTGGGCTCGTCGGCGGTGCCCGCGACCCACAGGCCCGGGGCGTTCTCGAAGGGGCGGCCGAAGGTCTCGCCGAAGTAGACGGCCTCGGCGCCCGTCAGATGCTTCACCACGCCGAGCAGATTGGTGCCGGACGGGGTCATCGGGCGGCGGACGTCGTACTCGGAGAGGCCTTCGAGCTTCCACAGGACCGCTTCGCGGGCGTCCTGCAAGTAGAGCTTCAAGTCACGCTTGTGGTCGTCGAGTTGATTCGTCATGGGGCGAAGTGTGGCCCACGGCCTGCGAAAACGCGCAGATTTTCCGCGCCCCCGGCGGCTAGGCTGCCCCGCATGGCTGTTGATCAGGAACTTGTGGACGCGGCAATCGAGTTGACCCGCCGGCGGTTTCCCGGGCAGGAGTGGGCCGGGGCGGCGGCGCTGCGCCTGGACGACGGGACGGTGCTGACGAGTACGGCGCCCGAGCCGCCGAACAACGCGGTGCGGCTCTGCCACGAGACCGGGGCGATCTGCGAGGCCTTCAAGCAGGGGCGGCGGGTGGTGGCGTCCGTGTGCGTCACCGCGGCCGACGAGGGGCGGGGCCACTGGGTGCTCGCGCCGTGCGGGGTCTGCCAGGAGCGGCTGTTCGCGTACGGGCCGGACGTCGAGGTCGGGGTGCCGGTGCCGGAGGACCCGACGCGGTGGCGGACGCTGCGCCTGAGGGACGTCCAACCGCACTGGTTCGCGCGGGTGTTCCCCGACGAGACGTGGCCGTACGAGGAGTAGCGGCCTCAGTCGGTGATGGCGAAGACGAGCAGGCCCTCCAGGGGCTCGGGGACCACCTCGACGCCGTCGACCACCGCCCGGGACGGGCCGTGGCGCATCCACGCCACCATCTGCTCCACCGGGCCGTCGTCGCCCTCGAAGACGGCCTCCACCCGTCCGTCCGGCAGGTTGCGCACCCAGCCGACCACGCCCGCGTCCGCCGCCGCGCGCCGGCAGGAGTCGCGGAAGAAGACGCCCTGCACCGTGCCCGAGACCAGCACCCGCCGCCGGATCACCCGCGCCCACCTCGCCCCGCTCGCCGCCGCCACTGCCCGCAAGGTATATCGCAGGCGGGACGGCGCGGGGCGGTAGGCACGACCGTCAGTCGGCGACCGCCGCGGCCCGCGGGACGGCCGCGGCGGGCCCCCGGTCGTCGATCGAGCGACTGAACGGACGCCAGGCGAAGGCCGTCAGCGCCGCCATCACCACCGCCGAGAACCAGAACGGACCGGTCAGGCCGAACGCACGGGCCAGCGGCCCGCCGATCAGCGCGCCGAGGGCCGAACCGCCCACCGCCAGCGCCATGAAGACGCTCATCACCCGGCCGTACAGCTCGCTCGGCACCGCCCGCTGCACCAGCGTCCGGTCCACGCCCATCCACACCGCGCCGTGCACGCCGAACATCGCCAGCACCGCGCCCGCCACCCACGCCGAACCCGCCAGCGCCAGGCCGACATGCGTCAGCGTCTCCAGCACCAGGCCCACCCGCAGCAGCACCGAGGACGAGAACCGGGCCTGAAGACGCGGCGCCACCGCCGCGCCCACCAGGCCGCCCACCGCGCCCGACGACATCAGCACGCCGTAGCCGAAACCCGACAGGCCCAGGTGCTCACGGGCGTACAGCACCATGACGGAGAACCCGGCGATCAGCGTCACGTTCATCAGACAGAGCGCCAGCGTCAGCGTCCGCACCGCCGGCTGCCCCCACAGCCAGCGCGCCCCCTCGGTGAACTGACGGCGCATCGGCGGCCGGGCCCCGGCCCGGGGCTCCGGCTCGTCGCGCGGCAGCAGGCGCAGCGTCGACAGCAGAGCGGCCGCGCCGGCGAAACTCGCCGCGTCGACGGCCATCGGCAGCCCGGCCGCCACCCCGAACAGGGCCGCGCCCAGCGGCGGGCCGCACAGCTTGTTGAGCACCGAATACGCGCCGAAGATACGGGAGTTGGCGCTCGGCAGCTGCTCGGACGGCACGACGGCGGGCACCAGCGCGGAGGACGCGTTGTCGCCGAGCGCGGCGCAACTGCCCAGCAGCAGGCCGATCGCGTAGATCAGCGGCAGCGAGGCCGCGCCCGCGAAGACCGCCAGCGCCAGCACCGCCGTCAGCGCGGCCCGGGCCGCGTTCATCGCCACCGTCAGCCGCCGCCGGTCCACCCGGTCCACCAGCACCCCGCTGACCGGGGCCAGCACCAGCCACGGCAGCTGCTGGACGAACACCGACAGGCCGACCAGCACCGGATCCCTGGTCAGCGACGTCACCAGCAGCGGAGCCGCCGCTGCGACGATCCCGTCCCCGAGCGTCGACACCGCCGACGCCGACCACAGCACCCCGAACGCCCGACCCAGCCCATCGGACCGCTTCATTCTGTTCCGCCCCACGCCGCACCGGTTTTTCGCAAAGCCCCGACGCTAGCCACCGAGTGGTGCCGCCCGCACCCGATTTTCGGCCGTCCGGCGCGGGTCGTCGGTGCGTGGCTTCGTCGTGCTCGGTCGTCGTGCTCGGTCGTCGTGTTCGGTCGTCGTGTTCGGTCGGCGTGTTCGGTCAGTGCGTGGCGGCGGGCTCGGGGGGCCGTCGCGACAGGTTCATTTCTTCGACGGTGGCGACCAGCGGGGCCAGCTCAGGGTTCTTGGCGGCCTCGTCCAGTGCCTCCCGGAGGGCGGCCTCGTTGGTCGGCCTGGCCGCTTCCAGCAGCTCCAGGCCGGGCCCGGTCACGTCGGTGTAGATGCCGCGGCGGTCGGTCGCGCAGAGGTAGCGCGAGAGCAGGCCGCGGTCCTCCAGGCGGGTGACGAGGCGGGTGGTGGCGCTCTGGCTGAGCACCACCGCGTCGGCGACCTGCTTCATCTGCAGGTGCCCGCCCTCGCCGTCGTGCTGGCGGCTGAGCACGTCGAGCAGCGAGTACTCGCGCACGCTCAGGTCGTGCTCGGCCTGGAGGGTGCGCTCGATGTGTGCCTCGATCCGGCCGGCCAGGAGGTGGAGGGCGGCCCAGCCGTTGGCGAGGGCGGTCAGCGCGGGGTCCGTGGCAGTCATGGGCGCGGCTCTCCTTCCAGGTGCATGCCCCCAGGATAAGCCCCTCCACGCATTACCGGCCATCGCCCACCATTGGCGATGGACGAATACCCGCATTTGCACGTTGCCCGCGTCTGCAACTATTGTCGGAGCACGTAAGACGCAACAGCAATCGTATGGAGGGCGGCACACCATGCCTCTCGCGCTCCTGGCCCTGGCCATCGGGGCCTTCGGGATCGGCACCACCGAGTTCGTGGTCATGGGCCTGCTGCCCGAGATCGCCGGCGACTACGGGGTGTCCATCCCGTCCGCCGGACTCCTGGTCACCGGCTACGCGATCGGCGTCGTCATCGGCGCCCCGCTGATGACGGTGCTCGGCACCCGGATCAGCCGCAAGACGATGCTCATGATCCTGATGGGCCTGTTCGTGGTGGGGAACCTGCTCTCCGCCGTCGCGCCGACCATGGGCGTGATGCTCGCCGGCCGCATCGTGGCCTCGCTGGCCCACGGCGCGTTCTTCGGCC
>NZ_JBHWID010000012.1:0-228417 GCF_042732175.1 Kitasatospora sp. NPDC059795
GTGCGAAGGCACGGCGGCGGCTGTCGGTGTGTCGGGGTGCGGTCGGGGGCGTTCTGCAGGTCGTCGATGACCAGGTCGGGCAGCCGCAGCCGGTAGTCGACCGGGATGGTGGAGCCGTCGTCCCACCGCGCTGGTGCGGCGTCGGAAGTGGGCCCGGCCGGCTCCCGGCGGGCCGGGTCTAACGATGGATCAGCGCGGCCCGCAGGCGCGGGTCCTGGACGGCCTCGGGGCCGCGCATCGCGACCGCCGTGAGCAGGTCGTCGGCGGCGCCGGCCCGGCAGAGGTGCGGGCGGCCCAGCGCGCGCAGCAGGTGCTGGCCGGCCGGGGCGGCCCACGCGGTGTAGGCGTGCACGTCGACCCGGGCCATCAGCAGGGTGCCGCCGGTCAGCACCAGCGGCAGGGCGTACCAGGCGACGGCCGTCCGGGCGGACCGGCCGTCGGCGTTCAGCACCACCGTGACCAGCAGCATCGCGACGGCCGTGAGCAGCGCGTACCGCACGTGCCCGACCGCTCGGCGGGCCCGGTCCCGGAGTGCCGCGGGCGTCGCCAGCCCGGCCAGGGCGAGCCGGTCGCCGATGTCCCGGACGGTCGGGTGGGTGGCCAGTGCGGCCTTCAACTGGGCGGTGCGGCACTGGCCTTCGGGGCCGATCGCGGTGATCAGCGCCCGCTCCAGCCGGCCCCGGTCGAGCGGGTCGACCACCGTCGTCCACCCGGTGTGCGCCAGGTGCAGCCGGCCCAGCCCGGCCATCCGGACCAGCGCCAGATCGACCACCCGGGCCGGACCGCCCGCCAGGTACGCGGTCTCGTACAGGCCGATCCCCGTGGCCCGGTCGGCGGCCGGCAGGTGCTCGACGAGCGCGTCGGCGATCGCGGCGACCCGGACCAGGCGCAGACAGGACAGCACCGCGGCGGCACAGGTCGGGATCAGCAGCAGCACCCACATGGTGTTTGTTCTAGTCCCGTGTGCACGGCAAACGGAACTGATCCACCTGCCGCGATACCGAACTGTGACACAGGATTCGTTCAGGAACCGCAGCCCCCGCCGCCCCCGCAGCTCGAACCGGACGACCCGCACGAGCTGGACGAACCGCACGAGTGCGAGGAGCCGCCGCAGGAGTGGCCGCCCGAATGCCCGCCCGAATCCCCGCCGGAGGACGAGCCGCACGAGTGCGAGTGCCCGCCGCCGGAGTGGCCGCCGCCCGAATGCCCGCCCGAGTGGTTCGAGGACGAGCCGCAGGCGTAGGACGCGGCCCCGCACCACGCGTTGCCCGCGGCCGCCGACCCGCCGGCCAAGCTGCCGACGGACCGGCGGCCCGCCTTCGTCAGCCGGACCGGCCAGGCCACGGCGCCGCCGAACGCCTCGCGCAGCAGGTGCTCCTCGTCGGTCAGCGCGGCGGCCCCGTCCAGGGCGAACGCGCCGACCAGCGCGGCGTGCTCCCCGCTCACGTCGCGCGGACGCCACGGGGTGGTGCCGCGCACCAGGCGCAGCTGGCGCAGCCCGGCGGGCGTGATCGGCGCCTTCGGGGGCCGCCCGATCACCAGGTACAGCGCGGCGATCATGGCCAGCGCGCCGAACGGGAAGAACGGCGGAGCGCTTGAGTCCCGCGCCGGCCCGGACAGCCACTGGAGGGTGGCGGCCGTGCCCAGCGCCAGGGTGACCACCAGTGCGAGCACCACCAGCCGGCGGGCCCGCCAGGCGGCCCTGATCGCGGTGGGCCGGCGCAGCAGGCCGCGGGCGGCCAGCGGGTCGCCGATCCGCTGCACGTCCGGGCTGCCCACCACGGAGGTGCGCAGCACGGACAGGTCCCGCCCGGTGCGGCCGCCGACCGCGGTGATCAGCACGGACTCGACGGCGTCGCGCGGCTCGCTGTCGGTGACCGTCACCCGGTGGGCCCGGGAGATCACCACCCGGCCCTCGCGCTCCATCCGGACCAGCGCGGTGTCCACCGCCCGGGCCGGGCCGCCGGCCAGGTACGCGGCCTCCAGCAGCAGCATGCCGCGTCCGGGCAGGCCTTTCGGTTCGGTGACCCGGCGGCAGCGCCGGTTGAAGACCGTGGCGACGGCCACGGCCGACGCGACCAGGGCCAGGGCCACGACGAACTGGGTGTTCCACATTCCCCCGACGTCCTTTCGTGCGGTGGTGCGGGATGGCGGCGGTGCGGCGGCTACCCGTGCGCCCGGGCGGTGCGGCGCGGCAGCAGGCGGGCCCAGCGGCGGGCCGTCGGGTGGAGCAGGCGGTGCAGTGCCGGGTGCCACGGCGCGGTGGGCGCGGCGTCCAGTGCCCAGTCGGCGAAGGCGCGGGCGTCGGCCCGGTAGCCGCCGGCGAGCGGGCGGTCGGTGGCGTAGCGGCGGAACAGCGGCGCGAAGTCCGCGCCGAGCAGCTCGGGAAGGTCGGGCATCAGATGGCCGACGGTCTCGCGGCGCTTGGCGAGCAGGCCCTCGGCCTGGATGCGCAGGTGCGCCGGGTCGAAGCCGGCGGGCGCGGGGCCGCCGGCCACCAGTGCGGTCAGCAGCTCCTCCTGGCGTGCCGCCAAGTGGCGGCGGGCCAGGGCGAGTTCGGCGTCGGTACGGTCACGGATCAGGTATTCGTCCCGTTCGGACAAGGTCGGGCTCCTCCCGATGGGCACGGGCCCTGCGATGGACCCGGCGGATGGCGTCGAGTTCGGCGGACAGTTCGGCGGGCGGCGGGTAGGCGCCGTCCCGCTCCAGCAGCACCCCGGGCGGGTCGGTGCGTTCGCACAGTGCGGCGAGCACCTCCAGCACGGGCGCGGTGACGGGGTGGGTGTGGGTGTCGTGCCAGACGCCGTCACGCTCCACCCCGCCCGCGACGTGCACGTAGGCGAGCGCGTCCAGCGGCAGCCGGTCGAGTTCGGCGGCCGGGTCGACGCCCAGGTTGACCCGGTTGGTGTGCAGGTTGGCGACGTCCACCAGCAGGTGCACGCCGGTGCGCTCGACGAGCTCGGCGAGGAACTGCGCCTCCGTCAACTCGTCGCCCGGCCATGCGAGATGGGCGGCGATGTTCTCCAGCGCCAGCGGCACCGGCAGCTCCTGCTGGGCGATCCGCACATTGGCCGCCACCACTCGCAGCGCCTCCCGGGTCCGCGGCACCGGCAGCAGGTGACCGGCCTCCAGACCGCCCGCCCGGACGAACGCCAGATGCTCGCTGACCAGCGGCGAACCCAGTGCCTCGGCGACCGACGCCAGCCGGGCGACGCGCGCCGGAGCGGGCTCCGCGGCGTCCCCGAGCCCCAGCGAGACACCGTGCGGGACGACGGTGACGCCCCGGGCCCGCAACGCCACCAGCGACGGCGGCAGATGATCGGCGCAGACGTTCTCCGCGACCACCTCCACCCAGTCCAGCCCGGGCAGCCGCTCGACGGCGGTGTCGATCTCGGGGCGCCAGCCAAGACCCGTGCCCAGCCGCGGAATTCCGTGCGACGACATATTCCACCCCTTCCCGCCGGGCCTTTCGACGGCCTCGGTCCCCCCTGCCGAGGGTGTATCCGGTCGGGCCCCGTGCCAAGCGGGACACCGGAAACTCAGAGCTGAACTTGAGCTTTCCCGCCCACTGAACACCACGGCCCGCAGGTGGGGGAAATTCAGCGGCGCGCAGGCGAACGACTGACTAACGTGACATGCCTATGACTTCGATGCCGTACCACATCCGCCCGTTCGTTCCCGAGGACGCCGCCGGGGCCACCGAGGCCTACCGGGCCGGCCGACCGCACCTGGTCATCACGCCCGAGGTGACCAACTGGCTCGTCGGCCTTCCGCACTACCACCTGCTGGTCGCCGAACGCGGCGGGCAGGTCGTCGGCTCCGCGAGGTTCGGCCCGGTCACCGAGAGCACCACCCCCCACCAGGGCTTCCTGAACGTCAGCGTGCTGCCCGAGCACCGCGGCGCGGGCATCGCCACCGCGCTGCTCACCGCCGCCGAACGCGAACTCGCCGCGCTCGACGTCCGCGACGTCCACGGCTGGGCGGACGGCACCCCCGAAGCCCTCGGATTCGCCGCCGCGCGCGGCTACCGCCGCGGCCGCCGCGCCCAGTTCGCCGGCCGCGACCTCACCGTCCCGCTCCCGCCGCTGCCGCCCACCCCGGCCGGCATCGAACTGCGCACCGCCGCCGACTTCCTGGACGACCCCTACCCGATCTACCTGGTCGACATCGACGGCACCCGCGCCGAACCCGGCGACCTCGCCCTGGAGGACCAGTCCTACGAGGGCTGGCTCGCCGAGATCTGGCAACGGCCCGACCAGGACCACGCCTTGACGTCGGTGGTGCTCGACGGCGGCGAGGCCGTCGCGTTCTCGGCGGCCCAGACCGACGGGCGCAACTACTGGTCGGCCTTCACCGCGACCCGCTCCACGCACCGCGGGCGCGGGCTGGCCAAGCTCGCCAAGGCCCATGCGCTTCGGCGCGCCCAGGAACGGGGGCTGGCGGCCGCGTACACCAACAACGACGGGGACAACGCGCCGATGCTCGCGATCAACGACTGGTTCGGGTACCGGGTCTGCGCGGAGGAGTGGAAACACAGCCGGACGCTGTAGCGCAGGGGAGCCCCTGGTGGTGCCCCTACTCCACCTCGACGCCGTGGTCGCGGGCCAGGCCCGCGAGGCCGTCGGACCAGCCCTGGCCGACGGCGCGGAGTTTCCAGCCGTCGGCGGGGTGGCGGTAGAGCTCGGCGACCAGCATCGCGGAGATGGCCGGGTCGGTGGGCGGGCGGAAGAGCCAGCGGGCGGGGCCGGAGACGAGTTCCACGGTCGGGTCCACCAGATCGGCACAGGTGGCGTCGGTGTCGGCGTCGAGGTTGACCGAGATCGCGACCCGGTGGATCGCGGCCGGCAGCCGCGCCGTGCGGACGGTCGCGCTGCCGTCGCCCGGCTCCAGGGTGACGGCGCCGTTCTCGGCGGTCGGCTGGTGGTAGAAGACGAAGTCCGCGTCGGCCCGGACCTTGCCGCCGGTGTCGAGCAGCAGCAGCGTCAGGTCGGCGTCCGCGCCGCCGGCCCGGAAACGCACCCGCACCTCGCCGTCGGGCAGCACGGTGTTCTGGCCGGGCGTCAACTCGACGGCGGCCGGCTCCTCGGCGCGCTGCGCCGGGATCTCGGCGGGGCCGAGCCGCCCCGGGAGGCCGTGTTCGCGGAGCAGGGTGAGCAGCATCGGGCCGTCCACCAGGGTGAGCGGCTGGCCCTCGGCGTGCTTGCGGGAGCCGGGGCCGAAGCCCGAGGTGGTGACCAGGATGCCGCGGTTGGCGCCCTGGCGGCGCATGGTGGACTCCAGGTCGCGGACGGCGCTGGGGGAGACGGTGTGCCGGTAGCGCTTGGCCTGGATGACGATCTTGCCGCCGGTGATCGGGTCCGGGTCCTCGGCGAGGACGTCCACGCCCTCGTCCCCGCTGCGGGCGGTGGTGCTGGTGCGGAAGCCGCGGCGGCGGAACAGTTCGGCGATCAGCTTCTCGAACTCGATCGGGTCCATCGCGAACAGGTCCGGCTCGTCGCCGTCGACGGCGGAGGTCGCGGCGGCCGGGATCGCGGCCACCGTGTCGGCCTTCTCGGGACGGGCGGAGAGTCGGCCGCCGAGCGCCTCCAGCAGGCAGTCCAGTGGGGCGACCCGGTCCAGCGCCAGTCCGGCGAAGGTCTCCCGGTCGACCTCGACGGCCAGCAGGCAGCGGTCGCCCTCCTGGCCGGTCGCCGGGTCCGGGGCCACCACGACGCCGTTCAGGCCGACCGAGGCGATCAGCCCGCCGGTGTCGGCCCGGAACACCTCCGCCAGCACCCGCAGCGCGCACTGCGCGAGCACCTCGCGGTAGATCTCCTTGCGCTGGGTGGCCGGTCGCGCCACCTCGTCCTCGCGGTCGTCGGAGCGGACGTACCGGTACCGGCCGACGGAGGGCACCACGTCGAACGGGGGCAGCTCCCACCGCACCACCAGGCGGCGGGTGTCGGCGTCCCAGGAGGTCTCGCCGTCGGTGGGGAAGTCGTCCGGCCAGTCCTCCCGCCAGTCGATCACCGCCTCGAAGTACTCGGCGACCGCCGCCGCCTCGCCCGCCCGCAGCCGTGCTTCGAGCCGGCCCGCCTGGGTGCTCTGCCCGGCCAGCAACCGGTGCCGTTCGGCCGCCCATGCGTCGTACTGGGCGCGGTAGTCGGCGAGTTGACGCTGTCGCTGCTGCTCGGCCGCCCACGCCGCCTGCCAGTCGTACTCGAACCGGGCCCGCGCGTGCGCGGCCTGCTCCTCCCACTGGCGGCGGGCCGCCGGGTTGTACGCCTGCGCGCCCGTCAACGGCGGCACCAGGTACCAGTTCTGATCGGGCATCGGCACCGGCGTGCCCAGCGGACCCGGGTCGAACGGCGGAATCGCGCCCTGCCCGCCCCGGCTCTGCTCCGCCAGCGAGAACCCGGGCCCGGCCAGGCCCGCCGCCAGCACGCCGCGCAACTCGGCCACCCGGTCGTCCAGTTCGGCCGTCCGACGGGCCGCGTCCGCGTCCCGCTGCTGCTGGTACGCCTTCAGCGCCTCGCGCTCGCCCCGGGCCGCTGCCCGCTGCGCCTCGCGCTGCGCGCGCTCGTGGTCGCGCTGCTGCGCGGCCGCCGCCTTCCGCTGCGCCTCCACGCGGCGGTGCTGCTCACGCTGCGCCTCCGCCAGTACCGACCACACCCCGGAAGACCGCCGCCGCGCCACGCCCGCCCCACCCACGTCCAGACCGATCGAGAGCGACCAGTCTTCCACGGGGGCGGGCGTGGTCGCGCCCTACTCGGCGGGCTTCAGCCGCAGCGAGATCGAGTTGATGCAGTACCGCTGGTCGGTCGGCGTGCCGTAGCCCTCGCCCTCGAACACGTGCCCGAGGTGGCTGCCGCAGCTCTTGCACCGCACCTCGACCCGGCGCATCCCGAGCGTGCTGTCCTCCAGGTACTCCACCGAGTCCCCGGCCAGCGGCGCGTAGTACGACGGCCAGCCGCAGTGCGAATCGAACTTCGTCTCGCTGCTGAACAGCTCCGCCCCGCACGCCCGGCAGCTGTACACGCCGACCGTCCTGGTGTCGGTGTACTCGCCGACGAACGGGCGCTCGGTGCCGGCCTCGCGGAGCACGTGGTACTCCTCGGGGCTCAGCTCGGCGCGCCACTCGGCGTCGGACTTCTCGACCTCGTAGCTCACGACACTCTCCAGGGCTCGCCGTTCGACTCAGACAGCAGGTGCAACGTCCGCCAGGGCGGCCAGAATTTCCGGGCCCAGGTTGGTGACGTCGCCCGCGCCCATGGTCAGCACCAGGTCGCCGGGCCGGGCCAGGGCGGCCAGCACGGCGGGCGCGGCGGCGAACTCGTGCTCGGCGCGGACGTCCGCACCGGCCCGACGGGCCGCGTCGATGATCAGCTCGGCGGTGACGCCCGGGATCGGGTCCTCGCGGGCCGGGTAGATGTCCAGCACCACCGAGCCGTCCGCCAGCGCCAGCGCCCGGCCCATCTCCTCGGCCAGCTGCTGGGTGCGGGAGAACAGGTGCGGCTGGAACACCACCAGCACCCGGGCCTCGCCCGCGGCCTCGCGGATCGCCTCCAGGTCGGCGGCCATCTCGGTCGGGTGGTGCGCGTACGAGTCGATCACCTGCACGCCGCGGGCCTCGCCCTTCAGCTGCAGCCGCCGCTTCACGCCGGTGTACGCGCCAAGCGCCTTCGCCAGCCCGTCCGCCGGAACGCCCAGCGCGACGCCCGCGGCCAGCGCCGCCACCGCGTTGTGCGCGTAGTGCCGGCCCGGCACCGAGACGGTGAACGCCAGCTGCTCGCCGCCCAGTTCGACCGTCACCTCGCTGGTCATGCCGCGCGCCGCCACCGACAGCACCCGCACGTCCGCGTCCTCGGCCGCGCCGACCGTCACCACGTTCAGGCCCTCGCGCCCGGCGACCCGGCGGGTCAGCTCCCGGGCGCCCTCGTGGTCGGCCGACACCACCAGGGTGCCGCCGGGGACGATCCGGCCGACGAAGGTCTCGAAGGACTCGTAGATCTCCTCCATCGACGCGTAGTTGGCGTGGTGGTCCAGCTCCACGTTGAGGACGATCGCCACCTCGGGCGCGTACTTGTGGAAGCTGCGGTCGCTCTCGTCCGCCTCCGCGACGAAGATCTCGCCCGCGCCGTGGTGCGCGTTCGACCCCGGCAGGTCCAGGTCGCCGCCGATCGCGTACGACGGCTCCAGACCCAGCTCGCCCAGGCTGACCGCCAGCATCGAGGTGGTGGTGGTCTTGCCGTGCGTGCCCGCCACCGCGAGCGCCCGACGGCCGCCCATCAGCGCGGCCAGCGCGTCCGAACGGTGCACCACCGGGACGCCGCGCTCCTGCGCCGCGACCAGCTCCGGGTTGTCGGCGCGGATCGCGCTGGAGACCACCACGCTGCTCGTCCCGGCCGGCAGGTGCTCGGCCGCGTGGCCGACGTACACCGTCGCGCCCAGTTCGCGCAGCGCCCGCACGGTCTCCGACTCCTTGGCGTCGCTGCCCGAGACGGTGGCGCCGCGCACCGCGAGGATCTTCGCCAGGCCGGACATGCCGGCGCCGCCGATGCCGATGAAGTGCGGGGCGTGCAGGTCGTGCGCGGCGTCGTTCAAGGCTGCTCCGTACAGGCGAGGTCGGAATGGGTCGTCCCGCGGCCCGCTTGCAGGGCGGTGCCACGGGACGATTCTGCCCTAATCGGGAGGGCGGTCAGGAGTCGCTGGCGAACAGCTTGAGGACGGGGACGCCGACCTCGTGCCGGGCGCGGGAGGCCCAGTCGCGGTGGAAGAACTCCTCGACGAAGTGCGGCGAGGTCAGCACCAGCACCTCGTCGGCCCGGAACTCCTCGACCACCTCGCGCAGACGCACCAGCGGCTGCTGCTCGACCACCTCGCCGACCGCCTCCGCACCGGAGCGGCGCAGGTGGCGCAGGCTGTGCTCCAGGGACTCCCCGGCCAGGGTCGGTTCGTCGCCGGCGGCCTCGTCGTGCTCGTGCACCGCCTGGTCGAGATGGCCGAGGGCCACATCGTCCAGGGCACGCAGCAGTTCGTCCTGCTTGCCGCGCGGTTGCATCAGGACGACGAAGGACACCTTCTCCTCGCCGTGGAGCGTGGTGACCAGTTCCACGTCGGCGTCGGAGAGTGCCTTTTCGATCATCAGTACGGTCTTGAACACGCGAGTCCCTTCGCTGGTACGGGCCCCCGGGTCCGGCTCCACAGCCCCTCCTTCATAGTGCCCGGAGGAAGGATTCCTCACGCTGCACACGCGCCACATGGAACACGTGGTCCACATCGGTCAGGAAGTGGCTCAGGTGAGGGCGGGGTCGCTCGGCGAGCGGTCCGGATCGGTCGACCGCAGATAGCGGGTGAAGAGGAAACCTTTCTCCTCGATCAATGACACCAGCCGCATCCGCCGGACGTCCGCGATTTGCGGGCCGTTCACGATCCTCGGTGAATCACCGCCCGTGACCAGAGGGGCCACCGAGAGGCACAACTCGTCCAGCAGACCGTCCGCCGCGAGCTGCCCGAGCAAGCGGGGACCGCCCTCCGTGAGCTGCCGGCGCCAACCACGCTCCGTGAGCGCCGCCACCGCCCGGGGGAGGTCCACCGAGCCCGTTCCTGCGGTGATCACATCGGCGACCTCGGCGGTCCGGGCCAGCTTCTCGGCCGGGGCGTCCGAGACGGTGATCACCGCCGTCGGCACCAGCGGGGACGTGAACAGCGGGGCGGACAGGTCCAGGTCGAGGCTCCGCGACACCACCGCGATCACCGGCGCGGGCAACTGGCCCGCGGCCCGCCGCCGCTCGGCGAACTCCGCCCGCGCACGACCCGGCCGGTACCCCTCCGCCCGCACCGTCTCGGCACCCACCAGCACCACGTCGCACAGCGCCCGCAGCACGCCGAAGATCCGCTTGTCCGCTTCGCTGGACAGGCCGTCCGAGAGGCCGTCCAACCGGGCGGCGCCGTCCAGCGACGCCACCATGTTGGCCCGCAGCCAGGGCGTGTCCGAGGGGTACGCGTACGCCTGGGCCAGCCACTCCAGGGTGCCGGGGGTGCCGGGGGTGCTGCCGAGAAGTTGCTCCATGGCACCGAGTCTTCCAGGCCCCCTGCTGGGTCGCGCCCACGTGCAGGTCATTGTCCTGCGTCGCGATCTTGCCGTCGGGAGCCTTCCGCTTCGCGCAGTTCCCCGCGCCCCTGGTGGCGCATCCCCAGCGCCCGCGCCCCGGGTGCGGGCCCACCTGTACGCTTATCGTCTGTGTCTGCACCTGCCTCGGAGTCCGAAATCCGTACCGTGACAGCCCTCGCCTCTCGGCGGCCGGTGGTCCCGGCCGAGCGGCTGGTGGCCGAGATGGTGCCGCCGCCGCGGTTCGCCGGCGTGAGTTTCGGCAGTTATCTGCCGGATTCGTCGCAGCCGAGCCAGTACGAGGCCGTGCAGATCCTGGAGGGTTTCGCGGCGAGCCTGAACGCGGGTGCGGAGCCGGCGAAGCGCGGGTGGTTCCGGCGGTCCGCGCCGGTGCCGAGCGGGCCGGCGGGGATCTACCTGGACGGCGGGTACGGCGTAGGAAAGACGCATCTGCTGGCCTCGTTGTGGCATGCGGTGCCGGGGCCGAAGGCGTTCGGCACCTTCGTCGAACTGACCAACCTGGTCGGCGCGTTGACGTTCCAGGGCGCGGTGCGGACGCTGAGCTCGCACCGCTTGCTGTGCATCGACGAGTTCGAGCTGGACGACCCGGGCGACACCGTGCTGGTGTCGACGCTGCTGAGCCGGCTGGTGGAGAACGGCGTCAAGCTCTGTGCGACGTCGAACACGCTGCCGGAGAAGCTCGGTGAGGGCCGGTTCGCCGCCGCGGACTTCATGCGGGAGATCCAGGGCCTGTCCGGGCACTTCCGCCCGGTGCGGATCGACGGCCAGGACTACCGCCACCGCGGTCTGCCGGCCGCGCCGCCGCCGTACACCGACGCCGAGGTGACCGCGCGGGCCGAGCAGACCCCGAACGCCTCGCTGGACGACTTCGACGTGCTGCTGGAGCACCTGAAGGAGGTGCACCCGAGCCGCTACGGCGCGCTGCTGGACGAGGTTGGCGCGGTGTTCCTGCGCGGGGTGCGGCAGGTCGACGACCAGGCGACCGCGCTGCGGCTGGTGGTGCTGGCGGACCGGATGTACGACCGGGAGCTGCCGATCACCGCGTCCGGTGTGCCGTTCGACCAGGTGTTCACCGAGGAGATGCTGCGCGGCGGCTACCGGAAGAAGTACCTGCGGGCGGTCTCCCGGCTGGTCGCGCTGGCCCGGGACTCCGCCAAGTAGTCCGGACTGTCGGTGGCCGGTCGTACCGTGGAGTGGTGCGTCCCATCACGAGTATCGAGCGGTCCGTGGCGCCTTTCGAGGTCGTCAGCCCCTTCCAGCCCAATGGTGACCAGCCGGCGGCCATCGCCGAGCTGGAACGCCGGATCCGCGCCGGGGAGAAGGACGTCGTCCTGCTCGGCGCGACCGGCACCGGCAAGTCCGCCACCACCGCGTGGATGATCGAGAAGCTCCAGCGCCCCACCCTGGTGATGGCGCCGAACAAGACGCTGGCCGCGCAGCTGGCGAACGAGTTCCGCGAGCTGCTGCCGAACAACGCCGTCGAGTACTTCGTCTCGTACTACGACTACTACCAGCCCGAGGCGTACGTCCCGCAGACGGACACCTACATCGAGAAGGACTCCTCGATCAACGAGGAGGTCGAGCGGCTGCGGCACTCCGCCACCAACAGCCTGCTCACCCGGCGGGACGTCGTGGTGGTGGCGTCGGTGTCGTGCATCTACGGCCTCGGCACGCCGCAGGAGTACGTCGACCGGATGGTGCGGCTGAAGGTCGGCGAGGAGGTCGACCGGGACGCCCTGCTGCGCCGCTTCGTGGACATCCAGTACACCCGCAACGACCTGGCGTTCAGCCGCGGCACCTTCCGGGTGCGCGGCGACACCATCGAGATCTTCCCGGTGTACGAGGAACTCGCCGTCCGGATCGAGATGTTCGGCGACGAGATCGAGGCGCTGTACACGCTGCACCCGCTGACCGGCGAGGTGATCAGCCAGGACGACTCGGTGCACGTCTTCCCCGCCTCGCACTACGTGGCCGGCCCGGAGCGGATGGAGCGGGCGGTCCGCGACATCGAGACCGAGCTGGAGCAGACCCTCGCCCGGATGGAGAAGCAGGGCAAGCTGCTGGAGGCCCAGCGGCTGCGGATGCGCACCACCTACGACATCGAGATGCTCCGCCAGATCGGCACCTGCTCGGGCGTGGAGAACTACTCGATGCACTTCGACGGCCGCGAGCCGGGCTCGCCGCCGAACACGCTGCTCGACTACTTCCCCGAGGACTTCCTGCTGGTCATCGACGAGTCGCACGTGACGGTCCCGCAGATCGGCGCGATGTACGAGGGCGACGCCTCGCGCAAGCGCACGCTGGTCGAGCACGGGTTCCGGCTGCCCTCGGCGATGGACAACCGGCCGCTGAAGTGGGAGGAGTTCCAGGAGCGGATCGACCAGACCGTCTACCTGTCGGCCACCCCCGGCAAGTACGAACTGGCACGCGGCGACGGGCAGGTCGAGCAGATCATCCGCCCGACCGGCCTGATCGACCCCGAGGTGATCGTCAAGCCGACCGAGGGCCAGATCGACGACCTGGTGCACGAGATCCGGCAGCGGGTGGAGAAGAACGAGCGCGTCCTGGTCACCACCCTCACCAAGAAGATGGCGGAGGACCTCACCGACTACTTCCTCGGCCTGGACATCCGGGTCCGCTACCTGCACAGCGACGTCGACACGCTGCGCCGGATCGAGCT
Source organism: Kitasatospora sp. NPDC059795 (assembly GCF_042732175.1). NCBI lineage: Bacteria > Bacillati > Actinomycetota > Actinomycetes > Kitasatosporales > Streptomycetaceae > Kitasatospora > Kitasatospora sp. NPDC059795. The sequence goes on from NZ_JBHWID010000012.1 coordinate 12,792, forward strand.
GCTGCGCGAGCTGCGGGCCGGCGAGTACGACGTGCTGGTCGGCATCAACCTGCTCCGCGAGGGCCTGGACCTGCCCGAGGTGTCGCTGGTGGCGATCCTGGACGCCGACAAGGAGGGCTTCCTGCGCTCCGGCACCTCGCTGATCCAGACCATCGGCCGTGCCGCGCGAAACGTCTCCGGCCAGGTGCACATGTACGCCGACAAGATCACCCCGGCGATGGACCTGGCGATCTCCGAGACCAACCGCCGGCGCGTCGTCCAGCAGGCGTACAACGAGGAGCACGGGATCGACCCGCAGCCGCTGCGGAAGAAGATCGGAGACCTGCTCTCCACCATGGCCGGCGAGGACGTCGACACCGAGGAACTGCTCGCCACCGGCTACCGGCAGCAGGGCAAGGGCAAGGCCGCGGTGCCGTCGCTGGGCATCGACCGGAAGCCCGCCAAGAGCCTGCCCGCGGCCGAACTCGCCCAGCTGATCCAGGACATGACGGATCGCATGCACACCGCCGCCGCCGAGCTGCAGTTCGAGGTGGCGGCCCGGCTGCGCGACGAGGTCAAGGAGCTCAAGCGCGAGCTGCGCCAGATGCGCGAGGCCGGCATGGCCTGATCCGGGCGGTCCGAAACGGCCGCCATGTCGTGGTTCTGCCACAGTCTCGCCGTCCCGGACCGGGGCGGCGGGGCGGCGGCGTAGGGTGGTGCGCGACCGGCCTGGGGCCAGGACGCTCCTGTCGCGGCCGGTCGCGTGCGAGAGGCCGGGGCAGCCCGGAGGAATGGGGTGGTCGGGGTGTCGGTGAGCCTGGCGAAGGGGCAGAGCGTCAGCCTGGAGAAGTCCAACGGCGGGACGCTGAGCGTGGTCCGGATGGGCCTCGGCTGGAAGTCCGCCCCGGGCAAGCGCGGCTTCTTCAGCCGCCGCCCGAAGGACATCGACCTGGACGCGTCCGCCCTGCTGTACGACGGCAGGACGATGAGCGACGTGGTGTTCTTCTCGCACCTGGTCAGCAACGACGGCTCGGTGCAGCACACCGGCGACAACCTGGTCGGCGGCGCGGGCGGCGTGGACGACGAGAGCATCCTGGTCGACCTGACCAAGGTGCCGCGCCGGGTCACCCAGATCGTGTTCACCGTCAGCTCGTACAGCGGCCAGAACTTCCTCGAGGTGCAGAACGCGCACTGCCGGCTGGTCGACGAGACCACCAACCAGGAGCTGGCCCGCTACGAGCTCACCGGCGGCGGCACCCACACCGGGCAGATCATGGCCAAGGTGGAGCGGGACGGCGCGGGCTGGAAGATGACCGCGATCGGCGCTCCCGCCACCGGCCGCACCTTCCGGGACATGCTGCCGTTCATCGAGCCGTTCCTGTAGGCCGGTAGGCCTGTAGTCCGGCAGTCCGAGAGCGGCCCTTTACCTTCTTTACCTTCCCTTGGCGTTCCTGTTACTCTCGACGGGAGCGGAGGGGAGTATTCCCCGTTCAGTGACCCCGTCATCACGGCTGCCCGTCGCGGCATCCCGGGGCACTGGTCGCGCGGCGCCGACCGATGGGCGCGCCGTGCGGCGGAAGAGACCTCCGGCAGTGACGATGTTCGCCTAGCTGCCGGAGGAGCAGTCATGGACGTTTCCGCAGGCCTGTGGGCCGGCACCATTGCGGTGCTGGCCCTGTTGATCCTGGCCGATTTCTTCATCGGCGGTCGCAAGCCGCACGAGGTCTCCCTCAAGGAGGCCGGGATCTGGACGGCCGTCTGGGTCGTGCTGGCGGTGCTGTTCGGCGGGTTCCTGTGGTGGTACGGCGGCGGCCAACCGGCCGGGGAGTTCTTCGCCGGCTACATCACCGAGAAGTCGCTCAGCGTCGACAACCTGTTCGTGTTCATCCTGATCATGGGCAAGTTCGCGGTGCCGAGGATCTACCAGCAGCGGGTGCTGATGTTCGGCGTGATCATCGCCCTGGTGCTCCGGGCGATCTTCATCGCCGGCGGCGCGGCGCTGGTCTCCAGCTTCTCCTGGGTGTTCTTCATCTTCGGCGGGTTCCTGATCTGGACGGCCTGGAAGCTGCTCAAGGAGGCCCGGGCCGAGGAGGAGGGCGAGGAGGACTTCGAGGAGAACCGGCTGCTCAGGTCGATCCAGAAGCGCGTCCCGTCCACCGACCGGTACCACGGCACCAAGCTGTTCATCCGGGAGAACGGCCGCCGGCTGATGACCCCGATGCTGATCGTGATGATCGCGATCGGCACCACCGACGTGCTGTTCGCGTTGGACTCGATCCCCGCCATCTTCGGTCTCACACAGGACCCGTACATCGTCTTCACCGCCAACGCCTTCGCGCTGATGGGTCTGCGGCAGCTGTACTTCCTGATCGGCGGGCTGCTGAAGAAGCTGGTCCACCTGTCCTACGGCCTGTCGGTGATCCTCGGCTTCATCGGCGTGAAGCTGGTGCTGCACGCGCTGCACGAGGCCGGGGCGCACGTCCCGGAGATCAGCATCCCGGTGTCGCTGGGCTTCATCCTGCTGACGCTGGCGGTCACCACCGTCACCAGCCTGATCGCCGCGCGCAAGCAGGACGACGACTCCGACAGGCCGGAGAAGATCGACGCCTGACCGGCAGCGCACGAAGGAGGGCCCCCGCCTCGGCGGGGGCCCTCTTCCCGCGCCGTTCACCAGCCGCGTTCGCGCCACTCCGGCAGGTGCGGGCGCTCGGCGCCGAGCGTGGTGTCGCTGCCGTGGCCGGGGTAGACCCAGGTCTCGTCCGGGAGGACGTCGAAGATCTTCCGGTTGACGTCCCGGAACAGCGAGTCGAAGGCCTCCGGGTCGCCCCAGGTGTTGCCCACCCCGCCCGGGAACAGGCAGTCGCCGGTGAACAGGTGCGGGTGGCCCTGCGGGTCGTCGTAGACCAGCACGATCGCGCCCGGGGTGTGGCCCACCAGGTGGCGGACGGTCAGCTCGATCTGCCCGACCCGGAGCACCGAGCCGTCCTCCAGCGTGACGTCGGTGGGCACCTCGATGCCCTCCGCGTCGATCCGTCCGGCGGCGGTGCGCGCCCCGGTGGCGGCGACCACCTCGGCCAGCGCGCCCCAGTGGTCGTGGTGACGGTGGGTGGTGACCACCATGGCCAGCCGGTTGCCGACGGTCTCCAGCAGCACCGGCGCGTCGGCGGCCGCGTCGATCAGCAGCTGCTCGTCGGTGGCCCGGCAGCGCAGCAGGTAGGCGTTGTTGTCGTACGGTCCGACCGCCACCTTGGTGATGATCAGGTGGGCCAGCTCCCGGACGTCCGGTGCACCACCGACCTTGACCGTTCCGTGGTACGTCATCACGCGCTCCTCGCTGCCGCTGGGTGTCCCGTCAACCGGCACCATCATCCCATCGGGGGCAGCTGGGGGAGGGCGGTGCGCGCGTCGACCAGGTGGCCGTCGCGGTGGACCTGCAGGCCGTCGCCGTCCGAGCGGCCCGACAGCCAGCCGGTGAGCGCCCGCACCGGGCCCTCCACGGTCAGCTCCGGCTCGCCCGCGCCGCCGAGCCGGGCCTCGACCCCGGCGTCCTCGGCGATCAGCCGGAGCACCGGGAGGCCCTCCAGGGCGCCGAAGTGGGTGCCCAGGCGGTGGAACTCGGCGACCGCGAACTGCTCCGGCCAGTGCGCCGGGGTGTAGCCGGCGTTCAGGTCGACGTGGTGGTACTCCAGCTCGGCCAGCCGCTTGCCGGGCAGCTGCCAGGCCGGGAACCGGTAGCCGGAGCGGTGGGTCAGCACGGCCTGCCAGTGCTCGGGGGCGAGCAGCCGGGCGGCGTCCACGAAGCGCTGCTGGCTCTCGCGGACGTCGGCCAGCTGCACGTCCAGCGGCCGGCCGGAGCCGGCCTCGATGTCGGCGTCCCGGGCGGCCGCACTGGCGTACTGGGGAAGGTCCTGGCCGGTACGGGCGTTGTTGAGCAGGATCACCAGGGAGTCGGCGTTGCGGGCGATGTGCGTCAGCACGTGGCCGCGGGTCCAGCCGGGCAGGGCGGACGGTTCGAACAGCGCTTCGGGCTTCAGCTCGGCCAGGGTGTGCAGCAGTTCGTCGGTGCTCTCGACAGTGGCCCGCAGCTGCTCGGCTGCGGTGGTCGCGTCGCTCATCGGGTGGTGCCTTTCGACGGTCGGTGGAGCGGTTCCAGGCGTTCTCGGCCGCCCCGAACCGTTGCCGGGGGCGGTTGTCAGTCGTTGACGCTACCGTCGGCGGCGGGTGCCGTTCACTCGTCCGGGTGGACCCCGCTGGACAGGTTCGAAATTCGAACACATGAGCTAGTACGCTGGCGGGCGCATCCTGGAAGAAGCAGAACTCACATTTCGACCCGGAGAAAGGCGCCAGAAGCAGTGGCAGACCGCCTCGTCGTCCGCGGTGCACGCGAGCACAACCTCAAGAACGTCTCGCTCGACCTGCCCCGGGATTCCCTCATCGTCTTCACGGGCCTCTCCGGGTCCGGCAAGTCCTCGCTCGCCTTCGACACGATCTTCGCCGAGGGCCAGCGGCGCTACGTCGAGTCGCTGTCCTCGTACGCCCGGCAGTTCCTCGGGCAGATGGACAAGCCGGACGTCGACTTCATCGAGGGACTCTCCCCGGCCGTTTCGATCGACCAGAAGTCCACCAGCCGCAACCCGCGGTCCACCGTCGGCACCATCACCGAGGTGTACGACTACCTGCGCCTGCTGTTCGCGCGGATCGGCAAGCCGCACTGCCCGCACTGCGGCCGCCCGATCGCCCGGCAGTCGCCGCAGGCCATCGTCGACAAGGTGCTGGAGCTGCCCGAGGGCACCCGGTTCCAGGTCCTCAGCCCGGTCGTCCGGGAGCGCAAGGGCGAGTTCGTCGACCTCTTCGCCGACCTGCAGTCCAAGGGCTACGCCCGCGCCCGGGTCGACGGCCAGACCATCCAGCTGACCGAGCCGCCGACGCTCAAGAAGCAGGAGAAGCACACCATCGAGGTGGTCATCGACCGCCTCACCGTGAAGGCCGGCGCCAAGCGCCGACTCACCGACTCGGTGGAGACGGCCCTCAAGCTGGCCGGCGGCATGGTGGTGCTCGACTTCGTCGACCTCGCCGAGGACGACCCCGAGCGCGAGAAGATGTTCTCGGAGCACCTCTACTGCCCCTACGACGACGTCTCCTTCGAGGAGTTGGAGCCGCGCTCGTTCTCCTTCAACTCCCCGTTCGGCGCCTGCCCCGACTGCTCGGGCCTGGGCAACCGGATGGAGGTCGACCCCGAACTCCTCGTCCCCGACCCGGAGAAGACGCTCGACGAGGGCGCCATCCACCCGTGGTCGCAGGGCGCCACCAAGGAGTACTTCCAGCGCCTGGTCAACGCGCTGGCCGGCGAACTCGGCTTCCGCACCGACATCCCGTGGGCCGGGCTGCCCGCCCGCGCCCGCAAGGCCCTGCTGTACGGCCACAAGACCCAGGTCGAGGTGCGCTACCGCAACCGCTACGGCCGCGAGCGCTCCTACACCACCGCGTTCGAGGGCGCCGTGCCGTTCGTGACGCGGCGGCACTCCGAGTCGGAGAGCGACTCCAGCCGCGAGCGCTTCGAGGGCTACATGCGCGAGGTGCCCTGCCCGACCTGCAAGGGCACCCGGCTCAAGCCGGTGGTCCTCGCCGTCACGGTGATGGACAAGTCCATCGCCGAGGTCTCCGCCATGTCGATCAGCGACTGCGCGGACTTCCTCGGCGCGCTGCGCCTCGACGCCCGCGACAAGAAGATCGCCGAGCGGGTCCTCAAGGAGGTCCTGGAACGGCTGCGCTTCCTGGTCGACGTCGGCCTCGACTACCTGTCGCTGAACCGCGCCGCCGGCACCCTCTCCGGCGGCGAGGCCCAGCGCATCCGGCTCGCCACCCAGATCGGCTCCGGCCTGGTCGGCGTGCTCTACGTGCTCGACGAGCCGTCCATCGGCCTGCACCAGCGCGACAACCACCGCCTGATCGAGACCCTGGTCCGGCTGCGCGACATCGGCAACACCCTGATCGTCGTCGAGCACGACGAGGACACCATCAAGACCGCCGACTGGATCGTCGACATCGGCCCCGGCGCCGGCGAGCACGGCGGCAAGGTCGTGCACTCCGGCTCGCTCAAGGAACTGCTGAAGAACGACGAGTCGCTCACCGGCCAGTACCTGTCCGGCAAGCGCGGCATCCCGATCCCGGTCGCCCGCCGCCCGCGCGACAAGAAGCGGCAGATCGTGGTGCACGGCGCCCGCGAGCACAACCTCAAGGACGTCACGGTCGCCTTCCCGCTGGGCACCTTCACCGCGGTCACGGGCGTCTCCGGCTCGGGCAAGTCGACGCTGGTCAACGACATCCTCTACACGCACCTGGCCCGCGAGCTCAACGGCGCCCGCAGCGTCCCCGGCCGGCACACCCGGATCACCGGCACCGACCTGGTCGACAAGGTCGTGCACGTCGACCAGTCGCCGATCGGCCGCACCCCGCGCTCCAACCCGGCCACCTACACCGGCGTCTTCGACCACGTCCGGCGGCTGTTCTCGGAGACCCAGGAGGCCAAGGTCCGCGGCTACCTGCCCGGCCGGTTCTCGTTCAACGTCAAGGGCGGCCGCTGCGAGAACTGCTCCGGCGACGGCACCATCAAGATCGAGATGAACTTCCTGCCGGACGTCTACGTCCCCTGCGAGGTCTGCCACGGCGCCCGCTACAACCGGGAGACGCTGGAGGTCCACTACAAGGGCAAGTCCATCGCCGAGGTGCTCGACATGCCGATCGAGGAGGCCCTCGACTTCTTCGAGGCCGTCCCCGCGATCGCCCGCCACCTGCGCACCCTCAAGGAGGTCGGCCTCGGCTACGTCCGCCTCGGCCAGCCCGCCACCACCCTCTCCGGCGGCGAGGCCCAGCGCGTCAAGCTCTCCGCCGAACTCCAGAAGCGCTCCACCGGCCGCACGGTCTACGTCCTCGACGAGCCCACCACCGGCCTGCACTTCGAGGACATCAGCAAGCTGATCAAGGTCCTGGAGGGCCTGGTCGACAAGGGCAACACCGTCATCGTCATCGAGCACAACCTCGACGTCATCAAGACCGCCGACTGGCTCGTCGACATGGGCCCCGAAGGCGGCTCCGGCGGCGGCACCGTCGTCATCGAGGGCACCCCGGAAGAGGTCGCCGCCTCCACGGCCAGCCACACGGGCAAGTTCCTCCGCGACATCCTCCCGGGGGTCTCGGACGCGACGCCGGTGAAGCGCAGGAAGAAGTAGCCGAGTGACGGCGCGGGCCGTCCGGGGAGAGCACCAGGCTCCCCGGGCGGCCCGCGTCGTGCGTGCTACGTTGCTGGCGCCCTTTCCCGCACCGAGGAGTTCCCGATGTCCGAGCCCGTCGCTTCCCGCCGTACTGTCCTCTGCTGTGCGGCCGTCGCACTGGCAGGCGCCACGGCGGCCGGCTGCTCCTCCGGCAGCGGCAAGGAAGAGCCGAAGTCCTCGGGCCCGATCGACCTCGGTGCGGCCTCGGAGGTCCCCGTCGGCGGCGGCAAGGTGTACCGGGAGCAGGCCGTCGTGGTGACGCAGCCGGCCGCCGGCGAGTACAAGGCGTTCAGCGCGAAGTGCACGCACGCCGGGTGCCTGGTCAACGGCGTGGTCAAGGAGCAGATCCAGTGCCTGTGCCACGGCAGCCGTTTCGGGATCTCCGACGGCGCCGTGCAGGACGGCCCCGCGCCGAAGCCGCTGCCCGAGTACAAGGTCGCGGTGCAGGACGGGAAGCTTCAGGTCACCAAGTAGCGTCCGCCTGTCGGTGATCGCTCCGGGGTGTCGGCGTCAGTCGGTACGGTAGGGGCATGGCTGACCCGTCCACCTACCGTCCGGCTCCGGGGGCGATCCCGCTCTCGCCCGGGGTGTACAAGTTCCGTGACGCGCACGGGCGGGTCATCTACGTCGGCAAGGCGAAGAACCTGCGCCAGCGGCTGTCCTCGTACTTCCAGGACGTCGCGAACCTGCACCCGCGCACCGCGACGATGGTGACCACCGCGGCGTCGGTGGAGTGGACGGTGGTGTCCACCGAGGTCGAGGCGCTGCAGCTGGAGTACTCCTGGATCAAGGAGTTCGACCCGCGGTTCAACGTCAAGTACCGGGACGACAAGAGCTACCCGGAGCTCGCGGTCACGCTGAACGAGGAGTTCCCGCGGGTCCAGGTGATGCGCGGGGCGCACAAGAAGGGCGTGCGCTACTTCGGGCCGTACGGGCACGCGTGGGCGATCCGCGAGACCGTCGACCTGCTGCTCCGGGTGTTCCCGGTCCGCACCTGCTCCAACGGCGTGTTCAAGCGGGCCCAACAGGTCGGCCGCCCCTGCCTGTTGGGGTACATCGGCAAGTGCGCCGCGCCCTGCGTGGGCCGGGTGGACGCCGCCGAGCACCGCGAACTCGCCGAGGAGTTCTGCGACTTCATGGCCGGCCGGACGGGCAACTACCTGCGCCGCCTGGAGCAGCAGATGCAGGAGGCGGCCGCCGACATGGAGTACGAGAAGGCGGCCCGGCTGCGCGACGACCTGGGGGCGCTGCGCCGCGCGATGGAGAAGAACGCGGTGGTGCTGGGCGACGGCACCGACGCGGACCTGCTGGCGGTGGCGGAGGACGAACTCGAAGCGGCCGTGCAGATCTTCCACGTCCGCGGCGGCCGGGTGCGCGGCCAGCGCGGCTGGGTGACCGACAAGGTCGAGGACGTGGACACGGCCGGCCTGGTCGAGCACGCGCTGCAGCAGCTGTACGGCGCGGGCACCGAGCAGGTGCCGCGCGAGGTGCTCGTCCCGGCGGTGCCCGGCGAGGCCGTGCACGAATGGCTGTCCGGCCTGCGCGGCGCCCACGTCGACCTGCGGGTGCCGCAGCGCGGCGACAAGAAGGACCTGATGGAGACCGTCCAGCGCAACGCCCAGCAGGCGCTGGCGCTGCACAAGACCAAGCGCGCCTCGGACCTCACCACCCGCAGCCGGGCGCTCCAGGAGATCGCCGACGCACTGGAGTTGGACTCGGTGCCGCTGCGGGTCGAGTGCTTCGACATCTCGCACCTGCAGGGCGAGGACGTGGTGGCGTCCATGGTGGTGTTCGAGGACGGCCTGGCCCGCAAGAGCGAGTACCGCCGGTTCCAGATCAAGGGCTTCGAGGGCCAGGACGACGTCCGCTCGATGCACGAGGTGATCACCCGCCGGTTCCGCCGCTACCTCCAGGAGCGCGAGCAGACCGGCGAGTGGGCCGTCCCGGAGGAGGTCCCCGCCCCGGAGGAGACCCCGGAGACCCCGGAAACCCCGGACGGCGACGAGGCGTTGACCGACGAGAACGGCCGCCCGAAGCGCTTCGCCTACCCGCCGCAGCTGCTGGTGGTCGACGGCGGGCAGCCGCAGGTCGCGGCGGCGCAGCGGGCGTTGGCCGAACTGGGCATCGACGACGTCGCGGTGTGCGGCCTGGCGAAGCGGCTGGAGGAGGTGTGGCTGCCCGGGCAGGACGACCCGGTGGTGCTGCCGCGCTCCAGCGAGGGCCTGTACCTGCTGCAGCGGGCGCGCGACGAGGCGCACCGGTTCGCCCTCACCTATCAGCGCTCGAAGCGGGCCAAGCGGCTCACGGCGGGGGAGCTGGACTCCGTCCCCGGGCTCGGCGAGACTCGCCGCCGGGCCCTGCTGAAGCACTTCGGTTCGCTGAAGAAGCTCCGCGCGGCCACCGTCGACGAGTTGTGCGAAGTCCCGGGGATCGGGCGCCGGACCGCCGAGACTGTTGCCGCAGCCTTGGCCTCCCGTACACCCGCCGCATTCGCGATCAACACCGCGACGGGCGAGATCATCGAAGACAGCAGCACCACAGCGGTACCGAGAAGCGGGGAAGAGACGTGACTGTGTCCAACGGGGGAGAGAGCACCCCCGAGCTGGTGATCATTTCCGGCATGTCCGGGGCAGGCCGTTCCACGGCGGCCAAGTGCCTGGAGGACCTCGGCTGGTTCGTGGTGGACAACCTGCCGCCGGCGCTGATTCCCACCATGGTCGACCTGGGGGCCCGCTCGCAGGGCGCGGTGCCGCGGATCGGCGTGGTGGTCGACGTGCGGAGCCGGACGTTCTTCGACGACCTGCTGACCTCCCTGGAGGAACTGGAGAAGCGCGGCGTCCGACTCCGGGTGGTGTTCCTGGACTCCTCCGACGACGCCCTGGTGCGCCGCTTCGAGTCGGTCCGCCGCCCGCACCCGCTGCAGGCCGACGGCCGGATCGTCGACGGCATCGCCCGCGAGCGCGAACTGCTGCGCGAGCTGCGCGGCGAGGCCGACCTGGTGGTCGACACCTCGAACCTCAACGTGCACCAGCTGCGCGCCAAGATGGACGCCCAGTTCGCCGGCCAGGACGAGCCGGAGCTGCGCGCCACCGTGATGTCCTTCGGCTTCAAGTACGGCCTGCCGGTCGACGCCGACCTGGTGGTCGACTGCCGCTTCCTGCCGAACCCGCACTGGGTGCCGGAGCTGCGGGCCCGTACCGGAACCGATCCGGACGTGGCAGAGTACGTGTTCCAGCAGCCCGGGGCGCAGCCGTTCCTGGACGGCTACACCGAGCTGCTGCGGATCATCACCGAGGGTTACCGCCGCGAGGGGAAGCGTTACATGACGCTTGCCGTAGGCTGCACCGGAGGCAAACACCGCAGCGTCGCGATGTCCGAGCAGCTGACGAAGCGTCTGATCGCGGACGGAGTCGAGACGGTGCTGGTCCACCGGGACATGGGCCGGGAGTAGCGGCCGGGAACCCCCCGTAACCGCCGCCCCGGCCGAGCACGAGACAGGAACATGGGGTCGGCGTGACGGGATACGTGCCAGCGCGGCAGCAGCTCCGGACCAGACCTGCCGAGCGGGCCTCGGGACAGCGCCCCGGCGCCCCGAGGATCGCCGCGCTGGGCGGCGGCCAGGGCCTGTCCGCCTCACTGTCCGCGCTGCGCCGGCTGACCACCGAGCTGACCGCCGTGGTCACCGTCGCCGACGACGGCGGCTCCAGCGGGCGGCTGCGCGCCGAACTCGGCGTGCTGCCGCCCGGCGACCTCCGCAAGGCGCTGGCCGCGCTGTGCGGCGACGACGACTGGGGCCGCACCTGGTCGGAGGTCATCCAGCAGCGCTTCACCGGCACCGGCGAACTCGGCGGCCACGCCGTCGGCAACCTGCTGATCGTGGCGCTGTGGGAGAAGCTCGGCGACCCGGTGGAGGCGCTGAACTGGGTGGGCCGGCTGCTGAACGTACAGGGCCGGGTACTGCCGATGTCCGCGGTGCCGCTGGACATCGAGGCGCAGGTCCGCGGCCACGACCCGCTGCGCCCGGGCGAGGTGTCGGCGGTCCGCGGCCAGGCTTCGGTCGCGGTGACGCCGGGCACCGTGCAGTCGATCCGGCTGGTCCCGGACGAGCCGCCGGCCGTCCCCGAGGCGGTGCAGGCCGTGCTGGAGGCGGACTGGGTGGTGCTCGGCCCGGGCTCCTGGTTCACCAGCGTGCTGCCGCACCTGCTGGTCCCCGAGCTGGCGAAGGCCCTCACCGAGACCCGGGCCCGCCGCCTGCTGACCCTCAACCTGGCGCCGCAGCCCGGCGAGACCGAGGGCTTCACCCCGCAGCGCCACCTGGAGGTGATCGCCGACCACGCTCCGGACCTCGTGGTGGATGCGATCCTGGTGGATGAGCGGGCCGTCAGCGGAGGTGCTTTCGGGCTCGCCGACCTGACGGGCCTGGAGCAGGCCGCGAAGCGGATGGGCGCCTCCCTGGTGCTCGATTCGGTGGCGCGCGCCGACGGGACCCCGCGACACGACGCGGAGCTCTTGGCCGCGGCGTACGACCGGATTTTCCGGACTCATGGAAGGATCGGCCCATGGCGATGACGGCAGCGGTGAAAGACGAGATCTCCCGGCTTCCCGTCACCCGTGCCTGCTGCCGCAAGGCGGAGGTCTCGGCGATCCTGCGTTTCGCGGGCGGACTGCACATTGTGAGCGGCCGCATCGTGATCGAGGCGGAGCTGGACACCGGCATTGCGGCACGGCGGCTGCGCAAGGACCTCCTGGAGATCTTCGGACACTCCTCGGATCTGGTGGTGATGGCCCCCGGCGGGCTGCGTCGCGGCAGCCGGTACGTGGTGCGGGTGGTGAAGGACGGCGAGCTGCTGGCCCGGCAGACCGGGCTGGTGGACGGACGCGGACGCCCGATCCGGGGCCTGCCCCCGGCGGTGGTGTCCGGGGCGACGTGCGACGCGGAGGCCGCCTGGCGCGGCGCGTTCCTGGCGCACGGCTCGCTCACCGAGCCGGGCCGCTCCTCCTCGCTGGAGATCACCTGCCCCGGCTCCGAGGCGGCCCTCGCGCTGGTCGGTGCGGCCCGCCGGCTCGGCATCCCCGCCAAGGCCCGCGAGGTCCGCGGCGTGGACCGGGTGGTGATCCGCGACGGCGACGCGATCGGCGCGCTGCTCACCCGCCTCGGCGCGCACGAGTCGGTGCTGGCCTGGGAGGAGCGCCGGATGCGCCGCGAGGTCCGCGCCACCGCCAACCGGCTGGCCAACTTCGACGACGCCAACCTGCGCCGCTCGGCCCGCGCCGCGGTCGCGGCCGGCGCCCGGGTCGCCCGCGCCCTGGAGATCCTCGGCGAGGAGGTGCCCGAGCACCTGGCGGCCGCCGGCGCGCTGCGCATGCAGCACAAGCAGGCCTCGCTGGAGGAGCTCGGCGCGCTCGCCGACCCGCCGCTGACCAAGGACGCGGTGGCCGGCCGGATCCGCCGCCTGCTGGCGATGGCCGACAAGCGTGCGGCCGAACTCGGCCTGCCCAACACCGAGGCCAACCTGACCGAGGAGATGGCCCTGAACTGACGGGCCGTCAACCTCCTGGAACGCAAACCCGAAGGGGCGTGCGGAGCGTGACGCGGCATCCGCCGCGGACAAGCCCGCACGCCCCTTTCGGCCATCTGGGCCCTTGCGCCCTACCGGTGAGGCGATGTGCCTTGCGACACTTGGGGGAGGTAGGGTCATCAGTGGTCGGGGAAAACCCAAAATTTCACCCCCGTCGGGCTCCGGCCCGGCGTACCTGTTAGGAGATCGGTTCGTGACGATCCGGGTAGGCATCAACGGGTTCGGCCGCATCGGCCGCAACTTCTTCCGTGCGGTCAAGGCCCAGGGCGCGGACATCGAAATCGTCGGTGTCAACGACCTGACCGACACCAAGACGCTGGCTCACCTGCTCAAGTACGACACCACTCTCGGAACCTTCCCCGGCGAGGTCTCGCACACCGAGGACACCATCACCGTCGATGGTCACACCTTCAAGGTCACCGCTGAGCGTGACCCCGCGAACCTCCCCTGGGCCGCGCTGGGCGCCGACATCGTCGTCGAGTCCACCGGCATCTTCACCAAGGCCGAGGGTGCGAAGAAGCACCTGACCGCCGGTGCGAAGAAGGTCGTCATCTCGGCGCCCGCCAGCGGCGAGGACATCACCATCGTGCTGGGCGTCAACGACGACAAGTACGACGCGGCTGCGCACGACATCATCTCCAACGCCTCCTGCACCACCAACTGCGTGGCGCCGATGGCGAAGGTGCTCGACGAGAACTTCGGCATCGTCAAGGGCCTGATGACGACCGTGCACGCCTTCACCAACGACCAGGTCACCCTGGACTTCCCGCACAAGGACCTGCGTCGCGCCCGCGCCGCCTCGCAGAACATCATTCCGACCTCGACCGGCGCCGCCAAGGCCACCGCCCTGGTCCTTCCGCAGCTGAAGGGCAAGCTGGACGGCACCTCGCTGCGCGTCCCGGTGCCGACCGGCTCCATCACCGACCTGGTGGTCACCCTGGAGCGCGAGGTCACCAAGGACGAGGTCAACGCCGCGTTCCAGAAGGCCGCCCAGGAAGGCTCGCTCAAGGGCATCCTGGCGTACACCGAAGACCCGATCGTGTCCGCGGACATCGTGAACGACCCGCACTCCTGCATCTTCGACTCGCAGCTGACGATGGTTCAGGGGAACCAGGTCAAGGTGCTCGGCTGGTACGACAACGAGTTCGGCTACTCGAACCGCCTCGTCGACCTGGTCGCCATCATCGGCGAGCAGCTCTGACTCCCAGCGGTAGCTGACGTGACGTAAGGGGCAGGGCCCGGACGGCTGTGACCGCCGACCGGGCCCTGCCGCTGCGCCCACCCTCGTCCGTCCTACCTTTTCCCGGTGACTGGCTGCGCCGTGTCACCGCCTGCCGATCCATCCATCGAGGAGCAAGACCGTGAAGACGATCGAAGACCTGGAGGTCTCCGGCAAGCGGGTGTTCGTCCGCGCCGACCTCAACGTGCCGCTGTCCGGTGACACCATCACCGACGACGGCCGGATCCGCGCCGTCGCGCCGACCATCGCCAAGCTCGTCGAGCGCGGCGCGCGGGTGGTCGTCGCCTCGCACCTGGGCCGTCCGAAGGGCGAGCCGGACCCGAAGTTCTCGCTCGCACCGGTGGCGGTCCGCCTCGGCGAGATCCTCGGCCGCCCGGTGAGCTTCGCCACCGACACGGTCGGGGACAGCGCGAAGGCCACCGTCGCCGCTCTCGGCGACGGCGAGGTCACGCTGCTGGAGAACCTGCGGTTCAACGCCGGTGAGACGTCCAAGGACGACGCCGAGCGCGGCGCGTTCGCCGACGAGCTGGCCGCCCTGGCGGACCTGTACGTCGGCGACGGCTTCGGTGCGGTGCACCGCAAGCACGCCTCCGTGTACGACCTGCCGGCCCGGCTGCCGCACGCCGTCGGCGACCTGATCGCCACCGAGGTGGGCGTCCTCAAGCGCCTCACCGAGGACGTGGCCCGCCCGTACGTGGTGGTGCTCGGCGGCTCCAAGGTCTCCGACAAGGTCGGCGTGATCGAGAACCTGCTCGACAAGGCCGACCGGATCCTGATCGGCGGCGGCATGATGTACACCTTCATCGCCGCCCAGGGCCACGGCGTCGGCGCCTCGCTGCTCCAGGAGGACCAGATCCCGGTCGTCCAGGACTACCTGAAGCGCGGCGCCGAGCAGGGCGTGGAGTTCGTGATCCCGCTGGACACCGCGGTGTCCGGCTCCTTCCCGGACGTCAAGGGCGGCGCCCCGGTCGAGGACTTCGCGGTCGTCGGCGTGGACGCCATCCCGGACGGCGCGATCGGCCTGGACATCGGCCCGAAGACCGCGCAGCTGTTCGCGGAGAAGATCGCCGACGCGAAGACGGTGTTCTGGAACGGCCCGATGGGCGTGTTCGAGCACCCGGCGTTCGCCGACGGCACCCGGGCGGTCGCCCAGGCGCTGCTCGACTCCGAGGCGTTCACGGTGGTCGGCGGCGGCGACTCGGCGGCGGCGGTGCGCACCCTGGGCTTCGACGAGACGAAGTTCGGACACATCTCGACCGGCGGTGGCGCGAGCCTCGAGTACCTGGAGGGCAAGACCCTCCCCGGTCTCGCCGCCCTGGAGGACTGAGAGAGACATGACTGAGCGTCTCCCGCTGATGGCGGGCAACTGGAAGATGAACCTCGACCACCTCGAGGCCATCCGCCACACCCAGAAGCTGGCGTTCTCGCTGGCCGACAAGGACTACGCGGCCGTCGAGGTCGCCGTCCTCGTCCCGTTCACCGACCTGCGCTCCGTGCAGACCCTGGTCGACGGCGACAAGCTGAAGATCAAGTACGGCTCGCAGGACATCTCGCAGCACGACGGCGGCGCCTACACCGGCGAGGTGTCCGGCCCGATGCTGTCGCGGCTGAACTGCACCTACGCGGTGATCGGCCACTCCGAGCGCCGCCAGTACCACGGCGAGAACGAGGAGATCGTCAACGCCAAGGTCAAGGCCGCCTACCGCAACGGGATCACCCCGATCCTGTGCATCGGCGAGCCGCTGGAGATCCGCAAGGCCGGCACCCACGTCGCGTACACCCTCGCGCAGCTGGACGGCGCGCTGGACGGCGTCCCGGCCTCCGACGCGGAGAGCATCGTGGTCGCGTACGAGCCGGTCTGGGCGATCGGCACCGGCGAGGTCGCCACCCCCGAGGACGCGCAGGAGGTGTGCGGCGCGATCCGGGCCCGGCTCGGCGAGCTGTACGGCACCGACCTGGCCGACAAGGTCCGCGTCCTGTACGGCGGTTCGGTGAAGTCCTCGTCGGCGGCCGGCCTGATGGCCAAGCCCGACGTCGACGGCGCACTGATCGGCGGCGCCTCGCTGGACGCCGACGAGTTCGTCAAGATCGTGCGCTTCCGTGACCAGGCAGTAGGCTAACGCCGCCACCGCAACGTAGGCTTTGGGGCCGGACCGCTCAAGCGGGCCCGGCCCCTTCGCCGAAGATTCGAGAGAGTTGGTCCCGTCGTGGTTCTCGGGTTCGAGATTGCACTGATCGTCCTCAGTGTGCTGATGATCATGTTGGTCCTGCTGCACAAGGGCAAGGGCGGCGGCCTGTCCGACATGTTCGGCGGCGGCGCGATGTCCACCGGTGGCGGCTCCGCAGTGGCCGAGCGCAACCTGGACCGCATCACCGTCGTCATCGGCCTGGCCTGGTTCGCGTGCATCATCGTGCTGGGCCTGCTGCTCAAGGGCAACTGACGTTCGTGACGGACGCCGACAACTGACAGGAAGTCGGCGGGCGGTGGTGGCACAGTCTTAACCGCCGCTTACACTAGGACGACTTCGCCACCGTCCGCCCAGCCGCGGCCGGACGGCACCAGCACGCAGGGGAGTCAGACCGTGGCAAGTGGCAACGCGATCCGAGGCAGCAGAGTCGGTGCCGGCCCGATGGGGGAGGCGGAGCGCGGCGAGTCCGCCCCCCGCAACCGGATCTCCTTCTGGTGCGCCAACAAGCATGAGACGCGCCCCAGTTTCGCCGCGGAGGCGGCCATCCCGGACACCTGGGACTGCCCCCGCTGCGGCTTCCCGGCCGGCCAGGACGAGCACAACCCGCCCGCCCCGGCCCGCAACGAGCCGTACAAGACGCACCTCGCGTACGTGCGCGAGCGGCGGACGGACGCGGACGGCGAGGCGATTCTCGCTGAGGCGCTGGCCAAGCTGCGCGGCGAGATCTGAGCCGTTCGGCAACACGAAAGCCGCCCACCTGGAGGGTTCTCCGGGGTGGGCGGCTTTCTGCTTGTGGCGTTCCCTCCGGGGGGAGTGCACCTGATATCGCGAAAGCCGCCCACCGGGGGTTGGATTCCCTGGGTGGGCGGCTTTCCGGTTGTCGCGTTCCCCTTCGCGCAGTTCTCCCCAGCCCTGGCGGGCTGGGAGGTGCCCCCACGCGCCCCTGACGGGGCGTCGGGTGGCGGGTGTCAGGGGAGCTTGCTCGCGGCGGCTTCGTCCAGGAACCAGAGGGTCTGTTCGGTGCCCTTGACCGCGCCGGCCGGGGCCGTGGCGGCGGGCGGGGCGGTGCGGGCGAGGGCCACGGCTTCGGCCTTGTCCTCGCCGGCCGCGAGGAGCCAGACCTCGCGGGCGCTGTTGAGCATCGGGAGGGTCAGCGACAGCCGGGTCGGCGGGGGCTTGGGGGAGTCGTGGACGGCGATGACCGTGGTGTCGGTCCGGTGGACCCCGGGGTGGCCGGGGAACAGCGAGGCGACGTGCGCGTCGGGGCCGACGCCCAGGAGCAGGACGTCGAACGCCGGCCGGCCCGCGGCGGCGAGGTCGGCGGCGTAGCGGGCGGCGCCGTCCTCGGCGCTGGTGGTGCCGTCGGCGGGGGGCATCTCGTGGATGCGGGCGCCGAGCGGGCGGACCGCGTCCAGGAACGCGGCGGCCTGGACGGCGTTGCGGTCCGGGGAGTCGTGCGGCACGAAGCGCTCGTCGCCCCACCAGAGGTCGACCCGCGCCCAGTCCACCGCGTCGCGCGCCGGGTGGGCGGCGAGCGCGGCGAGCAGGGCGTTGCCGTTGCGGCCGCCGGTGAGCACCAGGTGGGCGGCGCCGCGTGCGGCCTGGGCGTCCACGGTGGCGGTGATCAGCCGGGCGGCGGCCGCCTCGGCGAGCAGCGCCGGGCCGCGGTGGACCAGGATCCGGTCGGTGCTCACTGGGCGGTCTTCTTCCGGGCGGCGGCCTTCTTGGTGGCGGCGGGGGTCTCCCGTTCGCCGACCGCGTGCTCCTCGACGTGGGCCTGTTCGACGGTGCCGCCGGGGCCCGCGTGCTCGACTCCGGCGATCCGCTCGCGCAGCCGGTCCACGGGGGTGCGGACGGCGGTGGCGTAGATGTCGTCGGGGTCGAGGCGGCGGAGCTCCTCGGCGATCAGCTCGGCGGTGTCGCGGCGCTTGAGCGCGACCATGCGGTCGGGCGCGCCGGGCATCGACAGGGTGCCGAGCAGGCCGTCGGGGCGGTCCAGGACGATGTCGCCGTCCTTGGTGCGGAGCGTGACCGAGGTGATGCCGGGGCCGCCGGTGACGACGCGTTCGACCGGCACCCGCAGGCGGTTGTGCAGCCACAGGCCGAGCAGTTCGACGCTGGGGTTGTACGACTCGCCCTCGACCACCGCGGCGGTGATCCCGACGTCGCGCTGGTCGAGCGCGGCGGCCAGCATGGAGCGCCAGCCGGTGATCCGGGTCCAGGCCAGGTCGGTGTCGCCGGGGGTGTAGCCGGTGGCCCGCTGGGCGAGCTGCCCGACCGGGGACTCGGCGGTGACGGCGTCGGTGATCCGGCGCTGGGCGAGCGCGCCCAGCGGGTCCTGGGCGGGGTTGAGCGGCGCGTTGTCCGGCCACCAGACCACCACGGGGGCGTCCGGCAGGAGCAGCGGCAGGACCACGGACTGGGCGTGCGAGGCGAGTTCGCCGTGCATGCGCAGGATCACCGTCTCGCCGGAGCCGGCGTCGCTGCCGACCAGGATCTCCGCGTCCAGCCGGGTCTCGGCGCGGGCGCGGGGCGAGCGTCCGGCCCGCTTGATGACGGCCAGGGTCCGCGAGGGGTGCTCGCGGGAGGCGTCGTTGGCGGCCTTCAGGGCGTCGTAGGCGCTGCCCTCGTCGGTCACGATGACCAGGGTCAGCACCATGCCGGCGGCGGTCGAGCCGCTGGCCCGCCGGGCGTCCATCAGGGCAGCGTTGATCTTGCTGGACGTGGTGTTCGTCAGATCGATCTTCATGGCCGACGCCAGCTCCTGCCGTCTCGTGCGAGCATCTCGTCCGCCTCGACCGGGCCCCAGGTGCCGGCCGGGTACTGCGCGGGCTTGCCGTTGGCGTCCCAGTACTGCTCGATCGGGTCGAGGATCTGCCAGGACAGCTCGACCTCCTGGTGCCGCGGGAAGAGGTTGGCGTCGCCCAGCAGGACGTCCAGGATCAGGCGCTCGTACGCCTCGGGGCTGGACTCGGTGAACGACTCGCCGTAGGCGAAGTCCATGGTGACGTCGCGGACCTCCAGCGCGGTGCCGGGGACCTTCGAACCGAAGCGCACGGTGACGCCCTCGTCCGGCTGGACGCGGATCACCAGGGCGTTCTGGCCGAGCTCCTCGGTGGCGTAGGAGTCGAACGGCAGGTACGGGGCACGCTGGAAGACCACCGCGATCTCGGTGACCCGGCGGCCCAGCCGCTTGCCGGTGCGCAGGTAGAACGGCACGCCCGCCCAGCGCCGGTTGTTGATCTCCAGCTTGATGGCCGCGTAGGTGTCGGTCTTGGACTCGGGGTTGATGCCGTCCTCGTCCAGGTAGCCGACCACCTCCTCGCCGCCCTGCCAGCCGGAGGAGTACTGGCCGCGCACGGTGTGCTTGCCCAGGTCGGCGGGGAGCTTGACGGCGCTGAGCACCTTCAGCTTCTCGGCGACCAGCGCCTTCGGGTGGAAGGACGCGGGCTCCTCGATGGCGGTGAGCGCCATCAGCTGGAGCAGGTGGTTCTGGATGACGTCGCGGGCCGAGCCGATGCCGTCGTAGTAGCCGGCCCGGCCGCCGATGCCGATGTCCTCGGCCATGGTGATCTGCACGTGGTCGACGTACGAGCGGTTCCAGATCGGCTCGAACATCTGGTTGGCGAAACGCAGCGCCAGGATGTTCTGGACGGTCTCCTTGCCCAGGTAGTGGTCGATCCGGAAGACCTCGTCACGGGGGAAGACCTCGTGGACGATCCGGTTCAACTCCTGGGCGCTCTCCAGGTCGTGGCCGAACGGCTTCTCGATGACGGCCCGGCGCCAGGAACCCGGCGCCGGGTCGGTCAGGCCGTGCTTCTTCAGCTGCTGGACCACGGTGGGGAAGAACTTCGGAGGCACCGACAGGTAGAACGCGAAGTTGCCGCTGGTGCCCTGCGCCTGGTCGAGCTCCTCGATGGTGCGACGCAGCATGTCGAAGGCGTCGTCGTCACCGAAGTCGCCCTGGACGAACCGCATGCCCTTGGCGAGCTGCTGCCAGACCTCCTCGCGGAAGGGGGTGCGCGCGTGCTCCTTGACGGCGTCGTGCACCACCTGCGCGAAGTCCTCGTCGGCCCACTCGCGCCGGGCGAAGCCGATCAGCGAGAAGCCCGGCGGCAGCAGGCCGCGGTTGGCGAGGTCGTAGATGGCCGGCATCAGCTTCTTGCGCGACAGGTCGCCGGTGACGCCGAAGATGACCAGGCCGGACGGCCCGGCGATCCGCGGGAGCCGGCGGTCGGCAGGGTCCCGAAGGGGGTTGACGGGCCGGTCCGGGGTGTCTCCCGCGGCCGGCTCCGTTCCCTCCACGTCCGGGTACGGCTGGGTGTTGCTCACTGTGGTGTGCTCCGCTTTCCGTGCGTCGGTTCCGTGAGCAGGGTCAGTTGTCGCCGTGCGACCGGAGCGCGGCGGTGACGGTGTCGAGGAGCTCGTTCCAGGACACCTCGAACTTCTGCACGCCCTCTTCCTCCAGCACCCGGACCACGTCGTCGTAGTCCACGCCGGCCGCGGCGACCGCGTCCAGCACGGCCTGGGCGTCCGCGTAGTTCGGGGTGATGGTGTCGCCGGTGACGACGCCGTGGTCGTCGGTGGCGTCCAGGGTGCCCTCGGGCATGGTGTTGACGGTGCCGGGGGCGACCAGCTCGGTCACGTAGAGGGTGTCCGGCAGGCTCGGGTCCTTGACGCCGGTGGACGCCCACAGCGGGCGCTGCGGCTTGGCGCCGGCCGCCTCCAGGGCCGCCCAGCGGGCCGAGGCGGGCTTGGCGCCGTCGACCGAGCCGTAGACCTCCTCGTACGCCTGGTAGGCGAGGCGGGCGTTGGCGACCGCGGCCTTGGAGCGCAGGTCCTTGGCCTCGCCGCCGAGCGCGTTCAGGCGCTTGTCGATCTCGGTGTCGACGCGGGAGACGAAGAACGACGCGACCGACTCGATCTGCGAGAGGTCCAGACCGGCGGCCTTGGCCTGCTCCAGGCCGGTCAGGTGCGCGTCGATGACGGCCTTGTACCGCTCCAGCGAGAAGATCAGCGTGACGTTGACGCTGATGCCCTTGGCGAGCACCGCGGAGATCGCGGGCAGACCGGCCAGCGTGGCGGGGATCTTGATCAGCACGTTCGGGCGGTCGACCAGCCACCACAGCTGCTTGGCCTCGGCGACGGTCGCCGCGGTCTCGTGGGCGAGGCGCGGGTCGACCTCGATGGAGACCCGGCCGTCACGGCCGTTGGAGGCGTCGTACACCGGGCGCAGCACGTCGGCGGCGTCGCGGACGTCCGAGGTGGTGATCATGCGGACGGCCTCGTCGGTGGTGACCTTGCGCACCGCGAGGTCCTCCAGCTGGCGGTTGTACGCGCCGTTGCCCGCGATGGCCTTCTGGAAGATGGTCGGGTTGGTGGTGACGCCGACGACGTGCTTCTCCTGCACCAGCTCGGCCAGGTTGCCCGAGTTCAGGCGCTCCCGGCTGAGGTCGTCCAGCCAGATCGCCACGCCTTCTTCGCTGAGGCGGTTCAATGCGTCGGTCATGGTGCTTCAGTCCCTCTTCTTCTTTTCGTACGTCTGGTGGAGTCCGGGGCCCGGCCCGGGGGAGTGCGGATCCCCCGGGCCGGGGTGAGCGCTAGCGGGAGACGGCCTCGACCGTGCGCAGCGAGGCGCGGGCCGCGTTGGCGACGGCGTCCGCGGTGATGCCGAACTCCTGGTAGAGCACCTTGTAGTCGGCGGAGGCGCCGAAGTGCTCCAGGCTGATGATCCGGCCGGCGTCGCCGACCAGCTCGCGCCAGCCCTGCGCGATGCCCGCCTCGACCGAGACCCGGGCCCGGACGTTCGGCGGCAGCACGCTGTCGCGGTACGCCTGGTCCTGCTCGTCGAACCACTCCACCGACGGCATCGAGACCACGCGGGTCGGGACGCCCTCGGCCTGCAGCGCCTCGCGGGCCTGCACGGCCAGCTGCACCTCGGAGCCGGTGCCGATCAGGATGACCTTGGGCTCGCCGCCCTCGGCCTCGGCCAGCACGTAGCCGCCCTTGGCCGCGCCCTCGGCGGAGCCGAACACCTCGCGGTCGAAGGTCGGCACGCCCTGCCGGGTCAGCACCATGCCGACCGGGCCGGGGTGGCTGGTCTGCCGCTCCAGCACGGTGCGCCAGGCCACGGCGGTCTCGTTGGCGTCCGCCGGGCGGACCACGGCCAGGCCGGGGATGGCGCGCAGCGCGGCCAGGTGCTCCACCGGCTGGTGGGTCGGGCCGTCCTCGCCGAGGCCGATCGAGTCGTGCGTCCAGACGTACGTCACCGGCAGCTTCATCAGCGCGGCGAGCCGGACCGCGGGGCGCATGTAGTCGGAGAACACCAGGAAGGTGCCGCCGTAGATGCGGGTGCGGCCGTGCAGCGCGATGCCGTTCATCACGGAGCCCATGGCGTGCTCGCGGATGCCGAAGTGGACGGTGCGGCCGTACGGCGAGGCGCTCTTGAGCGGGTTGCCCTCCGGCAGGAAGGAGGACTCCTCGTCGATGGTGGTCAGGTTCGACTCGGCGAGGTCCGCGGAGCCGCCCCACAGCTCGGGGACGAGCTTGCCGACGGCCTTCAGGGTGTCGCCGGACGCCTTGCGGGTGGCGACGTCCTTGCCGGCCGGGAAGGACGGCAGCGCCTTCTCCCAGCCGTCGGGCAGCTCGCCGATCTGGATCCGGTCGAACTCGGCGGCGCGCTGCGGGTTGGCGGCGCGCCACTCGCGCAGCTGCTCCTCCCAGGCGGTGCGGGCGGCCTGGCCGCGCTGCACGACCTCGCGGGTGTGCGCGACGACCTCGTCGGTCACCTCGAAGGTCTTCTCCGGGTCGAAGCCCAGCACCTTCTTGGTGGCGGCGATCTCGGCGTCGCCGAGGGCCGAGCCGTGGGCCTTGGCGGTGTCCTGGGCGTTCGGCGCGGGCCAGGCGATGATGGTGCGCATCGCGATGATCGACGGCTTGCCGGTCTCGGCCTTGGCGGCCTCCAGCGCGGCGGCCAGCGCGACGACGTCGATGTCGCCGTCCGCCTTCGGGACGACCCGCTGGACGTGCCAGCCGTACGCCTCGTAGCGGGCCAGCACGTCCTCGGAGAACGCGGTGGCGGTGTCGCCCTCGATGGAGATGTGGTTGTCGTCGTACAGCGCGACCAGGTTGCCCAGCTTCTGGTGGCCGGCCAGCGAGGACGCCTCGGCGGAGATGCCCTCCTGGAGGTCGCCGTCGGAGACGATCGCCCAGACGGTGTGGTCGAACGGCGAGGCGCCGGCCGGCGCGTCCGGGTCGAACAGACCGCGCTCGTAGCGGGCCGCCATCGCCATGCCGACCGCGTTGCCGACGCCCTGGCCGAGCGGGCCGGTGGTGGTCTCGACGCCGGCGGTGTGGCCGTGCTCGGGGTGGCCCGGGGTGCGGCTGCCCGCGACCCGGAAGGCCTTCAGGTCGTCCAGCGACAGTCCGTAACCGGACAGGAACAGCTGGGTGTACAGCGTGAGGGAGGTGTGCCCCGGCGAGAGCACGAAGCGGTCGCGGCCGACCCAGGTCGGGTCGGTCGGGTCGTGGCGCAGGAAGCGCTGGAAAACGAGGTAGGCGGCGGGGGCCAGCGACATGGCCGTGCCCGGGTGCCCGTTCCCCACCTTCTGCACGGCGTCCATGGCCAGGACCCGGGCCGTGTCCACGGCTCGTTGGTCCAGCTCGCTCCACTCGAATACGTTCGGCGTCGTGCTCACCCTGACTCAGGGCTCCTTCCGGATTTTTGTAGAAGTCTCACCCCGTGAAGGGGACCGGTCGGCCACGCCGCTGTGGCTGGTGCCGATCACGGAGGGTTGATCCCGCTTCTCTGTGCGAGCCTACCGTTTGCGGGGCACCTCACCCTGCGTGCCGGGCAACGAGGACCGGCGGCGTCGCATTCCCCTGGTGGGTCGTCAACTGCTCTGTCCTACATTCACCCGGCAGGGGAGGGTTTGCCCGTCCGAGGGGCAAGACGCGCGCGGGCACGGCTCGCCGGGGGACCCCGGGGCGGATCGGGAGATATGGAACGTCTATGGTTGCGTGGTACGCGCAGCGCGGACGGTGGGCACCCTGCGGGTCTCCGGGACGCCTGTGGAAGTTCATCGACTGTTGAGGTGTCCGTGACCGCCGTCGAATCCCGCCCCGCCGGGGTGGTAGGGACGAGCACCGCACGCCGGCCGTTCGGGGCCCGCATCGGGGCCTTCGTCGCCCTCACCAAACCTCGGATCATCGAGCTGCTGCTGATCTCCACGGTGCCGGTGATGTTCCTGGCCCAGGGCGGCGTGCCCAACCTGTGGCGGGTGCTCGCGGTGGTGGTCGGCGGCTACCTGTCCGCGGGTGGCGCCAACGCGCTCAACATGTACATCGACCGCGACATCGACGCGGTGATGTCCCGTACCGAGCGGCGTCCGATCGTCACCGGCATGGTCTCCCCGCGGGAGGCCGTGGTCTTCGGCGTGACGCTGGCCGTGGTCTCCACCGTCTGGCTCGGAGTCCTGGTCAACTGGCTGTCCTCGGCGCTCGCGCTGGCCGCACTGCTGTTCTACGTGTTCGTCTACACGCTGGGCCTGAAGCGGCGCACCGCGCAGAACGTCGTCTGGGGCGGCATCGCCGGCTGCATGCCGGTGTTCGTCGGCTGGGCGTCCGTCACCAACTCGCTCTCCTGGGCGGCGCTGCTGCTGTTCCTGGTGGTGTTCTTCTGGACGCCGCCGCACACCTGGGTGCTGTCGATGAAGGTCCGCGACGACTACACCCGGGCCGGCGTGCCGATGCTGCCGGTGATCCGCGGCAACATCGGCGTCGCCAAGCAGGTCGTCGTCTACTCCTGGGTGATGGTGGCGACTTCGCTGCTGGTCTGGCCG
Organism: Kitasatospora sp. NPDC059795; assembly: GCF_042732175.1. Taxonomy (NCBI): domain Bacteria; kingdom Bacillati; phylum Actinomycetota; class Actinomycetes; order Kitasatosporales; family Streptomycetaceae; genus Kitasatospora; species Kitasatospora sp. NPDC059795. The sequence continues at coordinate 37,890 of NZ_JBHWID010000012.1, forward strand.
GTCGCGCACACCAGCTGGCTGTACCCGGCCACCGCCGCCGTGCTCGGCGTGCTGTGGATGAAGGAGGCGTACGCGCTCCAGTCGCGCGCCAAGGCCGGCGTCGTGGGCGCCAAGCTCAAGGAGATGCGGCTGTTCCACTGGTCGATCACCTACCTGACGCTGCTCTTCCTGGAAATCGCGATCGACCCGTTCATCGGCTGATCGGTTCTCGGCCCCCCTTCTGACACTCGGCCTCAGCGCGGCGCAAGCCCGCTGGGGCCGACGTGGTTCTCCAGCCACTCGTGCAGCGGGGCCGCCGCGTGCAGGAAGCCGGTGATCCGGCCGTACGCCTTCGCGGTGCCCAACCACGGCGCGGGCTCCCACCGCTGCCAGGCGATCAGGCCCTTGTGCCGCAGCAGCTCGATCCGCGGATGGTCCTTCGGGTAGCCGCGCGGCGCGGTCTTCAGGCTGTCCCGGCCGACCACCTCGGGCCCGGCCGCGCGCACCGCCGCCACCACCCGCTCCAGCTCCGCGCCCGGCAGGTCCTCGGCGACCGCGGTGCGGTAGGCCGCCAGCTGGTCGCTCGCCAGGTGGTAGTAGCCGAGCCCGCAGGCCAGCCCGTCGGCGGACAGCTGCACGTACCCGCCGGACTCCAGCACCGCGCCGATGTGCGTCTTGTACGGCGACTTGTCGGCCGAGAAACGGACGTCCCGGTTCGGCCGGAAGATCTTCCCCGGGCCGAACTCGGGCTCCAACCGGGCCAGCAGCGCCTCCATCGGGGCGCGCACCAACTCCTCGTACCGGGCGCGGTGCGCCGTCCAGAACGTCCTGGAGTTGTCGGCCTCCAGGTGCTCGTAGAACTCCAGGGCCTCGGCGGGCCAGCCGCGGAAATCGTTCACCCGGCCAGTATTCACGTCTTCGGGGGCCGGTTCGAGGAGTGACGGTTCGTCAGCGGAAACAGTTCTCCAGTAGGGTCGGCCACCGCCGTGCGCCCATCGTCATCTTTTCGGGGGAACCGATGCCGTTGCAATCCATCGTCGTGTCCGGGTACCGCCTCCGGGTCCGTGAACCGGCCGAGCTCGCCGAACGGATCGGCGCCTTCGCCGAACCGGCCACCCGGATACTGCTCGGCGCGGACGGCCTGACCACCACGCTGCTGGCGGCCTGGACCGGGGCGCCCGTGCGGGTCGGGTGCGCCGACCACCGGCGGGTGGCGGCCGCCGGGGCGCCCGCCGGGGCGGCGGCGCTGCTGCGGGCCGCGGCGGACGAGGAGCTGATCGTCCGCCGCTCGGTGCTCACCGGCCCCGCCGACGCCGAACTCTCGCGCAACCTGGTGGTCGCCCGGCCGGTGCTCTCCGCCGCCGCCGAACAGTGCCTGACCGACCCCGCCGCGCCCATCGGCGCCGCCCTCCAGGCCTCCGGCACCGGCCTGCGGCGCACCGTGCTGGACGCCGGGGTGCGCGACTGGGACGGCGCGGACGCCGCGTACAAGACCTACCTGATGTGGCACGGGACGCAGCCGCTGGCCGTCGTCACCGAGACCTTCGACCCGGCCGCGGTGCCCGCCGCGCCCGTCGCCGCACTGCTCGCCGGAGGCCGCCGATGACCCGCCGCACCACCACCGTCGCGATCGTCGGGGCCGGGCCCGCCGGGTTGGTGCTCGCCCACGTGCTGCACCGGGCCGGGATCGCCGTCACCGTCCACGAGCGCCTCTCCCGGGCCGCCGTGGAGAGCGCCGCCCGGGCCGGGGTGCTGGAGCACCGGGTGGTCGAGTACCTGCGGGCGCTCGGCCTGGCCGACCGGCTGACCGCCGAGGGCGAACGGCACGGCCGGTGCGAGATCACCTGCCTCGGCGAGAACGTGCTGGTCGACTACGGCGCGCTGTCCGGCGGCGTCCGGCACTGGGTGTACCCGCAGCAGCTGCTGCTGCGCGACCTGATTGCCGCCTACGAGCAGGCCGGCGGCTCCATCGCCTTCGACCGGCCGGTGCGGGGCGTCACGGCGGACGCCGACGGCCGGCCGGTGCTGGACACCGCCGACGGCCCGCTGCACGCCGAGTACGCGATCGGCTGCGACGGCGCGCACGGCATCGTCGCCGCCGCCTTCCCCGACCGCGCGCAGGGGCCCGGGCGGCGCTACCCGTACGACTGGCTGACGGTGCTGGCGCGGATCTCCCGGCCGGTCGAGCAGATCCGGTACGCGGTGCACGCCGACGGGTTCGCCGGGATGATGCCGCGCACCGCCGACGTCGGACGGTTCTACCTGGAGGTGCCCGCCGGGGAGGAGCCCGCCGCCTGGGACGAGCCGCGGATCCGCGCCGAGCTGCACCGCCGGCTGGCCCTCGGCGGCAACGACCCGGTGCTCGGCGAGCTGCTGGAGACCGGCATGCTGCGGATGCGCGGCCGGGTTGCCCACCGGATGCGCTCCGGCCGGCTGCTGCTCGCGGGGGACGCCGCGCACACCGTCACGCCGTCCGGCGCGAAGGGCCTCAACTCGGCGGTCGCCGACGCCGCCGACCTGGCGGGCGCGCTGCTCGCCGAACTGCGCGGCGGCGACGACGGCGGCGCGCCGGACGGCCACGACGCGCTGGACAGCCACGACGCGCTGGACGGCTACGAACGGCGCCGGCTGGACGCGGCCTGGCAGACCCAGGAGTTCTCCGAGCAGCTGCTCGACCTGCTGCACCTGCCCGCCGGGCTGGCGGCCGAGGAACGCGGGTTCGCGCTGCGGCTGCGCCTGGAGCGGATCCGCCGGATCGCCGCCCCCGGGCCGGAGGGCACGGCCTTCGCGCTGGCCTACGCCGGGGCCGGTGAGCTGCCGCTGCCCGCCATGTGGCCGTCGGCACAGGGCGGCGCCGTCGCCACCGGCACTACCGGTCGGTAGCATGCGGGCATGACCAGCGCAGAGACCGCCACCACCGCCGCGCCGGACGCCCGCATCGAGCGCCGCGCCAAGCGCATTGCCAAGCACCTGAGCAGCTTCGCCGCGCAGCACGGCGGCAGCGCCGACGGCGTCGTCGAGTACGTCGGCCGCACCGCCACCCGGATCGTCGTGGTCGGCGCGGACGGCACCTGGGGCGACCAGGTCGCCCCGACCTACGCGATCGGCCGCCGGGCCGCCGAACTCGCCGGGCTCACCCTGCACGACGACTTCGAGGGCGAGCTCGGCCTGAAGGTGAAGACCGGCCCGTACGAGTGGAAGCGGATGGCGGGCATCCAGATCTGACGGGGCCCGTCACCGCTGGGCGGTGAGTTTGAGCAGGAGCGCGGACAGCTGTCCGCGCTCCTGTGCGTTCAGCGGGGCGAGCGCCTCGTCCAGCAGGGCGGGCACGGCGGTCTCGGCGGCGGTCAGGCGGCGGCGGCCGGCCGGGGTGAGGGTGACGGCGTAGGCGCGGCGGTCGGCGGGGTCGCGTTCGCGGCGGACCAGGCCGTCCTGCTCCAGGCCGTCGCAGACGCCGACCATCACGGTGCGGTCGATCCGCAGCTGCTCGCCCAGGGCGCGCTGCGAGGACGGGCCGCGCTCGGCGAGCATCTTCAGCACCAGGTGCGGGCCCACGCCGAGGCCGGCCGCGCGGGCGTGCGCCTCGGTGATCCGGGCCACCGCCGAGGAGGCGCGGCACAGCGCGATGTCGGGCCGCTCGGCGGCGAGCTGCGGGAAGTAGCCGTCGGTCATCCGTTCTCCTGATCGGTCGTGGGCAGCAGTGTAATCGTCTGGCCGCAGATTGTTTGACCGTCGATCGATGGGCTCATATGCTTCCGGATCATCTGCGCAACAACTGTCTGCCGCCAGACGATAGGGGAGTGCTGTGCTGCTCGACCTCGATCCCGACCAGTTGCTGTCCACCACCCGGGCCGTCCGCAAGCGCCTGGACCTCGACCGCGAAGTCTCCCGCGAGCTGATCGAACAGTGCGTCGACCTCGCCACCCAGGCCCCCACCGGCCGCAACCGGCAGCGCTGGCACTTCCTGGTGGTCACCGAGGCCGAACAGCGGCTGAAGGTCGCCGAACTCTTCCGCACGGCGCTGCGCACCGGCGGCGGCGCCCCGCCCACCGCCCGCGACCACGCCCGGATGCACGCCCACCCCGGCAGCATGGAGCGGATCTACGACGGGCTGCAGCACCTGTACGACAACGTCCACCGGGTGCCCGCGTTCGTCATTCCGGCGATCGAGGGCCGCACCGAGGGCGCCTCGGTGCTCGACCAGTCGATGACCTGGGGCTCGATCCTGCCCGCCGTCTGGAGCTTCATGCTGGCCGCCCGGGCCCGCGGCCTCGGCACCGTGTGGACCACCGCGCAGGGCCCGGTGGAACGGGAGCTGGCCGAGCTGCTCGGCGTCCCGCACCGGGAGGTGATGCTGGCGGCGTTCATCCCGCTCGCGCACACCGTCGGGACCGACTTCAAGCCGGCCCGACGGATCCCGCGCGAGCAGGTCCTGCACTGGGACAGGTGGTGAGCGCTACGCGACGAGCTCGGCGGCCGGGGCACCGGCCTGGGCCGGGATCTGCGAGCGGCTGCGCAGTGCCAGCGGGATCCGCAGCGCGGCGCCCCAGACCAGGGCGGCGCCCAACATGTGCACGCCGACCATGATCTCCGGCGCGTCGGTGAAGTACTGGACGAAGCCCAGCACGCCCTGCGCGAGCAGCAGCACGAACAGGTCGCGCACCCGGGCGCGGGCCGCCGGCGGGGCCTTCACGGCGGCGAACACCAGCAGCGCGGCCAGCGTCAGGCCGACCGAGAGGAACACCAGGTCGGCGTGGGCCTGGGTGAGCCGGTCGTAGTCGAAGGTGGTGATGCGGGGGGTGCCGGCCGAGCCCGGGTGGTGGCCCGCGCCGGTGACCAGGGTGCCGACCAGCGCGAGCGCGCCGATCGAGGCCACCAGCACCTGCGCGAAGCGGTGGATCGCCGGAGCGACCAGCAGCCGCGGCTCGCCGTCGCCCTCCTTGGACCGCTCCCAGCTGAGCACCGCCGTCCACACCAGGCCCAGCGCGGCCACCATGTGGAAGCCGACCACGTACGGGTTGAGGTGGGTGAGCACCGTGATGCCGCCGATCACCGCGTTCGACATCACCAGCCAGAACTGCGCCCAGCCGAGCCTGGTCAGCGAGTGCCGCCACGGTTTGCAGCAGCGGGCGGCCAGAATGAACCAGCCGACCGCGGCGGACAGCACGTAGGTGAGCATCCGGTTGGTGAACTCGATGATGCCGTGGATGCCCATCGCGGCCGTCGGCGTCAGGCTCTCGCTGGTGCAGCGGGGCCAGGTGGTGCAGCCGAGGCCGGAGTCGGTGAGCCGGACGGCGCCGCCGGTGACCACGATCACCACGCTCATCACCAGGGCGGCCATGGCGGCCAGGCGGACGTGCTGCGGACTGGGATGCCAGCGCTCGGCGAGGAGGGAGAACGGATTGGTCACCGGACCATCGTAGGCGGGCTTACACGCGGCTCCGGCGCGGGCGGGTCCGGCGACCGGCCCGGCGGGGGACGCGCGGACAAATGGGGCGGATCGAGCGTGTCGGGTCATTGGTCTTGACCACTCGGCGAGTGGCCGAAAGAGTGCGGTTTGGTCCAGACCTTTCACGGTTCGGGCTCATATCCCCCTGCCCGTCTCCACCCGCGGAGTCCTGCACATGCGCAAGTCCATATCCGCTGCCGCCGTGGCACTCGGTGGCTCTCTCACCCTCGCGGCCCTGGTCGTCCCCACCCAGGCGACCGCCTCCCCCGGCGAGGGCACCTGTTTCAGCCTCGGTGTCGCCGGCCGGTACGGCGAGTTCATCGAGGGCGACGACACCCACAGCCCCGACGCCGAGGGCGCGGTGGCGATCGGCGGGAACGCCGATTTCAGCCACGGCGGCTTCACCGTCGGCAACGAGCTCACCGCCGCCCAGGTGGCCGCGCTGCCCGGCGGCAACGCGCTGGTGGTCGGCGGCAACCTGATCCAGAACGGCGCCCACGTCCAGGTGATGAAGGGCAAGGGCGTGGTGGCCGGCCAGATCGTCGGCGGCGGCCAGCTGGAGGGCGTCACGAAGGGCGCCGGTCCGATCGACTTCGCCGCCGAGTTCGCCAAGCTGCGGGCGCTCTCCGCCGAGCTGGCGAAGACCGCGGGCGCGGCCCCGACGGCGGACGGCCGGACGCTGACCTTCACCGGCGCCGACGCCAAGGCCAACTTCTTCACGGTGGCGGCGGACACCCTGCAGAAGGCGGGCGAGATCCAGCTGAAGGTCCCGGCCGGCTCGTCCACCGTGATCACCGTCACCGGCGGCAGCTACGACCAGACCAAGGCCCCCACCAGCGGCTTCCTGATCTGGGACAACGCCAGGAAGAGCTACGTGCTGGACGACAAGCTGCAGTCCGCGGACGGCGGCGCCGAGCGGGCGAAGCTGCTGTGGAACTTCCCCACCGCCACGAAGATCACCAAGCACAGCGGCAACGCCTGGCCGGGCAGCATCCTGGCGCCGAACGCGGCGTTCGACCTGGGCAAGGGCGGTCCGGTGAACGGCTCGGTGTGGGCGAAGTCGCTCACCGGCAGCGGCGGGGCCGAGACCCACCACTACCCGTTCGAGGGCTGCCTGCCCGGCACCGTGGTGCCGCCGACCTCGCCGTCCCCGACGCCGTCGAGCTCCACCGGCGGCTCGGAGAGCCCGTCGCCGTCGAGCAGCGCCTCGACCCCCGGCGGCAGCGAGTCGCCGACCCCGGGCGGCTCGGGCAGCCCGGCGCCGAGCGGATCGGCCGGCGCCACCCCGTCGGCGTCCGCGAGCCACGGCGCCTCGGGCGGCAGCGGCGGCGGTGGCGGTGGCGGGCTGGCGTTCACCGGCGCCGAGGGCCTGGTGCCGCTGACCGTCGGCGGGGCGCTGGTGATCGCCGCGGGCGGCGCGCTCGTGTACAAGGCGCGCCGCAAGAAGGCCGCCGCCTCCTCCTGACCCAGGGGTGGGGCCCCGCCCGGGGCCCTACTCCCAGCGGAAGAAGCGGGCCGCGGCGGCCAGGCCCAGCACCGACCAGACGGCCAGGATGCCGAGGTCGGCCCAGGGCGTGCCGCCGCCGAGCTGCAGGACCGAGCGCAGGCCGTCGGAGAGCGCCGAGATCGGCAGCAGCTCCAGCACCGGGCGCACCGCGTCCGGGAACTTGGCGAGCGGGACGACCACGCCGCCGGCCAGCAGCAGCAGGATGAACACCAGGTTCGCGCCGGCCAGGGTGGCCTCGGCGCGCAGGGTGCCGGCCATCAGCAGGCCGAGGCCGGAGAACGCCGCGGTGCCGAGCACCAGCAGGAGCAGCACCGCCAGCGGGTTGCCGTGCGGCGACCAGCCGAGGGCCAGCGCGATGCCGGACAGCAGCAGCACCTGGAGCAGCTCGGTGACCAGCACGCAGCCGGTCTTCGCGGTCAGCAGCGCCCAGCGGGGCAGCGGGGTCGCGCCGAGCCGCTTGAGGACGCCGTAGCGGCGCTCGAAGCCGGTGGCGATGGCCTGGCCGGTGAAGGCGGTGGACATCACGGCGAGCGCCAGCAGGCCGGGGGCGAGGAAGTCGACGCGCTTGCCGGGGCCGTCCACGGCGACCACGTCGACGGCGGAGAACAGCACCAGCAGCACGGTGGGGATGACCACCGTGAGCAGCAGCTGTTCGCCGTTGCGCAGCAGCATCCTGGTCTCCAGGGCGGTCTGCGCGAGCAGCATCCGGCCGACCGGGGCGGCGCCCGGGCGGGGGGTGAGGTCGGTGGCGGTCATCGCAGTTCCCGTCCGGTCAGGTCGAGGAAGACGTCTTCGAGGCTGCGGCGCTGCACCGCGAGCTTGTCGGGCATCACCCCGGCCTCGGCGCACCAGCCGGTGACGGCGGCGAGCAGGGCGGCGTCCAGGGCGCCCTCCACCCGGTAGGAGCCGGGCGCGGGCTCGGCGACCACCGCGGTGTCCGGGAGGACCTTGCGGAGGCCTGCGAGGTCCAGTCCGGCGGGGCCGTCGAAGCGCAGTTGGGCTTCGCTGCCGCGCAGTTCGTCGGGGGAGCCCTGGGTGATCACGCGACCGCGGTCGATGATCGCGACGTCGTCGGCGAGCTGTTCGGCCTCGTCCATCTGGTGCGTGGTGAGGACGACGGTGACGCCGGCGGCGCGGAGTTCGGAGACCAGCTCCCAGGTGGCGCGGCGGGCCTGCGGGTCGAGGCCGGCGGTGGGCTCGTCCAGGAAGACCAGCTCGGGGCGGCCGACCACGGCCATGGCGAGGGCCAGGCGCTGCTGCTGGCCGCCGGAGAGCCGGCGGTAGGGGGTGCGGCCGCAGGAGTCCAGGCCGAGGCGTTCGGCGAGCGGGCCGACGGGCAGCGGGTTCGCGTACAGCTTCGCGGTGTGCTGGAGCATTTCGAGGGCGCGCGCACCGGCGTACACGCCCCCGGACTGCAACATCACGCCGATCCGCGGCCGCAGCTGCGCGGCCTGCGCGACCGGGTCCAGCCCGAGCACCCGGACGGTGCCGGCGTCGGGGCGGCGGTAGCCCTCGCAGGTCTCGACGGTGGTGGTCTTGCCTGCGCCGTTGGGGCCGAGCACCGCGGTGACGGCGCCGCGTGCGATGGCCAGGTCCAGGCCGTCCACGGCGATCTTGTCGCCGTACCGCTTGACCAGTCCGGTCACCTCGACGGCGGGGTCTGCATGCATACCGGCGAGTGTAGGAGCAGTTCACGGCTCCGATCAGGTAAGGCATGCCTTCCGTGACGGAGGCCACCGGTGAGACCGGGGTCACGGCTTGTTTCCGGCCGACGAATTACGCAACAATCGTGTTGTGAAAAACAATCGCGAGCATGCCGCCCAGCGGGAGCCCGAGGCTCCCGGCTGCGACATGCCTGCGACGGCGATGCCGGAGGCCCTGACCGAGGGGCACCGGGCGACCCGGGAACGGGTGGCCCGGTCGATCCTCGACCACGGGCCGTCCTCGGCCGCCGACCTGGCCGGACGCCTCGGCCTGACCAGCGCCGCGGTGCGCCGCCACCTGGACGGCCTGACCGCCGCCGGGCTGGTCGAGTCCCGCGAGCAGCGGGTGTACGGCAGTCGCGGCCGCGGCCGCCCGGCCAAGGTGTTCGCCCTGACCGACGGCGGCAGGGACGCCTTCCACCAGGCCTACGACCAGCTCGCCGCGGACGCGTTGCGCTGGATCTCGGAGGCGGCCGGCGGCGGCGAGGCGGGCGGGCAGGCGGTCGCCGCCTTCGCCCGGGCCCGGCTCGCCGAGCAGGGCAGGAAGTACCGGGGCGCGGTCGAGCAGGCCGACGCGCAGCAGCGCGCCGAGGCACTCGCCAGGGCCCTTAGCGACGACGGGTACGCTGCCACGGTGCGGCGTGTTCCGACCGCCGGCTCGGCGCCCGCCGCCCCGGCCGGCGCCCAGCTCTGCCAGCACCACTGCCCGGTGGCGCACATCGCCGAGCAGTTCCCGCAGCTCTGCGAGGCCGAGACCGAGGTCTTCTCGCAGCTCCTGGGCACCCATGTGCAACGGCTGGCCACCATCGCCCACGGCGACGGGGTCTGCACCACGTATGTGCCGGCATCCGGTGCCGCACCGTCGTCCTCCCGGACGCCCGGTGCCGTGCCGCCTGCCGGTACGTCCCCCAACGAAACCGGCTCCACCGCGCGGAGGAACCTCGCATGACTGACATCGCACACCCCGAGCTCGAAGGCCTCGGCACGTACGAGTACGGCTGGGCCGACTCGGACGCGGCCGGTGCCGCCGCCAAGCGCGGCCTGAGCGAAGCGGTCGTCCGCGACATCTCGGCGAAGAAGAACGAGTCCGAGTGGATGCTCAACCTTCGGCTCAAGGGCCTGAAGCTGTTCGGCAAGAAGCCCATGCCGACCTGGGGCTCCGACCTGTCGGGCATCGACTTCGACAACATCAAGTACTTCGTGCGCTCGACCGAGAAGCAGGCGGAGTCCTGGGAGGACCTGCCCGCCGACATCAAGGCGACCTACGACAAGCTGGGCATCCCGGAGGCGGAGAAGCAGCGCCTGGTCGCCGGTGTCGCCGCCCAGTACGAGTCCGAGGTCGTCTACCACCAGATCCGCGAGGACCTGGAGGAGCAGGGCGTCATCTTCCTGGACACCGACACCGCGCTGCGTGAGCACCCGGAGCTGTTCAAGGAGTACTTCGGCACCGTCATCCCGGTGGGCGACAACAAGTTCGCCTCGCTGAACACCGCGGTGTGGTCCGGCGGATCGTTCATCTACGTGCCGAAGGGCGTGCACGTGGACATCCCGCTGCAGGCCTACTTCCGGATCAACACCGAGAACATGGGCCAGTTCGAGCGGACGCTGATCATCGTCGACGAGGACGCCTACGTCCACTACGTCGAGGGCTGCACCGCGCCGATCTACTCCTCGGACTCGCTGCACTCCGCGGTGGTCGAGATCATCGTCAAGAAGGGCGGCCGCTGCCGCTACACGACCATCCAGAACTGGTCGAACAACGTCTACAACCTGGTCACCAAGCGCGCCGTGGCGTACGAGGGCGCGACCATGGAGTGGGTCGACGGCAACATCGGCTCCAAGGTCACCATGAAGTACCCGGCCGTCTACCTGATGGGCGAGCACGCCAAGGGCGAGACGCTGTCGATCGCGTTCGCGGGCGAGGGCCAGCACCAGGACGCCGGCGCGAAGATGGTCCACATGGCGCCGAACACCTCGTCGCACATCGTCTCCAAGTCGGTGGCGCGCGGCGGCGGCCGGACCTCCTACCGCGGTCTGATCGAGATCGGCGAGGGCTCGCACGGCGCCAAGTCGAACGTGCTGTGCGACGCGCTGCTGGTCGACACCATCTCCCGTTCGGACACCTACCCGTACGTGGACGTCCGCGAGGACGACGTGTCGATGGGCCACGAGGCGACCGTCTCCAAGGTCTCCGAGGACCAGCTCTTCTACCTGATGAGCCGCGGCCTGAGCGAGACCGAGGCGATGGCGATGATCGTCCGCGGTTTCGTCGAGCCGATCGCGCGCGAGCTGCCGATGGAGTACGCGCTGGAGCTGAACCGGCTGATCGAGCTGCAGATGGAGGGCGCGGTCGGCTGACGCACCGTCAGCCCCCGCCCGTCCGTCGACCATTTCCGAAAGAGAGCAACACGAACAGCCATGGCTGAGCAGAACACCCCCGGCTCCACCACCGCCGGTTCGATCGAGGTGGGCACCGCCGGCGCCGGCACGCAGCTCGCCGGTCCGGGCACCGGCCGCGAGAGCGTCCGGCAGCCGATCGACGCCCGGGTCGCCGTCAAGCCGTCCTTCGACGTCAACGACTTCCCGGTGCCGACCGGCCGCGAGGAGGACTGGCGCTTCACACCGATGCACCGCCTCGGCGGCCTGCACGACGGCACCGCCGTCGACTCCGTCCGCGGTGAGGACAAGATCGAGCTGGGCCTGCCGGAGGGCGTGACCTCCGAGCTGGTCGGGCGCGACGACGCCCGCCTCGGCAAGGCCGGCACCCCGGTGGACCGAATCGCCGCGCAGGCGTTCAGCGCCTTCGAGCAGGCCCTGGTGGTGACCGTCCCCAAGGAGACGGTGCTGACCGAGCCGGTCCGGATCGACGTGCACGGCGAGGGCGGGGTCCGCTTCGCCCACGTGGTGATCGAGGTCAAGCCGTTCGCCGAGGCCGTCGTGGTGCTGAACCACACCGGCACCGGCACCCGCGCCGCCAACGTCGACCTGCTGGTCGGCGACGGCGCGAAGCTGACCTTCGTCTCCGTCCAGGACTGGGAGCGGGACGCGGTGCACGCCGCCCAGCACAACGCGCTGGTCGGCCGGGACGCCACCTTCAAGTCCGTGGTGGTCACCTTCGGCGGCGACGTGGTGCGCCTGCACCCGCGGGTCTCCTACGCGGGCCCCGGCGGCGAGGCCGAGCTGTTCGGCCTGTACTTCGCCGACGCGGGCCAGCACCTGGAGCACCGCCTGATCATCGACCACGACACCCCGCACTGCCGCTCCAACGTCGCCTACAAGGGCGCGTTGCAGGGCGAGGACGCGCACGCGGTGTGGATCGGCGACGTGCTGATCCGCGCGGCCGCGGTCGGCACCGACACCTACGAGCTCAACCGCAACCTGGTGCTCACCGACGGCGCCCGGGTCGACTCGGTCCCCAACCTGGAGATCGAGACCGGCGAGATCGTCGGTGCCGGCCATGCCTCCGCGACCGGCCGCTTCGACGACGAGCAGCTGTTCTACCTGCAGTCCCGCGGCATCCCGGCCGACGAGGCCCGTCGCCTGGTGGTGCGCGGCTTCTTCGCCGAGCTGGTCCAGCAGATCGGCGTCGCCGAGATCCAGGACCGCCTGCTGACGAAGATCGAGGCCGAGCTGGAAGCGACGGTCGCATGAGCGCCGGTTATGTGCGTGCCTGCGCGCTGAGCGTGCTGCAGGAGGACGTGCCCAAGAAGGTCGAGCTGAACGGCGTCCCGGTGGCGATCGTCCGGACCGACGAGGGCGTGTTCGCGATCAACGACATCTGCTCGCACGCCAACGTCTCGCTCTCCGAGGGCGAGGTCGAGGACTGCATGATCGAGTGCTGGCTGCACGGCTCCAGCTTCGACCTGCGCACCGGAAAGCCGTCCGGGCTGCCCGCGACCAGGCCGGTCGCCGTCTACCCCGTAAAGATCGAAGGGGACGATGTGCTCGTCTCCGTCAACCAGGAGAACTGAGTACCCCATGGCAACGCTTGAAATCCGTGACCTGCACGTCTCCGTCAACGCCGAGGGCGGCCCGCGCCAGATCCTCAAGGGCGTCGACCTGACGGTCAAGCAGGGCGAGACCCACGCGATCATGGGTCCGAACGGCTCCGGCAAGTCCACCCTGGCCTACTCGCTGGCCGGCCACCCGAAGTACACCGTCACCGGCGGCCAGGTGCTGCTGGACGGCGAGGACGTGCTGGAGATGTCGGTCGACGAGCGCGCCCGGGCCGGCGTGTTCCTGGCCATGCAGTACCCGGTCGAGGTTCCCGGCGTCTCGGTCTCCAACTTCCTGCGCACCGCCGCCACCGCCGTCCGCGGCGAGGCCCCCAAGCTGCGGCTGTGGGTCAAGGAGGTCAAGGAGGCGATGGCCGCCCTGCAGATGGACCCGGCGTTCGCCGAGCGCAACGTCAACGAGGGCTTCTCCGGCGGTGAGAAGAAGCGCCACGAGATCCTCCAGCTGGAGCTGCTCAAGCCGAAGATCGCGATCCTCGACGAGACCGACTCCGGCCTCGACGTCGACGCGCTGCGGATCGTCTCCGAGGGCATCAACCGGGTCCGCTCCACCGGCGAGGTCGGCACCCTGCTGGTCACCCACTACACCCGCATCCTGCGCTACATCCAGCCCGACTTCGTGCACGTGTTCGCGGGCGGCCGGATCGTCGAGTCCGGCGGTGCCGAGCTCGCCGACAAGCTGGAGGAAGAGGGCTACGAGAGCTACGTGAAGGGCGGCGCTTCCGAGTGACCCACTCCCATCTGACCGGACTCCTGGACACCGACGCGATCCGCAAGGACTTCCCCGTCCTGTCGCGGGTGCTGCACGACGGCAAGCCGCTGGTGTACCTGGACAACGCGGCGACCTCGCAGAAGCCGCGCCAGGTCCTGGACGCGCTGAACGCCTACTACGAGCAGCACAACTCCAACGTCCACCGCGGCGTGCACGTGCTCGCCGAGGAGGCGACCGCGCTGTACGAGGGCTCCCGGGACAAGGTCGCGGCGTTCATCAACGCGCCCAGCCGGAACGAGGTGATCTTCACCAAGAACGCCTCGGAGTCGCTCAACCTCGTTGCCAACATGCTGGGTTGGGCCGACGAGCCGTACCGGGTGGACGCCGACTCGGAGATCGTCATCACCGAGATGGAGCACCACTCCAACATCGTTCCGTGGCAGCTGCTCGCGCAGCGCACCGGCGCGAAGCTGAAGTGGTTCGGGCTCACCGACGAGGGCCGGCTCGACCTGTCCAACATCGACGAGCTGATCACCGAGAAGACGAAGATCGTCTCCGTCACGCTGGTGTCCAACCTGCTGGGCACCGTCAACCCGGTGGAGACCATCGTCCGCAAGGCCCAGTCGGTCGGCGCGCTGGTCGCCATCGACGCCTCGCAGGCCGCCCCGCACGCCGTCCTCGACGTGCAGGCGCTGGAGGCCGACTTCGTCGCCTTCACCGGCCACAAGATGCTCGCCCCGACCGGCATCGGCGTGCTGTGGGGCCGCCAGGAGCTGCTGGAGGACCTCCCGCCGTTCCTCGGCGGCGGCGAGATGATCGAGACCGTCACCATGGGCTCGTCCACCTACGCGCCCGCGCCGCACAAGTTCGAGGCCGGCACCCCGCCGATCGCGCAGGCCGTCGGCCTGGGCGCCGCCATCGACTACCTGTCGGCGATCGGCATGGACAAGGTGGCCGCGCACGAGCACGCGATCACCGCGTACGCGATCGAGCGCCTCGCCGAGGTGCCCGACCTGCGGATCATCGGCCCGCGCACGGCCGTCGACCGCGGTGCGGCGATCTCGTTCACGCTGGGCGACATCCACCCGCACGACGTCGGCCAGGTCCTCGACGAGCAGGGCATCGCCGTCCGGGTCGGCCACCACTGCGCACGGCCGGTCTGCCTGCGGTACGGAATTCCGGCGACCACCAGGGCGTCGTTCTATCTGTACTCCACGCCCGGCGAGGTGGACGCGCTGATCGACGGCCTCCACCACGTCCGCAACTTCTTCGGCTGAGGTGGCTGCCATGAAGCTCGACTCGATGTACCAGGAGATCATCCTGGACCACTACCGCAACCCCCACGGCAAGGGGCTGCGGGACGGCGACGCCGAGGTGCACCACGTCAACCCGACCTGCGGCGACGAGATCACCCTGCGGGTGAAGCTCGACGGCGCGGTCGTCGCGGACGTCTCCTACGAGTCGCAGGGCTGCTCGATCAGCCAGGCCTCCGCCTCCGTGCTCAACGACCTGGTGGTCGGCAAGACGGTCGGCGAGGCCCAGCAGGTCCAGGAGGCGTTCCTGGAACTGATGCAGAGCAAGGGGCAGTCCGAGGGCGACGAGGAGATCCTGGAGGACGCCGTCGCCTTCGCCGGGGTCTCCAAGTACCCGGCCCGGGTCAAGTGCGCCCTGCTCGGCTGGATGGCCTGGAAGGACGCCACCGCCAAGGCGCTGGCCGGCCACCCCGAGATTTCCGACTGACGTCCCGTTAGGACACTGAATTCATGAGCGAGAACGAGACCCCCGAGGCCGCCCCGGCCGAGGTCGCGGTGTCCGACAGCCCCGGTGCGTTCACCACCGCCGGGACCGTCTCCACCGAGGACCTCATGGAGGCCCTGATGGACGTCGTCGACCCCGAGCTGGGCATCGACGTCGTCAACCTGGGCCTGATCTACGGCCTGCACATCGACGAGGACGACACCGCCACCGTCGACATGACGCTGACCTCCGCGGCCTGCCCCCTCACCGACGTCATCGAGGACCAGGCCCGCACCGCCACCGACGGCCTGGTCAAGGACCTGCGGATCAACTGGGTCTGGATGCCGCCGTGGGGCCCCGACAAGATCACCGACGAGGGCCGCGACCAGCTGCGCGCGCTCGGCTTCAACGTCTGATCGGCCCGGACGGTTCGAAGGGGCGGGATCCTTACGGATCCCGCCCCTTCTCGCGTCTCCGGGTCCTAGAATCCGGACCCATGACTTTTGGGGCGGGCGGCGGCGAACCGGACTGGGCCGAACTGGCGAACGAGCACGAGCGGGAGACCCTGCGGCGAAGACGCGTGCGGCAGATCGGCGCCGCCGTGGGGGCCGTGGTGCTGATCGGCGGGGGGACGGTCGCGGTGGCGGAGCTGACCGGCGGGACGACGAAGCCGAAGGCCGCGGGTGGGACGAGCGCCTCGCCCGCGGACGGGGCGGTGCGCCCGTCCCTCGCCCCGCAGCCCTCGGGCACCGGCTCCGCCCCGGCGTCCGCCCCGGGCGACCCCTCCACGTCGGCCGCCACGCCGTCCGCGGCTGCCGGCCCTCCCACCGCGCCCGCCACGCAGGCGCCCGCCGACATCAGCGGCGGCATCCTCAACGCCAACAGCGGCATGGCGTTGGAGATCGAGGACTCCGCGACCGAGGACGGCGGCCGCGCCCAGCAGTGGACCTACGTCGGCATCCCCACCCAGCAGTGGGTGCTGCACTGGGTCGGGGACAGCTGGGAGATCCGCAACGTCAACAGCGGCAAGTGCCTGGAGATCCCGGGCCCCGGCACGGACGACGGCATCCACGCCCAGCAGTGGGCCTGCAACGGCGGCGCCGGGCAGCACTGGGACCTGCGCGGCGGCACCGGCAACCGGATGCTGGTCAACCACCGCAGCGGCAAGTGCCTGGAGGTGGAGGACTCGGACCTGGACGACGGCGCCACCGTCCAGCAGTGGGACTGCGACTCGACCATGTCGAACATGGCCTGGAAGATCTGACGCCCCACCGGCCGTGAAGGGCCTGCGGGGCGTCAGGAGCGCGGGCGGTCAGCGCGTGCGGCGCAGGACGGCGGCGGCCAGGGCCAGCGAGGCGGTGGCGGCGAGGACGGCGAAGGCGGTGACGGCGGGGAGCAGGCCGTAGGCGCGGGTGAGGGCGCCGACGGCGATGATGGGGGCGGAGGAGCCGAGGTAGACGATCACCCAGAGGGCGGAGAGTTCGCTGCCGCGGCGGGCGGGGTCGAGGGCGGCGACGGCGGTGGTGAACAGGGAGCGGAAGGCGATGCCCTGGGAGACGCCGGCGAGGACGCTGCCGACGAACAGGAGCGCGGGGGTGCCGGTGGCGGCGGCCGCGGTGAGCAGGCCGAGGCCGGCGGCGAGGCCGGTGAGGCCGGCGGCGACGACGACCCGGTCCGAGGTCGGCGGGACGACCAGCTGGGCGAGCGCCGAGGAGCCGAGCAGGAGGGCCGCGACGGCGGCGCCCGCCATCCGGGACTCGGTGTGCAGGAGCGTCCCGGCGAACGCGGGGGCGAGGGCCAGGTAGACCCCGAAGACCGCGTACGCGACGAAGCCGGCGCCGGAGGCGAGCAGGAACTCGCGGCGTCCGGAGCGGGGCAGCCGCAGGCGCTGCGGGCGCAGGTGGGCGGGGGTGGTGATGCGCGGCGCGGAGGCCGGCGGGCGGACCGAGCCGGGCATCCGCGGGTGCACCAGGGCGAGCGGCACGCACAGGGCGAGCAGCGCGACGGCGTGGGTGAGGAAGAGGCCGGGCAGCGGGTTGGCGCCGCTGGCGGCGGCCGCGCCGACCAGCGGGCCGAGGGCGACGCCGCCCGCCGAGCAGGCCAGGGTGAGCTTGGCGGCCAGGGTGGGCCGGTCGGGCAGCAGGTCGCCGAGGGCGGCGCCGGCCGCGCCGGTGGAGAGGCCGACGGCGATGCCCTGGACGGCGCGTCCGGCGGCCAGCTGCCAGAAGGAGTCGGCGGTGGCGAAGACCGCGTCGCCGGCGGCGGAGAGCGCCACCGCGGGGAGGATCATGGCGCGCCGGCCCAGGTGGTCCGACCAGTGGCCGACCGCGGCCAGCACCGGGACCAGGGCGAACACGTAGACCGTGAACAGGACCGTGGTGTCGAGCGGGGTCAGACCGAGCCGTACCTGGAGCGCCGGGTAGAGCGGGGTGACCAGGTTGGCGCCGATCAGCATCAGCAGCAGGGCGGCGGCGACCAGGCCGACGCGGATGCCGCGCAGCGCGTTCCAGCGGCTGATCGCGGAGAGCTGGAGCTGCTTGCGGGGCGCGAGTTCCAGAGGAAGCAGGGCCTCCGACAGTCGGCGGCCGGCGTACTGAGCGGTGCTCAGGCCGGGGCCGGCGGGGGAGAGGTCCGCCATGGCAGGGGTCTCCTGTGGCAAGGCGCCGTCGGGCGCGGCCAGGCCGGGAGTGGTGGCACGGCGGCGTGACCCGAGCGGTGCGGGTGTGCACATGAAAGGGGTTCGGAGCCTCGTCGCTCCGCGGGCGCCCGCGCGGGGGTGTGCGCGATGCCCACCGAAGGATACGTGCACTCGGGTACTCGTTCGGATGCACCCTGTCCCACTCGTTCGGGGGGACGCCCGCCCGGTGCGGGGTTTCGGTCATGGCGGCCGATACGCTGGGTTGACGGGCCGGCACACGTGTCGGCCCGCGCCGCCGAAGCCCGTCGGGCTGCCCACCGGGCGGCGGCGCCCTCCGAGGAACCTGCGGGAGATCGCGCGCGATGGCCGGACGAAGCCGTAACACCCCTGAGCAGCAGCCGTCCGACGCCGAGGGCCTGCTGCCCGCGGACTACGACCTCGCCGACCTGTACGGCTCGCACAGCGGCGACGAGGACCCCGACGACACCGCGGTGCTGATCCCGCCGATCGCGCTGCCCACGGACCGCGAACTCGCCGACGCGGCGCTCGCCGTCCCGCTGATCGCCCGGGTGGTCGCGCTGGCCCGCTGGGTCGACCCGCACCGGGACGTCGACGAGCACGGCGACCTCGGCCCCGAGGACCGCGTCCGGGCGGCCCGGATGCTGGGCTACGAGGACCCGGACGAGGAAGACGTCATCGAGGCGATGCGGGCCTGGGCGCTGGCCTGCGACCTCGGCGTCGTGGAGACCGGCACCACCGAGGGCGGCACCCACATCGCCGTCCCCGGCCCCGACCTGCCGGCCGTCGAGGCGGGCGAACCGGCGGCCGTGCTCGGCCTGTGGTTCGAGGCCGCCGAGCTGGTCCGCGAGCTCGCCGCCGAGGCCGAGTCGGTGGACCCGGAGGTGGTCGAGGGCGACGTGAACGCCGGCGCCGAGGACTCCGACGGCCTCGCCGAGGTGGAGGACGCCCGGGACCAGGCCGCCGAGATCCTCGACGAGGCGCTGCACGTGCTGTACGAGACCACCGCGTTCGCCGAGCCCGGCCAGGAGACCGCCCCGCTCGGCGTGCTGGCCGCGCTGCTGGTCGTCCCCGACGGCGAGGAGCCGGACGAGGAGATGCTCGGCGAGATCACCGACCTGATGGTCGTCCTCGACCCGATGTTCGGCGACCTCGCGGAACTCGGCCTGGTCGAGCACACCCCGATCGACCCGGAGCTGTTCGAGGAGGACGACGAGGAGGGCGCGGCCGTCGACCCCGACCGGCCGCTGACCGACGAGGACGCCGCCCGCTTCGGCACCGTCCGGCTGACCCCGCTCGGCCAGTACGCCGTCCGCGAGTGGCTGATCGCCGACGGCTTCGACGCCCCGCTGGTCGGCGACCTCGCCGACCACGACGGCCCCGCGCTGCTGCGCGCGCTCGCCGCGGACGGCGTCCTGTTCGCCGAGCCCGAGCTGAAGGCCTGGCTGGCCGCCAGGGAGGACGCCGCCGGGGCCGCCCGCGAGCTGCTGGCCGGCGGGCGCGGGCGCGACGTGCAGTCGCCGGTGCGCCGCTACTTCAGCGCGCTGGGGCTCGACCAGATCGGCGACGCCGCCGTCCCCGCCGTCCGCGAGGCCGTCGACGACCCCGAGCTCGGCGGTCTGGCCCGCGAGTGGCTGCGCGCCCGCGGCGAGGACGTCGCCGCCGCCGAACGCCCCGTCGCGCTGTGGCGGGTGGTCGACTCGGTGGCCGCCGTGCTGCTCCTCACCGCCGGCGAGGGCGGCCGCCTGCAGGCGGTGATCGCCGACCTTCCGGTGACCGACAACCCGGCGAGCTACTTCGGCGAGATGTGGCGGGTGCCGCACCCGTTGACGGCGGAGGTGCTGGAGGCCGTCGGCGGGCTCCACCTGGACCGCAAGGTCGCCAAGGAGGCGCGGCGGGCCGCGATCAAGGCGCGCTCGCTGCGGGCCGGGGGCTGACCGGCAACCAGGGCGTGCACCCGCCGCGTCCACCTGTCGGAAGGCCGCCACGGAGCTGATGGATCGACAGGTTCCCCTGGCCGTATGGTGGGGCGCGTCGTCGGGCCCCACCCGGCGGTGGAATCCGCCGGGCCCGCCCGGTGGCAGAACGGTGTGGCGAGTGCCGGGGGTGCGGCGAGTAATGAAGAGGCAGCACGCGAGCGGGCCGTGGGAGATCGAGGAGGTCTACGCGGACCAGGAGGCGTACAGCCGACGGGTGATGGCCGGGGCCGGGTTCCCGGTGTTCGGCTGGGAGCACCGCGCGGGCGGCCTGCCCGGGCGGGACGTCCTCGCCGAGTACCAGGTCGACGACGGCGAACTCGGCTGGGCGGAGGTCCGCTCCGGCGACTGGAACCGCGCCGACGGCCCGTACGTCACCGTCCGCACCTACCGGCCCGGCGCGGAGCTCGCCGGACCGCTGCCCGACCTGGAGGACGTCGTCGAGGACGAGCGCGACCGGGTGTTCGAGCAGCTCGGCGTCGACGAGGGCGACACTCCCGGCGGCGTTCGGGCGCTGCGCGAATGGATCAGCGTGGACGGCGACCCGCGCGCCCTGCAGATCCACGAGGACCGCCGCCCCGGCGCCGGCACCGTCTGGGCCGGCCGGCTGTGGATGGACGGCGTGACCGTCACCGTCACCGGGCGCGGCGTGCCGCCCGGCGCCGTCGAACTGCGCCGGATCGACGACTTCGAGCAGTACATCATCGGCCGCACCGCGCTGCTGCGGACGCTCGCCGCCCGCCGTCCCGCCGCGTCCGCGCCCGCGGCGGAGCCGACGCCCGGCCAACTCGGCCTGGCCGCCCACCGCGAACTGGTCGAGCACGGCATCGCCCGGGCCACCGCGATGGCGTCCCAGCTGCGCGCCGGGCGCTCCGCGCGGCTGCCCCGGCACCTGCGCGGCGAGGACCGCAAGGCGCGCTGGGAGACCGTGGTGCGCCAGCAGATGTGGCTCGCCTCCGAGACCGAGGGCGAGGCGGACGGCGCCGTCACCTCGATGGTCAACCACCTCGGCCGGCTCGCCCACCACGTGGACTGGCTGACCGGCACCGCGGAGGGCATCGCGGCCGTCGAGGAGGTGGTGCGGTACACGGTGTTCGCCAGCGAGGTGCCGAGCCTGCCCGCGCAGCGGGCCTGGGAGCGGCTGTGGGCGGGGGGTACGCCCGAGCTGCCGTCCGGCACGGAGGACGCCTGGCTGACCGCGTGGGAGCAGTGGCGGGTCGAGCGTACCCAGCACGGCGGGCGGCGGTAAAGCGCTGGTCATGGGGCGATCTTCGGTTGGCAAAACGGTTGGCGGATCGGTGCGTTGACGCCGTGTCGGGTTCACGTCCGGTTCATTCCGGGCCCGGACTCTGTCGGTCACCGACCCGCCCTCTCCCCTCAGGAGTGACCGTCATGTCGCTGTCCCGCCGGGACTTGTTGAACCGTTCGACCGTGCTCGGCGCCGGCGTTCTGATCGCCGGCAGTGCCGAGGTGCTCGCCACCGCCCCCGGGGCGATCGCCGCCCCCGCCGGGGGTGACGCCGCCGTCGCCAAGGGCGGGCACGCCGCGGTCGGCTACGGCGAGCTGGTGTCCGACCCGCACGGCATCGTGGCGCTGCCGAAGGGCTTCGCGTACGAGATCATCACGCACTCCGGCCGGACCAGCCTGGTCACCGGCGAGAGCACGCCCAGCAACCACGACGGCACCGCCGCGTTCGAGGGGCGGCACGGCGCGACGCTCCTGGTCAACAACCACGAGCTGGCCGGGCCGCGGGCGAACTGGGCGCACCCCGTGCCGCTGCTGGACGGCTACGTGTACGACCCGAAGGCGGCCGGCGGCTGCACCGTCGTCGAGGTGTCGGGGCACGGGAACGGGCACGGGAACGGGCACGAGGGCGGCCACGGGAAGGGCAACGGGCACGCCCACGGCAAGCGGAAGGTGCGGGAGTGGGTCGGCATCGCCGGCACCGCGACCAACTGCGCCGGCGGGGCCACCCCCTGGGGCACCTGGCTGACCTGCGAGGAGACCGAGGACAAGGCCGGCACCAACGGCTTCACCAAGGACCACGGCTACGTCTTCGAGGTCGACCCGCACGACCAGGACGCCAACCGCAACCCGCAGCCGATCAAGGCCTTCGGCCGGTTCGCGCACGAGGCCGTCGTCATCGACGAGAAGCGCGGCCACGCCTACCTGACCGAGGACGCCTCCAAGCCGAACGGCCTGTTCTACCGCTGGACGCCGCCGGCCGGCTTCAAGCACGGCAAGGGCAAGCTGCGCACGCTGGCCGCCGACGCGGGCGTGCTGGAGGCGCTGAAGGCGTTCGACTCGCAGGGCAGGCTGGTCGACGACCTGTCGCGGGCCACCAAGCCCGGCACCACGTACGGCGCGGACTGGGTCAAGGTCGCGGACCGGGACGCGCGGACCACCTCGATCCGCAAGCAGTTCAAGGACGGTGAGATCACCCGGGCCCGCAAGCTGGAGGGCATGTGGTGGGGCGACGGCGGCATCTACTTCGTGTCGTCGTTCGCGCGCGAGGAGTCGCCGCTGCAGCACGACGGGCAGGTCTGGTTCTACGACCCGGCGCGGCGGACGCTGACGCTGAAGGTGATCCTCGGCGTCAACGCGGACGTGTGGACGGACAAGGGGAACTTCGACGGGCCCGACAACATCACCGTCTCGCCGCACGGCGGTCTGATCATCGCGGAGGACGGCAACGGCCTCCAGCACCTGTTCGGGACGACGACGGACGGGCGGACGTACGCGCTGGCGCGCAACGAGCTGAACAACGGGACGGCGGAGGCGCCGGAGTTCAGCGAGTTCACGGGCGTGACGTTCTCGCACGACGGGCGGACGCTGTTCGCCAACATCCAGGAGCCGGGGATCATGCTGGCGATCACGGGGCCGTGGCACCGGATGTGACGCGCTGACCGATGGGTCCGGGTCCGCCCGGGGAGGGTTGTCGCTCTCCCCCGGGCGGACCTTGTTCAGCTTTCGGCAAGCCTCAACTGGAGCATGGCCAGGAGGCGTTGCTGGGGTTGGGTGAGATCGAGGCCCGTCAGCTGTTCGGCTCTTCTGACCCGGTATCTGAGGGTGTTGGGGTGGATGTGGAGGGCGTCGGCCGCGGTGCGGACCTCGCCGAGGGCGTCGAGGTAGGCGAGGACGGACTCGGCGAGACGGGTCTGGTGGCGGCCGTCGTAGGTGGTGAGGGCGGTCAGGCGGGGGTCGCGGAGTTCCGGGCGGTCCTGGAGGAGGGCGAGGACTTCGGAGACCAGCACCTCGGCCTGGACGTCCTGGAGGGCGGCGACGTCGGGGGCGACGTTGCCGCGGCTCATGGCGTCGAGGATGCGGTCGGCCTGGGCGCGGGAGGCGGGGACGTCGGCGAGGCCGGGGACGGTGGGGCCGATGGCGGCGCGCAGCGGGATGGCGAGGTGGGCGCGGGCCGCGTCGACGGTCTCCTGGGCCCAGTCGCGGAGGGTGGCCTGGGGGAGGCCGGGCGGGAGTTCCGGGAGCAGGACGTAGACGCGGGAGTCGACGGGGGCGAGCAGGGCGCCGCGGTGGCGGGCGGCGGTGTGGACGGAGATCAGGCCGGTGACCTCGTCGCGGGAGAGTTCGGCGTCGCGGCCGTCGGTGGCGGCCGGGGCGTAGGCGAGCACGGTGGTCGGGCGGCGCAGGTCGAGGCCGAGGTGGGTGGCGAGGGACTGGGGGCCGGTGGAGCCCTCCAGCAGGCCGGTGAGCAGGGTCTGGGTGAGCCGGGCGTCCGCCGTCAACTCCCTTCGGCGGCGGACCAGTTGACCGGCAGCGACGCGGGCGGCACCGACCAGGGACTGGGCGGCGGCCGGGGTGAGGGGGCGGGCGCCCTCCTGGACCCAGATGGTGCCGAGGGGCTGGGCGCCGGAGCGGATCGCGATGGCGAGGCGGCGGCGGATGCCGAGTTCGGGGTGGGCGGCGATCTCGATGGCGCCGTCGGAGCCGCGCAGGTGGGAGAAGACACCCCACTCGCGGAGCTTGGCGAGGTACGGCTCGGGGCCCTGGCGGCCGAGGATGGACAGCCGGCGGAGGTCGTCGACCTCGTCGGAGTCGGAGGTGCGGGAGTAGGCCAGGACCCGGCTGGAGGTGTCCTCGATGGAGACGATGCCGCCGGTCAGGACGGCCACGGTCTGGGCGAGCGAGAACAGGTCGCCGGTGTCGGCCTCGCCGGGCTCGGTGCTGTCGGGGCCGCTGAGCAGGGTGCGGGCCAGCGAGTCGAGGTGCTCCCAGCGGGTCTCGCGGCGGACCGACAGGAGCGCCACGCCGGCCTCGGTGGCGGCCTCGCGGAGGGCGTCGGCCTGGCCGGGCCCGTCGAGTTTGACCGCGACGGCGGCGGCCCGGGCGCGGCCGGCGGCGCGCAGGGCGGGGAGGGCGGCGCGGCCGCGGGCTCCGATGGCGAGGACGAGTTCGCCGGGGGCGGCGGTCGGCGGGTCCTCCGGGTCGAGGATGGCGACGTGGCGGACCGGGACGTCGAGGCCGGCCGGCGCGGCCTGGAGTTCGACCAGCGGTTCGCCGAGCGACATCAGCAGCTGGCGCAGCGGCAGGCCGTTCATGTGCGGGTCCTTCGGCAGGTCGTCGGCGGGTCTTCGGCGGGTCGTCGGCGGGTCGGCGGGAGGGAGGTCGGCGGGTCGGCGGCAGGTCTTCGTCGGGTCTTCGTCGGGTCTTCGTCGGGTCTTCGTCGGGTCTTCGTCGGGTCGGACAACATCCCGCTCCCGAGTTTAGTGAGCCGGACAGGATCGGGCGGCCGTGACCGGGGCGTGACGGTGTTCGTCCGGGCGGACAACGGCGAGCGGGGGACTTTGGCGGCGCGGCCAACATCAGGTGCCGAGGACGGGGAATAGCGTTCGTCCATGGCCGACGTGTGATCCCCGTCGGCGTCCCATGACGAGAAGGAGAGCGTGCGCCATGGATGCTGTGACCCAGGTCCCCGCGCCGGTGAACGAGCCGGTCCACAGCTACGCCCCGGGCAGCCCCGAGCGGGCCCGCCTGGAGGCGAAGCTGAAGGAGCTGGGCGGCCAGGGGCCGATCCAGCTGACCATGACGATCAACGGTGAGCAGCGCCTCGGCGGCGGCTCCGAGATCCACGTGGTGCAGCCGCACCACCACGCGGCCCGGCTCGGCACCCTGCGCAACGCCACCCAGGACGACGCGCGCGAGGCCATCGACACCGCGCTGGCCGCCGCCCCGGCCTGGCAGGCGCTCTCCTTCGACTCGCGCGCCGCGATCTTCCTGCGCGCCGCCGACCTGCTGGCCGGCCCGTGGCGCGAGACGCTGGCCGCCGCCACCATGCTCGGCCAGTCGAAGACCGCCCAGCAGGCGGAGATCGACACCCCCTGCGAGCTGGTCGACTTCCTGCGCTTCAACGTGCACTTCGCCCGGCAGATCCTGGCCGAGCAGCCGGTCTCCTCGGACGGCGTGTGGAACCGCATGGACCACCGCCCGCTGGAGGGCTTCGTCTACGCGATCACCCCGTTCAACTTCACCGCGATCGCCCTCAACCTGCCGACCGCGCCCGCGCTGATGGGCAACGTGGTGATCTGGAAGCCGTCCCCGACGCAGCAGTTCGCCGCGCACTACCTGATGCGTCTGCTGGAGGCCGCGGGCCTGCCCAAGGGCGTCATCAACATGGTCACCGGCGACGGCCTGGCCGTCTCCGAGGTCGCGCTGAAGCACCCGGCGCTGGCCGGCATCCACTTCACCGGCTCCACCGCGACCTTCCAGCACCTGTGGCGCGAGGTCGGCACCAACATCTCCGGCTACCGCACCTACCCGCGGATCGTCGGCGAGACCGGCGGCAAGGACTTCCTGGTCGCCCACCCGTCCGCCGACAAGGCGATCCTGAAGACCGCGATGACCCGCGGCGCGTTCGAGTTCCAGGGCCAGAAGTGTTCGGCGCTGTCCCGGGCGTACGTCCCGGCCTCGCTCTGGGCCGAGCTGAAGGACGACTTCCGCGACGAGGTCGAGTGGCTCACCATGGGCGACGTCACCGACCTGGCGAACTTCATGGGCGCCGTGATCGACGAGCGTTCGTTCGCCAAGAACAAGGCCGCGATCGACCGCGCGCAGGCCGACCCGGACGTCGAGGTCCTGGCCGGCGGCACCTACGACGACTCGGTCGGCTACTTCGTCCGCCCGACCGTGCTGGTCTGCAAGGACCCGTCCGCCGAGTACTTCAAGGACGAGTACTTCGGCCCGATCCTCGCCGTGCACGTCTACGAGGACGAGAAGTACGACGAGATGCTCGCGCAGATGGAGTCGGTGTCGACCTACGGCCTGACCGGCTCGATCATCGCCCAGGACCGCACGGCCGTCGAGCACGCGATGCACGTGCTGCGCAACGCGGCCGGCAACTTCTACATCAACGACAAGCCGACCGGCGCCGTCGTCGGCCAGCAGCCCTTCGGCGGCGGGCGTGCCTCCGGCACCAACGACAAGGCCGGCGCCAAGCAGAACCTGATGCGCTGGACGTCCACCCGGTCCATCAAGGAGACGTTCGTCCCGCCGACGGACTACCGCTACCCGCACATGGGCTGACCTTCGCCCTGTGCCACCCGCGGGGCGGCCGCCACCCCGGCCGCCCCGCACCTCTCGCCACCAGCAGCTGATCCTTGATCGGGAGTCCACGATGCTCCGTTCCGCCCTCCTCGCCGCCTCGCGCTCCCCGCAGGTGCGCACCATGGTCGAGAAGTTCCCGCCCACCCACGCGATAGTCGAGCGCTTCGTCGCCGGCGACCGCCTCGACCAGGGCGTGAGCGCGACCGAGACGCTGGTCGACAGCGGCCGCAAGGTCACCCTCGACCACCTCGGCGAGGACACCAAGGACGCCGCCCAGGCCGCCGGCACCGCCCTGGCGTACGAGCACCTGCTGACCGCCCTCAAGGAGACCGGCCTCGCCGCCGACGCCGAGGTCTCCGTCAAGCTCTCCGCGGTGGGCCAGTTCCTGCCCGTGGACGGCGAGAAGATCGCGCTGGAGAACGCCCGCCGGATCTGCCAGGCGGCGGCCGACGCCGGCACCACGGTGACCCTCGACATGGAGGACCACACCACCACCGACTCCACCCTCTCCATCGCCCGCGAACTGCGCGCCGACTTCCCGTGGCTCGGCGTCGTCCTCCAGGCGTACCTGCGCCGCACCGAGGCCGACTGCCGCGACCTCGCCCACGAGGGCTCGCGGGTGCGCATCTGCAAGGGCGCCTACAAGGAGCCCGAGTCGGTGGCCTTCCAGGGCAAGCGCGACGTCGACCTCGCGTACGTCCGCGCGCTGAAGGTCCTGATGGCGGGCGAGGGTTACCCGATGGTGGCCTCGCACGACCCCAACATGATCAAGATCGCGGGCCAGCTGGCCGAGTGGAACCGCCGCGACACCACCTCCTTCGAGTACCAGATGCTGTTCGGCATCCGCCCCGAGGAGCAGCTCCGCCTCGCCGAGGCCGGCAACACGATGCGCGTCTACCTCCCTTATGGGCAGGAGTGGTACGGGTATTTCATGCGCCGCCTCGCGGAGCGCCCCGCGAACCTGACGTTCTTCCTGCGGGCGATGGCGACTCGCGGCTGACGGTATCGTCAACTCCCGTACGGGGCCCACGGCTTGATGTCGTGGGGCCCCGTTCGGCGTGGTGGGTCACAGGTCCTGGAACGGTGGCTTCGCGTAGTGGTCGATGGCGTCGCCGGCTGTTCGGCAGAGGCGTTCGAGGCGTGACCGGTCGTCGTCGATCACGGTGAGCACCTCGAAGGCCCTGGTCGGCAGGTCGCCCGAGCCGCCGGACAGCACCTCTGCGCACAGCAGCCACTGGCCGGCCTGGCAGGCGGAGATCGCCTCCTGCTCCAAGTCCCTGCCCTCGCGGGCGATTTCGGTCGCGGTGCCGTCGCCCGCTACCAGGGACAGCAGCAGGTCGAGGAACCTGGCCCTGGCCGCGGGCACCCGGAGCTCGGCGATCGCCGCCAGGGCGACCGGGACGATCGCCGGTGCGGGCTCGTACAGGACGACATCGTCGAAGGCGTGCCCGTCGAACGGCCGGGCGCCGTGCGGGTCGTCGTCCGTCCGCTGCGCCAACCGGAGCAGGTCGTCCGCGAGGTGGGCGCCCGATCGGCCGCATCCGCACCGCAGTTGACCCCAATCCCGGGCCTTGATCTCCGATTCCACGAATGTCATGCCGGGATCCTAACGGTCGCCCCACGGTCCGCCCGGTTCGCCGAGCACCCCCGGAACGAAGATCGACCGGTCCGGATAGTCCCCCTGACAGTTGACGCAGACCCGTTTGGGGACGGCCGTGAAGGGTTTGGTGGCGTCGTCCACGGTCAGGGCGCCGGTGAATTTCACCTTGCTCGGATCGCCGCCGAGGGCGAGCAGTGCGTTGCCCTCGGCGCAGTACCCGCCTCCCGACGACGCCCAGGCGATGTCCCCGGTCTCCGTGTGCACGGCGGCCACGTACGTGCGGTTCCTGGTCCTGGCGCTGCGGTTGTTGAGCGCGAAGTCGGGCAGCCGGGACTCGGCCTGACCGATGCGCTGATCCAGGGACCAGCCGGGCTGCGCCCGGTCGATGTCGACGACGGGGGCCCGGCGGCCCGCCTGTCCCCGGGTGGTCGGCACCGTGGGGTGCGCCGACAGCCCGAGCGGGTCGGTCCAGGTGTGGGGGTTGCCGACGTAGGCGTCGGGGTTGGGCGCGGGGCCGAGGCCGAGCGGATCCGGGCTGGTGTAACGGGCGGTCTCGGGGTCGTAGTAGCGGCTGACGTTGTAGTGGAGGCGGGTTTCCGGGTCGTAGTACTGGCCGGGGAAGCGCAGCGGGGTGTAGGTGGAGCTCTCGCCGGGCCACGTGGTGCAGCCCCACAGGGTGGGAGTGGTGCGCCAGGCGATCGTGTCGGTGGCGGGATCGACGAGCTCGGTCGGGGTGCCGATCAGGTCGGTGACAATGGCGAAGAACCGGCGGTCGGTCCGGTCCTGGCCGGCGACGGTCTCGGTCTGGGCGACCGGGGCCAGGCCCTTGTGGTCCCAGCTCAGGGTGTGCGGACCGGGGAGGTACGGTGCCCGGGTGGTCTGTTCGACGAGGGTCGGGCCGTCCCAGGTGAAGTCGGTCTGCTCCTCGACGGTCCCGTCGCCGGCGAGACGCTGCTTGGCGATCCGGCGGCCGAACGGATCGTACAGGTAGCGCCACCGGGCGCCGTCGGGGGTGGTCACCGCGACCAGGTGGTCCTCGGCGTCCCAGGTGTATCGCCAGGTGTCGGGTTTCTTGGACAGGCGGGTGACCTGGCGCAGGGTCACCCGGCCGGCGGCGTCGTGTTCGTACCGGACCCGGCCGGCGCCGATCAGCTCGGTGCCGGCGTAGTCGCGGTCCCCGACGGCCGCTCGGGCGGCGCGGGTGGCGGGCCAATCGGCGGTGGTGAGGTTGCCGGCCGCGTCGTAGGCGTACCTCTCGGACCAGGTCGCGGCGTCGACCGCGGTCACTCGGCCGACCAGGTCCAGCTCGAAAGTGCGGGTGCCGGTCAGGAGGTCGTCGACCCGGGAGAGGTTGCCGTCGGGGCGGTAGGTGTAGGTCCGCTGCTGGAGGAGCCCTCGGGGTGCGGTCAGGGTCTGACCGGTCAGCCGGTAGAGGTCGTCCCAGCTGCTGGCGAGCGTCACCCGGCCGGCGATGGTCCGCTGCCGTTCGCGTCCGGTGGCGTCGTACTCGAAGTCGAGGGCGCCGCCCGAGGTGGCCAGAGCGGTGGTGCGACCGGCCGGGTCCAGCGTCCAGGTGGTGGTGTGGCCGGTGGGAGTGGAGCGGGTGGTGCGCCGGCCCAGCACGTCCCTGGTGTGGGTGAGGCGATGGCCGTTGACCACCTCGGCCATCGGCCGGCCGAGTGCGTCGAGGGTGTGGGTGACGTCGGCGTCCGGGTTGGCGGCGCCCACCAGGAACCCGGCGTCGTCGTAGGCGTAGCGGGTCGTCCGTCCCGCGGCGTCCTTCTCCGTCAGCCGGCCCATCAGGTCGTACGTGTAGCGGATCAGCGTGCCGAGCGGCAGGATCGTGCCGGTCAACTGTCCTGCGGCGTCCAGCTCGTAGCTTCGGGTACGGCCGTGGAAGTCGCGTTCGCCGACGAGCCGCCCGGCCGCGTCGTAGCGGTACTGCCACTGGCGGCCGAGGGCGTCGGAGACGGCGACGAGCTGCATGTCGGCGTCGTGGGTGAACTCGACGCGGGCGCCGTCGGGTGTGATCCGGGCGGAGAGCGTCTCGAAGTGGGTGTACTCGTAGCTCGTGGTGCGGCCGAGCTGGTCGGTGTGGGTGAGGCAGTTGCCCTCGCCGTCGTAGGCCCAGGACTCGGTGGCGCCGTCGGGCGTCGTCCGGGAGGCCAGGTTGCCCTCGGTGGTCCACGTCAACCGGGTGGTGGCGCCCGACGGGTCGGTGACGGCCGTGGTGCGGCCGAAGGCGTCCCGCAGGTAGCGGGCGGGGGCGCCGGCGGGCCGGCCGATCTCGACGGGCAGGCCCGCCGCGTCGCAGCGGACGTGCGTGGTGTGGCCCAGCGCGTCGGTGATGGCGGTGAGGTGGCCGGCCTCGTCGTACGAGAACGCGGTGGTGGCGCCGAGCGGGTCCGTGAGGGAGGTCCGCAGGCCCCGCTCGTCGTAGTCCTGGAGCCAGCTGCCGCCTCCCGGATCGGTGACCCGTACCGGGAGGCCCGCCGTGGCGTGGTAGGACGCGGTGGCCCGGCTGCCGTCGGGGTGGGTGAGGGCGACGAGGTCGCCGGCGCCGTCGTACTCGTGGCGGGTGGTGCGGCCGAGCGGGTCGGTGACGGCCAACAGGCGGTCGTACTCGTCGCGTTGGTAGTGGGCCGTGTGGCCGAGCGGGTCGGTGACGGCGGTGATCTGGGCGTGTTCGTTGACCCGGTAGGTGGTGGTGTGGCCGAGGGCGTTGGTCTCGGTGTGGGTCCTGAGGCCGGTGGTGGGGTCGGGGTCGCCGTAGGTGAAGCGGAAGCGGAGGGTGCCGTCGCCGCCGCCCTCGTCGGTGACGCGGTCGTGGGAGTCGTAGGTGTAGTGGTACCGGGAGTCGTTGCGGTCGGTCCAGGACAGGACGCGGCCGGCGCTGTCGTTGGCGAAGCGCAGCGGTTTGCTGCTGGAGTTGTAGACGGCCGACAGGTGCCCGTCGGTGTAGCCGTAGCGCATCAGCAGGGCGTCGCCGCCGGTGTCGGTGGCGTTGGCCAGGCGCAGGGCGGTGATGCGGTCGTTGTCGACGGTGACGAGGAGCTGGTAGCCACCGGAGTGGGTGAGGGAGAGCGGGACGCCGTCCTCGTCGTAGGCGAGGGTGTAGTGGCGGCCGTGGCGGTTGCGCACCTCGGTGAGGAGGGCTTCGTCGCCGTCCGGGGTGGGGGTGAAGGTGCGCACCAGGCCGGTGGCGGGGTCGGTGACGGTGAACAGGCCGTCGTTGAAGTCGAGTTCGCGGCGGGAGCCGGCCGAGGCGTGGACCGGGTCGCCGGGTTCGGGGTGCGGGTAGGCCTGGGTGATGCGGTCGGCGCGGATGTGGACGACGCCCTGTTCGTCGATCTCCAGGCGCTCGTCGAAGGTGCAGATCCACTTCGGGCCCATCCAGCGTCCCGTCAGCAGACCGGACTCGAAGCTGCGGGTGAACTCCAGCGGCAGTGAGCCGGGTAGCGAGGCGTCGAGGTGGTCGATGTACATCCGGCCGGTGGCCATGTCGACCGGCTCGCCGCCACCGCACCGGGTGTCCTGGGGACGGCCCTCGGTGCGGGGGCTCTTCACCTGGTCGCGGCCCCGGCCCTTCGGGTGCGAGCCGCCACCCCTGCCGCGGCCGCCGTCGCCCGAACGCGGGTGCGGGAGGCCGCCCTTGCCGTCGCCCTTGAAGATCTTCTCCAGGTCCTTGGCGTGCTTCTCCTCCACCTCCCGGACGTTCTTGGCGACCTTCTTCAGGTTGTCGCCGGCCTTGCGGTAGAAGCCCTTCAACGCCTTCCCGGCGTCCTCCGCCAACGTCTTGCCGAGCTTCTGCGCCCCGTGCTCCAGCGCCTTGACGATCTGGTTGCTCACCGCAGCCCCCCGCGAACGGCCGTGCCCAGTAGGTCGGTTGATGCCGTGCTGGGAGAGACGGTAGTGCGCGGAGGGCGGTTGCGGGGGCGGTTCAGAGCATGGCGGCGGCGGGCTTGACCATGGAGCGGGCGGTCTTGGCGTCGACGTATTCGCCGAGGGCGGTCATGACCCACTCGCCGGAGAACTGGCGGACGAGCTTGCACATGGCGACGCCGGTGCGGGGTTCGGCCTGGGTGAGGTCGAAGCGGACGAGTTCCTCGCCGGTGGCGGCGTCGACCAGGCGGCAGTAGGCGTTCTTGACGTCGGTGAACTTCTGGCCGGAGAAGGAGTTGACGACGAAGACCAGGCCGCAGACCTCGGCGGGCAGGCCTTCGAGGTGGACGGTGATGGATTCGTCGTCGCCGCCGCCCTTGCCGGTCAGGTTGTCGCCGGAGTGGGCGATCGCGCCGTTGAAGACGGACAGCTTCATGAACCAGGCGGTGTCGACCTTCTCGCGCTTGGCGTCGAACGCGATCACCGAGGCGTCCAGGTCGATGCCGCGGCCCCGGTTGGCGGGCTCCCAGCCGAGGCCCATCCGGACCGAGGCGAGGTACGGCTTGCCGGCCTTCTCCAGCGAGACCGAGCCGCCCTTGACCAGGTTGACCCGGCCCTTGTCGAGGGTGATCTTGCCGACGGCCGGGGAGCCGGACGGCATCGGCGGGGCGGCGGGCGCGCCGGTGGGCGCGGCGGTGGGCGCGGTGGTGGGCATCGGCGGCGCGACGGGCGCCGCCGGGGCCTGGTCCTCGACGGTGACGCCGAAGTCGGTGGCGATGCCCGCCAGGCCGTTGGCGTAGCCCTGGCCGACCGCGCGGATCTTCCACTCGGCGCCGCGCCGGTACACCTCGACCACCACCAGGGCGGTCTCCCGGCCCAGCCGCGGCGGGGTGAAGGTGAACAGCGCGCGGCCGCTGTCGGCGTCCCGGACGGTCGCGGTGGGCTCGGTGCCGGAGAAGGTCGCCCGCCGGTCGTCGAGGGAGGCCGTGACCACGATCCGGGTGACGGCGGCGGGCACCGCCGAGGTGTCGACGCTGATCGCGTCCGGGGTGGCGCCGGCGGCCGGGCGGTGCGTCACGCCCGGGCCGTTCGGGGCGTTGAAGAAGACGAAATCGGCGTCCGACCGGACCTTGCCCGACTGGTCGAGCAGCAGCGCCGACACGTCCAGTTGCTTGGGCGCGGTGACCTCCACCACGACCCGGCCCGCACCGAGCGACGCATTGCCGCCCTGCACCAGAACAGACGTCACGTGCTCCTCCTCGACTCGCCGCCGCGACACACCCTAGCCGTCACTCTCGAACACCCCGGGTACGCCACCAGCGAATCCGGGTCGAACGCGCTTGCCGGGCCCGGGCGGGCTGGGCAAGCATGCAGTCATGCCAGCACTGCAACGAGCCGAAGCAACTGTCCGTGCCCGCCTGTTGGAGGTCCACGGCTACACCGTCGACCTCGACCTGACCCGGGGACCCGACCGGTTCGGCAGCACCGCCGTGATCCGGTTCGGCTGCACCGAGCCCGGCAGCGACACCTTCGTCGACCTGGAACCGGCGACCCTGCACCGGGCCGTCCTGAACGGGCAGCCGCTCGACGTGGCCGCCCTGGACGGCAACCGCCTCGCGCTGCCCGGCCTGCGCGCCGAGAACGAGCTGCTGATCGAGGCCGAGATGCGCTACTCGCGCACCGGCGAAGGCCTGCACCGCTACACCGACCCGGCCGACGACGCCGTCTACCTGTACGCCACCTGCGGCCCCGACCTCGCCGCCAAGGTGTTCGCCTGCTTCGACCAGCCCGACCTGAAGGCCCCGATCACCCTCACCGCCACCGCCCCCGACGAGTGGACCCTGGTCTCCAACGGCGCGCCGGTCAAGTCCGAGGGCGGGCACTGGGAGTTCGCCGCCACCAAGCCGATCTCCACCTACCTGTTCACGGTCGTCGCCGGCCCGCTGCACTCGGTCTACGGCGAACACGACGGCATCCCGCTCGGCCTGCACGCCCGCCGCTCGCTGGCCGCCGAACTCGACCGCGAAGCACCCGAGTTGTTCGAGGTGACGGCCGCCTCCTTCGACCGGCTGCACGAACTCTTCGACGAGCGCTACCCGTTCGGCGAGTACCACCAGGCGTTCGTCCCCGAGTTCAACTGGGGCGCGATGGAGAACCCCGGCTGCGTGGTCTTCCGCGACGAGATGCTGTTCCGCTCCCCGGCCACCTTCTCCGAGCACGAACGCCGCGCCATGGTGATCTGCCACGAGATGGCCCACATGTGGTTCGGCGACCTCGTCACCATGCGCTGGTGGGACGACCTGTGGCTGAACGAGTCGTTCGCCGAGATGCTCGGCTACCGGATCGCCGCCGAATCCACCCGCTTCACCGGCACCTGGACCGGCTTCTCCGTGCAGCGCAAGGGCTGGGGCTACGACGCCGACCAGCGCGCCTCCACCCACCCGGTGGCCGGCAACGGCACCCGCTCGGTCGCCGAGGCGATGGTCAACTTCGACGGCATCTCCTACGCCAAGGGCGCCTCCGCGCTGCGCCAGCTGGTCGCCTGGCTCGGCGACGAGGCCTTCTTCGCCGGCCTGAACGCCTACTTCGCCGACCACCTGTACGGCAACGCCGAACTGCCCGACTTCCTCGCCGCGCTGGCCGCCGCGAGCGGCCGCGACGTCCACGGCTGGGCCGAGAGCTGGCTGCGCACCAGCGGCGTCGACACCCTGCGCGCCGAGGCCGAACGCGCCGACGACGGCACCCTGACCGCGCTCACCGTCGTCAACGAGGGCGAGCGGCCGCACCTGATCGAGGTCGGCGGCTACCGCGTCGAGGACGGCCGGGTCGTCCCCGTCGGCCGCGTCGCCGTCGAACTCGGCCCCGGCCGCCGGGTCGCCGTGCCCGCGCTGGTCGAGGCCGGCGCGCAGCTGATCGTCCCCAACGACAGCGACCTCACCTGGGCGAAGATCCGACTGGACGCGCACTCCTGGCAGCTCGTCACCGAGACGCTCTCCGCGGTCGAGGACGACGTCACCCGGGCCGTGCTGTGGGCACAGGCCCGCGACCTCGTCCGGGACGCCGAGCTCGACCCGGCGGTCTACCTCGACCTGATGGAGCGGCACCTTCCCGCGGAGACCGCCGACGCGATCGTCGAGGCGGTGCTCACGTTCGCGCACGTGCACGTGGTCGGGCGGTACCTGACCGGGGACCGGCGGGCTGCCGGGTCGGCGGCGATCAGCCGCACCGCGCGGGCGCTGCTGGCCGGCGACGGCGGCCAGGGGATTCGGCTGGCGGCGCTGCGGGCGGCCGTGGAGAGCTCCGGCGGCGAGGAGCAACTCGCCGAGCTGCGCGGCTGGTTGAACGGCGAGGACGTGCCGGCCGGGCTGCTGGTCGGCCCCGAGCTGCGGTGGGCCGGGCTGGCCCGACTGGCCTCGCTCGGCGAGCTCGACGAGCACCGGATCGCGGCCGAACTCGCCCGCGAGCCCGGCACCGAGGCCGAGTTCGGCGCCGCCCGCTGCCGGGCCGCGCTGCCCGACGCCGAGGCCAAGGCCCGCGCCTGGCGCGACCTGTTCACGCCCGACGCGATGTCCAACCGGCTGCTGGAGGCCACCGCGCGCGGCTTCTGGGCCTCCGGCGACGACACCGCGAAGAGCGCGTACGCGCTGCGGTACTTCGAGCGGATCGGGGAGGCCGCCCACCGCGGCGACATCATCGCCCGCCAGCTCGGCGAGACCCTCTACCCGGTCGCCCAGGCCGCCTCCGAGGTCCTGACGGCCGCCGAACAGGCTCTCGCCGACCAGGAGTTGACCCCGTCGCTGCGCCGCAACCTGGCCGACTGCACCGACGACCTCCGCCGCACCCGCGCGGTCCGGGCGGCATTCGAGTAGGCCCACGAACCGGCCGCCGGCGGGAGTGCGTGTGTGGGCTCCCGCCGGCGGCCGGTGGCAACTGGTGCTCGTCGAGGGGGAGTTGACGCCGGCGTCGGCGCGGCCCGGTGGCGTGCGCCCGGCGGGGAGAGGCTGGCGCCGAACAGCCGCTGACTTTTGGGGAGTTGGCGCTGCGCGCGTCGTCGGCGGGAGTTGACGCCGGTCGACGGCGCGGTCCGGCGGTGCGCCCGGTGGGGAGGGGTTGTCGCCGAACGGCCGGTGGCCCTCGGGGAGTTGAGGCTGTGCGCGTCGTCGGTGGGAGTTGGCGTTGGCGGCGCGGGCGGTGCGGAGCGTCCGCAGCCCGGCCGCGCCGGAGTGGAGGCCGAGGTCGGCCGGTGGGCGTGCGGCGTCCCGGGGTGCCGTGGAACGGGCTGTCGTGTGCGGCAGGCTGCGTCGAGCGCCCATGCTGCCGGACGGGCCCTTGGCGGCTGCGCCGGCAGCGTGGCGGGGTCAGAAGGTGCCGCGGGCGGCTACGGCGCGGGTGGTGGGGAGGGCGAAGGCGGAGGCGGTCCAGGTTTCGGGGGCGGCGGGGGTGGGGGCGGGGAGGGCGCCGGTGACGGTGAAGGTGTAGGTGCCGGGGGCGAGGGGGAGGTCGGCGGGGGTGGTGAAGCGGTAGACGAGGGTGTCGCGTTCGAGGGCGACGGTGGCCACTGCGCCGGGGAGGTCGGTGGCGGGGGTGGTGCCGGGGAGGGCCGTCGGGCGGGCGAGGCGGAACTCGACCTGGAGGGCCGTCATGGTCTCGTCGAGGCGTACCTGCACCACGTGGCGGGTGCCGGTGCGGCCGAGGGCGTCCACGCGGGAGGTGCCGCTCAGGGACTGCGGCGCGGTGGGGGCCGGCTCGGGGTGCGAGGCCAGGGGCGAGGGGGTGTCGCTGGGCGACGGCGAGACGGGGACCGACGGCGAGACGGGGACCGACGGCGAGGGGCGGCTCGGCGGGGCGGCGGCGGGGATGCCGGGTACGGCCGCGGGCCGGGCGGGGGTGCGGGTGGGGGCGGGGCCGGGGAGCGGGGAGGCGGTCGCCGAGCCGCGCGGGGCCGCCGGGGAGGTCTGCGGGCCGGCGGCCTCGTCGACGGGGGTGGTGCCGGGGGCCGGCTCGGAGGCGTCCGGGCTGGGCACGGGCGGGCCGCCGACGGTGACGCCGGGGCGGCGGCCGATCTGCTGCTGCTCGTTGAGCAGCCAGGTGGTGGCCAGACTGATCCCGACCACCGTGGACATCGCCATCGCCGCGCCCGAGAACCGGATGGTGGGCAGCCGGAGCCGTCCGCCGAAGGGTCCGGGGCGGCCGTGCCGTCCGGTCCGGCCCGCGGCGGCGGGCCGGGAGTGCTCGCGGAGCGCCACCGGGCTCCCCTTCCTGGGTCTGGTCCGCGTCCGGCGTCCGGTCCGAACACCGCGCCGCACCCCGCGCCGCCGGGGGTGCCCGGACGAACGGCACGGGAGGGACGAGACTACCAGCGGTCTGACGGACCGCCAGATCCGGTGCCGAACCGGGGTGCGAATCGAGTCCCGTGCCGGACGGGGTGGAGCGGGCCGGGCGGGACGGCCGTGCAACCCCCTGCAACCGTTGCACGCCGGGGTGCGCGGGAGCAGGCTTTGCGGGATCCCAGCCGCCTCGGGGAGGCCGTCATGCCGCGCGATCCGCTCTCAGCCCCGTCCGACCAGCCGCTCGCCGCCACCCCCACGGGCGGCGAGCCGGCCGGCGCTGCCGCGACCGGGGTGGTGGAGGAGACGCTGGTGCTGCGGATCGCGCTGGAGGAGGAGCAGGTCGGCGAGGTGCGGACCAGGTTCCGCTACGACGCCGCCGCGCCGTACGAGGTGCGCCTGACGTTCCACGCGGGCCGCCCGGACGAGGCGGACTGGGTGTTCTCGCGGGAACTGCTGCGCGACGGCCTGGACTCGCTGAGCGGCCAGGGCGACGTCAAGCTGTGGCCCACCCACTGCCCGTGCCACGGGTTGACCCTGCACGTGGCGCTGGAGTCGCCGTACGGCAGTGCGCTGCTGGAGGCGTCCCGGCCGCAGGTGAAAGCCTGGCTGGAACGCACCTACCGGATCGTCCCGGACGGCCAGGAGGACGAACTGCTGCCCAGCGACGAGGAGTTGGCGCAGCTGATCGCGGAGGAATGACCCGGCGCGGCGGGCAGCCGCAGGATGCCGTGCGCGAGGTCCGCGCGCAGGGCGCGGACCGCCGGTGCGACCGACCCGGGGAGCAGGTCGTACGGGTCGTGCGGGCCGTGCACCGTCACCCGGGTGCAGGCCGTCAGCCGGTACGGGCGGGCCTCCAGCAGGGGGCCCAAGTGTCTTCGCAGGCGGGAGAGTTCGGCGCGGACGGTGACGGTGCGGGCGGGGTCGGCGAACAGTGCCTCGGCGAGTTCGGCGGCGCTCAGGCCGTCCCGGTGCAGGGCCAGCATCAGGAGCAGTTCGGTGTGCCGGGGGCTGGGCGTGTGCGACCAGCAGCCGACGCTTCCGCTGACCCGCAGTTCGGGCCGGTCGGGGCGGCGCAGGTCGAGCTCGACCAGGCCGCCGCCGGAGCGCTCGGCGTCCTCGGCGGGCTGCGGCGCGGACGGGCGGACCAGCCAGCCGTCGGCGAGCGGCTCGACCCGGCACTCGCCGAGGGTCGGCACCCAGTGCGTGCCGCCGCCCTCCCAGTTCTCCGCGGGCAGCGCCAGCCGGGGCGGGGCGGGCAGGCCGACCGCGGCGGCCGTCCAGCCGGACGGGTCGACGACCAGCGCGGGGTCGCCGAAGCGGGCCAGCAGCGGAACGGCGACGGTGCGCAGGCGGTGCAGGGACTCCAGGTGGGCGGCGCGCAGTTCGGTCTCGGCGAGGCGGGCGGCGGTCAGGGCGAGCTGCCGCAGGTAGTGGTGGTCGCCGGTGGCGGGGCCGCTGAGGTCGATCACGCCGGCGGGGCGGCCGGTGCGCGGGTCGCGGATCGGCGCGCCGAAGCAGCTCCAGGTGTGGTGGCTGCGCAGGTAGTGCTCGGCGGAGTGCACCTGGGAGGGCCGGGCGGTGCGGGCGGCCAGGCCGATGGCGTTGGTGCCGACCTCCTCCTCGGACCAGAGCGCGCCCTGTTCGAAGCCGATCGCGTCGACGGCGCGGCGCAGCCGCTGCTCGCCGTCCATCCAGAGGATCCGGGCCTTCGGGTCGGAGACCGCGAGCACCAGCGGCGTGGAGTCGCCGGGCGCGAACAGGGTGGAGCGCAGCACCGGCAGCACCTGGGCCAGGCCGGTGGTGCGGCGCAGCTCCTCCAGTTCGGCGGGCGCCAGCCGGTGGATCTCCCGGGACCGTTCCGGGTCCAGGCCGAGGCGGCGCAGCCGGGACCAGGAGTCCTCGATCTCCGGGCGGACCGCGCAGTCGTCGGGGGCGGGCCGCTCGCCGGCCATGAGCCGGTCGTAGGCCCGGGCGGGGGCGTGCACGCGGGTCGGCGGGCGGAGGCCTCTGCTGCCGTGCTGCATGGATACCCCCGGGTCTCGACGGTCGGCTGTCAGCGTAGGCCGGTCGACGTGGACACGCCGAGCCGGGGAAGGAAGGTCGTCCGCCCGGTGGCCGCCGGTGCACACTGATCGGTTCAGTGGTGCGGGGCGGGGCGCT
This sequence comes from Kitasatospora sp. NPDC059795, assembly GCF_042732175.1. Lineage (NCBI taxonomy): Bacteria > Bacillati > Actinomycetota > Actinomycetes > Kitasatosporales > Streptomycetaceae > Kitasatospora > Kitasatospora sp. NPDC059795. The sequence goes on from NZ_JBHWID010000012.1 coordinate 77,155, forward strand.
CGCCCTGGGCGGTTTCGACGGCGCGGTGCAGGTCGTGGCCGGCCGCGGCGGTGGTGACCGCGGCGGCGGCCAGGCAGCCGGCCAGGGCGAGGGCGGCGAGGGTGCGGGCGGTGCGGCGGCTGCGCGGACGGCCGGGGGTGAGCAGGGCGCGGACCCGGCGGGGCACCGGGCCGCCGGCGGCGGCGGGGGCGAGCCGGGGGCGCGGGTCGGCGGGGGCGCGGGAGGCGGCGAGGGCGGCGCGGCCGATCGCCCGGGCGGTGAGGGCCCGGTCGCCGACCTCGGCGGCGGCGCACTCGTCGGCCCAGCGCTCCAGGTGGTAGCCGAGCGCGCCGCGCAGCGGCCGCAGCGCCGGGTGGCAGGCGGCGGCGTACTCGGCGGCGGCCAGCAGCAGGTGGTGGCGGCCGGCCAGGTGGGCGCGTTCGTGGGCGAGCAGCGCGGCGCGTTCGGGGGCGCTGAGCGCGGCCAGCATGCCGGTGGTGGCGACGATCCGGGGCGGCCGGCCGGGCAGCGCGTAGGCGTCGGCGCGGTGGTCGTCGAGGACGGTGAGCGCGGCCGGGCCGCTGCGGCGCAGCCGGGCGCGCAGCCCGGCGGGGGCGTCGCCGGTGGCGCGGCGGGCCCGGCGCAGGTCGGCCAGCTGGTGGTGGGCGGTGCGGGCGGCGAACGCGCCGATCACCAGCAGGGCGAGCGCGGCGGCGGCCGCGGCGGGCGCCCACTGCGTCCCGGACAGGGCGTCGGGCAGGCGGCCGGCCGGGGTGAAGTGGGCGAGCGCGGCCGCGTACGGCAGGTGCAGCAGGCCGGTGACGGTGAGCAGGCCGAGCGAGGCCAGCGCGGCGGTGCCGAGGGCGGTGGCGGTGGCGGCCAGGGTGAGTGCGGCGGTGCGCGGGGAGAGCTGTTCGGCGAGCCGGCGGGCCAGCGGTGCGGCGAGCAGCGGCAGCAGCAGCGGGATCCAGACGGCGAGGGTCACGACTGGTCCCCGAGCAGGTCGCGCAGCAGCCGCTCGTCCTCGTCGGACAGGTCGGAGACGAACCGGGCGAGCACCGTGGAGCGGTCGCGGCCGCGGTCGAGTTCGGTGCGCATCCGGCGGGCGGCGAGGCCGTCGGCGTCCTGGACGGTCGCGGTGTAGGCGAAGGAGCGGCCCGCCTTGCTGCGGGCGACGGTGCCCTTCTCGTGCAGCCTGGCCAGGATGGTGGCGACCGTGGTGCGGGCCAGGTCGGCGTCCACGGCGTCCTGCACCTGCTGGGGGGTGAGCGGGGCGCCGGCGGCCCAGAGGGCGGCGAGCACCTGGGACTCCAGCTCTCCCGACGGGCGACGTGCGGGTGAATCCGTCATGTCGCGCGAACCTCCGGCATTCGTCTACAGTCCTGTCGATCGACGTCTACAACACTGTAGACGTGCGGGGGCGGCCGGGGATCGGCCACCCCCAAAGGTAACGGGAGGTCCGCCAGCCTTGCCCCAGTCACTCCTGCTCGCCTCCGCGGCCGAGCCGTCCAGTACGTCCGTTCTGGTACACCTTGTCCCTGTGACTCCGAACGTTCATCCCCCCGCCCGCCTGCTCGCCTACGACGGCAGCGGCATCGACGGCGGCCTCTACACCCGGATCACCGGGTGGGCCGAGGCCGCGCCGCACTGGTTCGACCAGCTGGTCACGCAGTGGTCGGCGCTCGGCCTCGGCGTCTTCGCGGTGCTGATGGTGTGGGCCTGGTGGCGGGCCCGGGCCGCCGACTCGGCGGTGATGGCCCGGGTGCTGGCCTCGCCGCTGATCGTGGTCGGCGCGTACCTGGTGAACTCGGTGTTCAAGAGCCTGGTCGAGGAGAACCGGCCCTGCCAGCAGATCCCCGGCACCGTCACCCTGGAGGCCTGCCCCGCCCCCGGCGACTGGTCGTTCCCCAGCAACCACACGGTGATCGCGTTCGCCGCCGCCGTCGCGCTCTGGTACGCCGACCGTCGGCTCGGCTGGATCGGCCTGGTCGCCGCCGTGCTGATGGGCGCCTCCCGGGTCTGGGTCGGCGCGCACTACCCGCACGACGTGGCGGTCGGCGCGCTGGTCGGCGTCCTGGTCGCGATCCCGCTGGCACTGCTCGCCGGACGGGCCGCACCGCTGGTGGACCGGCTGCGCACCGGCCCGCTCGGCCCCGTCCTCGGCGCCGGAGCGGCCTGACCCGCCCCGCCGGCGGCCCAGGTTGTATGGACAACTCTTGCGGGCGGTTCACCTGACCGACCCGATCCGGACGACCTGCGGCCACCTCGACGCCCGAGCCTGTCCGCATGAAGGTAATCGTCGTAGGAGCGGGCGTGCTGGGCACCATGCACGCCTGGCAGGCCGTCGAGCGCGGCCACGAGGTCGTCCACCTGGAGCGCGAGGCCGAGGCGCGCGGCGCGTCCGTCCGCAACTTCGGACTGGTCTGGGTCAGCGGACGCGCCGCCGGTGAGGAGCTGGAGGTCGCGCTGCGCGCCCGCGAACTCTGGGAGCAGATCGGCGAACGCGTCCCCGGCCTCGGGTTCCGCCCCAACGGCTCGCTCACGCTGGCCCGCACCGAGGCCGAACTCGCCGTCGCCGAAGCCGCCGTCGAGCTGCCCGACGCCGCCGCCCGCGGCTACCGCCTGCTCGACGCCGACCAGGTCCGCGCCGTCAACCCGGCGCTGCGCGGCGACTTCCTCGGCGGACTGCACTGCACCCGGGACGGCGCCGTCGAATCCCGGGTCGCCCAGCCCGCGCTGCGCGCCGCGCTGGAGGCCACCGGCCGCTACACCTTCCTGCCCGGACGCGAGGTCCGCGAGGTCGTCGGCGCCGCCGCCGTCCGCGACGACCACGGGCAGCTGCACCGGGGCGACCAGGTGATCCTGTGCACCGGCGCCTGGCTCGGCGGCCTGGTCCGCGAACTCGCCCCCGACCTGCCGGTGCGCCGGGTCCGCCTGCAGATGATGCAGACCGACCCGCTCGGCGAGACCCTCACCACCTCCGTCGCCGACGGCGACTCGTTCCGCTACTACCCCGCCTTCGCCGGCCCCGAGCTGGACGCGCTGCGCGCCGTCCAGCCGCAGCCGCCGGTCGCCGCCGAGCACAAGATGCAGCTGCTGATGGTCCAGCGCAAGGACGGCGGCCTCACCATCGGCGACACCCACGAGTACGAGCAGCCGTTCGGCTTCGACGTCGTCGAGGACCCGTACGAGCACGTCGCCGAGGTCGCCGAGGCCCTGCTCGGCAGGCCGCTGCCGAAGATCCGCCGCCGCTGGGCCGGCGTCTACGCCCAGTGCGTCGACACCACCCGGGTCGTGCACCGCCAGCAGGTCGCCGACGGCACCTGGCTGGTCACCGGCCCCGGCGGACGCGGCATGACCTGCTCGCCCGCGATCGCCGAGACCACCGCCGACCTCGCCGGCCTCTGAGCCCACCACTCCCGAACGACTGCAAGGGCAGAACATGACCACGCACGATGTGACCCTGGTGGTGCTCGACATGGCCGGCACCACCGTCGCCGACGACGGCCTGGTGGAGCTCGCCTTCGCCGCCGCCGCCCGCTCCCAGGGCGTCGAGACCGGCAGCCCCGAGCACACCGCGATGCTGGCGCACGTCCGCGCCACCATGGGCGAGTCCAAGATCTCGGTCTTCCGCCACCTGTTCGGCGACGAGGACCGCGCCCAGGCCGCCAACCTGGCCTTCGAGGCCGCCTACGACAGCCTCGTCGACGAAGGCCGCTGCGAGGCGCTGCCCGGCGCCGCCGAAGCGATCGCCGAACTGCGCGGCCGGGGCCTGAAGGTGGTCCTCACCACCGGCTTCGCCCGCACCACCCAGGACCGGATCCTGGACGCGCTCGGCTGGCAGTCCGTGGCCGACCTGACGCTGTGCCCCGCCGATGCGGGCCGCGGCCGCCCCTACCCCGACATGGTGCTCACCGCGCTGCTGCGCACCCGCACCGACTCGGTCCGGCAGATCGCGGTGGCCGGCGACACCGGCTACGACATGCTCACCGGCGCCCGGGCCGGCGCGTCCGTGGTGGCGGGCGTGCTCACCGGCGCCCACGACGAGGCCCGGCTGCGGGCGGACGGCGCGACGCACGTGCTCGGCTCGATCGCGGAGCTGCCGGCGGTGCTGCTGGGCTGACGCCCGGTCAGGCGGTGTGTGCGGCCCCGGGGTGGCGTTGACGCCCCGGGGCCGCGCGGGTGCTGGATCCGAGGTAGTTCGCATGCTTGTCTGACGGTATGTCGATGTCATCGAGGTCGGTCGGACTGTTGCTCGTGCTGGGCCTGGCGCTGGCCGCCGGCTGTGGATCGCCCGGCAACGCAGGCAGCGGCGGCAGCCCGTCGCCCAGCCCGACGGCCGGCAGCCCCGAGCCGGAGAGCCCGTCGCCCTCGCCGTCGCCCTCGCTCTCGGCGTCGCCCTCGCCGTCCGCCTCGGCCTCGTTGACGCCCGCCCCCGCGTCCGCGGCGAGCTCCGCCGAACTGGCCGGACAGCGGATCGTGTACTCCTACCCCGGCACCACGCCGCCCGCCGCGCTGCTGCAGCGCATCCGCGAAGGCCGGGTCGCCGGGGTGATCTTCTTCGCCGAGAACGTCGGCAGCGACCCGTCCGTGCTGCGCACCGCCGTCAACCAGCTGCGGCAGGCCGAACAGCAGGCCCCGAACCCGCGGCCGCTGCTGCTGATGACCGACCAGGAAGGCGGCCTGGTGCGGCGGCTGCCCGGCGGGCCCGGGCAGTCCGCGAAGGACGTCGGCCGCGCCGCCGACCCGACGGCCGCCGCCACGGCGACCGGCGGGCAGGCCGCCGCGACCCTGTCGGGCTTCGGACTCAACCTCAACCTGGCACCCGTCCTCGACGTCTACCGCACCCCCGGTGACTTCGCCGACAGCGCCCAGCGCTCGTACAGCACCGACCCCGCCGTCGTGGGCCGGCTCGGCTCCGCGTTCATCAAGGCCCAGCAGGGCGCCGGGGTCGCCGCCACCGCCAAGCACTTCCCGGGGCTGGGCAGCGCGCCCGCCGGGGCCAACACCGACGAGGAGCCGGTGACGCTCAACGTCTCCCTGGACACGCTGCGGACCGTCGACGAACGCCCGTACCGGGACGCGGTCGCCGCCGACGTCAAGCTGGTGATGCTGTCCTGGGCCGTCTACCCCGCGCTCGACCCCGGCACCCCCGCCGGGATGTCCGGCACGGTCGTCCGCGACGAGCTCCGGGGGCGGCTGAACTACCAGGGCGTCACGGTCACGGACGCGCTGGAGGCGAAGGCGCTCGACCCGGTCGGCGGCACCGCGAAGCGGGCCCTCGCCGTCGCCGGGGCCGGTGTCGACCTGATCCTGTGCTCCGCGCGGGACGTCGGGCAGGGCGACCAGGCGGCCGCCGCGCTGGCCGGTGCGCTGGACTCCGGGGACCTCGACCGGGACGCGTTCACCGCGTCCGCGGACCGGGTGGAGGCGTTGCGGGGGTCGCTCAAGTAGCGTGGCCGGCAGGTGAGTTGCTGCGGGGCGCGGTCAGCGGAAGTAGAGCCAGGCCAGGGCGGCGAGGCAGAGCAGCAGGGCGATCCGCTTGGGCCAGAGGTGCGCCGGGGGCTCGGGCTTGCGGTACGGCAGGGCGATCGGCGGCGCCGGTGGGAGCGGCGGGCGCGGGGGCTCCGGCTCGCGCGGGGGCGGGGCGGGGGCGGTGGCGTCCTCCGGGTGGTCCGGCCAGTCCGGGGCCCTGCCGGTGGCCGCGCGGTGGAGGGCGGCGAGACGGCGGCGGGCCGTCGGGGTGGACGGCGGGTTGCGGTCCGGGTCGGGCCAGCGCAGGACCGCGAGGCGGCGGGCCGGGTCGCGGAACTGCTCTTCGAACGCGGCGAGTTCGGTGGTGGTCAGCGAGTCGTCGAGGTAGTTCCAGCGGCCGGCCTGGGGCGGGTCGTACCCGTGGGAGTCGGCGATCGCGAGGCGGATCGTCAGGTCGGTCGGGTAGCTCGACAGCAGGCCGTACAGGCGGCGTCGGGCGAGGCCGTACCGCCGCTCGCGCCAGTCGGCGGCGGCCTTGGCCAGGGTGGATTCGACGCTCATGGCAGTGATCGTTCCGGGCCGGCGGGTGGTGCGTCAACGGGCTTTCGGCGGGGCGTCGTCAGTGCGTGGAGCGGAGGTTGAGCAGGATGACGCCGGCGATCACCAGGGCGATGCCGCACCACTGGAGGCGGCCCAGCGACTCGCCGAAGAAGGTCGCGCCGATCGCGGCGACGGCCGCGGTGCCCGCGCCCGACCAGACGGCGTAGGCGACGGACACCGGGATGTGCTTGAGGGCGCGGCCCAGCAGGAAGAACGACAGCACGTAGCCGGTGGCGACGGCGAGGCTGGGCCACAGCCGGGAGAAGCCCTCGGTGAGCTTCAGCAGGCTGGTGGCGCAGACCTCGCCGGCTATCGCGAGTGCGAGCAGCAGGTATGGCATCAGGAACTCGTGAGGGCGCCGAGGAACGCGAGGTCCGCGTGTTCGAGGCTGTCGAGCACGGTGATGCCGTCGGCGGCCGCGATCGGGACGGCGGACGGGACGGCCAGGACGGCGCAGCCGGCGGCGTGCGCGGAGGCGACGCCGGTGGGGGTGTCCTCGACGGCGACGCAGGCGGCCGGGGCGAGACCGAGACGCGCGGCGGCGGCCAGGTACGGGTCCGGGGCGGGCTTGGTGCGGGGGGTGTCCTCGGCGGCGAGAGTGGTGGTGAACCAGTGCGGGCCGAGAGCGTGCAGGACGAGATCGACGACGCGGCGGGGGGAGGCGGAGACCAGGGCGGCGGGGACCTGCGCCTCGCGGAGGGCCGCGAGCAGCGCGAGGGCGCCGGGGCGGGGGACGATCTCGGCCTCGACCTTGGCGGCGAAGGCGTCGTTGAGGTGCTCGATCAGCTCGGACTCGGCGCGGGTGGTGCGGCTGGAGCGGTACAGGTGGGCCGCGGTGTGCTCGACGGCCTGGCCGAGGACGTCCGGGAGGTCGGCGTCGGTGAGGGTGAGGTCGAGTTCGGCGGCGAGTTCGGCCGCGGCCTGCCACCAGAGGTGCTCGGTGTCGACCAGGGTGCCGTCCATGTCGAACAGGACGGCGGCGGGGTGGGATGCAGGCATGGCGGTACCTTACGTGGGCATGTCGGGCCAGGGCGCGGAGGTTGAGGGTCGGGGAAGCACTGCGTGGTGCAACCGGCTGTCGGCGGGCGGGTTTTGGGTCGACGCCTTCCGCTTCGCGCAGTTCTCCCCCAGCCCTGGTGGGGCGCAGGCTGGGTGGCGGGGCGTCAGGGGGTGGCGCGGTCGACGAGGACGGGGCGGGGCGGGAGGGTGAGGGTGGCGTGGGTGCCGAGGGGGAGGGTGGTGGCGGTCTCGGTGGGGACGTCGGACTTGATCTCGGTGCCGTCGGTGAGGCGGACGGTGAGGCGGGTGACGGCGCCGAGGAAGGAGGCGGCGACGACCTGGGCGGGGCCGTCCGCGGCGGGGGTGAGTTCGACGTTCTCGGGGCGGACCAGGACGTGCAGGTCGCCGTCGGCGGGGAGGTCGCCGTCGACGGGGTGCCGGCGGCCGAGGACCTCGACCTGGTCGTCGGTCGTGCGCGAGCACGGGATGCGGCTCATGGTGCCGACGAACTCGGCGACGAACGCGGTGGCCGGCCGGGAGTACAGCTCGGAGGGCGTCGCGCACTGTTCGAGCCGTCCGGCGCGCAGGACGGCGACCCGGTCGGCCATCGAGAGGGCCTCCTCCTGGTCGTGGGTGACGAACAGGGTGGTGATGCCGAGTTCCTGCTGGAGCCGGCGGATCTCCTCGCGGAGCGAGAGGCGGACCTTCGCGTCGAGCGCGGACAGCGGCTCGTCGAGGAGCAGGACGCGCGGCTGGAGGGCGAGGGCGCGGGCGAGGGCGATGCGCTGCTGCTGGCCGCCGGACATCTGGTGCGGGTAGTGCTCGGCGCGCTGCGGCAGGCCGACGAGTTCGAGCAACTCGTGGGCGCGCTTGCGGCGTTCGGCCTTGGCGACGCCGCGCATGCGGAGGCCGAAGGCGACGTTGTCGGCGGCGGTGAGGTGCGGGAAGAGGCTGTAGGACTGGAACACCATGCCGGCGTCGCGCTTGTGGGCGGGGATCCGGGTGATGTCCTCGCCGTCGACCAGGACCTCGCCGGAGTCGTGGGTCTCGAACCCGGCGAGGATGCGCAGCGCGGTGGTCTTGCCGCAGCCGGACGGGCCGAGCAGGGCGAGGAGTTCGCCCGGTTCGACCGTCAGGTCGAGACCGTCGAGGGCGGTGGTGGTGCCGAACTGCCGCCGCAGGGAGCGGAATTCGACGGTGGCTCTGGTGGTGGTGCGTCCGGCGGGGGCGAGGGTGGCGGTGCTCATGGGTGGTGGTCTCCGGGAGAGGCTCAGGAGGCGGTGGCGGTCTTGTGGCGGCGCTCGCGGCCGGCGGCGGCCAGCAGGAGCAGCAGCACCCAGGTGATCAGCAGGCTGAGCACGGACACCGCGACGGACATCTGGCCCTGGCTGTTGCCGACCGAGTAGATCCACACGGCGAAGGGCTGGTAGCCGAGGATCGAGGCGGTGGTGAACTCGCCGAGGACCAGGGCCAGGGTGAGGAAGGAGGCGTTCAGCAGGGCGCCGCGCAGGTTCGGCAGGATCACCTGGACGACGGCGCGCGGCCAGCTCGCGCCGCAGTTGCGGGCGGCCTCGACCAGGGTGCGGACGTCCACGGCGCGCAGACCGGAGTCCAGGGCGCGGTAGGCGAGCGGCAGGGCCATCAGCACGTAGGCGATCACCAGGACCAGCGGGAACTCCGGCTGCTGGATGAACACGAAGGTCTGGAAGAACGGGGTGTCCATCAGGTAGTCCGGGCCCCAGCGGAGCACGCCGATCAGGCCGGCGGTCAGGGCGACCGGCGGCACCACCAGCGGCAGGGTGCAGACCACTTCGAGCAGCGGGCGGAGCTTCGGCGAGCCGAGCCGGACCGCGATCATGGCGGGCACCAGCAGGAGCAGCAGCACCACGACGGTGACGACGGCGAGTTCCAGGGTGAGCACCAGGCTGTCGGTGAAGCCGGGGGCGGAGATCAGGCCGGTGTAGGCGTCGAAGGCGATGGTGCCGTTGACGTCGTCGATGGAGAACCACACCGAGGCGGCCATCGGGATCAGGAAGTACAGGCCGGCCAGCAGCAGGACCGCCCCGCGCCAGACCCGCAGACGGGAGATCAGCTGAGCCATCGGGCACTCCGACGCTGGAGGGGCAGGTACACGGCCATCACCAGGACGGCGACGATGATCATGTCGAGGCTGAGCGCCAACGCCAGGTTGCCCTGGCCGGTCAGCACGTTGCCGGACAGCGCGTCGGCGATCTGCCGGCTGATCAGCGGGACGGTCGCGCCGACCATCGCGGCGGCGGTGGCGTACGCGGCGAACGCCGAGCCGAACAGCAGCACGAAGCCGCCGAGCAGGGACGGGAAGAGGATCGGCAGCGCGACGTGCCGCCAGTACTGGAGGCTGGTGGCCCGGTTGTTCTGGGCGGCCTCGCGCCACTGGACCCGCAGGCCCTCCAGGGCCGGGGTGATGGTGAGGACCATCAGCGGCACCAGGAAGTACAGGTAGGCGATGGTCAGGCCGGTGAAGCTGTACAGCGACCAGCCGTGGTCGGTCAGGTGGAACATCTTGGTCAGCTCGCCGGCGTTGCCGAGGGTCGCGACGAACGCGAACGCCAGCGGCAGGCCGCCGAAGTTGGCGAGCACGCCGGAGGCGGTCAGCACCGCCTCGCGCAGCACCCGGAACCGGGAGGTGAGCACCGCCTGTGCGATCGGGACGCCGACGACGGTGCCGATCAGCGCGGTGAGTGCGGACAGCTTCACGCTGGAGACCAGGGCCGTCCAGTAGGCGCCCTGCACCGAGTCGGTGACGTTGGCGGTGGTGAACGAGCCCGCGCCGGTGTCCGCGTCGCTGGAGACGGTGAACGCCCCGGTGACGATGGCGACGGCGGGCAGGCCGAAGCCGATCAGGAAGAACAGCAGCAGCGGGACGGTGGCCAGCCAGGACTTGCCGCGCAGCAGGCGGCGTCCGGAGGCCTTCGGGGCGGAGCTCGGCGGGGCGGAGCTCGGCGGGGCGGAGCTCGTCGGGGCGGAGTTCGGGAGGGTGGAGTTCGGGAGGGTGGGGGAGTTCGTGGCGGTGCCCGCGGCCCCCGGGCCGCCGCTGAGGTCAGCGGCGGCCGGGGCCGGCACCGGGGTGGGAGCCGTGGTCATTTCGGTGATCAGCCCGCGATCGCCTTGGCCCAGTTCTCGGTCACGACCTTCTTGGCCGCGTCGATCTGCTCCGAGGACGGGAAGGTGGTGAACGGCTTCTCGACGACCGGCAGCTTGGCCGCGGCGGCGGTGTCCAGGGTGCCGTCCTTCTTCATCGCGTCGAACAGCGCCGGGGTGGCGTAGCCGCCCATGAAGCCGTTCTGGCCCTCGGCCGAGTACAGGTACTCCATCCACAGGCGGGCGGCCGCCGGGTGCGGCGCGTCCTTGTTGATGGCCTGGTTGTAGAACTGGGCGTAGGAGCCGTCCGAGGGGATCGACACCTTCCAGTCGACGCCCTTGCCCTTGAACTCGTCGGTGTAGCCGGCGTTCAGGTACGACCAGTCGATCGAGATCGGGGTCTCGCCCTTCTCGACGGTCGCCGGGGTGGACTCGACCGGGTTGAAGTTGCCGGACTGCTTCAGCTTGGCGAAGAAGTCGATGCCGGGCTGGATGTTGTCCAGCGAACCGCCGTTGGCCAGCGCCGCCGCGTACACGCCGCCGAACGCCGAACCGGACTTGGTCGGGTTGCCGTTCAGCGCGACCTGGCCCTTGTACTCGGGCTTCAGCAGGTCGGCGAAGGTGGTCGGGCAGACCGCGACCTTCTTGGCGTCGCAGCCGATCGAGACGTAGCCGCCGTAGTCGTTGACCCGCAGGCCGGCCGGGTCCTTCATGGTGTCCGGGATCTTGTCGAAGGACGCGACCTTGTAGGGGGCGAGGATGCCCTCCTTGGCGGCGGACAGCGCGAACGCCGAACCCAGGTCCAGGGTGTCGGGCGCGCGGTCCTGGCCCTTGCGGGACTTGACCGCGTTGATCTCGTCCTGGCTGGAGCCGTCCGGGTTCTCGTCCTCGATCTCGATGCCGTACTTCGCCTTGAAGTCGTCCATCAGCTTGCCGTAGTTGGCCCAGTCGCGCGGGAGGGTGATGACGTGCAGCTTGCCCTCCTTCTTCGCGGCGGCGACCAGGCCGTCCATGCCGCCGAAGTCGGCCAGCGAGGTGGCGGTCTTGGCGTTGCCCGCACCGCCCTTGGCGTCGCCGGACTTGGCGGTCGAGCCGGCGGAGCCGCAGGCGGACAGGGAGAGCGCGGCAGCGGTCAGCACGGCCGCGAGGGCGGCGGCGCGGTGGCGGTGCACGGTCACGGGAGGGTCTCCTGGAGGAAGTGGAGCTGCAGAGATCACAAGAGGGTGTTCGGTGCGCGGCGCGGCATGTCCGCGGCCAAGTTGGCCAGCCAACTTCCGTCGCCCGAGGTAAGTACGCCCGAGGCCGGTGACGGGAAAGTGAACGGACGGCCCAGTGCAGGGGGCGGCTGTCGGAACGGTCGCGCCCCGCGCCGGAGGGCGCGGCAGCAGCGGCTACAGTCAATGGTGTACGCGCGATCACAGCGCGGACACAGCCCAATCTCCTTACCAGCCAAGGGACTCGACGCACGTGGCACCCGACCAGGACAGCGCCGCCGGCTCGCTCTACCGCAAGGTGGCCGCCGACCTGCGCGAAGCGATCACCTCCGGCTCGTTCGGCGACGCCGGACGGCTGCCGGCGGAGGGCGCCCTCGCCGAGCAGTACGGCGTCTCCCGCGGCACCGTCCGGCAGGCCCTCGCCCTGCTGCGCGCCGACGGCCTGGTCACCTCCCGCCGCGGCACCCGCCGGGTCGTCCTCGGCAGCGCCCGGGTCCAGTCCTTCTCCGAGCTGCTCTCCTTCACCCACTGGGCCCGCTCCATGGGCGAGGAACCCGGCGGCCGGCTCGAATCCATGGTCCGCCGCCCCGCCGACGCCGCCGAACGCGAACACCTGCGCCTCGAACCCGGCACCGAGATCTACGCCATGCTCCGGCTGCGCACCCTCTCCGGCACCCCCGTCATGGTCGAACGCACCGTCTACCCGCCCCGGGTCGGCGAACTCGTCGCCCAACTCCCGCCCGACGCCGTCTCCCACACCGAACCGCTGCGCGAACACGGCATCCTGTTCAGCGACGCCGACCACACCATCGACGTGGTCGGCGCCAACGCCGACGACGCCCGCCTGCTCGGCTGCCGGCGCGGCAGCCCGCTGCTGCGCGAGAAGCGCCGCACGACGGACCCCACCGGCACGCCCGTCGAGTGGTCCCAGGACCGGTACCTGCCCGGGACGGTGGCGTTCTCGATCCACAACTCCCTTGCCTCGTCGGCACTTTCGCGGCACGCCCGGGAGAACGACTGAAATTCGGATGCGGCCGGCCCGCGGGTGGGCGACCATCGGCGGATGACCGACATCACCCGCATCAGCCCCGCCGAACTCCACCCGACCGACTACGCCCACATCACCGTCGTCGAAGCCGGCCGCACCGCGCACCTGGCCGGGCAGTGCCCGATGGACCGCCACGACGTCCTGGTCGGCGAGGGCGACCTGTTCGCGCAGATCGACCAGGTGGTCGCCAACTCGCTGGTCGCCCTCGGGGCGGTCGGGGTCGGCCCCGAGCGGGTGGTGCGGTCGGTGATCTACGTGGTGAGCGACCGGGCGGAGGAACTCGCCGCCGCCTGGGACCACTTGCAGGCCGGGCCGCTCGCGCCCGCGTTCGCCACCGCCAGCACGCTGCTGGGCGTCACCGCGCTCGGCTACCGCGGCCAGCTGGTGGAGATCGACCTGACGGCGGCGCTGCCCGAGTGACGGCGCCGCCACTTCTGCCGGTGGGGCGCCGTGACGCGGGACTGCCTTGGGCGCTTCCTGCCTAGCTCCGGGACAGGACGGTGTCGGTCCAGCGGCGGAGCAGGGTGAGCAGGGCGGTGAGGCGGCGGATGCCGCCGGGGAACGCGGGGAGGAGCAGGACGGCGGGCAGGCAGGCCACCGTCACCAGGATCACGGGGAGCAGGGCCAGGGCCACGACCACTGCGCGCTGGCAGGCGGCGAGCTGTCGGACGACTGCGGTGAACATCAATGTGCCTTTCGCTGCGGGGGGTTGAGGATTTCTCCTAGTCTTCGACGCAGGTCGAGGGTTGCGCCAGGCGCAACGGGTTGCCACTTTCCGGCAACGGCCGGGGAGGGGAATCGGGTCGATGACGCTCGAACCGCGGGGCGGGGAGCCGGAAGTCGCGGCGTTCACGGCCTTCCTGGAGCAGCTGTTCCAGGCGCTGGGGATCTCGCTCACCCGCTACGCGGCCCGCTGCAACCGCGACAAGGGCAGCGTCTCGCGGTACTTCAGCGGCGCGCGGATCGCCCCCAAGGAGTTTGTGGAGGAATTACTGCGGCAGGTCGCCGAGACCACCGGGGAGTCCGTCACCCCGGAGGTGCAGGAGCACGTGCACCGGCTGCGGATGGCGGCGTTGCAGGTGCGCAACGCCTCGCGGCACGAGGTCGAGGAGCTGCGCGACCGACTGGGCTCGGCGGAACGCGAGTTGCAGTTGGCGGGGGTGCGGGAACGGTACCTGCTGCGCTCGCTGGAGGCGACCGAGGCGCAGGCGCACCAGGCCGAACAGCGCTACCGGCAACTGGAGGCCGACCGGGCCGCGGCGCGGTACGGGGCCGGGCCGGGGGAGTTGGAGCGGTGGGCGGACGGGCCCGAGACGGAACACGCGCGGGAAGAACTGCGGGAGCTCAGGCGGGAGTTGGACCTGCTGCGAACCGAGCTGGCGCGGGCCCAGGAGCTGCGGCACGACGCGGAGGACCAGTGCGTCCGGCTGGAGGCACGGCTGCTGGCGGCGGAGGCCGCGCTCACCACCCAACGGGCCAGGCACGAACGGGAGTTGAGGTACCGGGCGGAGTTGGAGTCGCCGGCGGCGGTGCTCGGCCGGGAGTTCGCGCGCAAGGTCGGCACGAAACCGGATCTGTTCGCCACCGCGACCGAGCTCTGCGAAGTGTTCGTTCCGGTCTGGGCGACGTCCGCGAAGGTGTTCCTGCGGCCCGCGTATCTCGGAGTCCCCGGCCAGGACTCGTCGTTGATGGCTTTCCAGTCGGGCGACGACGAGTTCGAGGATCCGGGGCGCCAGTTCGACGAGGCGAGGCGAGTGCTTCGGGACGGCGTTCCGTCGCTCGCCCCGGTGCCCGGAGAGCTGGACGACGATCTGCCGCATTCGACGCTGACACTGCCGCTGTCCGTCCGGGGCGAGGCGTTCGGGGCCCTCCAACTGGTCCGGGAACCCAGTCGGTTGCCGTTCGAGCGGGCCGACATCGAGCTGCTGTCGGGGCTTGCGGAACGTGGCGCGCTGCTGCTGGACAGTGCCCGGTTGTACCAGGCGGAGGGTCGGCTGGCGTCGGCCCTGCAACGGTCGATGATCCCGACCGAACCGCCGCGCCTCCCCGGGACCCGGATCGCCCACCGCTATGTGCCGGGCGGCGGGGAAGCCGGGGCCGGTGGCGACTGGTTCGATGCGATCCAACTGCCGGGCAGCCGAGTGGCGTTGGTGATCGGCGACGTGATGGGTCACGGGCTGCCCGCCGCGCAGGCGATGAGCCGGTTCCGGGCCGGGGTGCAGGCGTTCGCGGCGCTCGACCTGCCGCCCGGCCAACTGCTGCGCCACCTCGACAACTTGGCCCACACCCTGGGCGACGACCACCTCGCCACCTGCCTGTACGCCGTCTACGACCCGATCAACCGGACCTGCGAGGTCGCCTCGGCCGGGCACACCCCGCCGGTGCTGGTGCATCGGGACGGTCGGGGCGAACTGCTTCCGATTTCGCCGGGAGTCCCGATCGGGGTCGGCGGGATTCCGTTCGTCACCCAGCAGGTGGACGTCCCGGACGGCGCGATGCTGGTGTTGTACAGCGACAGCCTGGTCGACGGGCTGGCCGAGCTGTGCGGCGAACTGATCGGGCCGGACGACGGCCCGGACGACGCCTGCACCCTCCTCCTGGGCGCGCTGCCGGACCGGCGGGACGACGTCGCCCTGCTGGCCGCCCGGCTGGACGGCATTCCGCAGGACAGGGTGGCGACCTTCGTGGTGCCGCTCCACCCCACCGCCGTGCGGATGGTCCGACAGTGGGTGCGGGCCCGGCTCGAACAGTGGGGGCTGGACCATCTGTCGTTCACCGCCGAACTGCTGGCCGGCGAGCTGGTGACCAACGCCCAGCGGGTGGCGCACCTGCCGGTCGATCTCCAACTGGTCTGCACAGACCGGCTGTTGATCGAGGTTTGCGACGACGACCACGAACTCCCGGCGCTGAACGACGACGACCCGCTCGCCGACAGTGGCCGCGGCCTGCTGCTGGTCAGCCGGCTCGCCGACCGCTGGGGAGCGTCCCGGAAGCCGGTCGGCAAGGTGGTCTGGTTCGAACTGGGGGTCGGCCGTGAACAGTAGGGGCGCCGGGCCGGAGTTGCGTCGGGCCGCCGTCGTGGCGCCGTGTGCGCTCGGACGGAGTCGCGACGCGGGCGACCGCGGCCCCGGTACCCCTGCGTGACCATGGCGGCGACCGTGTTGCCCTGGGGGCGCGGAAGCTGCGCGGCCGAGTGCAGGAGGCGACACGAAGCCGGGAGCACCGGGCCGGGGGCGAGGTGGGCGCCAACGGCGTCACCGTCGACGGGGAGTTGTTCGACCGGTACGTCGCCCAGTTCGAGGAGCCGCGCGGGGAGGGCGAGCAGGTCGTCGTGCAGTCCTCGCGGTGAGGACGGCGACCGGGGCATGACTTTCGGCAGATTCGCCGACGGGGCGTTCCTCGTAGGGTCGTGGGCATGCGGATGAGTGGGGCGGCGCTGCCCGTGACGGCGGCGGTGTGTGTCGGGCTGGGCGTGACGAGCCTGTGGTGGGTGCTGCCCGCGGTCGGGTTGTCGTTCCTGGCGGGGTTGCGGACGGAGCGGGTCCGGCCGGCGGTGGTGGTGTTCGGCCTGCTGGTGGCGGCCGGGGTGCTGGTGATCGGATCGGTGCCCTCGTGGATCGTGCTGGGGCTGCGGTTCGTGGCGCTCGCGGTGTGCGCCGGGATGGGGCCGTGGCTGTTGGGACGGTTCTGGCGGCAGTCGCAGGAGTTGGTGCGGGCCGGCTGGGAACGGGCCGAACGGCTGGAGCGCGAACAGCAGTTGGTCGCCGAGCAGGCCCGGCTGCGGGAACGGGCCAGGATCGCGCAGGACATGCACGACGCCCTCGGGCACGACCTCAGCCTGATTGCCCTGCGCGCCGGGGCGCTCACCCTCGCCGCCGGCCTGGCCGCGCCGCACCGGGAGGCGGTCCAGGAGCTCCGGGCGGGGGCGGCCGCTGCCGTCGACCGGCTCGGCGAGGTGATCGGCGTCCTGCGGGCCGGGGACGAGAGCGACGCGGCGCGCGGACCGGCGGACTCGGACATCCCGCACCTGGTGGCCGAGGCGGCTGCCGCCGGCCTGGACGTCCGTTCGACGATCGCCGGAGTGCCGGACGGGCTGCCGCGCGCCGCCGAGCACGCCGCGTACCGGGTGGTGCAGGAGGCGCTGACCAACGCGGCCAAGCACGCCCCGGGGGCGGCCGTCACCGTGGAGGTGGCGTACGCGGACGACGGTGCGCGCGTCAGGGTGGCCAATGGTCCGGTGCCGGTGGGGATGCCGGTGGGGATGCCGGTGGGGACGGCGGCGGTCGGCGGCGGGCGCGGGCTGGTCGGGCTGGCCGAGCGGGTGCGGCTGGCGGGCGGCACGTTCGCCCACGGGGCTTGCCCGGACGGCGGGTTCGAGGTGGCGGCCGTGCTGCCGCGCCGTCCGGCCGGGCCCGTCCCGCCGGGGCCGGCCGCCGCGCCGTCGCCGGTGCGCGAACTTCGGCGGGCCCGGCGCAAGGTGGGCCGGACGCTGGCTGCCGTGGTGCTCGTCCCGGTGGCGACGGCCGTGCTGCTGACCGTGGCGCTGCGGGTGTGGACGCTGTACGTGGTCAGCCTGTCGGTGCTGGACCCGGAGGTCTACGCGACTCTCCAGGTGGGGCAGGACCAGGCGTCGGTCGAGCGGGTGCTGCCGGGCCACCGGCTGCCGTACCGGCCGCCGAGCGGGCCGGCGACGCCCGCGCCGCCGTCGGGGGAGGGCGTCTCCTGCGTGCACTACGCCATCACCGCCCAGCTGTTCGTGGACCGGGCGGGCGACGCGTACCGGCTCTGCTTCCGGGGCTCCCGGCTGGTCTCGCGCGACGTGCTCACGTCCTGAGCGCACCCGTCCCCACCCATCAAACGATTGACAGGAGCTGCCGATGACCACCGCACCGATCCGGGTGCTGCTCGCCGACGACGAGCCGATGATCCGCGCGGGGCTGCGCGCGGTGCTCGCCACCGACCCGGGCATCGAGATCGTCGCCGAGGCCGGGGACGGCCGGGAGGCCGTCGAACTGGTCCGGCAGCACCGGCCGGACGTCGCCGTGCTGGACATCCGGATGCCGGGCACGGACGGCATCGCGGCCGCCGCCGAGATCCGCCGCAACGGCCTGGCCACCGGGGTACTCATGCTGACCACCTTCGGCGAGGACGACTACATCCTGCGGGCGCTCGGCGGCGGCGCGAACGGGTTCCTGATCAAGTCCGGCGAGCCCGAGGAACTGCTCGCCGGCGTGCACGCGGTGGCGGGCGGGGCGGCCTACCTCTCACCCAAGGTGGCCGCCCGGGTGGTCGCCCACCTGGCCGCCACCGGGGCCGGCGGCCCCGCCGACCGGCGTGCCGCCGCCCGGGAACAGGTGGCCGCGCTGACCGCCCGGGAACGGGAGGTGCTGACGCTGGTCGCCGCCGGACTGTCCAACGGCCTGATCGCCCGCCGGCTGGGCGTGGTGGAAGGGACGGTGAAGGCCCACGTCAGTTCCATCCTGGCGCGGCTGGGAGTGGCCAACCGGGCGGCGGCCGCCGTCCTCGCGCACGAGGCCGGGCTGACCCTCGGCGTGGGCTGCGCGGGCGGCCCGCGAGGCTGAGGCTTGCAGGGCCGGGGCTTGTTGGGTTGGGGCTTGTTGGGTTGAGGCCCGCGCGGACAGCAGCGCGCCGAGGACGGGCACCCCGGACAGGGCGGCCACGGCGACGGTGGCCGCCGGTCGCAGGGCGAGGACCACGGCCGCCGTGACGGCGCCGCCGAGCGCGGCGCCCGCGAGCACGTCGTGCGGGTAGTGCACCCCGGCCGCCACCCGCAGCGCGGCCGTGGCCGCGCCGACCGGGACGACCAGCACCGTCCAGCGCGGACGCAGCAGTATCAGGCCCGTCGCCAGCGCGGCCGCCAGGGTGGCGTGGTTGCTGGGGAACGACCAATCACCGGGTGGTGGGCAGTCCGCGACGGCCGGGCCGGGCAGTCCGGCCAGGGCCCGGCAGGGCCGTTCCTCGTCGAGGACGGCCTTCAGCACCTCGCTCGCCGCGTAGGCCAGCACCGTGCCGAGCCCGACCAGCGCCACGCCCGCGACCGCCCCGGTGGCGCGGCGGGCCCGGGCCGTCCACCAGCAGAACGCCAGCAGCAGCCCGAGCACCAGCAGCCCGGCCTCGGTGGCGGGCGCCGCCTGCGAGGCCACCGCGTGCGGGGCGTTGCCGACGGCCTCCGCCACCCGGCGGTAGCCGTCGGTGGACCACGGCGCAGGCTCGCCGCCGCCTCCCTCGGGCGCCAGCCAGGCCACTGCCGCGGCCCCGGCGATGAGCAGGGTCACGGCGAGGGCCGGCCCGGATCCGGGGGCTTCCGGCGGGCCGGGCCGCCTCGATTTCCTGTGATGGGTGAACGTCATGGGCCGGACGCTATGAGCCGGGACACCCGTTCCACCCGGCCCGAAAGTCAACCGGCACCCCTGACCAAGGTCAGGGTTGACAGCGGCTCATCCCATCAACTCCGGTAGCAGCGAACGGAATTCGGCGGACGTCGGGGTGTCGGCCGAGGGCTTCCAGCACTTCTCCACCTCGCTTCCGGCGTCCGGTGCGACGGTGACCGGGGCCCGTCCGGCGGGACGCGCCGGACTCCCCGCGCGGGAAGGGTCGGCCGAATTCGTGTTTCCGACAATCGGGGAAGGTCACTGATGGAAGAACAGCTGAAGTATCTGCGTTCCCGAACCATCGTCGAGCCGCTGGTGGACCGGTTCTACGCCTGGCTCTACACCGTCGCGCCGGTGCAGGCGGCGATGAACCTGGCATTCCGGCAGGTTCCGCTGCTGGAGTCGTACCTGCAGTCCCCGCAGGTTCACATCGCGGCGAGCAGCAACCCCGAGCTGCGCGGCGGTTACTACGTCAACATCCCGGAGGAGCGCGTCGAGGAGGTGCGCGAGCTGCTCGCCACCATCAAGCGCGACCGCGCCGACATGCTCCGCTTCGCCGAGGCGATCGCCGAGGGCCAGGAGCTGCTGCGCGCCAACGCCACCGGCTTCGACCTGACCCCGCTCTACCCGCAGCTGCCCGAGGAGCTCGGCGGCATCGTCGAACTCGCCTACGACACCGACAACCAGGCCGCGGTCCGGTTCATGGAGCCGCTCGCCTACCTGAGCCCGGCCTACACCGAGGCCCGGCAGTCCGTGCAGCTCTCCCTGGAGCCGGACACCGAGCGTCCGTTCATCCTCAGCACCCCGCGCCTCACCGACCCGAACGTGCTCGATCTCCGGATCCCGTTCAACCACCCGGGCCTGACCGAGCTGTTCAAGTCCCGCGTGCACGGCGCCACCCTCGGCCACCTGCGCGACGCCCTCGGCCTCGACGACGCCCAGACAGAGCAGTTGCTCGGCCTGCTGGCCGACGAACCGAGCCTGTCGACGGACCGCCACATCGGCGAGGGCGGCCGGATCCGTTACTTCGGCCACGCCTGCCTGGTGCTGCAGACCCCCGAGGGCACCGTCGTCACCGACCCCTTCATCTCCGCGGACAACTCGCAGGGCGACCGCTACACCCTCGACGACCTCCCGGACTTCATCGACCTGGTGCTGATCACCCACGGCCACCAGGACCACATCGTGCTGGAGACGCTGCTTCAGCTGCGCGGCCGGGTCGGCGCCGTCGTCGTTCCGCGCCCCTCCCGCGGCAACCTGGCCGACCCGTCGATGGCCCTGGTGCTGCGCCACCTCGGCTTCGAGGTCGTCGAGGTCGACGACTTCGAGGAGGTGCCGTTCCCCGGCGGCAAGGTCACCGCGACCCCGTTCCTCGGCGAGCATTGCGACCTGGACATCCGCAGCAAGTCGACCTACTGGGTGGAACTGGCGGGCCGCAAGATCTTCGTCGGCGCCGACTCCTCCGGCATCGAGCCGAAGCTCTACCGCTACATCCGCAACCACCTGGGCAGGGCCGACATCGCCTTCGTCGGCATGGAGTGCGACGGCGCGCCGCTGACCTGGCTGTACCAGGCGCTGCTGACCAAGCCGGTCACCAAGAAGATGAGCAACTCCCGCAAGCTGTCCGGCTCCGACGCCAAGCAGGCCGGCGACATCCTCACCGAGCTCGGCGTCGAGGAGGCCTACGTCTACGCGATGGGCGAGGAGCCGTGGCTGGGCCACGTCATGGCCACCACGTACAACGAGGACACCTACCAGATCAAGCAGATCGAGGAGTTCCTGGAGTGGTGCCGCGGTCGCGGCATCAAGGCCGGCCACCTGTACGGCCGGCAGGAGTGGCGCTGGTAGCGGCGACAGGGCGGTGTCCGTCCGGTGGCGCAGCAGCGTGAGCGCCGAGCCGCGGCGGACACCGCCCGGGAACCCGGGCAGCAGCGGACCGAACCGGGTCAGCCCATCAACTCCAGCAGCAGCGACCGGAATTCGGCGAACGTCGGGGTGGCGGCCGACGGGTCCTTCGCGGCCTCGTCCCACCGTCGGACGGCGACCGCGTCGGTGGCGAACGGGCCGGCGGCGAACTCCTCGGCCTCGGCGGGGGTCATCGGGCCGCCCTGGAGGCCGAGGGTGTGGACCGAGGCGGGGGAGAGCTTGGCGAAGTAGTCGGGTTCGACGGCGCAGAGGTAGCGCTTGGCGGGGACGTGCAGGCGGACGGGCTCGGTGACGGCCGGGGCGAAGAAGCGGGAGAGCCAGGTGGCGGCGGTCGCGCCGTGGCGGTTGTCGGCGCCGGCCATCAACTCCAGTCCGCTGCCGTGGAAGTGGCCGATGTCGTGCAGCAGCGCGGCGGCCACCAGCGCCGGCGGGGCACCCGCGGCGCGGGCCAACTGGCCTGCCTGGAGCATGTGTTCGGCCATGGTGACGGCCTCGCCCAGGTACTCGCCGGCGCCCTCGCCCGCGAACAGCGCCTCCAGCTCGTCGAGGGCGGCGACGTTGCGCCGCAGCACGGACAGGGTCGAGGAGAGCGAGTCGAGGTCGGCGTAGCAGCCCTGAAGGTGGCGGCCGCCGGCCTGCTCGAAGGCGGTGCGGGCGTGCAGCAGGCGGGTGTTGTCGAAGATCAGGCAGTCGCCGGGGCCGAGGCGGAACTCCAACTGGAGGGCGGGTCGCAGGGTGATCTCCGCGAAGCGCCGGTACGCGGCGTAGAAGGCGTCGAGCTCGGCGCCGTCGAGGGTGCGAACGGTGTCGATGGAGCGGTTGTTGAAGCGGACCTCGCGGATCGCGCCGCGCGGGTCGAGGCCGATCATCGGCAGCTCGGCGGCCAGGTCGGCGGTGCGGTCGCGGTAGCGGAACGGCACCGGCGTGCGGGCGAGCAGCGCGAACGCCTCCGGGTCCTCCTCGCGCAGCAGCGCGGCCGCGCGGAAGCCGTCCACCAGGCCGGAGTCGCCGCCGGCGGCCTCGTTGCGCAGGCAGTGCAGCAGCTGGAGGGTGGGGACGGGGTCGCGGTACGGGTTGTCGGTGTGCGGGGCGATGGCGGCGTCGGTGAAGGCGAAGTTCACCGCGTCGGGCTCGACCCGGACGTCGAACAGCTCGCCGTAGTTGGTGTCCCGGACGTAGCCGAAACTCCGTGCCACGGCCAGGACTTGGCGCTCCTCGACGGGGACGCCGCGGAGTACCGCGAAGCCGGAGCGGCGGACGGCGGCGAGGACGGCGATCTTCTCCTCCGGGTCGGCCAGGTAGGTCGACCAGTCGGCCTCGGGCAGGCCGCGGGCGAAGTCGGCGGCCTCCCACAGGCGCTTGCCGTGCTCGGTGCGGTGGTCGCGGGCTGCGTCGTCGGCCGCGTCGTCGGCCGCATCGTCGGGCGTGTTCCAGTCGGTCGGGTAGTGCGAGCGGTGGCCGTCGGACCACAGCACGCTCAGGCCGGTCGCGTCCTCGACGGCCTCGGCGGCGGTCAGGTCGTCCGGCAGGTCGCCGATCTGGAACCGCTTCTGCCCGCTGCGCGGGTTGCGGCACTCGGCGCACGGGCAGTTGTCGCGCAGCCAGTAGGGGTTGGGGACGGGGACGGACATCGGAGCAGCCTCCAGTTGTACAGACAACTTCGCGGGGGCCCTCAGCCAAGTGCCCGCTTGCGTCCGCCGGTTGCCCAGCCGGTGAACGGTCGGCCACCGGCAGCCGAACCCTGTCCGTGGGGTGCGTTAGCGTGCCGGGCATGACGCTCGACCTCGCTCGTGACTTCGCTCGTGACCTCGCCCGCGACCTGTCCCGGGACCTGCCCGCCGCCCTCGCCGACCGTGCCGCCGCGTGGCGGCTGATCGCCGACATCGCCGCCTTCTGGGGCACGCCGCTGACTCCGGGCGGCGGCTGGAGCGACGTCCGACTCGACGCGGCCGAGGCCCGGTTGGGCCTGAAACTGCCCGCCGCCCTGCGCGAGGCGTACCGGCTGCTCGGCAACCGCCCCGACCTGACCAGCAACCAGGACACCCTGCTGCCGCCCGAAGAGCTGTACATCGACCAGGACTGCCTGGTGTACCGGGTCGAGAACCAGTCCTGCGCCTACTGGGGCATCCCGCTCACCGCACTCGACCAGGAGGACCCGCCGACCGTGGGCTGGCCGGACGTCGCGCCGTCCGTGCAGCTGGAGATCACCCCGTGGACGGCCCGCTTCTCGGCCGAGTGCCTGGGCATCGTGCTCGCCGAACCCCTGCTCGACGACAGCGCACACGTGGACGGCGCCGAGATCGATCCGGCCGACCTGACCGCCTGGACGGAACTGCCGCGCGTGCACGCCGACGGCATCGACACCCGCTTCTTCGCCCGGCCGGACGCCCTGCTGGTGCTCCAGGAGGGCGCCTGGCTGGCGGTGCGTGCGGTGGACGAGGAGGCGCTGGACGCGATCTGCGACGAACTCCCGGTGCCCTGGCTCGAACACTGACTCAGAAGCTGTGCACCGACCGCCAGGCGTCGAGCGCGGCCACGGTGCGCTGTCCGACGACGGCGGGGGCGACGGCCGGCCCGAGCCGGGTCATCGCGTGGACGACGTCGATGAACGGGGAATCCAACAAGGCCTGGGCCAAGCGGTCGGCGTGCGGGTCGTCGTCCTGGATCAGAACGAACCAGTCGCGGATGTTGGAGCAGGCGCGGTCGAAGGCGTCCAAGCGGCCCTTGACCAGATCTCTCCGGTTGAGGCCGAACACGTCGATCGTCTGCTGCCCCTTCGGGGAGTCGTTCACCGCCAGATACTCGCCGCTCCTCAGCAGCAGCACCAGATGGTCGGCAGGGTCCTCGACAGTCGGATCGACAAGCAGACATGTGCCGTCCTGGTCGACCGGGTAGAGCGACCTCTTGGCGTTGCTGTTGCAGTAGGAGCAGGCAAGAAGGTGGTTCGCCCAGACGAACGTCCGCAGCGGCGCCTTCTCGATCGGCTGGAAGTGGTCGATGTCCGTGGCTCGGCTGTCGTCGCAGTACATGCACCGGACATTGCCGCGGGCCATCGGCTCCAGTGCGCCTCGGACGTGCTTCTTCGGCGAGGCGGCTCTCACCCACAGGTCACGTGCCGCTTTCGAACTGCCGCCCGCGTCCGAGACACGGCCGCTCCACTTGGTCAGCAGCGTCTCGGCGTTCGTCGGCAGCGGTATCCGCCGGAGCGGGATCACCGGTCCTGCTCCAACCGGGCGGACACCTCGGCCACCCTGCTGGACAGCGAACTCGTGAGCAGGTCGGCCAGGTTGTGGTACTCGGTGATCTCGTCCTCGGAGGCGGTCTCGGCGTACACCTTGCTCTCCAGCGCGACCAGCCGCCTCCGCTGCTGCTCGGCGCGGCTGGAGTAGGGCGTCTCCAGGCCGAAGAGCTCCGAGAGCACCGCGTCGTCCCCGCTGCCGTAGACGACCCGCCGATAGAGGTCGTCGTCGACGATCGCGGCCGGCTGCTGCTCGTCCACCCCGGGCAGGCGGATCAGGCTCCTCGGGTCGGCGGCCTGACAGATGTAGGGACTGTGGCTGGTGACGATGAACTGGATGTTCGGGAAGTGTTCCTGCAGCCAATCGCCGATCTTGCGCTGCCAGGTGACGTGCAGATGCGCGTCGACCTCGTCGATCAGCACGACACCGGGCGAAGCGATGGCGAGGCCCCCGTTGCCGGTCCCCATGAAGGACAACGAGCCGTAGGTGTGGTGGAGTTGGCGGACGATGTCGAGGACCAGCGCTGCCACCGTCCGGTAGCCGTCACTCATCTCCTTCAGCGGGAAGCGTCTGCCCTCCGTGCCCGTCTCGGCCACCCACAAGCCGTCCGCTGTCACGCGCTGAATCTGGTACTGGTCCGGCAGCAGGCCGTCTCCCAGCAGGTCGAGCACGATGTCGAGCAGGCCTTCGGCGACGCCTTCCCGGGTGCCCTCCTCGAACGCCCGCAGGCGCAGGTCGATCAGCCAGGCGACCCCTTCGGCCAGCGACGCATCCTCGTGGAAGAGAGTGGCCAGACGGCCTCTCGGCCCCTGGTTCATCATCAGGCGCTGGGCTTCGCTGGATCCGCCGGTGAGACGCCGGAACGGCCCGTAGCCCGCGTAGAACCAGCCGACCGGGTTCTCCGCCCACGGGCCGCGGGGGCCGTTCTTGATCCTGGGCGTCAGGGTGTCCAGGACCGGCCGGGCACCGTGGTCCTGTTCGTTGGACGGGGGCGTCCACCGCAGCCCCAATGAGATCTCTCGCTGGGGCGTGTTCCCGGGGCCCACGAAGCCGTCCAGGGACGGTTCATGGGTGACATGGACCTCCACCTCGCCCTTCTTGGCGCCGGTGGTGACCCACCCGGTGAAGTCCGTCACCAGGGACCGGGCGACGCCCGGGCCGCAGAGTGCCAGCGCGATCGCCTGGAGCACCGTGGACTTGCCCGAGCTGTTGCGCCCGGCCAGGACCGTCCAGCCGCTCTTCCCCTCCAGGCGCAGGTCCACGGCCCGCTTCCCGCTGAAGCCCTTGACGTTCCTGAGCTGGACTCTGGTGACGTACACCCGCACTCCCTCTTCACTTCGGCGGCCGACGCGGTCTCGGCGCAGGCCGCCGAGTGTCGATCAGGCTCTCACGAGACCTTGCCGCACCTGCCGGTTCGCTCCTGATCGACGGTGTCGGGCC
The DNA here is from genome assembly GCF_042732175.1 of Kitasatospora sp. NPDC059795. Lineage (NCBI taxonomy): Bacteria > Bacillati > Actinomycetota > Actinomycetes > Kitasatosporales > Streptomycetaceae > Kitasatospora > Kitasatospora sp. NPDC059795. The sequence continues at coordinate 102,587 of NZ_JBHWID010000012.1, forward strand.
GTCAGATCGCCTGCTCCCAGGCCTCGGTGGCCGCCGTGACTGCCGGGGCGGCGGGGGTGGCGGTGGCCTGGGCGAGGGCTTCGAGGGTGGCGATGACGGTTTCGGCGGTGGCGGCCGGGCCGTAGTGGTTGAGGCGGAGCATCCGGGAGGCCAGTGCGCCGCCGCCTGCCTGGATGGGCAACTGCGGGGCGTGGCGGTGGAGTTCGGCGGCGAGCTCGGTGGCGTCCAGGCCCTCGGGGGTGCGCAGGGTGGTGGCGACCGGGGCGGCGTGCTCGGCGAGGCGGACGTACGGGGTGACGGTGCCGAGCGCGGTGGCGCCGGCGCGGGTGGCGGCGGCCGCGGCGCGGTGTCGGGCGATGACTGCGTCGAGGCCCTCGGCGGTGATCGCGTCCAGGCAGGCGTCCAGCGCGAGCATCTCCAACTGGGCGGGGGCGTGCGGCAGTTGGGTGCGGCCGGCGTCGGTCCAGCGGGCCTTCCAGTCGAGCAGCGAGAGGTAGGAGCGGCGCGGTGCGGCCGGGTTGGCCTCGATCCGCTGCCAGGCCCGATCGCTGACCGAGACCGCCGAGACGCCGGCCGGGCCGCCCATCGCCTTCTGGCCGCCGATCACGCACAGGTCGATGCCCCAGGCGTCGGTCAGCAGCGGCTCGGCGGCCACCGAGGCCACCGCGTCCAGCATCAGCAGCGCGCCGTGCTCGCGCACCACGGCGGCGATGTCGGCGACCGGGTTGGTGTTGCCGGTGGCGGCCTCGGCGTGCACCAGCGAGACGAAGTCGATCTCCGGGTTGGCGCGCAGCGCGTCCGCGACCTGCTCGGCGGTGACGGCGGCGTCGAACGGCGCGGCCAGGTCCACCACCTTGGCGCCCGCGTCGCGCAGCCAGCCGCCGAAGGTCTGGCCGTACGGGCCGGTGATGATGTTCAGCGCGGTCGAGCCCGGGTGCGCCGCGCCCTTGATCGCCGCCTCCAGCGGCAGCAGCGCCTCGCCCTGGGTCACGATCACGTCGGCCTCGGTGTGCAGCAGCGCCGCCACCTTGTCCTCGATCGCGGCGAACCGGGCGGCGGTCATCGGCGGGAGGTCGAGCAGCATGCGGGAAGACCTTTCGGGCAGCGGAGGGATTTCGCCGGGGCGGCACGGGAGGTCCGCCGTCGAACAGTCTGCCGCAGATCGTCCTGTGCGCCCGCACAGGCGCCGAGTACAGTGCCAGGCATGACCGACGGTGGGGTGCTGCACATCAGGGGCCGGGTGCTGGTCGGACCGGACGACGTCCGGGACGAACTCTGGGCCGTGGACGGCCGGGTGACCTTCGAGCGGCCCACCGCCGAGCCCGCCGTGACCCTCACCGGCTGGGCGATGCCCGGCCTGGTGGACGCCCACTGCCACGTCGGCCTGGACGCGCACGGCGCCGTCGACCGGGCCACCAGCGAGAAGCAGGCCCTCACCGACCGGGACGCCGGCACTCTGCTGATCCGCGACGCCGGCTCCGCCGCCGACACCCGGTGGATCGACGACCGCGACGACCTGCCGAAGATCATCCGTGCCGGGCGGCACATCGCCCGCACCCGCCGCTACATCCGCAACTACGCGCACGAGATCGAGCCCGGCGACCTCGCCGCGTACGTCACCGCCGAGGCCCGGCGCGGCGACGGCTGGGTCAAGCTGGTCGGCGACTGGATCGACCGCGGCGCCGGCGACCTCACCGCGTGCTGGCCCGGCGACGCGCTCACCGAGGCGATCGCCGCCGCGCACGCCGAGGGCGCGCGGGTCACCGCGCACTGCTTCGCCACCGAGTCGCTGCCCGACCTGCTGGCCGCCGGCATCGACTGCATCGAGCACGCCACCGGCCTCACCGAGGAACTGATCCCCGCCTTCGTGGAGCGCGGCGTGGCGATCGTCCCGACCTTGGTCAACATCGCCACCTTCCCGGCCCTGGCCGACGGCGGCGAGGCCAAGTTCCCGCAGTGGTCCGCGCACATGCGCCGCCTGCACGAGAACCGCTACGCGACGGTGGGCGCCGCGCACGACGCCGGCATCCCGATCTACGTCGGCACCGACGCCGGGGGCTCGCTCGCGCACGGCCTGGTCGCCGAGGAGGCGATCGAACTCACCAAGGCCGGTCTCAGCACCAACGAGGCCCTGGCCGCCGCCAGTTGGTCCGCCCGCGAGTGGCTGGGCCGCCCCGGCCTCGCCGAGGGCGCCCCCGCCGACCTGGTGGTCTACGACGCCGACCCGCGCGCGGACCTGCGGGTCCTGGGGGCGCCGCGGCACATCGTGCTCAACGGCGCGGTGGTGTGAGGCAGCGGGAGGCGCCGTGACGGCGGACGAGGAGGTGCTCGCGCTGTGGTCGGCCGACGGCTTGGGCGTGTACGCGAGCACGGCGTCCCGGCACCTCGGTTCGGAGGAGAGCGACGACGGGCGGCCGCACATCGCGGTGGCGGCGGAGATGATCGGCGTCGCGGTGGCGCGGGCGTTGCGGGTGCCGTTCCACTTCGCGAGTCCGGGGGCGCCCGACGGGCGGGCGCCGCGGTGGGTGCGGCCGGGGGCGGCGACCTGCTGAACTGGCATTGTCGGTGCGGCCGATAGGCTTCCGTCATGGCTGCACGACCCTTGCACGAAGTTGTTGAAGCCGGCTGGGCCGAGGCCCTTGCGCCGGTCGCCGGACAGGTCGCCGTGATGGGCGATTTCCTGCGCGCCGAGATCGCGGCCGGCCGCACGTACCTGCCGCCGGGGCCGCAGGTGCTGCGGGCCTTCCAGCAGCCGTTCGCGGACGTCCGGGTGCTGATCGTCGGTCAGGATCCTTACCCGACGCCGGGCCACGCCGTCGGTCTGAGTTTCTCGGTCGGCGCGGACGTCCGGCCGATTCCGAAGAGTCTGATCAACATCTACCGGGAGTACAGCACCGACCTGGGCTTCCCGCCGCCGTCCAACGGTGACCTGACGCCGTGGGCGAACCAGGGCGTGCTGCTGCTCAACCGGGCGCTGACCACGCAGACCCGTCAGACCAACGGCCACCGCGGCAAGGGCTGGGAGGCCGTCACCGAGCAGGCCATCAAGGCGCTCGCGGCGCGCGGCGGCCCGCTGGTCGCGATCCTGTGGGGCCGCGACGCGCAGGAACTGCGGCCGTGGCTGGGCCAGGTGCCCAGCATCGAGTCGCCGCACCCGAGCCCGTACTCCGCCGACCGCGGCTTCTTCAACTCCCGCCCGTTCAGCCGCGCCAACGACCTGCTGGTCCGCCAGGGCGGACAGCCGGTGGATTGGCGGCTGCCTTAGTGCAACAGCCCCGTCCGCCACTGCTCATGCGGACGGGGCTGGGTGGGGTGCGGCTCAGGCAGTGGACCGTCTGATCGCATGGTTCTGTCCGTCAGGTAATTACGGCCGCCCAGCGTCCGCGGGACAGGTGAATCACGCCGTCGGGGTCGATTCGGGCCTTGCAGCCGTACAGCGGAAGGCCGCCCTCGACCTCCCGCCAGTTCCGAATCCGCTCCAGGTCTTCCCAGAGCCGGCGCGGCCCGCTCTGGTGGACCGTCGGCGGCTCGTAGCGTTCCGCCTCCGCTCGGGCCCACGATCCGTCGGGGTGTGCGAGGTGAGCGGTTCGCTTGCCGGGGCGCGCTTCGAAGTCGAGTTCGACGCCCGGCACGTTGATCGTGAGCATGGACCACGTCTCCCAGTGCTCCCGAATGTCCGCGACCGGGTACCGGTACGTCTTCACCTCCTCGCCTTCACCTTCGCGGGCCGCCTGGAACACGTGCTCCAGCTTCGGCGGGTAGTTCGGGCCGTGGCGGGTGGTCATGAACCCGGCCCAGTCCCGCTCGATAACGCCGGTGGCACCGCCGTCCGGGTCCTTCCAGGCGGTGAGGATCAGGGCGGTGTCGGCGATGGTGGTGACGAGCCGTCCATCGGGGCGCAGTGCCCGGAGCCACGAGACCGGGATCGGACGCGCGGACACCGTGGCAACGATCCGGTCGTACTCACCGGGGATCGGGCCGGTGGCATCCATGGTGATGAACTCCGGCCTCAGGCCCATCTCACCGAGACGGGCCTTCGCCGCGAACGAGAGGTACCCGTCCACGTCCACGCTGGTGACGCGGTGCGCGCCCAGCCTGATGGAGGCGAGGGCCGTCAGCCCGCCGGCTCCGGTGCCCACGTCCAGCAGGGTGTGGTCGTCGCCGATCCGGCCGTGCCGCAGCATCTTGACCACCAGCGCCGTGAGCGTGGCGGAACTCGTGGTACGTCCAACCGGAACGTCGCCCGGCGTCGCGTGGTCTGCGTGGAGCCCGCCCACGCTGGTGACCACCGACTGGTGGCCGTAGGCGCGCCGGAACCAGAGGTCCGGGTCGTCCTCGCCGACCTGGAGTCGCCGGCCGCCGCCTTCGGCGGGCTCCCACCACCGGGGCATCAACAGGTGCCGGGGCACCTCCGCAACCGGGCGTCGCCACCGGGAATCCGGGTCGGTCGTCTGCTTGGACAGGTCGTGCGCGTACTTCGTCCAGCTCATCAAGTCCCCTTCTACAGACCGAAAGCAGGGTTGCACGCCGTCTCGGTCGGGGCTCAGCTCCGGCTGTCGTTCGGCAGGCACCCCCCGAGCGGCACCGGAACCGGAGCGATGCCGTACGCGGGCGCACAGGCGGGCGTGTTGCTCGGGTCGCAGTCGTTGCTGTCGTTCGGCGTACAGGCGCCCATGACGGGGGTGCGCTTCGGCGGGATGCCGGCAGCGGTCTTCGCCCATGCCTGCCCACCGAGCACACCTCGGAGTCCGCCCGGTCCCTTCACGTTCTCGGACCCCAGCCACCGGCCGATCACGCACGGGGCGACGGTGCCGTCGGGGAGGACGGCCAGCCGTCCACGGGCGCAGTTGCCGCACAGCGCGTCCGTCGTCGGCGCCTGCCCGTCGCCGGCCCGGCCCACTCCCCGGGCGTCGTCCAGGGTGATGTGGTGCACGCCCAGCGCCAACAACTCCTGACGGGCCAGTTCTTCGAGCTGTCCGTCGTGGCAGCGGACGATCCCGGCCCGGATCGGGATACCGCGCTTGAGGGCTTCGACGATGTTGGCCCGGGTCTTCGCGTGGCTCCCGGCGACGTTGGTCACCCGGTCGTGCTCCCCGGCGTTGACGGAGTAGTACGAGGTGCCCAGCCTGACACCGGGCCGGGAGAGTACGGCCCAGCCCTTGTCCGTGACGTGGTACAGGTTGGAGAAGACCTCAACGTCCAGGCCCACGCTCAGCGCGTGGTCCACGAGGTCCGCCCAGCCCGGAAACGCGGTGGGCTCTCCGCCGATCAACTGGACGGTCGTGACGCCGAGTTCGGCGCACTCGGAGATGACGGTCCGCCAGTCGTCCGGCGTCATCGTGCCGTGCGACGCTGCGGGTCCGGACTCGTTGTAGCAGTGGCCGCAGGAGAGCCGGCACTTGCCGGTCAGCTCCAGCTCGACCGACGCGGGCACGGCGAACGCCGTGGGGCGATCCATGATCGCGGTCACAGTGGACCCCCTTCATGTTGGTGTGTGAACGATCCCCGTCCCGGCAGAGGCACCCCAATTCCTTTCGCCAGGACGGGTGTTGCCGATCCCGGCCACCCCCTCGGCGACCCCGGATCGGCACTGCCTGGGGAATCGGGCGGAGCCTGTGGTGACGTGCCGTCGCTCAGATCAACGACGGGTGGCGGGGGCCCGACAAGGCGCGCGTCCTGCTGCCGGAGAAACCTGTCGAGCCCGGCCGGCGGAACGGGCCCGTCGGGCGGACGGAGGTGCACCACGCCCCTGCCCCCCGGCGGGTGCTGCGGGCAGGTGAGGGGCGCTACGCGCGGGAAGCGGGGATCGAGATGAGTTCGCCCCGCATGGTCATCAGGACGCCGGCTCGGGAGCGGCGCTGGGCCAGCGCCAGGCTGATGCGCGCCGCCGCCGCGTGGTCGATGTCGATCTCGCTGAAGCGGCTCGGCGGGAGGATGCGCACGTCGGCATAGCCACCGCCCGGCACGGGCCGAATCTGCTCCGCGGACGCGGCCGGGAGGACGCCGCCGTCGAAGATGTAGTTCATGCCGGGCGCGAACCGGGCCTGCGGCGTCCAGTCGACGCCGAGCACGACGGGGGAGATCGGTGCCACGATGCCCAACCGGGCCTCGACGAGCCGCCTGACGGTGTCGAACGGCGTCTCCTCCGGGTACCTGCCCCAGCTTCCACCCGGGAGGCCCCAGCGGCCTGGCTTCTCCGGTTCGAACGCCTTGAGGACGAGGACCACGGGCTCCTCCTCCGGCACCGACACCACGTCGTACGCCACCGTGATCAGGGCGTGCGTACCGTGACGCGACGTGGCCGGCTTCGCCTTGTAGTCGCGTTGCACCATGTCGTCCGTGTCCGTGGTCATGGCAGCTTCGATCCGATCCGTGAGTACTGGCTCCGACGTCATGGGCAGGCGGGAGGCGGGCGATCACCACCCGTTCCGCTCCGCTGTCGGCGTGTGATCAGCATGGGCGCGGGGCACTACGATCGCCAGGGCTTGACTCCTGACGGATCCTGCGAGTTAAGAAGGTCAACATTGCAAGAAGAGCCGGAAGTTGACGCCACGTTACCTCCAGCTTTGCGCTTTGGCGCGGAACTTCGCAGGTCAAGGGTGGGGCGAGGTTGGTCCCAGGATGAACTGGCGCGCCGCATGCAGTACTCGGCCGGGCTCGTGTCGTACGTCGAAAGAGCGAGGAAGCCAGTCAGTCTTAACTTTGCGGTCAAGGCGGACGAGGTGTTCGGCGCGGGTGGCAGATTCGAGGAGCTGTTCAGGAGGTACCTGGCGGCGAATCTGCTGGAGGGCTTCGAGGAGTTCGCCGAGGCGGAGGGCAAGTGTCGGCGACTTCAGGCGTACGAGCTTGGCGTGATCCCCGGGCTCTTTCAGACGCCGGCCTACGCATCCGCGCTGGCCGCGGCGGCTGTTCAGCGAAGTGGCATCAGTCAGGAGCAGGCGGACGCCCGAGTAGGCTTCCTGGCTGTCCGTCAGAAGCTGCTGGATCGGCCCGTGCCGCCGCTTGTCCACGTCGTCATGGACGAGAGTTGCATCCGCCGTCCAGTGGGCGGTCCGGCCGTCATGGAAGCTCAACTGGCTCACCTGGAGAAGCTGGCCAAGCACCCTCGAATCACTATCCAAGTTGCCCCGTTCGACCTGGGCGAGTACGCGCCATTCACGATGCCGCTGGTACTGCTGACCCTGCCCAATCGCGTGGTCATCGGGTATGCGGAGTCGCAGGCGCGAGGCCACCTTGAGCGGAATCGAGACACAGTCACGGCCTGGGCCAGAGACTACGATCAGCTTCAGGTGGAGTCCCTCTCGACGGTCGCTTCACTTGCCCTGATTCAGGCGGTTAGGAAGGAGCTCTCACATGAGCAAGATCATCGACTTGTCGACGGTCCGGTGGGTGAAGAGCAGCTACAGCAACAACGGCGGTAACTGCATCGAGATCGGCGCCGACGTGTCAGCGGCGCATGTGCCTGTCCGGGACTCCAAGGACCCCCAGGGGCCGGCGCTGGTCGTCTCCCGAGCCGCCTTCAACACCTTCGTGGAGGCCGTCAAGGATGGGCGGTTCGGCAACGCCTGACCTCGGGAACAGCAGAAGACCCCCCTCGCCAGGTGCGAGGGGGGTCTTGTCAGTTGGCCTCGGGCGCGTCCAGGGCCGTCGTACCCGTCCATTCTGATCAACATCTACCGGGAGTACAGCACCGACCTGGGCTTCCCGCCGCCGTCCAACGGTGACCTGACGCCGTGGGCGAACCAGGGCGTGCTGCTGCTGCTCAACCGGGCGCTGGCCATGCAGACCCGTCAGGCCAACGGTCACCGCGGCATCGAGTCGGCGCATCCGAGGCCGCGCTCTACGGACCGCGGCTTTTTCGGCTCGCGCCCGTTCAGCCGCGCCAATGACCTGCTGGTCCGCCAGGGCGGGCAGCCGGTGGATTGGCGGCTGCCGTAACGGCGCGCGCGGCGAATCGGTCCTGTACGGTCGGCTGCCGGGCGCGGTTGCTGTGATCTAAATCACCTCCGCCGGAGCGGAGTTCGCGAGGTTCGGCGCTCCGATCGGAGATTACCGGACGTAACGTCCCGTGAACTGCGATGTCGTGGCGGCGGCGGTGATGTGGCCGGCCGGTGAAGCCCGCGCAAAGGTGGCCGATAGCCGACCGATCGGTCGGGCGGGGGTGGACCGGCGGCCGGTCGCGGTTCGTAGTGGTGGGGGACGGCCGGCCCCGGATCGGTCGCGGGAGCGGGAGGACGGACGATGGCGGGAGCACTGGCCGGACTGGTGGGGGACACGGCGGCCTTCGTCGAGCTGCTGGCGAAACGGCAGCCGGAGGTGTTCGCCCCGGATGCCTGGCCCGCCGGGGTTCCCGGGCCGAAGGATCTGGACGAGGTGCTGCGCGGCGGGCTGCTGCGGGTGCCGTACGTCGAGATGGTCCGGGCGGGGGAGGTCGTCCCGGCCGCGGAGTTCTGCACGACCCGCACCGTGGCCGGACGTCGCGAGCAGGGCTTCGCCGACCCCGAGCGGATCGGTGCGCTGCTGGCCGAGGGAGCAACGCTACTGCTGCCGCAACTGGACCAGTGGCACCCGTCCGTGCGTGCGCTGGCCGCCGACATCGCGCGCACCCTGGGTCGGCGCACCGAGGCGTTCTGCTTCGCCACCGGACCAGGCCGGCGCGGGCTCGACGTGCACCGGGACGACGCGGACGTGCTGGTCGTCCAGCTGGCCGGCGAGAAGGAGTGGACCGTCCACGAGGCGCCCGCCGACGGGCGCTGGCACCCCGGGCCGGCCCCGGAGCCCGGCCCGGTGGCGCTCGCCACGGTGCTCCGGGCGGGGCAGGTGCTGTACGTGCCGCGTGGCGCCCCGCATGCCGCGACCGGCCACGCGGGGCTCTCCGTCCACCTGTCCTTCACCGTCCGGGAAGCGGGCACCGGAGGGATGTGGGGAGCGATCGGCGAGTGGCTGGCGGGCGGCGGCCGGGCCGCGACGCTGCCGCAACGCCCCGCGACCGAGGCGGAGTTGCTGGCCACCGCCGCCGAGCTGCTGCGGCTCGGCCGGGAGCGGCTGGCCGCACTCACCCCCGAGGAACTGCTGCGCCTGGCCAGGGGACCGCTGCCCACGGTGGACGAGAACGGGCTGCACGGGCCGCACGGGCCGCTGGGTCAGGACCCGGTGTAGGCCGGGAACGCACACAAGGGCGCGGCAGCCGGGACCGTTCGCACGGTCCGGGCAGCCGCGCCCCGCTCTGACGTGGGTGCCGAAGCGTCAGATGCAGTACGGGCGGTGGCAGGACCCGGTGACGCAGAGGTCACTGATGCTGGCCTGCTCCGCCGCGTCGGACTCGGTGGAGATCAGGTCGTGGACGTCCAGGTCGAACAGCTCGTTCATGTCGTCGGCCATGTGAGCCTCCCTTTCCTCGCTGCCGCATCGGACGCGGCGGACAGCATCGGACGTTAGGCAGTGGGCGACCGGCCGGACAATGGTTCTGCGCCGCCGGGCGATCGTATTCGGTCAATCATCGACTCGATCCGTCTACGGTCGATCGGCCATGGACAGTTCTCGATCGCCGCGATACACAACCCGGATGCCGTCCGAACTCGGCCGACGGCACCCAGGAGTCACCCGACCGGCGTGAGGAGCACTGTGGGCGAGACAGCGGCGGCGCGGCAGGACCCACTCTTCACAGCCACCGGGCCGGTTCTGCTGCGCAGCCCGGCACTGCCGCGCCGGCACCGCAGGACCGTCCCGGCCGAACCGGTGGACTCCGAACCGGTGGACTTTGGGGGCCTTGGGGAGCTCAGGGGGCTCGCGGGCCTCGGGGGCGTCGGGGGCGTCGGGGGCGTCGGGAGCCTCGGGGGTGAGGACGCCAGGCGGGCTGCGATGGCCGAGTACCTTGCCGAGGCCGCCGCCGATCCGGTGCTGCGGGAGGCGATCGAGATCTCCAGCCCCTCGCTGGCCGACCAGCTCGCGCAGGTCGCCGTCGGGGCTGTGCTGCGGCCCGCCGCGCTGCGTCGCGCGGCCGAGGCCGTCGGCCGCTACCGGCTGAGGATGTCGACCCGGCCCACCCCGTTCGGGCTGATGGCCGCCGTGGCCCCCGCCCGCTTCGACACGGCGGCCAAGATCCGGTGGGCCGGCGGCCACCGCCGCCTGCTGCGCCCCGACCTCGGCTGGCTGCTCCCGCTGCTGGACCGGTTGCGGACCGATCCGGCCGTTCTGCCCGGCCTGCTGCTGGTCGCGGACCAGCAGGCGGTGGTGCGCGGTGACCGGCTGGTTCTGCCGTACCTGCCCGAGCGCGGGGTCGCAGCCGGTGCGGATACCGCCGAGACGCAGCCGGTCGCCGAACGCACCGTCCGCGCCACCGCCGTGGTCCGGGCCGCGATGACGGCGGCCGGCGCGCCGGTCCGCCACCCCGAGCTGCTGGCCGCGCTGGCCGTCGAGTTCCCGGCCGCACCCGCCGAAGCGGTCGCGAACCTGGTCCGTGCCCTGGTCGAGCACGGCTTCCTGCTGACCGACCTGACCCCGCCCGCGTCCTGCCCGGACCTGCTGGGCCACGTCCTCGACCGGCTCCCGGTCGAGTTGCCGCTGCACGCCGAACTGGTAGGAATCGGAGCACAGTTGGACGCGGCCGCCGAGGCCGGGAGCGGGTGCGGCGGGGAGTTGATCCGGGAGGTGCGGGCCCGAATGGCCCGGCTCGGGCCGGCCGACCGTCCGATCCACGCGGACCTCGCGCTGGACGCCGAGATCGTGCTGCCCGACCACGTCCGCACCGAACTGGAACAGGCCGTCACGGCGCTCTGGCGGCTGTCGCCGCCGACCACCGGGCCCGAGCATCTGCGCTCCTACCACCGGGAATTCGTCGAACGGTACGGCACGGACAGCCCCGTCCCGCTGACCGAACTGCTCGACCCCGACACCGGGTTGGGCCCGCCCGCCGGCTACCGGCGCCCGGTCGGCGGGCGGGGCGCGGCCAACCCGCAGCCGTCCGGAGAACGCACCGACGCCGAAGCGGCCCGCGACCGGCTGCTGGCCGAGCTCGCGACCGGAGCCCTCGCCGACCGGGGACCGGACGGACGACTGCCCGAAGTGGTGCTGGACGACGCGCTGTTGAGCCGGTTGGTGCTGCCGGCGGACGAGGCGGCGGGCCGGACCGCCGACACCCCGTCCGCGTCGTTGGAGCTGTACGCCGAACTGGCCGCGGACTCCGTCGAGGCGCTGGACGCCGGCGACTACCGGCTGGTGATCTCCCCGATGGCGGGCAGCGACCGCGCCGGCGCGACGTTCGGTCGCTTTGCTGCGCTGCTGGCCGGGGGTGGTGGCGGTGCCGTGGCTTCGGTTGCTGCGGAGTTCGGCGGCGGCGGCGGCGGTGGTGGCGGTGCGGTGCTGGGCGCGGCGTTGCCTGCCCGGGGTGGCGGTGCCGCGACGTCGGGGGCTGCGCTGCCGGGCGGGGCTGACGGCGGCGCGGTGTTGAGTGCTGCGTTGTCTGCCGGGGTTGGTGGCGATGCAGAGCCGGGTGCTTCGGCGTTCACCGGAATTGGCGGCGATGAGGTGTCGGCTGTCGCGATGCCCGTCGGCGGTGGCGGCGCGGTGCCGGGTGCTGCGGCATTCGCCGGGGTTGGCGATGCGGTGTTGGGTGCTGCGCTGTCTGCCGGAGGCGGTGGCGGTGCGGCGGCGGGTGCTGCGATGCCCGCCCGGGGCGGCGATGCGGTGTTGAGTGCTGCGGCGTTCGCCGGGGTTGACGATGTGGTGGCGGGTGCTGCGATGCCCGCCGCGGTTGGCGGCGTTGCAGTGTCGGGTGATGCGTTGCCTGCCGGGGGCGGTGGTGCGGCGACGCCGGGTGCTTCGGCGTTCGCCGGGGTTGGCGGCGGTGCGGTGTCGGGTGTCGCGATGCCTGCTGGCGGCGGTGGCACGACGTCGGGTGCTGGGTTGTTGATGGCCGAGGCTGCCGGGGTCGGTGACGGCGAGGCGGTCGAGGTGCATCTGCAGTTCGCTCCCTATCGGCCGCGGCATGCCAACATCGCGCTGGCCCCGCACTGGCTCGGCCACCGGGTCGTGGTGAGCGCCTTCCCCGAGCCGGGCGGTCCGGCCGTGCTGCCGCTGGACGACCTGGTGGTGCTCGCCGATCAGGAGCGGCTCGCCGTCTTCTCGCGGAGTCTCGGACGTGAGGTCCGGGCCGGCGCGCACCATGCGCTCAACCAGCGTGCGGGCGCGCCCAATGCGGCCCGCTTCCTGCAGGAAGTGATGCTCGGCGGGCAGCGTCCCTGGCAGTCCTGGGACTGGGGAGCGGTGAGTGCCGCCCCCGCCCTGCCCCGGGTCCGGTACGGCAGAGTCGTTCTGGCGCCGGCCAGTTGGCGACTGTCCGCGCCCGTGCCGGACGCCGCCGCGCCGTTCGAGGAGTGGGCCGAGGGGCTGGCCCGATGGCGTCGGCGCTGGGGCGTGCCGGCCGCCGTCCGGCTGGTCAGCGGTGACCACCGGATCAGCCTGGACCTCGAACTCCCGTGGCATCAGCGACTGTTGCACAGTCAGGCGCGTTCGTCCGAACCGGTGCTGCTCCAGGAGGAGTTGGCGCCCGCCGGTGACGCCGGCTGGCTGTGCGGGCCGGACGGCGCGCGCACCGTCGAACTGGTCGTCCCGATGCGCCGCCGGCCGTTGCCGCCGGCCGCCCCGCGTCGCCGACGCGCGCTGCCCGCGCCCCGCTCGCGCGGGCCCGAACTGCCCGGTGGGCCATGGCTGTTCGCCAGGCTGGCAGCCGTCGAGGCCCGGCACGACGAGATCCTGGCCGACCGGTTGCCCCCGCTGATCGCCGCGCTGCCGGGCGAGGTGGACCGCTGGTTCTTCATCCGCTACCGGGACCCGGAGCCGCACCTGCGGCTGCGCTTCCACGGCGCACCCCCGGCCCTGACCGCCGCTCTGCTCCCCACCCTGCACGACTGGGTGGCCGACCTGCGCCGCGCCGGTCTCGCCGCCGACCTGCGCCTGGAGAGCTACCAGCCGGAGGCCGACCGGTACGGCGGCCCCGAGCTGCTCGCGGACGCCGAGCGGGTGTTCCAGGCCGACAGCTCGGTCGCCCTCGTCGCCTTGCGCCTGATCCGGGCCGGGCGCGGCCCGTCCCGGGAACTGCTGGCCGCCGCGAACGCCGCCGCCACCGCACAGGACTTCCTCGCCGCCCGCCCCGACGGGCCGCCGCTCGTCGACTGGCTGACCACCGTCTTTCCGAAGTCGGAACACCACCACCAGGCCTTCCGCATCCACCGCCGGGCTGCTCTGCAGGTCATCGGCCCCGACGGCCCGACCGCCCCGGCAGGCGGCCTGCTGCCCGCCGACCCCGCACTCGCCGAGGCCTGGCAGCGACGCGCGACAGCCCTCGCCGCCTACGCGACCCGGGTGCCGTCCGCCGAGGTCGACTCCGTGCTGGCCTCGCTGCTGCACATGGGGCACAACCGACTGGCGGGGATGGACCGCGAGGCGGAGCGCCGCTCGTACGCCCTGGCCAGGGGCGCGGTCGAGGCCCACCGGGCGCGGCGGGCGCGGCAGTGAATCGTCGAGTCGCCGAACTGTCGGGCGTTCCCCGGGAGTTCGAGGGTGAGTGAGTGGATTGGGTGGCGGGGTGTCGGTTGTGGAGGTCGAGGCGGTGAGTGCGTCGGGCGTGGTGCGTGGGGTCGCTGAACTGCCGGGCTTTCCCGGGGAGTTCGAGGGCGGGCGAGTGGATTGGGCGGCGGGGTGCCGACTGTGGAGGTTGACGCGGTGAGTGCGTCGGGCGTGGTGCGTGGGGTCGCCGAACTGCTCAGCTCCCCAAGGGCGTTCGAGGGCGAGCAGCCGGCGCATGCGCTCGGCACCGGTCGGATCGGGGCTGCGCTGGCCCTCGCCGTGCTGGCCGACGGGGGACCGGACGCGGGGCGGGACGCCGGGTGGCGTCGCGCTGCGCACGGGCACCTCGCGGCTGCCGCGAAGTCGCCCGGGGCGATGCGGCCGGGCGGGTTGTACTTCGGGGCTGCCGCGCTCGCCCTTGCTGCTCACACCATGGCGCGGCCGGGCGAGTACCGGAGGCTGCTGGACGCGTTGACGCCCCGGGTGCGGGAGGCCGCCGCCGCGCGCACTGTCGCGCTCCGGGCCGAAGTGGCCGCCGGGGCCGGGCTGAGTGCTCCCACGTTCGATGCTGTCGCGGGTGCGGCGGGTCTGGGGCGGCTGCTGCTCGCCCTGGAGCCGGACGGGACGGCCCTCGCCGAGCTGCTCGCCGCGCTGGTGGAACTGACCGCGCCGGACGCGGGTGCCCGGTTGCCGCGCTGGTGGACCGCCGGTGGCCCCGGAACGGTGGGTGTCGGCCCCGAGTACCCCCGAGGGCACCTCAACCTGGGCCTGGCGCACGGGATTCCGGGCCCGCTCGCGCTGCTGGCGACGGCCCGGCTGCACGGCGTCGGGGTGGCCGGGCTCGACGAGGCGGTCGCGGCGCTGGGGGGCTGGCTGGCCGCGCGGCGGGTCGGGTGCCACTGGCCGATGGCGTTGCGGGTCGAGGACGAGGAGGTCGGACGGCTGCCCGCCGACCCGCCCACCCGCGCGGCCTGGTGCTACGGCACGCCCGGCGTGGCCCGCGCGCTCTTCCTGGCGGGCACGGCCCTCGGGCGCCCCGACTGGCAGCGCGACGCCGTCGACGCGCTGGCGGGGACGCTGCGCGAGCCGGCCGGCTGGAACCTCGAAGGCTCCGGGCTCTGCCACGGCACCGGCGGCCTGCTGCGGATCACCCAGCGGATGGCCGAGGACTCCGGCTCCGCCGAACTCGCCGCCCACCTCCCCGTCCTCGCCGCCACCGTCACCCGCGAACTCGACGCGGCACTCGGCGCCGCCCCCGACCCCGGCCTGCTGGACGGCACCGCGGGCGCCGCCCTCGCCCTGCACGCCCACACCGACCCGCGCCCCGACACACCCGCCTGGGACACGTTTCTGCTGCTCGGCTGAGAGGGCCGGGGCCCGACGGTCTCAGGTCGACAACCAGTCCTCCGGCAGTTCCTCGCCGGTCAGTCTCCGGAACTCGGCGGCCACCACGGCCGGACCCTTCCGGTACGCCGAACCCATGAGCTTCACCAGGGCGTTGGCCATTTCGGGCTGCTCGTGCTCCGGCAGTTTCGGCATCAGCTCGACCGCCTCCCACACGACGCCCACCGCGTCCGACAGGGCCCCTACCCCGATCAGTGCCTGTGCGAGCACGCCGAGCGTCTTTCCCAGAATGAGGGGGTGGGCCGCAGGGTTGGCCCGGGCGTGGCGTCGGCAGATCTCGGCGGCCTCCTGTGCTGCTTCGAGTGCTTCGGAGTAGCGGCCGAGGGCGGTGAGATCGCTGCCGAGGTTGGAGAGACAGACCCCGTAGTCGTGTTCGTGGGCGGCGGGGTCCGCCGCAGCGAGGCGGCGCCGGATCGCAAGGGCCTGTTGCGCGGCCTCAAGTGCCTCGGGGCGGCGTCCGAGATGCGTGAGGATGAATCCGAGGTTGGTCAGGGAGATCGCGTAGTCGGATTCGTGGGCGGTGGGGTTCGCTGCGGCGAGGCGGCGCCGGATCGCGGTGGCCTGTTCCTCGGCTTCGAGCGCTTCGGGGTAGCGGCGGGCCTCGCCGAGGCGTCTGCCGAGGTCGGACAGGGAGGTGGCAAAGCTGCTCTCGTGCTCGGAGGGGTTCGCCGCAGCGAGGCGGCGCCGGATCGCGGTGGCCTGCTCCTCGGCTTCGAGCGCCTCGGGGTAACGGCCGGCCGTGGCGAGACGGTGGCCGAAGTTGGTGAGCGCGATGGCGTAGTTGGCCTCGTGCGCGGCGGGGTTGTCGGCCGCGAGGCTCCGGTGGATCTCGACGCTCATTTCGGCTACGGCAAGCGCGTTGGAATGAAGGCCGAGCTCGGAGAAGTAGAGTCCGAGGCTGCTCAGGGCGAGGGCAAGGTATGCCTCGTGCACGCCGGGCTCCGCGTCGACAAGGCGAATCAGGATCAGTACGGCCTGTCGTACCACGTCAAGCGCTTCGGACGCCCGGCCGGCCAAGGAGAGACGGGTGCCGAGATTGAGGAGCGCGACGGCGTAGCCGGCTTCGTGCGTGCCGGGGTCCGTGACGGCGAGGCGCCGGTGGATCTCCACAGCCTGATTCGCTGCCGCGAGCGCTTCAGTGTGTCGGCCGACATCGGCGAGGCGGACGCTGAGGTTGGACAGTGAGCCGGCCAGGAAGTCCTCGGGCGCGGCGGGGTCCTCCTGGGCGAGCATGACCACGGCGCCGGAGAGTCTCAGCGCGAGCGCCGCGGTGGCCTCCGAGGAGTGCGGCAGGACGTCGGCGGCCGCGGTCACCGCGTAGTGGGTCAGGCGCCGGCCGGTGCGGTCGAGTGCGTGGTTCAGGTCGTCCAGGGCCTGCTGGTGCCAGGTGCTGCGGCGGGCGTTGTAGTGCCCGACCGCGGCGCGGGCCATCACCGTGATCAGCTGGGCCTGCTGCACCGGATTCCCGGCGGCCAGCAGCCGCGGAAGGACGCCGTCGGTGCCGCCGAGGGTCCGTGAGACGTGGAACTCCGCCAGCCGGTCCGGCTGCACCGATCCCCAGTAACTCCCTTCGCCCGCCGGGTACATGCGTCTCAGCCACTGGCCCACCGACCGGTGCCGCTCGGCGGGCAGGACGACGGCGAGGACGTTCCCGGCGTCGGCCGCCGTGGCGGCGCCGCACGCGGCCGCCACCGCGACCGCCTCGCGGACCGCAGGCTCGTCCCGTTCCTGGTGCTGGTGGACGGTGTAGCCGGCCTGGCCGCAGGTGCCGAACCAGTACTTCTCCTCGTGGCGCAGCAGTGTCGCCTCCACCGCCTCGCCCGGTATCGGCTCGACCCGGCCGGGACCGTGCTGCAGCAGCGCCACGAGCGCCGTCATGTGCAGAGTCAGGACGGAGCCGAACGCCTCGTCCGCCAGGTTGTGCGGCACGTCGACGCGCGCCCCCACCGACTCCCAGTCGGTGCCGGCCAGTTCACGGACGATTCCGGCGGTCCGCGCCAGGTCGGCCACCGCCCGGCCGAACGCCTCCTCCCGCGTGGTCGCCCGCCGATCGGCGTCGCCGGCCCGGCCGTCCGGCGGCACCGGGATCTCGTCCGGCGGCAGCAGTGGGCCGAGCGGCACGACCGCGGCGGACGCCAGCGCCGTCGCCACCACCGTCTCCTGGGTGCCGGCGCCGGTGCGCCAGGTGCCGTCGTCGCGGGCGAGCAGCAGCAGTCGGGCCCGGTGCCGGGTGCGGCGCAGTCGGCCCACGAGTTGGCGCACCAGGTGCGGGCGGGTCTCCGCGTAGTCCACCACCAGCAGCAGTGGCCGGTCGGTCTCCAGCAGGTCCAGCGCCGCGTCGTCGGCTTCCCGGACCTGGGGACGCAGATGGCCCGTCACCCATCCCGACCGGGCGCGGTGGCGGGTCAGTTCGCGGGCGAGGCGCGTCTTGCCCTGCCCGGCGGGGCCGGTCAGCACCAGCGTCCCGAACGGGTCCGGGCTGTCGCACCAGGCCGCCAGGCCCGCCAGTTCGGCCGAGCGGCCGGTGAACGCCACCGTCTCGGCGTCGGCCTGCAGCAGTGTCGCGGGCGACGGCAGATCGCGCTCCGGCGCCGCCGGCAGCAGCAGTCGCGCGGGCTCCACGGGCTCGCACGCCGCCTCCCACGGGAAGGCGGCGGTCCCGCTGTGCTCCTCCACCACCGACCGGAACCCGCGCTCGGCCAGCGCCAGTTGCACCGGGACGGACGTCAGCCGTGCCCCGCCCTGCCCCTGACGGTCCGTCGCCACGACGCCGCACAGGAACTCGCCCGCCAGCACCGGCGCACCGGACATCCCCGACCAGGCGGTGAGCATACTGCCGTCCGGGCGGGTGAACGGCAGTCGCGCATCGGATCCCACCAGCTCGTACCGGTCGGCCCGCCCGCTGCCCGGCGCGATCTCCGCCCGCAGTTGCTCGCGCCGCCGCCCGCCGTTCTTGACGTCCTTCGCCATCCGGGGGAACCCGAGGACGTCCACCTCGCGCCGCCGCGCACCGATCAGCCGCCCCCACCGCTGGAACGGCCGCACCGGAGCGCCCCTCAGCGAGTGCGGGGCCTGCCACGCGTCGTCGACGACCTCCACCAGCGCCACGTCCAGCCGCGCCCGCTCCTCGGGCCCGGGCCGCCACGCCACCCGGCCGGCGAACCGCGGGCCGCCGTCCTCCGTGAGGACGGCGACCCGGTCGTCGGGCGTGGGCCGCCCGTCGTGCTCCAGGACGTGCGCGGCGGTGAGCACCAGGCGCGGCGCCACGAGGTACCCCGTCCCCAGCCCCCGCGTCCCGTCGGCCCTCGTCGGCCGCAGCATCACAACCCGGTCCAGCTCCACCCCGAACCCCCGACTTCCCGATCGATGTCCGCCTGCCGGCCGGCCCTGGAGCGGCTACTCGTCGTCGTCGTCGCCGATCGGGACTTCCTCGGGCCCGGCTTCGTGCGGGCCGATCTCCAGCGTCACGGTGTGGGTCGTCTTCCTCGTCCGCTCGGTCTTCCCGTCGACCCCGACCACGCTGAACCCGAGCTTCGCACCGCCGCCGCGGGTGTGGGCCAGCTCCAGGCCCAGTTGCACCGTGATGCGCCCCAGCGCCAGCGGCACCCCCCGGTCTCCGCCCGCGGCCAGCCGCCGCCTGGCCTCGACCAGTTCGTCGCGCAGCAGCTCGACCGCGTCCGCCAGCGCCAGGCCCTCCAGCGGCTCGTCCCGTTCCGTCATCGCAGCCCCCACTCGCTCCTTCGACCCGCCCGGCCGAACCCGTCGGGTGTCCGGCACACTGCCACAACAGGACGGCCGGGAAGGCCGTTTTGCTCGAACTGTGAAGGTCCGGTGGCGGACGATCCGCACAGGCTCCGGCGCGCGCGGGACGGACGTCAACTCTGCTCCACCGCAGCTCACTTGGCGGTGCTGGTGTGCGCGTGGGCCGGCCGGGCCCGACCCCGCCGAGGGTCGATCCTTGAGGTGCGGGGCTTCGGCCTGTGCGCTCCTGTCGTCAGACCGCGCGATCGGCCGGGGCCGCGGCGAGGCGGTAGCGGCCGGAGTCGCGGGTCAGCAGGCCGTCGTCGACGAGGATGCGCCGCAGCGAGACGGCGTCGAGCGCGCCGCCCTCGCACCACGGTCGCAGGCGGTCGGTGACCGTCCGTTCGTCGTACTCGTCGTACTCGTCGTCGGCGGCGAAGGTGCTCCGGGCGACGTGGCCGAGTACCGCGCCGCGGGCGTCCGCGTCGTCCGGGACGTCGACCAGGACGCCGGCGCGGATGTGGCCGCGCAGGCGGGGGTCGGGCTGGTCGGCGGCCAGTTCGTCGGCCGTCCGCCGGGCGGCGGTCTCTGCCGCGGCGGCGAGGGCGGCGTCGTTCAGGGCGAGGGTGCCGCGTCCCTGGACGAGCAGGCCGCTGCGGACGAGCCGTCCGATGGCGGGGGCGGCCTGGGGTGCGCCGAGGCCGGACGCGGCGAGGATCTCGGAGGCGGTCGACGCGCCGAGGGCGACTGCCGCGAACACCCGGCGCAGGGCGGGATCGGCCAGGTCGACGGCGAGTTGGTCGGGGGTCATGAGGGGGAGGTTTCCGTTCGGTCGGGCCGACGAGCTGATGTCGCGTCAAGTATGGCGGCGGCCACCGTGCCCCGTCCGGCGGCCAGGGACACCGCCAGTTGGGCGGCCGTGGCGAGGGACATCAGCAGCAGCGGCGTGCGCCAGCCGTCGGGGCCGGGGGAGTGGAGCAGGCCGAAGACCACCGGGCCGACGGCGGCCAGCAGGTAGCCGACGGACTGGGTCATGGCGGAGAGGGCGCCGGCCGAGGCGGCGTCCTGGGCGCGGAGGCCGATGAAGGCGAGGGCGAGGACCAGGCAGGCCCCGCCGCCGAGACCGAGGAGCACCGTCCACAGCAGGGCCCAGTGGGGTTGGGCGAACAGGCCGAGCCAGCCGGCCAGCAGGACGGCGGAACAGGCCGCCGCCAGGCCGCGCTGGTCGCGGGCGCGGCGCATCGCCCCGGGCGCGGCGAGGCTGGTCAGCACCGCGACGACCTGGAACAGGAAGAGCAGCCAGCCGGCCGTCGCCGGGTCGGAGCCGTTGTCCTGGAACACCTGCGGCAGCCAGGTCACGGCGACGTAGAAGCCCAGCGACTGCAACCCCATGAACCCGGTGACCGCCCAGGCCAACCCCGAACTCCAGGGCAGCCGTTGCCCGTTGCGGGCGGGCCCGGTCGGGCGGGGAGCGCGCAGCTGGGGGAGCCACACCAGCAGCGCGACCAGGGCGAAGAGCACCCAGCAGCCCAGCGCGGTGTGCCAGCCGCCGGGAGCGGCCTCGGCGATCGGGACGGCCACCCCGGACGCCACGGCCGCCACCCCGCCCATCACGGTGGCGTAGGCGCTGGTCAACAGGCCCACCCGGGTGGGGAAATCGCGGCGGATCAGGCCCGGCAGCAGCACGTTGCCGACCGCGACGCCCGCGCCGATCAGCACGGTGCCGCCGAACAGGCCCGCCGCTGTGGGGATCCAGCGGACGGCGATGCCGAGGGTCAGCACCGCCAGCGCGCCGCCGAGCAGCCGCTCCGCGCCCCAGCGGGCGGTCAGTGCGGGGACGAGCGGCGACAGGGCGGCGAAGGCCAGCAGCGGCAGGGTGTTCAGCAGGCCCGCGACGGCCGGGGTCAGGCCCAGCTCGGACTGCACCCGGTCCAGCAGCGGACCGACCCCGGTCAGGCTCGCCCGCAGGTTGGCCGCCACCACCAACAGCCCCCACACCAGGAGCAGTCGGCCCGAGCGGCGGGTCGATGTGTTCGTCATGCCGGTCAGCATCGGGCGGCCCGCCGACCGGCAGCGAGGCCCTGCCCAGGGTGGCCCCCGCAGGGCCATCCTGCGCGCTGCCCGAACTCCTAGGCTGGGCGCGTGGCCACCACACCCCTGGGCAACTTCATCCGCGCCAAACGGGACGCCGTCCAACCGGCGGCCCTCGGGCTGCCGGAGCGCCGACGCCGCCGGTCGCCGGGGCTGCGCCGACAGGACCTCGCCGACCGGGCCGACGTCAGCGTCGAATACCTCGCCCGGATCGAGCAGGGCCGCGACCGCAACCCCTCGCCGGCGGTGGTCGACGCGCTCGCCGACGCGCTCCGGCTGGACGCGTCCGAACGCAACCACCTGCGCTACCTCGCCAAGATCACCGGCGACGCGTGCGCCGTCGACGTCCGGCCCGTACCGCCCTCCCGGGAGGTGCGCGGGTCCGTGCTGCGGATGCTCGAACTCCTGGAGCCGGGCGCGGCGTTCGTGACCAACCGGCTGGGCGACGTGCTCGCCCACACCGCCGGCTTCCGGGCGGTGGTCGGCGCGGCGGGCCTGCTCGACGCGGACCGGCCCAACCTCAACCACTACCTGTTCACCGACCCGCGGGCCCGGGCCTTCTTCACCGACTGGGACGACGTCGCGGACGAGCAGACCTTCGACCTGTGGCAGGCGCCGTCGCTGGAGAACCTGGAGTGGCTGACCGCCGAACTGGCTCCCGTCGCGGGCGAGGAGTTCACCCGCCGCCTGCACCTGGCGACGGTGCCGCGCCGCGGCGTCCTGCGGCTCGACCACCCCGAGGGGCACCGGCTGCGACTGCTCCGCGAAACCCTCGAACTACCCGGTGACGCACAGCAGTTGGTGGTCCTGCTGGCCGGGGACGCGGCCACCGCCGCGGTGCTGTCGGGGTCCGGGATCCGGCTGCGGTCCGTGTCCTGAGAGCGGTGGGACGGGTCAGCGGGTGTCGGTGGCGCTCAGACTGATGGTGGCGGTGCTGCCGGTGACAGTCAGGGTGGCGCACACCTGGTGGGCGTCCAGCAGCAGGCCGTGGGTCCGGCAGCCCACCCAGGGGCCCTCTTCGTGGTGGGTCAACGGCCAGCCGGAGGAGGTCAGTTGGCCGCGCAGCCGGTCGAGCACCCGGGTGGTGTCCTGGTCGGGGGCACCGGCCACGGTGAGTTCGCGGTGGCAGTGGACGACGGAGCCGCGGTCGCATCCGCCGTCGCGGTCGGTGGCGACGCGCAGCCCGGCGGGCATCGCGGGCAGGGCCGAGGCGGGCGGCACCCGGGCGGGCGGGCCGCTCACCAGCAGCACGAGGCCGTAGGCGGCGCTGCCGCCCCCCGCCAGCAGCGTGTAGGCCATCGTCCAGGTGGCCGCGAAGGCCCGGCGTCGACCACCCTTGCCGGTGTGCACCGGCCACGCCAGGACCAGGCCGACCAGCGGCACCGCGGCCAGCAGGAACAGGCCCAGCACCAGGGAGGTGAGGCGCAGCTCGAAGGGCAGCAGCCCCAGCGCCGTCGCCCCGGTGAACAGCACCAGCGCCATGAGGACCGCCGCGACGGTCGTACGGACGCGTCCCGGAGGGGCCGCGAACAGCCAGCAGGCCAACGGCATCAACACAAGGATCATTTCGAACACCACGATGATCACTCTGCCCCGGCACCCGCCCGGCGGGAAGCCCGGGTGCCGTCACCAGCTGTCGGAGGTGCTGAGGTCGACAGTGACGGCGCCGTCGGTGACGGACAGCTCGGCGCACAGCTCGTCGGTGTCCAGCAGCACGCCGATGGAGCGGCAGGCCAGCCAGCTGCCCCCATCGCGCCGGACCACCTTCCAGTCGGAGGACGCCAGTTGGGCGCGCAGCCGCTCGACCAGCTGGGTGGCGTCCTGGTCGGAGGCGCCGACCACGGTCAGTGTTCGGGAGCAGTAGAAGGAGGAGTTGCCGCCACACCCGTTGTCATGGTCGGCGGAGATGTGCAGCCCGGCGGGCATCGCGGGCAGCTCGGAGGCGTCCGGCACCCGGGCCGAGGGGCCGTTCCCCAGCAGCAGGACGCCGAACAGGCAGGTCGCGGCTCCCGCCAGCAGAGAGAAGGCCGTCATCCAGGCGGCCACGAAGGCCCGGCGTCCACCGCCCTTGCCCTTGTGCACCGGCCACGCCAGCTTCAGGCCGACGGCGGGTGCCGCGGCCAGCACGCACCAGCCGGCCAGCGCGGCCGTGGCGGTGATCCCGACGGGCAGCCAGCCTTCCATCGCCGCCCAGGTGAACAGCGCCGCCGTCGCGAGGACGGCCGCGATCCGTGTCCGGACCCGCCCCGGCGGTGCCGCGAGCAGCCAGAGGGCCAACGGCACCATCACCAGGATCATCCAGGAAGCCATGGTGATCACTCTGCCCGGCACTCGCCCGGAGGGGAAGGTCCGGGTACCTACCGCTCGGTGAACTCCCGGGCGGACAGCGGCAGGTGGACGGGTCCGGGGTGCCTACAGTGGGGCCATGGCTGACACGATTCGGGTGCTGATCGCCGACGACCAGGCGCTGCTGCGCGGCAGTTTCCGACTGCTGGTGGACTCCACCCCCGGGATGGCGACGGTCGCGGAGGCCGCCGACGGCGCGGCCGCCGTGGACCTCGCGCGCGAACTGCGGCCCGACATCGTGCTGATGGACCTCCGGATGCCGGTGCTCGACGGCATCGCCGCCACCCGGGCGATCTGCTCGGACCCGGAGCTGACCGGCGTCCGCGTGCTGGCGCTGACCATGTTCGACCTCGACGAGTACGTCTACCCGGCCCTACAGGCCGGCGCGAGCGGCTTCCTGCTGAAGGACGCCTCGCCGGCCGAACTGGTCGCCGGCATCCGGGTCATCGCCGCGGGCGAGGGGATCCTGTCGCCCACCGTGACCCGGCGGCTGATCGCCGACGTCTCCCGGGACGCCGACCCCGCCCGGCCCGCGCCGCGGCTGCTCGGGCTGACCCGGCGCGAGCAGGAGGTGCTGGTGCAGATCGCCAACGGGCTGTCCAACGCCGAGATCGCCGCCCGGCTGGTGATCAGCCTGCCCACGGTGAAGTCCCATGTCGGCAGCCTGCTGGCCAAGTTGAGCGCCCGGGACCGCGCCCAACTGGTGATCATCGCCTACGAGTCGGGCCTCGCCGAGCCCGGCATGCCGAAGGTCTGAGCCGAGGGTCTGAGTCGGGGGTCTGAATAGGGGGCCCGGGCCGGTGGCGCGACGGCGGCCCGCGCGGGTTGGACGGCCGGGCGGCCACCGCCTAGCGTCACCGCCATGGCAGCAGTGTTCCGAAAGGCCCTGGGCGTACGGCGGTTGATGCTCCTCGACGCCGCCGCCGTGCCGGTGTTCGCGCTGCTGCCGGTGCTGTCCCCGCTCGGGTGGCACGGCGCGGCGGGCACGCCCGGGTGGGCGGTGTGGCTGCCGGTCCTGGCGGCCTCGCTGCCACTGGCGGTGCGCCGGGTCCGGCCCTGGCCGGTGTTCGCGGTGGTGCTCGCGGCGGCCCTGGCGTCGCTGCCGGTCGGCCTGGCCCCGACGGCCTTCGCGGCCGCCGCGTTCGCCGTGTACCCGGTCGCGCTGAGCGGTCCTGCGCCGCGCGGGCGGGTCGCGGCGGTGGTGGGCGCGACCAGCGCGGCGGGGGCACTGGTGCTGACCGCCGGCGGCGGCCGGCACTACCAGGGCGGGACGCAGTCGGTGCAGGCGCTCTTCGGGCTGCTGGTGGTCGGCGCGACCTGGGCGGCCGGGATCGCCGTGCGGGAGCGCCGGGAACGCGTGCGGCGGGCGATCGAGCAGGCCGGCGAGCGGGCCAGGGGCGAGGAACGGCTGCGGATCGCGCGCGACATCCACGACGTGGTCACCCACAGCGTGGGCCTGATCGCGGTCAAGGCCGCCGTCGCCAACCACGTCGCCGCCACCCGCCCGGACGAGGCCCGGCCCGCCCTCGCCGCCATCGAGGAGATCAGCCGCAAGGCGCTGACCGACCTGCGGGCCACCCTCGTCGTGCTGCGTGCCGACGGCGACCCCGCCGAGGGCGGCGACCTGCGCCCCGCGCGCGGCCTGGCGGACCTGCACGAACTGCTCCGGCCCGCCGAACTGGCCGGGGTGCGTACCGAGTTGACGGTGCACTGCCCCGCCGAGCCGCCGGGCGGCGTCGCGCTGGCCGCGTACCGCATCGTCCAGGAGGCGCTGACCAACACCGCCAAGCACGCGGCCCCCACCCGGTGCCGGATCCGGGTCGCCGCGCGCGACGGCGAACTCACCGTCGAGGTGGCCGACGACGGGCCGCCCGGTGCGGGCCGGAGCGCGTCGGTCCCCGGCGGCGGTCTCGGCCTGGTCGGCATGCGCGAGCGGGCGCACGCCCACGGCGGCACCCTCGTCGCCGGGCCGCACGAGGGCGGCTACCGGGTGCGCGCGGTGCTGCCGTACTGACCGGGGTGTCCTCTCATCCTCAGGTAGGTGTTCCGGGCCGGCCCCGGCCCGGGCGGGACCGGCCCGAGGTCCGATGCCCGGCAGCCCCGGCCCGCCGAGACTGGACGGTGTGATCGATGTCGACGACCTGACCAAGAGGTACGGCCCGGCGACCGCCGTGGAGGGGCTGACCTTCTCCGCGCGGCCCGGCGCCGTGACCGGCTTCCTGGGGCCCAACGGCGCCGGGAAGACCACTGCCATGCGGATGATCCTCGGCCTGACCCGCCCCGACGGCGGACGCGCCCTGATCCGCGGCCTGCCGTACCGCCGACTCCGCTTCCCCGCACGGCAGGTGGGCGCCCTGCTGGAGGGCAGCGGCGCCCACCGCGGCCTCACCGCCCGCGACCACCTGCGCTGGCTGGCCCGGAGCAACGGCATCGCCCTCGAACGGGTCGACCGGATGCTCGACCTGGTCGGCCTCGGCGCGGCGGCCGGCCGGCGGGTCGGGGCGCTGTCCCTCGGCATGTCCCAACGGCTCGGGCTGGCCGCGGCACTGCTCGGGGACCCGCCGGTGCTGGTGCTGGACGAACCGCTCAACGGCCTCGACGCGGAAGGCATCCGCGGGCTGCGGGAACTGCTGCGGACGATGGCCGCCGAGGGCCGCACCGTGTTCGTCTCCAGCCACCTGATGACCGAGATGTCGCTGGTGGCCGACCGGTTGGTGGTGGTGGACCGCGGCCGACTGGTCGCCGACGCCCCGCTCGACGAGTTCCTGGCCCGGCACGCCCGCTCCCACGTCCTGCTGCGCACCCCCGAACCCGGGGCGCTGGCAGTCGAGTTGCAGCGGGCGGGCGCCGTGCTGCAGCGCACGGGGGACGGGAGCCTGCGGGTGGTCGGCCTGCCCGCGGCGGAGATCGGCCGGATCGCCGCCGCCGGCGGCCTGGTGCTCGACGAACTCAGCACCCGCACCGACTCGTTGGAGGACACCTTCCTCGGACTCCTGGCGGAGAGGAACGACACCCGTGCCTGAGACCCTGGCCGCCCTGCGGGCCGAACTCGTCAAGCTGCGCCGGGTGCGCGGCACCTTCGTCGCGCTGCTCCTGTTCGCCCCCGTCAGCCTGGCGGTCGGCGCGCTGGGCGGCGCCTCCGCGCGCTCGGCCCTGGATGCGCACAGCCCGCTGCTGCGGGCCGGGTTCACCCCGGAGCAGGCCGGCCTGGACGGCATCCAGTACGGGCAGCTCGCCCTGATCGTCTTCGCGGTGCTGGCGGTGGCCGGCGAGCACAGCTCCGGAATGATCCGGACCTCCCTGCTGGCGGTGCCCGACCGGGGCCGGCTCTACCTGGCGAAGACCGCGGCAACGGCCCTGGCGGCACTGGCGTTCGGCGCGCCCGTGACCGTGGCCGGTTATCTGGTCACGCAGTACGCGCTCGGCCCGCACGGCGCGGGCATCGGCGCGGACGGTGTGCCCGGCGCGCTGGTCGGCGCGGTCGGCTACCTGGTGCTGATGAGCCTGTTCGCGGCCGGGCTGGCCGCGGCGGCCCGCAACGCCGTCGTCCCGCTGATCGTCCTGCTGCCGATGGTGCTGGCCGGCTCGCACCTGCTGTCGCTGCTCGGCGCGACCAGGGAACTCTCCCGCTACCTGCCGGACCGGGCCGGGGCCGAACTGCTCACCGTGGGCCCCCACGACGGGCTGCGCGGACTGCTGGTGCTGCTCGCCTGGACGGCCGCCGCACTCGGGCTCGGGCTGCTGCGGCTGCGTCGCTGGGACGGATGACGGAGGTGTGGAGGGGACGTGAGGGACTCGCGGTCACTCAATGGCGTCAACACCACTCGAAGGAGTGAACTGACGCTCCGTGTTGCTGAGGTGACGCACGGTTCGAGAAGACTGGCGGCAGTCGAGAGCGCGAACCCCTCCCCGTGCGTGGTGCCGGGTGAGTCGCGGGTGCGCTCTGCCGTTTCACCATGTGTGGGGGTTTCCTGTCATGTCTGTTCTGCGTACGGTCGCCGCGTCCGCCCTGGCCGCGTCCGCCCTCGCGGTCGCGCTGCCGACGTCGGCCCATGCCGCCGACGCCGGCGCGTCCGCCAAACCCGGGAAGGCGAGCGCCGTGACCGCCGAACTCGCCCTGGACGTCACGCTGTTGAACGCGGTCAAGGTGCCCGTGAACGTGGCCCTGAACAAGGTCGAGTCGCCCGCCCAGCGGGACGGGGCGATGCTCACCGCGACCGTCGACGGCGTCGACAACGGGAAGCCGGTGAACCTGGTGAAGGCGCAGGTCGGCAAGTCCGTCACCAAGGTCGACGACAAGCAGGCGACCGCCTCGGTGCAGCTGGTCGGCGCGGACGTGCACGTGCCCGGCCTGCCGCTGACCACGCTGCTCGGCCTCGACGCGATGAGCACCGAGGTGACCTGCCCGGTGAACGGGCAGCCGACCGCCAAGGTGACCTCCCCCGTGAAGCTCACGGTGCTCGGCAAGTCGGTGACCGTCGGCCTCAACTCGCCCACCCACGTGGACGTTCCGGCGATCGGCACGGTCGACGTCGAGTTCTCGAAGAAGACCGTCACCAGCAGCACCGCCGCCGCCTCCGCGCTGGAGGTGCAGGTGTCGATCAACCCGCTGAACCTGAACGTCGCCAAGGTGGACGGCAAGGTGACGGTCGCCGCGGTGTCCTGCGAGAAGCCGGTGCCGGCCGCCGCGCCCGCCACCGACACCTCCGCCACGCCGAGCCCGTCCGGCACCGCGCCCGGGACGACCGGGCAGAACCGGACGGCGCCCAAGGAGTCCGGCGAGGAACTCGCGTACACCGGCTCCACCGGCACCGCCGCGATGGCCGCCGGCGGCTTCACCCTGCTGGTGGCCGGCGGGGCCGCGGTGTGGATGACCCGTCGCCGCCGCGCCGCGCACGCCCGCCAGCGCTGATCTCCGGCCCCAACGGTCCCGGTGGCGTGCCCCCGCACCGTCGGTGCACTCGCGGACGGTGAGCACGCCGCCGCGGACCGTTGGTTCACATGGGCGTTACATAGGAGGAACAACCGGGAAACGGCGGCTTGCGAGGCTACGCAGGCACCCACCACCCGAGCAGTGAGGTTCACCGCGATGGCAATCAAGGCCGAGTACATCTGGATCGACGGCACCAAGCCGACCGCGAAGCTGCGTTCCAAGACTCGTGTCCTGCCGAACGCGGACAAGATCCCCACCTGGGGCTTCGACGGTTCCTCGACCAACCAGGCCGAGGGCCACGCCTCGGACCGTGTGCTCGACCCGGTGCGCGTCGTCCCGGACCCGATCCGCGGCGGCGACCACATCCTGGTGCTGTGCGAGGTGCTGGAGACCAACGGCACCGCCCACGAGTCCAACCACCGCGCCCTGCTGCGCGAGGTCGCCGAGCGGTACGCCGACCAGGAGTCGATCTTCGGCATCGAGCAGGAGTACACCTTCTTCAAGGGCTCCCGCCCGCTCGGCTTCCCCGAGGGCGGCTACCCGGCCCCGCAGGGCGGCTACTACTGCGGCGTGGGTGCCGAGGAGGTCTTCGGCCGCGAGATCGTCGAGCTGCACCTCGACCGCTGCATGGACGCCGGCCTGGCGATCTGCGGCATCAACGCCGAGGTCATGCCCGGCCAGTGGGAGTTCCAGATCGGCCCGGTCGACGCGCTGACCGCCTCCGACGACCTGTGGATCGCCCGCTACCTGCTCTACCGCACCGCCGAGGAGTTCGGCATCGACGCCACCCTGGACGCCAAGCCGGTCCGTGGCGACTGGAACGGCGCGGGTGCGCACACCAACTTCTCCACCAAGGCGATGCGCGAGGGCTACGACGCCATCATCACCGCGTGCGAGTCGCTCGGCGCCTCCCAGGAGAAGGTCCTGGAGCACGTCAACCAGTACGGCGACGACATCCAGTCCCGCCTGACCGGCAAGCACGAGACCGCCCCGTGGAACGTCTACTCCTACGGCGTCTCCAACCGCGGCGCTTCGGTCCGCATCCCGTGGCAGGTCGAGGTGGACCAGAAGGGCTACATCGAGGACCGCCGCCCGAACGCGAACATCGACCCGTACGTGGTCACCCGCCTGCTGATCAACACCTGCTGCGAGGCCCTGGAGAAGGCCGGCCAGGTCTGATCCGCGCCCCCCGCGCACTGCGAACGGCGCCCGCCGAACCCCTTCCGGGGGTCGGCGGGCGCCGTCGTCTCGTCCCGCAGTAACTTCCCGTCGTTACATGCGGGTGAAGCCGTGGGTGCGGCCGACCGGCACGAAGCCCCGGCGGGCGTACCACTGCTGCGGCCAGTCCTCGGCGTCCGCGACCAGGAAGCGCAGGCCGTCGGGGGCCTGCTCGGCGGCCAGGTGCAGGGCGGTGGACAGCACCCGGCCGGCGAGGCCGCGATGCTGCCGGCCCTCCGCCGTCGCCAGGTCCTCGACCTGCGCGGTGCCCGCCGCGTCCTGGTAGAGGTCCGCCCAGGAGCCGAACTCGCCGTCGGCGTCCCGCGCGGCCAGGATCAGCACCCGGTCCGCGCCGGCCTCGCGGGCGGTGCGCCGCGACACCAGCTGCCCGATCGAGTCGTCCGAAGCCCACGGCAGCCAGTTGCGCCACTGGCGGTCCAACGCCGGTGCCAGCTCGGCCAGTTCGACCTGCTCCGCGCCGCCCGCGCTCGGCACCGGCCCCCGGTGGACCATCACCAGTTCCGTCTCGTGCTGGTACCCGGCCGCGACCAGACCCGGGGCCAGCGCCAGCGCGGACGCGTCGTCGAACACCGCGATCCGCCGGTGCCCGAGGTGCCCGAGCACCTCCTCGGCCAGCCCCGCCACGTCCACGCCGCTCGGCGGGGCGTCCAGGATCAGCTGGTTGTGCTCGTGCGAATACCGGTACGGCTCGCTCAACACCGCGAAACCGCCCGGGAGTTCGACGACCTCGTCGGCCTGCCGACGGGCGAACCCGCGACGGAACTCCAGCGCTGTCCGCAGACTCTCCTCGCCCATCATCCGGCCATCGTAGGCCGGACGTGCAGATCCACCGACCGAACAACCCGGCTTGAGTCTCCCGCCGGGGGAGACCGCACAGTGGGGCCATGGACGGCGAAGAGCTGGTGACGATAGGCGAGTTGGCGCGACGGACCGGACTGACGGTGAAGACCGTCCGCTACTGGTCGGACACCGGCCTGGTGCCGTCCACCGACCGCACCCCCGCCGGGTACCGGCGGTACGGGACACAGGCCGTGGCACGGCTCGAACTGGTCCGCACCCTGCGGGAGTTGGGGATAGGGCTGGCGACGATCCGGCAGGTGCTGGAACGGGAGAGCGCGGTCGCCGAGGTGGTCCGCGCGCACGCGGACGCCCTCGACGCGCAGATCCGCACGCTGCGGCTGCGCCGGGCGGTGCTCCGCGCGGTCGCCGAACAGGGAAGCGAAACGGAGGAGATCGCGTTGATGCACCGACTGGCGAGGCTGTCCTCGCAGGAACGGCGCCGGATGATCGAGGAGTTCGTCGAGGACACCTTCGGCACGGCGGACGCCAACCCCGAGCTGGTGGAGATGCTCCGCGCGGCGGTGCCGGAACTGCCGGAGGAACCCACCCCGGCGCAGGTCGCGGCCTGGGTCGAACTCGCCGAACTCACCCAGGACGCCGCCTTCCGGGCCGCGCTGCGACGGATGGCCGCCTACCAGGCCGCGGAACGCGCCGCCGGCGACACCACCGGGCTGCACCACGAACTCACCGAACACGTCCGCGAGGCCGTCACCGGAGCCCTCGCCGCCGGCCTCGCCCCCGACGCGCCGCAGGCCGCGACCGTCGTGGCCGACCTGACCGCACGCTACGCCCAGGTCTTCGACCGCCCGGACGACGCCGCCCTGCGGACCTGGCTGCTCGCCCGTCTCGACGTCGCGGCCGACCCCCGGGTCGAGCGCTACTGGCGCCTGCTGTCCCGCGTCAACGACTGGCCGGAGCCGCCCACGCTGACGCCGGTGTTCGACTGGTTCGGGGCGGCCCTGCGCGAGGTCGCGCGACGGCCGGCGGGGTCGTGAGGCGCGAACGGGGTGAGGTGGCGGGGACGGTCACTACGCTGGGGGCATGACCGACACCCCGCCCCCGCCGTCCCCCGTCGCGTCCGGTGACTTCACGTCGCAGGAGGTGGCGCGCGGCCGGGCGTTGCGGCGGGCGCAGGTGCCGTGGGCGCTCGGGGGGCAGGCCGCGTCGCTGGGGTTGGCGGCGGTGCTCGGGTTCACGGCGGCCGGGGCGGGGCTGGTGACGGCGGTCGGCGGCTGGTTCGGCGGCAGTTGGGCGGCCGAGGTGCTGGGCGGGAGCGCGGCGCTGGTGCTGCTCGGACGGGCGGTGACGCTGCCGTTCTCGGCCCGGGTCCGGGTCGCCCGCGCCCGGTTCGGGCTGGTCACCCAGGGCTGGGCCGGCTGGGCGGTGGACGTCCTGCGCGGCACGGCCGTCACCCTCGCGCTGTTCCTGCCGCTCGCGCTCGGCCTGTACGCGCTGATCGGCCGCTCGCCGGAGCACTGGTGGGTGGCGGGCGCGCTCGCGGCGGCGCTGCTGACGGTGGCGCTGTCGTTCCTGCACCCGCTGGTGATCGAGCCGCTGTTCAACCGCTTCTCCCCGCTGCCGGACGGCGAACTGCGCACTGCCCTGCTGGAGTTGGCCCGCCGCGACGGCATCGCGGTGCGCGACGTGCTGGTCGCCGACGCGTCCCGCCGCACCACCGCGCTGAACGCGTACGTCTCCGGCTTCGGCCCGACCCGCCGGATCGTGGTCCACGACACCCTGCTGGAGACCGCCGACCCGCGCGAGGTCGAACTCGTCGCCGCCCACGAACTCGGCCACGTCAAGCACCGCGACGTCGCCACCGGCACCGTGCTGGGCGCGCTCGGCGCGGCCGTCGTGGTCCCGGTCCTCGCCGCCCTGCTCGCCTGGCAGCCACTGCTGGACGCCGCCGGCGCCGCCCACCCGCAGGACCCGCGTTCGCTCCCGCTGCTCGCCGCCCTGGCCGCCCTGCTCGGCGCGGCCAGCACCCCCGTCCAGTGCGCCGTCAGCCGCCGCATCGAGGCCCGCGCCGACCGCCACGCCCTCGAACTGACCGGCGACACCGAGCAGTTCATCGCCATGCAGCGCCGCCTCGCGGTCGCCAACATCTCCGACCCCGCGCCGCCCCGCGCCCTCGAACTCCTCCTCGCCACCCACCCCAGCGCCACCCGCCGCATCGCCGCCGCCCGCGCCTGGCAGGCCGAACAGGCGTCCTGAGCCGAAACGGTGGCCGGGCGGGCCGGGTGTGGGAGAGAATCCGGCACCGACCGACCGAGGGGGAGCCCATGGCAGACCGTCCGCTGCTGATGCTGGACGTCGACGGCCCGATCGCCCCGTACGGCACCTTCTTCCGCCCCCGGGGCTACCGGACGCACCGGGTGCCGTCGCAGACCTGGCGGCAGCGCCAGCTCGACAAGGGCGTGACGGACCCGAAGCCGTTGCGGGTCCGGCTGAACCGCACCCACGGGCCGTCCCTGCTGGCCCTGCCGTACGACCTGGTGTGGGCGACCGCCTGGTGCGCGGAGGCGGACGAGCACCTGGCGCCGCTCCTCGGCCTCCCCCGACTCCCGTACGTCAACTGGGAGTCGATGTTCCACAAGGACCCGGACGGCCTGCACTGGAAGACCCGGCAGCTGGTGTGCTGGGCCGACCGACAGCCCTTCGCCTGGGTGGACGACGAGATCGGACCGCAGGACACCGAGTGGATCGCCGCCCACCACCCGGGCCCGGCGCTCACCCTGAAGGTCGACCCCCGGTACGGGCTGCGGGCCGAGGACTTCGCACAACTCGCCGACTGGGCAGAGGAGATCGGACGATGAAGGTCGCCGCGCTGTACCGCCACCCCGTGAAGTCGATGCTCGGCGAGGAGATCGCCCGGGCCCGGATCGACGAGCACGGCGTCGAGGGCGACCGGCGCCACGCCCTGCTGGACGTGACGACCGGGCGGATCGCCAGCGCCAAACAACCGCGCCTGTGGCGGAAGTTGCTCACGCTCCAGGCCGAGAGCGTGGACGGCGGAGTGCGGATCACCGACCCCGACGGCACCGAACTGAAGGACGGCGACCTCGGCGCGCTGCTGGGCCGCCCCGTCCGGCTGATCAGTGAACGGCCGCCCGGTTCGACGCTGCTGCGCTCGGTGCCCGAGAAGGTGCTGGCGGACGGCATCGAGGCCGAAGTCGACTACACCGTCCAGGAGTTCGGCAAGGCCGCCGCACCCGGCAGCTTCTTCGACTTCGCGCCGCTGCACCTGGTCACCACCGCCTCCCTGGCCGGCACCCCGGTGGTCCGCTACCGGCCCAACCTGGTGATCGACGTCGACGCCGAGCCGTTCGTCGAGAACGACTGGGTCGGCCGCGAGCTCACCGTCGGCCCCGACCTGCGGCTGCGCGTGATCGCCGCCAGCCCGCGCTGCGCCGTCCCCACGCTCGCCCACGGGTCGCTGCCCGCCGACCCGGAGGCGCTGCGCCGCCCGGCCCGGCTGAACCGGACAGAGCCGCTGCCCGGCCTGGGCCCGATGCCCTGCCTCGGCGTCTACGCGCAGGTGGTCACGCCGGGCGTGGTGGAGGCCGGCCACCGAGTCGAGCTGGACTGAGGCCGGCCACCGCGTCGAGCTGGACTGAGGCCGGCTCAGCCCGGGACGGCCGCGGCCAGCGCGTCGAGGAAGCGGTCGGTGGTGTCGCGGTCGCGGACGGCCAGCCGCAGCCAGTCGGGGCCGAGACCGGGGAAGGTGTCGCCGCGGCGGACGGCGAACCCGGCGGCGCGCAGGCGGTCGCGGACGGCGGCGGCGCCAGGGAGCCGGATCAGCACGAAGGACGCGGCGGGGTCGCCGTACACCCGGACGGCGGGGAGCGTGGCAAGGCCCTTGAGCAGGTGTTCGCGGTCGAGCGCGGTGGCGCGGGCGGCGGCGTCCGCCTCGGCCAGGGCGGCGGGCGCGGAGCAGAGTTCGGCGGCGACCAGCGCGGGCGTGGAGACCGGCCACAGCGGTTGGGCGGCGGCGAGTTCCGCGACCAGCCCGGCGGGGGCCAGCAGGTAGCCGATCCGCAGGCCGGCCAGGCCCCAGGTCTTGGTGAGGCTGCGCAGCACCACCACCCGGCCGGGCAGGTCGCGGGCCCCGGCGAGGGACTCGGTCTCGCCCGGGTCGGTGTCCATGAACGCCTCGTCGACCACCAGGGTCCGCCCGGGGCGGGCGAGTTCGGCCAGTGCGGCGGCCGGGTGCAGGATGGAGGTGGGGTTGGTGGGGTTGCCGACCACCACCAGGTCGGCGTTCTCGGGAACGGCCCCCGGCGGCAGGCGGAAACCCTGCTCCGGCGTGAGGAGGACCCGGTGGACGACGTGCCCGGCGTCCCGCAGCGCCGCCTCCGGCTCGGTGAACTGCGGGTGCACCACCACCGCGTGGCGCGGGCGCAGCACCCGGGCGAGCAGCACGAACGCCTCGGCCGCGCCGGCGGTCAGCAGCACCTCGGCGACCGGCCGCCCGTGCCGGGCGGCGACTGCGGCGCGGGCCGCGGTGCCGTCCGGGTACGCGGCGAGGGTGTCCAGGGTGGCGGCGAGGCGGTCGCGCAGCCATGGCGGTGGGGTGCCGGTGCGGACGTTCACCGCGAGGTCGACCAGACCGGCGGAGCGGACTTCGGCGTCGCCGTGATGGCGCAGATCGGGTTCGGCGTTCACCTGGGGGCCTCCGGTGGGGGTGCGGCGAGAGCTGCGGTGGCCGTCGCCGAGGCGGTGCGCGGCGCGAGCAGGCGGGCGCCGGGCCCGGCCGCGGCCAGCGCGGCGGCCTCCGCGACGCTCGGGGTGCCGACCGCGGCGGCCACCCGGGCCGAGCCGGCGACCGGGACGGCGGCCAGTTCGGCGGCCGG
Organism: Kitasatospora sp. NPDC059795; assembly: GCF_042732175.1. Classification (NCBI taxonomy): domain Bacteria; kingdom Bacillati; phylum Actinomycetota; class Actinomycetes; order Kitasatosporales; family Streptomycetaceae; genus Kitasatospora; species Kitasatospora sp. NPDC059795. Next base: position 137,600 of record NZ_JBHWID010000012.1, read on the forward strand.
ACGGCCGACCAGCGGGACGTCCAACTCCCGTGCGGCGAGCCGGAGTCCGGGCTCGGCGAGCTTGCTGTCCAGGGTGGCGACCAGGGCGACGGCGGAACGGTCGAGGCCGCAGGCGGCGAGCGCGGCGTCGGCGGTGCGGAGCAGCTCGGCGGCGGGGGTGCCGCGGCGCAGCCCGAGCCCGAGTACCACGCGGGGGGTGGCTGTCATGCCCGGCCCTCCCGTTCCTCGTCCACCGCGCCGGTCGTGCGCGCCGGGCCGCGAAGATCCCACCATGTCGGTCCGAGCAGGGTCAATCCGGGTAAGTGTGAGACGCGCCGCTTCGACAAGGCCCGGGTGGGAGGGGTGAGTTGCACAGCCAACCGTTCGCTTGTTCTTAACCTGTCAAAAGCCTCGTCGGTCATCGCCCGCGCCTAGGGTTTCCGGCGCTCCACCAGCTCAGCCCCGTACGTTCCTTGCCCCGAAGGGACCACGCCATGACCGCTGCACCGCTCACCCGCCGCACCAAGCGCCGCCTCACCGCGATCGGCAGCACCGTCGCCCTCGCCGCCGCCTCGCTCGGGCTGTGGGCCGCCACCGGCTCCACCGCGCAGGCCGCCGCGCTCCCCTCGCCCGACCACGTCGTCGTGGTGGTGATGGAGAACCACGCCTACAGCCAGGTGATCGGCAGCTCCAGCGCCCCCTACCTGAACGGCACCCTGAAGGCCGGCGGCGCCGACCTCGCCCAGTCCTACGGCCTGACCCACCCGTCCGAGCCCAACTACTACATGCTGTTCTCCGGCTCCAACCAGGGCCGCACCGACGACAGTTGCGTCAAGGTCGGCTCGATGACCGCCCCCAACCTGGCGTCCGAGCTGATCGCCGCCGGCCAGACCTGGGGTTCGTACAACGAGACCCTGCCCAGCCAGGGCTCCACGGTCTGCTCCAGCGGCAAGTACGCGCAGAAGCACAACCCGTGGTTCGGCTTCGCCAACGTGCCGACCAACACCGCGTACACCTTCGCCCAGTTCCCCACCGACTACACCACCCTGCCGAAGGTCTCCTTCGTGGTGCCGAACCTGTGCAGCGACATGCACGACTGTTCGGTCTCCACCGGCGACACCTGGATCAAGAACAACCTCGGCGCGTACGCCACCTGGGCCCAGACCCACAACAGCCTGCTGGTGGTCACCTTCGACGAGGACAACAGCCTCTCCGGCAACCGCATCCCCACCCTGGTCTACGGCCAGCACGTCATCCCCGGCTCCAGCAGCTCCACCACCTACAACCACTACAACGTGCTGCGCACCCTGGAGGACCTGGCCGGCCTGAGCACCCACGCGGGCAACGCCGCCTCCGCCTCCGACATCACCGGCATCTGGAACTGACGCCGGATGTACCTCGCGGACGCCCGCTCCACCAAGAGTGACCGCGCCGCGGCCGCCACCCCGGGCACCCGCCCGGGGCGGCGCGCCGCCGTCCCCGGCACCGTGCTCGCGCTCGGCGCCGTCAGCCTGGTCACCGACGTCTCCTCCGAGATGGTCAGCGCGGTCCTGCCGCTGTACGTGGTCGCCGCGCTCGGCCTGTCCCCGCTCGGCTTCGGCCTGCTCGACGGCATCAACAACGGCGTCGGCGCGCTGGTCCGGCTGCTCGGCGGCCACCTCGCCGACCGCGGCGGACGCGGACACAAACTCGTCGCCGGGATCGGCTACGGCCTGTCCGCGCTGTGCAAGCCGCTGCTGCTGCTCGTCCACACCGTGCCGCTGATCGGCGGCGTCCTCGCGATCGACCGCACCGGCAAGGGCCTGCGCACCGCGCCGCGCGACGCGATGATCTCGCTCGCCACCGCACCCGAACACCGCGGCCGCGCGTTCGGCGTCCACCGCGCCATGGACACCACCGGCGCGCTGCTCGGCCCGCTGCTCGCCTTCGCCGTCCTGCGGATCACCGACGACCGGGCCGAACGGGCCGGCTACGGCGCGGTGTTCACCGTCTCCGGGTGCGTGGCCGTGCTCGGCGTGCTGCTGCTGGTGCTGTTCGTGCCCGGCCGTGTCGCTCCCGCCGCCGCGCCGCCCGGCCGTGTCGCTCCCGCCGCCGCGCCGCCCGGCCGTGTCGCTCCCGCCGCCGCGCCGCCCGGCCCCCGACCCACGCTGCGGGACGCGATCGCGCTGCTGCGACGGCCCGCGCTGCGCCGACTCACCCTGGCCGCCGTGCTGCTCGGCCTCACCACCGTCAGCGACTCCTTCCTCTACCTGCTGCTGCAACGCGAACTCGCCCTGCCCGCCCACCTGTTCCCGCTGCTGCCGCTCGGCACCGCCGCCGTCTTCCTCACCCTCGCCGTCCCGCTCGGCCTGCTCGCCGACCGGATCGGCCGCCGCACCCTCTTCCTGGCCGGCCACGCCGTGCTGCTCGGCGCGTACGGCACCGTCCTCTCCCCGCTGCACGGCGCGGGCGCCGCCGTGCTGGTCCTGCTGCTGCACGGCACCTTCTACGCCGCGACGGACGGGGTGCTCGCCGCCGCCACCGCCGCGACCGTCCCCGACGAGCAACAGGGCGCCGGCCAGGCCCTCGTCGGCACCGGCCAGGCCCTCGCCCGCTTCACCTGCTCCCTCGCCTTCGGCGCCGCCTGGACCCTCTGCGGCCCCCGCACCGCCCTCGCCGCGACGACGGTCGCCCTGGCCGTCACCGCCCTCGCCGCCACCCGCCTGCTCCGCCCGACCGCCACGACCGGCTGATGCGCCGCCATCCCGCGACCGCTCACGAACCCCCGCCCGGAGGGCACCTCACATGACTGCTCCCGTCGTCGCAGAGCCGGACTCCGAGACGCCCGAACCTCCCGGTGGGAACGTGCGGCGCAAGGTGCTGGTGCTGGCGGTGGCCGTGCTGCTGCTGGCCGGGGTCGGAACCTTCGCGGTCCGGTACGCCGTCGGGCGGGCCGATCGGCGCAACCAGGAGCAGGCCGGCGGGCCGCCGGTGCGGGAGGGTGCGGTGACGCTGCAACCGGCGGGGCGTCAGCTGCTGCTGCGCAACCTCGCCTGGGGGCCGCACCGGGACGAGGTCGCCGCCGTGCCCGCCGACCGGCCGGACGGGCCGCGGACCGCGTCCGGGGTGAAGTGCCTGCGCTTCCACGCCGCCGCCGGTACCGGCATCTGCCTCCAGGCCGAGCACGGCGCGCTGGACGACACCTACCACGCGTCCGTGCTGGACGCCTCGCTGCACGAGGTCAGGCGCTTCCCCGCGCCCGGCATCCCCACCCGCTCCCGGGTCTCCCCGTCCGGGCACCTGGTCGGCTGGACGGTGTTCGTCAGCGGCGACTCCTACGCGGGCACCGACTTCTCCACCCGCACCGCGATCGTCGACACCCGCAGCTGGCAGTTCTACGACAACCTGGAGACCTTCCAGGTGCTGAAGGACGGCCACCCCGTGCAGGCGTCCGACGTCAACGTCTGGGGCGTCACCTTCGCCGCCGACGACAACCGCTTCTACGCGACGGTCGCCACCGGCGGCCAGACCTACCTGGTGCAGGGCGACCTCGCCGCCCGCACCCTGACCACCCTGCACCAGAACGTCGAGTGCCCGTCGCTCTCGCCGGACGGCACCCGCGTCGCGTACAAGAAGCGGGTGGCCGGCGCCGACCCGGCCGCGCCCTGGCGGCTGTACGTGCTCGACCTCGCCACCATGGCCGAGACCGCCACCGCCGAGCAGCGCAACATCGACGACCAGGCACTCTGGTCCGACGACCACACCCTGCTGTACTCCCTGCCCGGCGACTACGGCTCCGACCTCTGGACCACCCCCGCCGACGGCACCGGCACCCCGACCGTCCTGGTCCGCTCCGCGGTCGCCCCCGCCTACCTGGGCTGACGGCGGCGGCCGTACCGATCGGCGGCCGCACCCGGGCACCCCGGCGGACAGCGGTGTGCGGGCAGGAGTAGCGTCCCTCTTGATCCGAATGATCAATGGGGGGATCGACATGAACGTCATGTCCAAGGAACACCCGCACCGTTTCTGGGTGCGGTTCGTGCCGGCGACGCTGGTCGGCAGTTTCGCTCTGATCTGGGTGGCGGACCACCAGCTCGGCTGGGGTGCGCCGGCCCTGAATGTGTCGCGGGCGGTGTCGGCGATGGCCCTGATGCTGGTGATGGGGTTCGCCTACCGCACCGTGGTCGGCCTCGTCGGGGCGGTGGCGGCCTTCGCGCTGGTGGTCATTCTCGGGTTCACCGGGGTCGATGCGGTGCACCACGGCGTGCTGGCCCGGGACGGCGAGCGGACGGTCGCCGAGGTCGTTGCCGTCACTCCGGGCGGCCGGGCGAGCGCCCCGCACTGTGAGGTGCGGGCCGCCGACGGCGGGGACATCCGCGAGTTCCGCTCGACCGGCTGCCGGGTCGGCGACCGCGTCGACGTCACCTTCGACCCGGCCGGGCGGGTGGCTTCGATCGAGGGCACCCCCGACCCGGACGGCTGGGCATTCATCACCGAGGTTCTGGCCGCGGTACTGGCCCTGCTGGTCCTGTCGATGCCGCTGTGGGGGCGGTTCGGCCCGCGTCTGGAGCGGAGCCGGGAGACCGCCGCGGACGGAGCGGAGTAGTACCGCCTGCTGCACGACGAGGCCGGCCGGGACACCCCCGGTCGGCCTCGTCGCTGCAACGGCCACGGCGTGCCGTCAGTCGTGGCGTTCGCGCCAGCGTTGCATCATCTGCTGGAGCTCGACCCGCAGGAAGGCGAAGAACTCCAGGGACTCGGCGAGGCGTTGACCGGCCGGGGTGTCCGGGCCGAGGGCCTCGATGCCCTCGGCGAGGCCGGACTCCCAGCGGGAGAGGGTGCGGTCGCGGCTGGCGGTGACCTCGTACCAGACGTGGTCGTGGACGCGGTAGCGGTCGCGGCGCGAGCCGGGCTCGCGTTCCCGGGTGACCAGGCCGACCTGGATCAGGTAGCGGACGGCGCCGGAGACCGCGGCGGGGGAGATCTGCAGCAGCTCGCCCAGTTCGACGGAGGTCAGCCGCCCGGAGTCGGACGTCAGCAGCGCGGTGAACACCCGGGCCGGCATCCGTGGGAACCCGGCGTCCGTCAGCACCGCGGCGAACCGCTCCACGAACTCCGACACCGCCGCCGGATTCCGCCGCGCGTCCACGTCGCCCACGTCGCCCACCTCACTCACCTGCACCACCGGAACCTCCCCGACATCCGCCCGACCGGGTGTCCGCCCACCTTCACACGGCCTCCCCGGCGACGCGAAGATTCGGGACTTTCGGTGACTTCACGAAGTTGTGAAACAAGAGTAGCGTCGAATTCATGACGACCGCCATCTCGGTGTCCGGCCTGGTGAAGACCTTCGGCCGCACCCGCGCCCTGGACGGACTGGACCTCACGGTCGAGCAGGGCGAGGTTCACGGGTTCCTCGGCCCCAACGGGTCGGGCAAGTCCACCACCATCCGCGTTCTCCTCGGCCTGCTGCGCGCCGACTCCGGCACCGCCACCCTGCTCGGCGGCGACCCGTGGCGCGACGCCGTCCCGCTGCACCGCCGCATCGCCTACGTGCCGGGCGACGTGACGCTGTGGCGCAACCTCTCCGGCGGGGAGGCGATCGACCTGCTCGGACGGCTGCGCGGCGGACTCGACCCGGCCCGCCGGGCCGCGCTGCTGGAGCGCTTCGAACTCGACCCCACCAAGAAGGGCCGCTCCTACTCCAAGGGCAACCGGCAGAAGGTCGCCCTGGTCGCGGCGTTCGCCGGCGACAGCGACCTGCTGATCCTGGACGAACCCACCTCCGGCCTGGACCCGCTGATGGAGGAGGTGTTCCGCGAGTGCGTCGGCGAGGCCCGCGAACGGGGCGCCACGGTGCTGCTGTCCAGCCACATCCTGTCCGAGGTGGAGGCGCTCTGCGATCGGGTGTCGATCATCCGGGCCGGCCGCACCGTCGAGACCGGCACCCTCGACGAGCTGCGCCACCTCACCCGCACCTCGGTGGACGCCGTCCTCACCGGCCCGCCGCCGCACCCCGCCTACGCCCACGACCTGACCGTCGACGGCAACCGGCTGCGCTGCCACGTCGACACCGAACAGCTCGGAACCCTGCTCGCCGAACTCACCGCCGTCGGCGTGCGCAGCCTCACCAGTCGGCCGCCGACGCTGGAAGAGCTCTTCCTGCGCCACTACGAGAACGACCCGGCCGACACCCCCTCGACGGCGGCCGCCCGATGAGCGGCTACGCGCTGGCCGGCACCGGCACCCTGTACCGCCTCGCCCTGCGCCGCGACCGCATCGCCCTGCCGGTGTGGGTCTACATCGGCACCGGCATGGTCGCCTCCACCGCCTTCTCCTTCCGCACGCTGTACGGCGACGAGGCCTCCCGGCGGACCTTCGCCGCCGGCATCGACGGCAACGGCTCGCTGCGCGCCCTGTACGGCCCGATCTTCGACGGCTCCACCATCGGCGGGCTGACCGCGTGGCGGATGGGCGTGTTCGGGGCGGTGCTGGCCGCGCTGATGTCCACCCTGCTGGTGGTGCGGCACACCCGGGCGGAGGAGGAGGACGGCCGGCTCGAACTGATCGGCGCCGGCGCGGTCGGCCGCCGCGCCCCGATGACCGCCGCGCTGGCCACCGCCCTCACCGCCGACGCCGCGCTGGCCGCCCTGGTGACGATCGTGCTGCTGGCGGCCGGTCAGTCGGCCGCCGGGGCGCTGGCGTTCGGGCTCGCGCTCGGTGCCACCGGGCTGTTCTTCGCCGCGCTGGCCGCCGTCACCGCGCAGGTCGCCGAGACCGGCCGGGCCGCCAACGGCCTGGCCGGGGCGGCGATCGGCATCGCCTTCGTGCTGCGCGCCGTCGGCGACTCCGGCAGCGGCACCGGCTGGGCGGTCTGGCTCTCCCCGATCGGCTGGAGCGAGCAGGTCCGGGCGTTCGCCGACGACCGCTGGTGGGTGCTGGCGCTGCCGCTGGGCGGGGCCGCACTGCTCACCCTGCTCGCCCGCGCCCTGGTCGGGCACCGCGACCTGGGCGCCGGCATGCTCCCGCAGCGCCCCGGCCCGGCCGCCGCCGCACCCGGCCTGGCGAACGCCGCCGCGCTGGCCCGCCGCCTGCAACGCGGCGCCCTGCTCGGCTGGGCGCTGGCCTTCGCCGCGGGCGGCGCGGTGTTCGGCAGCGTCGCCAAGGGCGTGGTCGACCTGGTCGGCGACAACCGGCAGATGGCCGACTTGATGGCCCGGCTCGGCGGACAGCAGGGCGTGCTGAACGCCTACCTGTCCACCATCGCCGGGGTGTTCGGGATGATCGCCGCCGTGTACGCCGTGCAGTCCGTGCTGCGGCTGCGCGCCGAGGAGAGCGCCGGCCGGGCCGAACCCATGCTGGCCGGGGCCGTCTCCCGGCTGCGCTGGGCCGGCGGACACCTGCTGTTCCCGCTGCTCGGCAGCGCCGTGCTGCTGGCCGTCGTCGGCGCCACCGCCGGCCTGGCGCAGAGCGCGGCGCTCGGCGGCGGGACGGGCGACGCGGTCGGCCGGATGCTCGGCGCGACGCTCGTCCAACTGCCCGCGGTGTGGCTGACCGCCGCCGTGGCCCTGGCCGTGTACGGCCTGCTGCCGCGCTGGACGGCGGCCGGCTGGGCCGGCTACGGCCTGTTCGTGCTGGTCGCCTGGCTCGGCCCGATCCTGCAACTGCCGCAGGGGGTGCTCGACCTGTCCCCGTTCACCCACCTGCCGCACCTGCCCGGCAACGCCGTCACCGCCGCGCCGCTGCTGTGGTCCACCGCGCTGGCCGCGCTCGTCGCCCTGACGGGCCTGGTCGGGCTGCACCGCCGCGACCTGGGCTGACGCCGGCCCGGCGACGGGCGGCCCGGTGATCGGCGGCCCGCCGCACCGCCCCCGGTCGGGGCGGTGCGGCCGGTGGATCGGATCGCGCAACGGCCTCACCCGGCCTTCGGGCAGAACGCGTCCCGGGCCGGGCGGTGCCCGGTGGCCAGGAACTCCGACACCAGGGCGTCGCCGCAGGCGTTCCCGTTGGCCAGGTAGGCGTCGTGGCCGCCGGAGTCGACGGTGACCATCCGGGCCCGGTCGCCGAACGCCGCGCGAAGCTTCAGCGCCCCCGCGTACGGCGTCGCCGGATCGCGCCGGTTCTGCACCAGCAGCACGTTCGACGGCCCGTCGGAGGTGACCCGCACCGGCGGCTCGGCGGGCTGCCAGTGCCAGAACGCGCAGGCCGTCGCGTTCACCGGCATGCCCGCGGTGAGCGGGTGCGCGACCCGGTCGACGGCCACCGCCGCCGCGTACCCGGCGAGATCGCGCGGCCAGGAGACGTCGTTGCACAGCGTCGCCGCGGAGACCGCGGTGGAGCTCTGCATCCGGGCCAGCGCCGCCGCGTCCGGTGCGGGGGCGGGCGCGGGGAGCGGGCGGAGGCCCTGGGCGGCCTGGATCAGGGCGGCCACGGCGGGGAACCTGCTGTCCGCGGACAGGCCGTTCAGCAGCATGCCGCGCAGGCCGTTGCCGTTCAGCACCTCCGGGTTGTTGCCGGGCCAGGGCAGCGGGGCGGCGTCCAGCTGCTGGGCCGCCGTCAAGTAGGCGGTGCGGACCTGCTCGGGGGTGTCGGCGACCCGGAGCTCGCCGGCGGCGGGGGAGGACGCCCAGGCCGCGAAATCCGGGAAGCGGTCCTCCGCGCCGGTGGCGGCCGCGGCCACCCAGCTGCGTTCGGCGATCACGGGATCGGGGTTGTCGTTGCTGTCCAGCACGATCCGGTCGGTGCGGTCGGGGAACATCGTGGCGTACGCCGCGCCCGCGTACGTGCCGTAGGAGACGCCCCAGGCGGAGATCCGGCGCTCGCCGAGGGCCTGCCGGATGCGGTCGATGTCCCGTGCCTCGTTCCGGGTGGTGATGCTGCGCAGCACCGGCCCGCCGTTCTCCGCGCAGCGATCGGCGACGCGCCGGCCGGTGGCCAGGTTGGCGTCGCCGCCGTGGCCGTCGGGCGCGGGCCAGGGCAGCAGCCGGCCGGGTGCCAGGTCGGCGAAGTCCAGCCCGCAGGAGACCGGACTGGAGCGGCCGACACCGCGTGGGTCGAAGCCGATCAGGTCGAAGCCGTCCCGGACCTCCGGGGGCAGCCGGTTCACGGCGCCGCTCGGCCCGTTCAGGCCGGAGCCGCCCGGGCCGCCCGGGATCAGCACCAGCACCCCGCGCCGCTGGTCGGGCCGGGCGGCGGGAATCCGGGAGATCGCGAGCGTCAGTGACGGCCCGTCGGGTTGTCGGTAGTCGACCGGGACGGTCACCTCCGCGCACAGCTGCCGGCCGTCCGGCGCGCCGCCCGCGCACGCGCCCCAGGCGGGGCGGGCAGGGGCGGGCGCGCCGGTGGCGAGCGGCGCCGTCAGGCCGAGCAGGACGGTGGTGGCGGCGGCGAGCGCGGCGCCCCGTGGAGTGATTCGCATGACCATTCGCATGACCACGAGTCTTCGCCGTCGCGCCGCCCGGATCGATCCCCCCAGCCACCGTCTTTTTCCTGGAGCCAACCCCAGGGTTCCCCCTGTAGCCAGCTACACCAAGAGAGTTGACGAAGCGTCAGGCAGTGGGCGAAACCGTCACCACCGGCTCGTGGTGGACCGGGAAGTTCACCGAGGAGGCGATGAAGCAGTCCTGGCCGGCCGGGCCGTGCAGGGCCTCGGCCTGTGCGCGCATCGACTCGTCGGCGATCTCCACCCGGGGCCGGAGCATCGCCGAGACGAACCGGCCGCCGCCGCCCGAGGTCTCCATGGTGGCCTCCGCCGCGTCCGTGTAGGACAGCACCACCACGCCGCTGCGCGCACAGTGCGACAGGTACGACAGCATGTGGCACTGGGCGAGCGCGGCCAGCAGGAACTGCTCCGGGTTCCACCGCGAACGGTCGCCGCGGAAGGTCTTGTCGGCGCTGCCCAGCAGCGTCGGCACCCCGTCCGAGGAGATGTCGTGGTCGCGGGAGTACGAGCGGTAGGTGTCGGTGCCGGTACCGAGGTTGCCGGTCCAGTCGACGCGGACCGCGTAGTGGTGGGACAGGGCCATCAGGTCACTCCTTCTCGGGCGGCCGGGCAGCGGCGCAGGTGTCCAGGACGTGCCGCCGGGCGGCCGCCCCGGCAGCGGCCGGATCCCCGGCGGTCACGGCGGCCAGCAGCTCACGGTGCTGGTCGTCCACCAGGGCGGTGCGGTCGGGCGCGTGCAGGGAACGGCGGGTGGAGACCTGGATCTGGTCCCACAGCCGTTCCAGCGAGTGCAGGGCGACCGGGTTGGCGGCGAGCTCCGCCACCCGGCGGTGGAACTGCCGGTTCAGCCGCACCGCCTCCGTCAACTCGCGCTCCACGGTGGCCAGGTGGGTGCGGTCGGCGAGTGCCGCGAGATCCGTCAGCTCGGCCGGGGCCAGCCGGCCGGCCCGCTGCCGCTCGGCCGCGAGCTCGGCGGTCAGCGCCTCCAGCGCGGCCCGCACCCGGTAGACGTGCGACAGCTCCTCCGCGGACAGCTCCACCACCCGGACACCGCGCCCGGCGGCGGCCAGCAACCCGTCCGCCGTCAACGCCCGGAACGCCTCCCGGACCGGAGTGCGGCTCACCCCGAGGGTCTCCGCGACCTCCACCTCTCCCAGTCGCGCACCCGGCGGGTAGCGGCCGTCGAGGATCAGGGCCCGCAGGCTGTGATGGATGCTCTCGGTCTGCACACCGGCAGCGTAGAGCGCTGTATGCATTGCATGCAACGGGTTTCGGGGTGCGGCCCGGGACCGGACGGAGAACGCGTTGGGAGACCGACGGACCGGTCCGCTATATTCGCGCAGCCGTCGAACAGTTCCACGCCCCGAGGGGGAAACGCATGTCGTTCGACCAGGAACGCACCGGGGAGGCCGGCCCCGACGCCGCCCGGGACGACTCCCCGACCGCGCCCACCGCGCCCACCGCGCCCACCGCGCCCACCGCGCCTGCGGCCCCGGTCTCCTTCACCAAGCGGTCGGCGGAGGACGCCGTGCCCGCCGAGACGCCCGTCGAGACGCCCGCCGAGCCCGCGCCCGTCGCGCCCGAGGTGCCCGCCGCACCACCCGCGCCGCCCGCACCGCCCGCGAACCCGTGGGCGATGCCGTCCACGCCGCCGCCCGGGGCCCCCGTGCCGCCCCCCGGCGCGCCGCTGCCGCCCGCGCCCCCCGGCGCGCCGCTGCCGCCCGTGCCCGACGGGGGCAACCCGTGGGCGCCGACGGGCGTTCAGCAGCCGTGGGGGACCGCCCAGTACCCGCCGGGCGTGCCCACCGGCCCGATGATGTACCCGGTGCCGCAGCGCTCGCTCTACACCAACAACCTGGCCATCGCCTCGCTGATCACCGGCATCATCTGCTGCTACTTCGGCTTCATCGCCATCGGCCTGGGCGTCGGCGCGCTGCGCCAGATCAAGCGGACCGGCGAGCGCGGCAAGGGCCTGGCCGTCACCGGCATCGTGGCCGGCAGCCTCGGCATGGTGCTGTTCGTCCTCGCGGTCCTCGGCGGCCTCTTCAGCGCCGACGACTTCTCGGACGACTCGGACCGGACCCCCTCGCACACCTCGGAGACCTCGAACACGGGCAGTCTCTCGGCGAACTCGCCGTTCCGGCTGAATGTCGGCCAGTGCTTCAACAAGACCACGCCGGGCATGGTCCGGGCCACCGACTGCACGTCCACGCACTTCGGCGAGACCTACGCGATCAAGCCCACCGCGCTTCAGAGCGGTGACTACCCGGGCGAGGACACGCTGCGGGCGGAGGCCGAGGACACCTGCCTGGACGCCGTGGACAGCTACGTGGCCGACACCTGGTCGATCCCGGAGCAGGTCAGCACCTTCTTCTTCTACCCGGACAAGGCGGCCTGGAAGATCTCCTCCGCCCGCCGCGTCGTCTGCTTCCTGGGCAACCAGGACAAGTCCGAGCGCAGCGGCTCGCTGCAGAAGATGCCCAGCAGCCTGTCCAACAGCCAGCGCGACCTGCTCGACGCCACCAACCAGTTCGACAAGGTCTGGGCCAAGGGCCCGGACGAGGACGTCGAGATCGAGGACGACCCGCAGGCGTTCCGCAGCTGGGCGAAGGAGATGAACGCCGCCGCGACCAAGCAGGCGAGCATGCTCACCTCCGCCCACCTGACCGGCGTCGACAAGGCGACCGTCGACCGCCTGATCGGCAAGTCCAAGACCGCGGCGAACCACTACCTGGCGGCCTCCAAGTCCACCGACAACGCCACGCTCCGCCGTGAACTGGACGCCGCCTACGACAACTTGGGCGACGACGAGATCATCTCACTGCGCCGCTCACTGGGCCTGGCCACCCAGCAGGAGGAGCCCGCCAAGCACCCGAACAGCAAGGCCGTCTGACCGACCGCCCGGCCGCGCGAGCACCCCGCCCGCGCGGCCGACGGCTTCAGAACGCCGGCTTCAGAAGCCCAATGCCGTCGGTGCCCGGCCGCCCGGTCAGCGCCCCGACGCCGTCAGCGTCCGGCCGCCCAGTCGGCGGCGTGCCGGACCAGCCGGGCCGGCAGCGCCGGGGCGCCCGTCCAGTGCAGGTGCAGGTAGGACGCGTGCACCGAGCCGTGCAGGTGGCCCTCGGTGTGCGGTCCGGCGGGCGTGCGCCAGCCCCAGGCGGGGGACGGCCCGGCCACCGGGTCGGTGACGGTGCGGTGGAACTCGTGCCCGCGCACCCGGGACCCGGCCGCCGCCAGCGGGGAGTCCGCGAGCGCCACCGCCTCCCGGTAGCCGAGGGTGAGCCGGGACGTCATCCGGGCCGTCGCGTCCAGCACCCCGCACATCGGCAGGCCGTCCAACTCCCTTCCCAGGTACAGCAGTCCGGCGCACTCGCCGACCACCGGCGCACCGCTCGCGGCCAGTTCGGCCACCGCCGTGCGCAGCGACGCGTTCGCGCTCAACTCGGCGACGTACACCTCCGGGAAGCCGCCGCCTATCACCAACCCCGCCGTCCGCTCCGGCAGTTGCTCGTCGTGCAGCGGGTCGAACGGCACCACCTCGGCCCCGGCGGCGGCCAGCAGTTCGGCGTTCTCCGCGTACGAGAAGGAGAACGCCGCCCCGCCCGCCAGCGCGATCCTCGGCCGGGGCCCGGCGAGCCGTTCGACCTCGGCCGCCGCGTCCCACGGCTGCGCGTTCAGCGGCGGCGCGGAGCGGGCCAGCGCCAGGACGGCGTCCAGGTCGACGGAGGCGGCGACGAGTTCGCCCATCTCGTGGACCGCCCGCAGGGCCTCCGCCGAACGCTCCACGGCCGGCACCAGGCCCAGGTGCCGGGACGGCGTGTCCACCGCCCGGGCCCGCCGCACCGCGCCGAGCACCGGCACCCCGGAGCCCTCCTCCAGGGCCTCCCGCAGCAGCGTCTCGTGGCGGTCCGAGGCGACCTTGTTGAGGATCACCCCGGCGAGGCGCACCTGCGGGTCCCAGGACGCGAAGCCGTGCACCAGCGCCGCCACCGACCGCGACTGCGAGGAGGCGTCCACCACCAGCACCACCGGCGCCCGCAGCAGCTTCGCCACCTGCGCCGTCGACGCCAACTCGCCCTGCCCGGCCGCCCCGTCGTACAGGCCCATCACGCCCTCGACCACCGCGACGTCCGCCCCGGCCGCGCCGTGCGCGAACAGCGGCGCGATCCGGTCCGGGCCGCTCATCCAGGCGTCCAGGTTGCGGCCCGGGCGCCCGGCGGCCAGCGCGTGGTAGCCGGGGTCGATGTAGTCCGGGCCGACCTTGTGCGGGGACACCTTCAGCCCGCGTGCCGTCAGTGCCGCGATCAGGCCGGTCGCCACCGTGGTCTTGCCCGAGCCGGAGGACGGGGCGGCCACCACCAGCCGAGGAATGCTGTCGTTCAACGATCTACCACTCAATACCGCGCTGGCCCTTGCGGCCCGCGTCCATCGGATGCTTCAGCTTGGTCATCTCGGTGACCAGATCGGCCAGTTCGACCAGCTCGGCGGGCGCGTTGCGGCCCGTCACCACCACGTGCTGACTGCCCGGCCGCTCCCGCAGCACCTCGACCACCTCCGCCACGTCGATCCACCCCCAGTGCAGCGGGTAGGTGAACTCGTCCAGCACGTAGAACCGGTACGTCTCGGCCGCCAGGTCGCGCTTGACCTGCTCCCAGCCCTCCCGGGCCGCCTCCTCCGAGGACTCGATGTCGCGCTGCACCCAGGACCAGCCCGAACCCATCTTGTGCCACGCCACCGTGCCGCCCTGCCCGGACTCGCCGAGCACCCGCAGCGCGTTCTCCTCGCCGACCTTCCACTTCGCCGACTTGACGAACTGGAACACCCCGATCGGCCAGCCCTGGTTCCACGCCCGCAACGCCATCCCGAACGCCGCCGTCGACTTCCCCTTGCCGGGGCCGGTGTGCACCGCCGTGATCGGCAGCGTCCGCCGCTGACGGGTCGTCAGACCGTCGTCCGGAACGTTCTCCGCAACTCCCTTGGGCATGTTCGCTCACGCCGCCTTTCGCATCATCGTCGTCCGGGTCTCGCGCACCAGCGAGGCCACCCCTTCGGCCCGCAACTCGTCGAGGCTCACCGCGTCGCCGTTCAGGTGCGCCGCCAACTCCCGTGCCAGGCCCAGTCGGACGGGGCCCGACTCGCAGTCCAGCACCACCGCGGCCACGCCCTGGCCGGCCAGCAGCCCCGCCGCCCGGTGCGAACGCGCCACCGCGTCGCGCGCGCCCGTCGCCCGGCCGTCGGTCACCACCACCAGCAGCGCCCGCCGGTCCGGGTCGCGCAGCCGCTCCACCCGCAGCACCTCGTGCGCCCGCAGCAGGCCCGCCTCCAGCGGCGTCCGGCCGCCCGTCGGCAGCTGCTCCAGCCGGGCCGCGCCCACCTCCACCGAGGAGGTCGGCGGCAGCGCCAGCTCCGCTCCGGAGCCCCGGAACGTCACCATGCCGATCTTGTCGCGCCGCTGGTACGCGTCCATCAGCAGCGACAGCACCGCGCCCTTGACGGCGGTCATCCGCTGCCGGGCCGCCATCGACCCCGACGCGTCCACCACGAACAGCACCAGGTTCGACTCCCGCCCCCGGCGCACCTGTTCGCGCAGATCGTCGCGCCGCAGCACCAGCGCCCGGCCCGCGCGCCCGCGCGCCACCTGGTGCGGCGCCGCCGCGCGCAGCGTCGCGCTCAGGTGCAGCCGCGCCAGCCGCCCCTGCGGCCGGCGCGCCCGCACGGTGTGCCCGGCGTCCGTCTCGGCCGCCGAACGCCGACCCTGCGCACCGCGGCCGGTGCCGTCCACCTTGAACAGCCGCGTCCGGTAGGGGTGTTCGGACGCCACCGGCGACGACTCCCGGCCCGGGCCGGGCCGTTGCTGCGGCGGCGCGGGCGTCTCCGCCGAACCCTCCGCCGAACTGTCCGCCGAACTGTCCGACGCGGCAGGCCCGTCGGGCTCGGACGGCGCGGGCGATCCACCGCCGCCGGGGCCGCCGCCGGGGCCGTCGTCGTCCGGGCCCTGGCCGTCGCCGCTGTCCTCCGGCTCCTGCGGCTCCTGGGGTTCGTGGTGCTCCGCGAGGGTCCGCTCCAGCTGCTCCTGGTCCAGGCCCGGCGCGTCGAACGGGTTGCGCCGCCGCCGGTGCGGCAGCGCCAACCGGGCGGCCGTCCGGACGTCCTCCTCCAGCACCTCGGTGCGCCCCGCCCACGCGGCCAGCGCCACCGCCGTGCGCGCCATCACGATGTCCGCCCGCAGGCCGTCCACCTCGAACGCCGCGCACACCGCCGTGATCTGCCGCAGCGCGAGGTCCGACAGCTCGACCGTCGGCAGCAACTCCCGTGCGGCCCCGATCCGTTCGGCGAGGGCGAGCTCCTCGCCGGCCCAACTCGTCGCGAAGGCGGCCGGATCGGCGTCGTAGGCGAGCCGGCGGCGCACCACCTCGGCGCGCTCGTCCGCGTCCCGGGTGGCGGCGATCTCCACCGTCAGGCCGAACCGGTCCAGCAGCTGCGGCCGCAGTTCGCCCTCCTCCGGGTTCATCGTCCCCACCAGCAGGAACCGCGCGGCGTGCCGCACCGAGACACCCTCGCGCTCCACGTACGAACGCCCCATCGCGGCCGCGTCCAGCAGCAGGTCCACCAGGTGGTCCTGGAGCAGGTTCACCTCGTCGATGTACAGCACGCCGCGGTGCGCCTTCGCCAACAGCCCGGGCTCGTACGCCTTCACGCCCTCGGCGAGCGCCCGCTCCAGGTCCAGCGACCCGACCACCCGGTCCTCGGAGACGCCCACCGGCAGCTCCACCAGGAACGCCGGACGCTCCGCCGTGCCCCGGTCGGAGTGCGGCCCGTCCGGGCACTGCGGGTCCGGCGACGCCGGGTCGCAGGCGAAACGGCAGCCCGCCACCGTCGCGATCGACGGCAGCAGTCCCGCCAGGGCGCGCACCATCGTCGACTTCGCGGTGCCCTTCTCGCCGCGCACCAGCACGCCGCCCACCGCCGGGGACACCGCGTTCAGCAGCAGCCCCAGCCGCAGGTCGTCCATGCCGACGATCGCCGTGAACGGGTAACGGACATCGGTCAGTTCACTCACTTCGAACCCTCCATCTCCACCGGGGCCGGAGCCCCGGGAGGCACGAACGGCAGACCCGCCGGCGCCCCGTTCTCGATCAGCTTCCACAGCGCGTCCGTGTCGGCGTGCTCCGCCACCAAGTCGCCCAGCGCGTCCAGCCGTTGCTCGCGCGCCGCCGCGAACGAGGTGTCCGGGGCCGGCACGAACGCCCGCCCCGCGGCGTCGGCGACCGCGGCCAGGAACGTCCGCCGGAACGCGTCGTTCTCCAGCACCCCGTGCCAGGTCGTCCCCCACACCGGACCGACCCGGCAGCCGTCCAGCGCGTCGCCCGCCTCGTCCGTGACGAACGCCCCGCCGCCCTCCACCGTCACCACGCCGTGGTGGATCTCGTACCCCGCCACCCGCTCACCGAGCGCCACGCCCGTCGGACGGGCCAGCACCTTCTCCGCACCGAACACCACCCGGGTCGGGAGCAGCCCCAGACCGTCCACGGCGCCGGACCCGGACTCCACCTCGTCGACGATCTCCCGGCCCAGCATCTGGTAGCCGCCGCACACCCCGAGCACCGGCAGCCCCGCGGCGACGCGCCGGCGCAGCGGCTCCACCAGGCCCCGGCCGCGCAGCCAGTCGAGGTCCGCGACGGTCGCGCGCGTCCCCGGCAGCACCACCAGGTCCGCGTCCGCCAGCTCCTCCGGACGGGTCGCCCAGCGCACCAGCACGCCCGGCTCCTGCGCCAGTGCGTCCACGTCCGTGAAGTTCGACAACCGCGGGAACCGCACCACCGCGACCCGCAGCACCTCCGCGCCCACCGGGCCGCCCGCCGCCGGACGCGCCGCCACCGAGGCCAGATCCAGCGAGTCCTCCGCGTCCAGCCACAGCCCCTCCAGCATCGGGAACGTCCCCAGCACCGGACGCCCCGTCAACTCCCGCAGCATCTCCAACCCGGGCGCGAGCAGCCGGGCGTCACCGCGGAACTTGTTCACGAACCAGCCCGCGACGAGGGACTGGTCGTCCGCCGAGAGCAGCGCGAGCGTGCCGAACATCGACGCGAACACCCCGCCGCGGTCGATGTCCCCGACCACCACGACCGGCAGCCGGGCCGCCGACGCCAGGCCCATGTTCGCGATGTCCCGGTCCCGCAGGTTGATCTCCGCCGGAGAGCCCGCGCCCTCGCACACCACCACGTCGAACCGCGACCGCAGGTCCGCCAGACACTCCAACGAGCGCTCCAGCAGCACCGGCTTCCGGTCCCGGTAGTCCAGCGCCCCGACCTCCGCCACGGCCCGCCCCATCAGCACCACCTGGCTCCGGCCGTTCGCACCCGGCTTCAGCAGCACCGGGTTCATCGCCGCCTCCGGCTCCACCCCCGCCGCCTGCGCCTGCATCGCCTGCGCCCGCCCGATCTCCGCCCCGTCGGCCGTCACGAACGAGTTCAGCGACATGTTCTGCGCCTTGAACGGAGCCACCCGCACGCCCTGCCGCCACAGCCACCGACAGATCCCGGCCGTCACCACGCTCTTCCCGGCATCCGAGGTCGTCCCGGCCACCAACAACGCACCGCTCACGGACGGCCTCCTTCGGAGGAGAGAGGAAAGGAAGGGAGAACACGCCGGGCGACCGGTACGGTGCGAGGACGCGACGGCGCGGTCACGTGCGTCCGGCCCGGGCGAGGACCAGGCAGCGCGCGCCGGCGGTGACGGCGAGGGCGAGCACGCCCACGCGGCGGGAGAGACGGCAGGCGCGTGCGATGTCGGGGACGGCCACCGGGGGGCGGCCCGCGCCGAGGACCGGTCGGTGCTCGACGCGTTCGCCGTAGCGGAGGGTGCCGCCCAACCGGACGTCGAGGGCGCCGGCGAACGCGGCCTCGGCCTGGCCGGCGTTCGGGCTGGGGTGGGCGGAGCCGTCCCGCCGCCAGACCCGCCAGGTCCGTGCGGGGGAGTCGGACGCGGCGACGGTGAGCAGCGCCGTGAGCCGGGCCCCCGGCCACCCGGCGACGTCGTCGAGGCGGGCGGCGGCCCAGCCGAAACGGCGGTGCCGCGGGGACTTGTGACCGACCATCGCGTCCAGGGTGTTCACGGCCCGGAACGCCAGCAGCCCCGGAACGCCCGCGATCCCGCCCCACACCAGCGCGTTGACGACCGCGTCGGCGGTGTTCTCCGCGACGGACTCCACCACCGCCCGCGCGATCTGCTGCTCGTCCAGCCCGGACGGGTCGCGCCCGCACAGGTGCGGCAGCCGTTCCCGCGCGGCCGTCAGATCACCGGCGGCCAGCGACCGTTCGATCGTCCGGGCCTCCCGGGTGAGCGACGTCCCGCCGAGGACGGTGAACGTCGCGGCGGCCGTCAACGCGGCCTCGGCGAGCGGAGCGCGACGGGCGGCCCGGGCGGCGAGCGCCGCTCCGCCCGCGACGGCGCCGACGGCGAGCGCGGTGTGCAGCGCGCCCGCCCCGCGGTGGTCGCGCCACAGCCGGCCCTCCAGCCGGGCCGCGGCGGTGCCGAACAGGGCGACGGGGTGTCCGCGCCGGGGGTCTCCGAGCCGGGCGTCCGCGAGATACCCCGCGACCGCGCCCACCAGGTACGGGGCAGCCCGCATGGCGTTGTGTCCTCACTCAGGGTCCGCGCCCTGGATCGACGGAACGAAGGCGAGAGTCTCCTGACTTCCGGTCACCCCCGCGCGGGGTGAACGGTCACAGTGGCGGGACCGCGCCGGACTCGCACCGGCTTCCTCTGCTTGCCTCCGTTTGGCCCGAAGATCCCACCACGCCCGCTTCGGACCAGTCAACCGAGGCCCCGGAGGGTTTGGTCACACCCCGCCCGCCGCCGGGGCCGAGGCCGGGCAGCATCCGACGGGCCCAAGGCAGGCCCTAGGATGCAGCCACATTCGCCGCCCGGACGGGCGGACAAGGGGAGGAAACGTGCGACAGGCAGTCCGGCGCGCCGCGCAGGGCGCCGCGGCGCTGGCCGCTCTGGCGGCGGTCTCGGGGTGCGCGGTGCAGAGCGACGCCGTCGCCGGGATCTCCGTGACCGAGGACGGCCGCCCGCTGGGCGTCCTGCTGGTCTGCGGCCACCGGATCGACGGAGCCACCCTCTCCACCAGCGAGGGCAGCCACGAGGAGACGATCGGAAGCTGGACCGCCCACACCGCCCTCGGTCCCGGGCTGAGCACCTGGACCCTGGACGCGCCCGCCGAGGGCTGGGAGACGGGCAGGTCGGCCACCCCGCTCGACGCCGGGACCACCTACCACCTCCAGGGCTGGACCAAGGACAACTCCCGGTCGTCGACCGCCACCGCCTTCACCCCGGAGGACCTGAAGCAGCTCGCCCCGGGAAACGTCCGCTACGACGGCACCGCCTCCGACGGCAGCGGCACCACCCGCACCGTCCCCGTCGAGGAGTTCCGCGCCACGGCCTGCGCGAAGCGCTGACCCCGCACCCCCGCCCGGCCGTCCGGCCGCCCGCGTTGCGCCGTGAACTCCCGGAAGCGGTCGCCGAGTTCGCTCTCCGACTGCTCCTCGGCGCGGCACGCCGCCGGCCCCGGACGGTGACCTGCGTCACGGGAACCGGCGCCCCGGGCCGGACAAGGCATGACGTGAACCATCCACACTCCCGGCTCCGGGCCGGGAATCCCGAAGCGTTCCGCGACCTGTTCCGGGACCACTCCTCGCTGGTGTACCGCCACGCCGTACGCGTGACCGGGAACTGGGCCCTGGCCGAGGACGTGGTCTCGCTGACCTTCCTGGAGGCCTGGCGCCTGCGCGGAAAACTCCGCGACGAGGGCGACAGCCCGCGCCCCTGGCTGATGGGCATCGCCGTGAACGTGCTGCGCAACACGACGCGCGCCGCCCGCCGCCACAGCGCGGCCATGTCCCGGGTGCCCGCCGCCGACGTCGTCCCCGACTTCGCGGACGAACTCGTCGGCCGGATGGCCGACTCCGAGGAACTCGCGGCCGCCCGCAAGGCCCTGGCCCGACTGCGGCGCTCCGAACGCGAGGTCTTCGCGCTGTGCGTCTGGTCCGGGCTCGGCTACGCCGAAGCGGCAGCCACCCTCGGCGTGCCCGTCGGCACCGTGCGCTCACGCCTGTCCCGCGCCCGCACCCGACTGCGCAGACTCGCGGACGAGGAACTTCGCGCCGCGAAGAAAAAGCTGGAACCCCTCCCGATCCCCGGACAAGTACAGGGCAGCCGCGACACCGCGGCCCGGCCGTACAAGGAGACGCACCGATGATCCGCAACCCGCGGCGGCGCAACGAACCGCTCGACCACGCGGAACTGGCCCGCCTCCTGCCCGCACCGGCCGACCCCCGGCTGGCGGACGACCGCCGGCACCTGCTGGAGGAGCACCTGATGAACGAGATCCACCGGTCCGACCCGGCCTCCGCGCCCGCCCCGGCACGGCGCTCGCTGCGCCGCACCGTCCTGATCGCGACGCCGGTCGCCGCAGCCGCGGCCCTCGCCCTGGTGGTCGCCCTGTCCGGCGCGCCCGGCGGCTCCGCGGCCGCGGCTCCGCGGCCGGTCCAGGCGCCCGTCGTGCAGATCGAGGAGGGCAGCACCGTCCAACTCGCCTCGACCGTCCAGGAGATCGCCGCCGCCGCGACGGCGAACCCCACGCCCAAGCCCGGACCGGGCCAGTACATCTACATCAAGAGCCGGGTCTCCTTCCAGGCCTCCAGCTACAACGGCGACACCGATGAGTCCGCCACCTGGGTCCAGCCGCTGCACGACCGCGAGGTGTGGAAGTCCCCCGACGGCACCAAGGGCCGGCTGGACGAGCCGGGCTACCAGAACAAGGGCGGCATCCCGCTGGGCAGCGACGACCCCCGCAAGCAGCAGACCTACACGTGGCTCGCCGCCCAGCCCGCCGACCCCGACGCGCTGCTGAAGTTCGCCTACTCGACGGTGAGCGGCACCCGGGACCGCGACCAGCAGGCGTTCAGCGAGATCGGCTCCATCATCCGCGAGCAGCTCGTGCCCTCCGACCTCGCCGCCGCCCTCTACGAGGCGGCCGGCAAGATCCCGGGCGTCGTGGTGGTCGAGCACGCGAAGGACGCCTCCGACCGCGACGGGATCGCGCTGGCGCGGCTGGACCCGCAGACCGGCGAGCGGTCGGAGTGGATCTTCGACCGGCAGACCCACCAGTACCTCGGCAGCCGCGGCGTGCAGGTCCGGGAGGTCAACGGCATCAAGCCCGGCACCGTCGTGGAGCGCACGGCCATCGTCACCCGCGCGGTCGTCGACGCCGACAAGCAGCGCCCCGGCGACGGGCAGCCCAAGGCCTGACGGCGACCTCGCAGGCGGCGGCCGGCCCCGCGCCGGCCGCCGCCCGCCGCCCCCCGCCCGCCGCCCCGCCCCGGACGTCCGCGGCGGGGCGCCCGCGTTCCGCCCCGACGGGGGCCGGGCGTCACCCCCAGCGGGTCCCCGGCTCGCCGGACCGCGCGCGGGCGGGTGGACTGGGGTGGCACAGGACCGTCAGCACCCGGGAGACCGCCATGCGTTGGGGAACCGCCGCCGTTGTCGCAGCCGCTGCCGCAGGGACCGGGGTCGCGGCGTTCCTGCTGGTCGGCCGGAAGGTGTCGGACCGGGTGGTGCAGCCGGGAACGGCGGAGCCGCCGCCCGCGGTGAAAGTGGTGGAGCTCGGCCCCGGCCGGGTCGCACTGACGGCCACGGCGGACACGCTGCGGCGCGGCCACTACGCGCTGGAGTGGGGCGAGCGCGGCCACGCGGTGGTCGGCGAGGTGCTGGGCTCGGGGCACGGGCGGGTGACGCGGCGGCTGGAACGGGCGGAGAGCGGGACGCTGGCGGTGGGGACGGAGGTCCGGCTGACACCGCGGGTGCTGGTCGGCGACCCGCGGACCTCGCTCGGCCTGGACTTCGCCGAGACCGCCGTGGCCGGCGAGCTCGGCGCGTTCCCGGCGTGGCGCACCCCCGGCATCCGCGGCACCTGGGCGGTGCTGATCCACGGCGCGGCCGCGGACCGTTCGCAGGCGCTGCCCGTGCTGCCGCTGCTGCACACCCTGCGGATGCCGTCCCTGACGATCACCTACCGGGGCGACGCCGGCGCCCCGGCCTCGCCGGACGGCCTGGGGCACTTCGGCGAGACCGAGTGGCAGGACGTCGACGCGGCGATCCGTGCCGCGCTGGACCACGGCGCGGGGCGGGTCGTGCTGTGCGGCTGGTCGATGGGCGCGACGATCGCGCTGTCCACCGCGGCCCGCTCCGCGTGGCGGGAGCGGATCGCGGGCCTGGTGCTGGACTCCCCGGTGCTGGACTGGTCGGAGTCGGTGCGCCGGGCCGCCGCCCACGCCGGCGCCTCCCCGATGCTCGCCGAGCTCGGCGCCCTCTCCGCGCAGGGCCGCACCGGCGTGGACCTGGCCGGATTCGCCCGGATCGGGTCCGGCGCCGACCTGCCCGCGCCCGCGCTGCTGCTGCAGAGCCCGGACGACCCGATCAGCCCCTGGGCGGCCGCGCAGCGGCTCGCCGACGAGCGCCCGGACCTGGTCAGCCTGCACGCGGTGCCACACGCGCAGCACGCCGCGCTGTGGAACGCCGACCCGGCGCGGTACACCGAGGCGCTGCGCCGCTTCCTCGTCCCGCTGCTGTGAACCGCAGGAGGCCGGCCGGCGGGAACCGGAACCGGTCCCGCCGCGTCCTCATTTCGGAGTGATCACGGTTCCCGCCATGTCCATGCGGAAAAGCGGAGTGGTTCGCCCCGCTTTGACACCACTTGTCCGTCCACCGTTCGAACGGTTCGGACAATGCGTCGAGACAGCCCGGCAGTCGATGTGACAGAAGGCCCGTGCAAGGGGAAGACTGCACGGCGTGACGTCTCGGAACCCGCGCGACCGTGATGCCCCGCACCCGCCCCGCCGCATCGGTGCGACGGTGACCCGTCTGCCCGGAACGGCCGTCGGGCGTGCGGAGGGCAACGTACCCGCAGCCAACCGCCGCCGGGTACCCGCCAAGCCCGGACGGGGCCGAGTGCCCGTCCCGGACGGCTTCCCCGCACCCGCCGAACTCGCCCCGCTGGCCCGTCGGATGCTCGCCGACGCGGTCCGCGTCGCCCGCTGGGCCGGCGAGCTCACCGAGGTCGACAAGCGCGGCGAACTCCTCCCCGAGGACGCCCGCGCCGCCGGCCGCGCCCTCGCCATGACGGTCGGCGCCGCCGCCAACGCCTGGGGCCAGGCACTGCTGGTCGGCCTGGTCGAGCTCCGCGACGGCGGCGCCGGTCCGGGCTGGCGGCTGCACGCCTGGGAACGCGACGACGAGGCGGTGATCCGCGGCTGGTCCGCGCTGTTCGACGCCTGGACGCTGCTCGCCCCGGTGCCGCCCGCCGTGCTGCGCGGCGTGTTCGCCCAGCTGGCCGGCCAGGCCGTCGACCAGGCCCCGCAGCTGCTGTCCTTCCTGCACCTGGTGGACGGGCCGGTCGCCGACAGCGAACTGCTCGAACTGCTGCGCCGCGGCCTGGACGAGCGCCGCCTCGGCACCGGCGACAGCAGCACCTTCCCGCTCTCCCCGGTCCCGCACGCCGCCTCCGCGGTCTCGGCGGTCCGCGGCACCTGCCGGGAGCCGCAGATCGACACCCCGCACGCGCCCGCCGACGTGGCCGCGGTCCTGGACTGGATGCTCGACGGCCTGGCCGCCGTCGGCGCGCTCGGCCGCGAGGACGAGGCCGCCGAGCTCTCCCCGCTCGGCCACTGGGCGGTGCGCGCCAAGCTGGAGGAGATCTGCACCGTCGCGCAGACCGCCGCCGGGCACATCGAACAGAGCGCCCTCGAACTGCTCAGCGCCTGCGCCGACTACAGCCCGGGCCCGGCCCGCGCCGAGTTCCGCGCCTGGGTCGCCGCCCGTCCCGCCGACCGGGCCGTCGCCGAACTCCTGGAGGCCGCCCGCGGCGAGGACGCGCTGGTCCGCGGCCTCGCCTTCGAGGCGCTGCGGGTGGTGGCCGGCTCCACCGCCGAGCAGGGCGTCCGGGCCGCCGTCGAGGAGGCCGTGCTGCGGCCCTACGCGCTGCTCTGGCTGGCCGAACAGCTGGACGAGGGGGGCGCCTCCCCGGCCGACGTGCTGGGCGCGGAGGACGCCGCCTGGCTCTGGGTGGACACCGCGGCCGCCGTGCTCGACCACGGCGAGACCGACCTGCTGGTCGGCCACGTCGAGGGCGCGTCGGCGGGCGAGCCCGTCCGGCTGTTCCACCGCGCCCGCCAGTCCGGCCACCCGCGCGCCGCGAGCGTCCTGACGGCCGTCGCCTCAGTCCACCCCGACCCGGCCGTGGCCCGCGCCGCCCGCCGCAGCGCCTTCTCGGTCCACACCGGAGGCGCGTAGGCGCTGCGCGCCCGGCAACGCGAAAGCCCCCCGTCCGAATCGGACGGGGGGCTTCGTCGTGCGGTGGGTCAGCCCCGGTTCTCCGCGCGGCGGGCGCGGACCACGCCCACCTTCTCGCCGACCTTGCGGCGGATGACCAGCAGCGGCGCCATCGCGGCCAGCGCGATCTGGGCGAGCGCGCCGATGTGCATCAGGGTGTCGCCGCCGGGCAGGCCCGCGGCCCAGGCGGCCAGGCAGCCGATGGAGACCACGATCCAGGCCACCGTCGCGGTGGCCAGCACGCCCTGCGGCTTCGGGTACTCGATCCGGCTGACCATCAGGTAGGCCACGCCGAAGATCAGCAGCAGGCCGGGCAGGAACGGCGGGTCGAGCAGCACGATCGCGATGACGGTCATCGCGCCCATCGGGCAGGGCATGCCCTGGAAGATCCCCGGCCGCATCTTCACGGCCGAGAACCGGGCGAGCCGCAGCACCACCGCCAGCAGGACGGTCAGCGCGATGAACGCCGACAGCTGCTGGTTGGAGCCGGAGGAGACCAGGCCCCACACCGCGACGAAGTACGCCGGCGCGATGCCGAAGCTGATCAGGTCGGCCAGGTTGTCGAGCTCGGCGCCGAGCGCCGAGGAGCGCAGCTTGCGCGCGACCAGGCCGTCGAAGAGGTCGCACATCGCGCCGATCAGCAGCAGCGTGACGACGGTGGCCGCACTGTGCTTGACGGGCGCGTTCGACTCACCGGTGAGGTGCGGCATCAGGATGCCGGTGGTGGTCGAGTAGATGGCCAGGAAGCCGCAGACGGCGTTGCCCAGCGTCAGGAAGTCGGCGGTGGACAGGTGCTGCGGGGAGCGGGGCGCGCGGAGTTCGCGGTCCCGCGCCCAGCGGCGGCGGCGCAGGTCGGTGGATTCCTCGTCACCGAGGCCCACTAGGGTTTCCGGATCAGTCACGGTCAAGGCGAGTCACCCCGGCGGTGGTCTTCTGGCCGACCGTGACGCCGACCTCGACGCCCGCCGGCAGGTAGGTGTCGACGCGGGAGCCGAAGCGGATCAGACCGACCCGCTCGCCCTGCTCGACCTTGGTGCCGGCGTCCATGTAGGGGACGATGCGGCGGGCCACGGCACCCGCGAT
This sequence comes from Kitasatospora sp. NPDC059795, assembly GCF_042732175.1. Taxonomy (NCBI): domain Bacteria; kingdom Bacillati; phylum Actinomycetota; class Actinomycetes; order Kitasatosporales; family Streptomycetaceae; genus Kitasatospora; species Kitasatospora sp. NPDC059795. The sequence continues at coordinate 163,476 of NZ_JBHWID010000012.1, forward strand.
CTGCACCATCTCGATGTCGCCGAGCTCGGTGTCGAAGTGCCACACGACGCGCTCGTTGCGGTCGCTGTCCTTGTTGAACGCCGGGACGAATCCACCGGCGATGTGCTCGACGGACGTCACGGTGCCGGGCAGCGGCGCGCGGTTGACGTGGACGTTGAGCGGGCTCATGAAGATCGCGACCCGGGTGCGGCCGTCCGGCCACTCGTCGATGGACTGGACCACGCCGTCGGCCGGGGAGATCACTCTGCCGGCGCCGATCTCACGCTCGGGGTCGCGGAAGAACCACAGCATGCCCGCGCTGAGCGCGCAGGCCGGCACGGCCGCCAGGGCCCACTTGCCGGAACGCCGGGTGAGGGCGGTCGTCACGGCGGCGGTGGCCAGCGTGGGAACGAACCAGGGGGTGGCACCGCGCGCGATGGTGACGCGGGGACGCCGACCCTCGGGGGCGAAACCCTGGGCGGAGGAGTGAGGGGACGGGCTGATGGGCATCGAGGACCTTTAGTCGCGGGCCCCGCGCGGGGACACAGAATGGCCCCTGGACGGGGGCCACCGCGGGGATCGAGTTGTCTGGGACGGCTGCTGTCCCGGTGGATGCTATCGGGACCTGCCGGTATCTGGGCAAGCCGCCTGCTAGTGGAACTACGCCTGCCTGCCGAGTCGTGCACCTGCTATGTGTACGACCGTAACCGGACCGAGTCCGGTTCCCCAAGAGGTCCCGGGTCACGGGTGATTCACGTCTCAGCGACACGCCGGTCACGGGCAGTGCGCGGAAGCGGCCGTCCGGCGCGTACCTGGGGAAACGCGCCGGACGACCGCGTCGAGTGCCGTGCCCGCCCCGGCCCGGACGACCAGGCCGGGGGGACGGGCACGGCGGGGCCGGCGGCAGGCCCGCACGCCTGCCTCGCGGCCCGTCGCGGGGGACCGCCTCAGTCGGCGAGCCGGTACTCCTCCAGCAGGCGACGTCCCACGATCATCTTCTGGATCTCCGCCGTACCTTCACCGATCAGCAGCATCGGGGCCTCCCGGTACAGCCGCTCGATCTCGTACTCCTTGGAGAATCCGTAGCCGCCGTGGATCCGGAAGGAGTCCTCGACGACCTCCTTGCAGTACTCGGAGGCCAGGTACTTGGCCATGCCGGCCTCCAGGTCGTTGCGCTGCCCGCTGTCCTTCTTACGGGCGGCCATCACCATCATCTGGTGCGCGGCCTCGACCTTGGTGGCCATCTCGGCGAGCTTGAACTGGATCGCCTGGTGCTCGGCGATCTTCTTGCCGAAGGTGGTGCGCTGCTGCGCGTAGGCGATGCCCAGCTCGAACGCCCGGCGGGCCACGCCGCAGCCGCGGGCGGCCACGTTGACGCGGCCGACCTCGACGCCGTCCATCATCTGGTAGAAGCCCTTGCCGGGGACGCCGCCGAGGATCCGGTCCGCCGGGATGCGGACGTCCTGCAGCACCAGCTCGGTGGTGTCGACGCCCTTGTAGCCCATCTTCTCGATCTTGCCGGGGACGGTGAGGCCGGGGACGGTCTCGTTCGGCCCGAAGCCCGGGGTCTTCTCGATCAGGAAGGTGGTCATGTTCTTGTAGGGCGTGTTGCCGCCCTCGTCGGTCTTGCAGAGCACCGCGACGACGGACGAGGTGCCGCCGTTGGTCAGCCACATCTTCTGGCCGTTCAGGACGTAGAACTCCCCGTCCTTCACGCCCTTGGTGGAGATCGCCGAGACGTCGGAGCCGAGGCCCGGTTCGGACATCGAGAAGGCGCCGCGCAGTTCGCCGGCGGCCATCTTCGGCAGGAAGTAGTCCTTCTGCTCCTGGGTGCCGTGCGCGTTGATCATGTGCGCCACGATGAAGTGGGTGTTGACGATGCCGGAGACGGACATCCAGCCGCGGGCGATCTCCTCCACCACCAGGGCGTAGGTGAGCAGCGACTCGCCGAGGCCGCCGAACTCCTCGGGGATGGTCAGCCCGAACAGGCCGAGCTGCTTCATGCCCTCGACGATGGCGGTCGGGTACTCGTCCTTGTGCTCCAGTTCGGTCGCGACCGGGATGATCTCCTTGTCGACGAACTCCCGCACGGTGGCGAGGATGTCCCGCTGGATCTCGGTCAGGCCGTCGGTCTGTGCGAGGCGTCCCATCGTGCGGCTCCGTGAATGCTCAGAGGGTTGGGGTGGTGAGGGGGCCCCGCGGCGCGTGGCTGCCGCAGGGCCCCCGGGACCGGGTAGGGGCTGGGCCGATGACGGCGGCCCGCCCTTCCGGGGTCTGGGGTGGGCGTCAGGCGAGCGGCTCGGGGCGGCCGGGCTGGTCGCCGCCGCGCTCCTTCAGGTACTGCTCGGTCGGCACCATCACCTTGCGGCGGAAGACGCAGACGACCGTGCCGTCCTGCTTGTAGCCCTTGGTCTCGACGTGGACGATGCCGCGGTCCGGCTTCGAGGTGGGGTTCTTGTCGAGCACGGTGGTCTCGCCGTAGATGGTGTCGCCGTGGAAGGTCGGCGCGATGTGGCGCAGCGACTCGACCTCCAGGTTGGCGAGCGCCTTCCCGGAGACGTCCTCGACGCTCATGCCCAGCAGCAGCGAGTAGATGTAGTTGCCGACCACCACGTTCTTGCCCTGCACGGTGGTGGTCGCGTAGTTGGCGTCCAGGTGCAGCGGGTGGTGGTTCATGGTCAGCAGGCAGAAGAGGTGGTCGTCGTACTCGGTGACGGTCTTCCCGGGCCAGTGCTTGTAGACCGCGCCGACCTCGAACTCCTCGTAGGTGCGTCCGAACTGCATTGCGTCACGCTCCCGGGATCTCGAACTTGGTGGTGCGCTGCATGCCCGCGGCGCGGCCCTTGCCGGCGATGACCAGGGCCATCTTGCGGCTGGCCTCGTCGATCATCTCGTCGCCGAGCATCGCCGAGCCCTTGGCGCCGCCGGCCTCGGAGGTGCACCAGTCGTAGGCGTCGAGGATCAGCTCGGCGTGGTCGTAGTCCTCCTGGCCGGGCGAGTAGATCTCGTTGGCGGCGGCGACCTGGTCCGGGTGCAGCACCCACTTGCCGTCGAAGCCGAGGGCGGCGGAGCGGCGGGCGACCTCGCGGTAGCCCTCCTGGTTGCGGATCTGCAGGTAGGGGCCGTCGATGGCCTGCAGGTCGTTGGCGCGGGCGGCCATCAGGATGCGCATCAGGATGTAGTGGTAGGCGTCGGCGCCGTAGCCGGGCGGCTGCTCGCCGACCACCAGGGACTTCATGTTGATGGAGGCCATGAAGTCGGCCGGGCCGAAGATGATGGTCTCCAGGCGCGGCGAGGCGGCGGCGATCGCGTCGACGTTGATCAGGCCCTTGGCGTTCTCGATCTGCGCCTCGATGCCGATCTTGCCGACCTCCAGGCCGACGGTCTTCTCGATCTGGGTGAGCAGCAGGTCCAGCGCGATCACCTGCTGGGCGTCCTGCACCTTGGGCAGCATGATGCAGTCCAGGTTCTGGCCGGCGCCCTCGACGACGGTGATGACGTCGCGGTAGGTCCAGTGCGTGGTCCAGTCGTTGACCCGGACGACGCGGGTCTTGCCGCCCCAGTCGCCGTTGTTGAGGGCGTCCACGATGGTGTGGCGGGCGCTCTCCTTGACCAGCGGGGCGCAGGCGTCCTCCAGGTCCAGGAAGACCTGGTCGGCGGGCAGGCCCTGGGCCTTCTCCAGGAAGCGCGGGTTGCTGCCCGGTACGGCCAGGCAGGAACGGCGCGGACGGAGACGGTTCACAGTCATTGAGGGGAGTTCCTTCCGGGTCAGCCGGTCGCGGCGGTGGTCGCGGCCCACGGCTGAAGCCTGTTGGCCAGCCGGATCTCGTCCACGATCCGGCCGATGATGGTGGTGATGCCGAAGTCCTTGGGTGTGAACACGGCAGCGACTCCGACGGCCTTGAGAGCCTCGGCGTCCGCTGCCGGGATGATTCCACCCACGATCACCGGCACATCCTCCACCCCGGCCCGGTCCAACCGCTGTATGACGTCGGGCACAAGCTCCGGGTGCGCGCCGGACAGGATGGACAGGCCCACGCAGTGCACGTCCTCGGCGACGGCGGCCGAGACGATCTGCTCGGGCGTCAGACGGATGCCCTGGTAGACCACCTCGAAGCCGGCGTCGCGCGCCCGTACGGCGATCTGCTCGGCGCCGTTGGAGTGCCCGTCCAGGCCGGGCTTGCCGACCAGCAGGCGGAGCTTGCCAGCGCCGAGTTCGGCGGCGGTGGCGGCCACGGCCTCGCGGACGGCGGCGAGTTCGCCGCCCGGCTCGGCGGCGACCGCGACCGGCGCGCCGCCGACCCCGGTGGGGGCCCGGTACTCGCCGAACACCTCGCGCAGTGCGAACGACCACTCGCCGGTGGTGGCGCCGGCCCGGGCGCAGGCCAGGGTGGCGGCCATCAGGTTCTCCTCGGTGGCGGCCACCTCCTTCAGGCGGGCCAGCGCGACCTGCACCGCGGCCTCGTCCCGACGGCCGCGCCAGGCCTCCAGGTTGGCCAGCACGGAACGCTCGGAGGCCGGGTCGACCACCATGATGGCGGTGTCCAGGTCGGCCGTGAGCGGGCTGTCCTCGGTGGTGTCGAAGCAGTTGACGCCGATGATCCGGTCCTCGCCGGCCTCGATCCGGGCCCGCCGGGCGGCGTGCGAGGACACCAGGTTGGACTTCAGGTAGCCGGACTCGACGGCCGGGATCACCCCGCCCATCCCCAGCACCTTGGCGATCTCCGCCTCGGCGCCGGCCAGCAGCTCCTCGGTCTTCGCCTCGACCACGTGCGAGCCGTTGAACAGGTCGCCGTACTCCAGCAGGTCCGACTCGTACGCCAGCACCTGCTGGATCCGCAGCGACCACTGCTGGTCCCACGGCCGCGGCAGGCCCAACGCCTCGTTCCAGGCCGGGAGTTGGACGGCCCGCGCGCGGGCGTCCTTGGACAGCGTGACGGCCAGCATCTCCAGCACGATGCGCTGGACGTTGTTCTCCGGCTGCGCCTCGGTCAGGCCCAGCGAGTTGACCTGCACGCCGTAGCGGAACCGCCGCTGCTTGGCGTCCTCGATGCCGTAGCGCTCCCGGGTGACCTTCTCCCAGAGCCGGGTGAAGGCCCGCATCTTGCACATCTCCTCGACGAAGCGGACGCCCGCGTTGACGAAGAAGGAGATCCGGCCGACCACTTCGCCCATCCGCTCGACCGGGACCTGCCCGGAGTCGCGGACGGCGTCCAGGACGGCGATCGCGGTGCACATCGAGTACGCGATCTCCTGGACCGGGGTGGCCCCGGCCTCCTGCAGGTGGTAGCTGCAGATGTTGATCGGGTTCCACTTCGGGAGGTGCGCCACCGTGTAGGCGATCATGTCGGTGATCAGCCGCACGGACGGGCCGGGCGGGAAGACGTGCGTCCCGCGCGACAGGTACTCCTTGACGATGTCGTTCTGGGTGGTGCCGGTGAGCTTGGCGATGTCCGCGCCCTGCTCCTCGGCGACCACCTGGTACAGCGCCAGCAGCCACATGGCGGTGGCGTTGATGGTCATCGAGGTGTTGGTGCGCTCCAGCGGGATCCCGTCGAACAGGGTCCGCATGTCGCCCAGGTGCCCGACCGGCACGCCGACCCGGCCGACCTCGCCGCGGGCGAGGACGTGGTCGGAGTCGTAGCCGGTCTGGGTCGGCAGGTCGAAGGCCACCGACAGGCCGGTCTGCCCCTTGGCGAGGTTGCGCCGGTACAGCGCGTTGGAGTCGCTCGCGGTGGAGTGGCCGGCGTAGGTGCGCATCAGCCAGGGGCGGTCGCGTTCCTGAGCAGCCATCACACGTTCCGGCTGGGCTTGTTGTTCCGCTCGTCGAGCTCGCGGAAGAGATTGATGGCCGGCAGGTGCTTCGCGCGCAGCTCGTGGTCGCGCACGCCCAGGCCCTCCTGCGGGGCCAGGCAGAGGACGCCGACCTTGCCCTGGTGCTTGTTGTGGTGCACGTCCAGGGCGGCCTGGCCGGTCTCCTCCAGCGAGTAGACCTTGGAGACGGTCGGGTGGATCTTGCCCTTCGCGATCAGGCGGTTGGCCTCGAACGCCTCGCGGTAGTTGGCGAAGTGCGAGCCGACGATGCGCTTCAGCGACATCCACAGGTAGCGGTTGTCGTACTGGTGCATGAAGCCGGAGGTGGAGGCGCAGGTGACGATGGTGCCGCCCTTGCGGGTGACGTAGACCGACGCGCCGAAGGTCTCCCGGCCGGGGTGCTCGAAGACGATGTCGACGTCCTCGCCGCCGGTGAACTCGCGGATCTTCGCGCCCAGGCGCTTCCACTCGCGCGGGTCCTGGTTGTTCTCGTCCTTCCAGAACTTGTAGCCCTCGGCGGACCGGTCGATGATCGCCTCGGCGCCCATGGCCCGGCAGATGTCGGCCTTGGCGTCGTTGGAGACCACGCAGATCGGGGTGGCGCCGCCGGCCAGCGCGTACTGGGTGGCGTACGAGCCGAGGCCGCCGCTGGCGCCCCAGATCAGCACGTTGTCGCCCTGCTTCATGCCGGCGCCGTTGCGGCTGACCAGCTGACGGTACGCGGTGGAGTTGACCAGGCCCGGGGAGGCGGCCTCCTCCCAGGTGAGGTGCTTGGGCTTGGGCAGCAGCTGGTTGGTCTTCACCAGCGCGAGCTGGGCCAGGCCGCCGAAGTTGGTCTCGAAGCCCCAGATGCGCTGCTCCGGGTCCATCATCGTGTCGTTGTGGCCGTCCGGGGACTCCAGCTCGACCGACAGGCAGTGCGCGACGACCTCGTCGCCGGGCTGCCAGGCGTTGACGCCGGCGCCGGTGCGCAGCACCACGCCCGCCAGGTCGGAGCCGACCACGTGGTACGGCAGGTCGTGGCGCTTCGTCAGCGGGGAGAGCCGGCCGTAGCGCTCCAGGAAGGAGAAGGTGGAGACCGGCTCGAAGATCGAGCTCCACACGGTGTTGTAGTTGACGGCGCTGGCCATCACGGCGACCAGGGCCTCGCCCGGGCCGACCTCGGGCAGCGCGACGTCGTCCAGGTGGAGCGACTTGCGCGGGTCCTTGTCGCGGCTGGCGAGGCCGGCGAACATCTGCTCCTCGTCCTTGTGGAGCGTCACGGCCCGGTAGGACTCGGGCAGCGCGAGGGCCGCGTAGTCGGCGGACGTGGCGTTGCCGCTGAGGATCGCGTCGAGAATTTCCTGCATGGCTGCCTCCGAAGGCGTACCTGTGCGAGGGACACAGGGCGTCTGGGGGAGCCGGGAGCGGACACCGGCTTCGCTGAGGGTCTGAGGGGTGGGGTACTGCGGTGGTGCGACGGATCGGGTGGAGTCGCAGGTACACGTCCCCCGGGTCGGAGGGACGCCGGACGACGGCGCGCCGAGGTGGGGAGCCGCGGCGCCGCGACCGGTGGCAACAAGGTAGTGGCACCCTGTGCCACTCGTAAAGACACGGGGTGCCAACTTCTGGCGTGAGCCAGAACACGCCGGCCGGGGGTTTCCCGGAACGCCCGAATGCCCGTTCCCGAAAAGCGGGAACGGGCCTTCGATTCTGCCTTCGACCTGCGGAAACTGCCTTGATTACACGGGGCTTCGGCCCGCCAGGGCGGCCCGAATCGAATCCACCACGGTCTCCAGCGGGGCGTCCGTGCGGGCCACTGTGATCAGTACCTCACCACTCGGGCTGGCACTGAGTGCGCTCAGGGCCGGGGAGTCCTCCGGCGTCACTCCGTCACCACTGGCACCGGGTGCCACGGTGGTGCCGCGGCGGCGGGCGCCGCTCGGCGGGGTCGGCCAGAACGTCCCCCGGATCACCTCGAAGGAGTGGTCGAGCTGCGCCTCCACGTCGCCGTGCCCGCCGGCCCGCAGCCAGCGCCGCAGCACGTGGTTGTGCGCCGCGACCACCGCCGCCGCCGACACCTCGGCCAGCATCGAGTCGTCGTCCCCGCCGCGCTGCCAGCTCGGCGGGGTCTGCTCGGCCGCGTCGAACCGGCCCAGCAGGTACCGGGTGAACAGCCGCTCGTACCGGGAGACCACCGCGATCTCCCGCTCGCGCAGCGCCGACACCTGGCGGATCAGCTGGTAGCGGGCCACCGACATGTCCGGGGTGGAGGCGTACATCCGCAGCACCTCCTTGATGCCCCGGCACACCACGTCCAACGGGTGCTCCTCCGGCTCGGCGCTGGCCAGCAGGTCGGCCACCCGCACCAGGGTGTCGTCGTGGTCGGGGAAGATCGCCTCCTCCTTCGACCGGAAGTACCGGAAGAAGGTCCGCCGGGCCACCCCGGCGGCGGCCGCGATCTGATCGACCGTCGTCTCCTCGTACCCCTGGGTGGCGAACAGCTGCATGGCCGCCGCCGTGAGGTCCTGGCGCATCTGCAACCGCTGGGCGGCGGCCCGGCGACTGCCCGCCCCGGACTCCACCCCCGGCCGCGACTGGTCGGGCCCGGCGGCCGACTGCTGCTGCTGGGAAGGCGAGGTCTGGCGATCCATGCCCGGAACGCTACACGCACCCGGTGCCGCCCCCGCCGGCCTGGCCCTGCGTACCGGTGCCGAAGGCGGCGCCACGGCGGGTCGGGGCCACCGCGAGGAGACCGCCCCGGCACCCCAAGGGGGCCTCGGCGCAGCCGGGTTGACGCCTCCGGAGGGCGACGGACGGGGGCTCGGCGAGGACGCCGGACGGCCCGTCATCGCCGTGCGTGGTCGCGGAAACCGCGGCCGGTCTTGCGGCCCAGGCAGCCCGCCGCCACCAGGTGCTCCAGCAGCGGCGCGGCCGCCAGACCCGGCTCCCGGAACTCCTGGTGCAGCACCTTCTCGATGGTCAGCGACACGTCCAGGCCCACCACGTCCAGCAGCTCGAACGGGCCCATCGGGTAGCCGCAGCCCAGCTTCATCGCGGTGTCGATGTCGTCCACCGTCGCGTAGTGCTCCTCCAGCATCCGCACCGCGTCGTTCAGGTACGGGAACAGCAGCGCGTTCACGATGAAACCGGCCCGGTCGCCGCACTCCACCGGGTGCTTCTTCACCTTCCCGCACAGCTCCAGCACGGTCGCCGTGACGTCCTCCGCGGTCAGCACCGTGGAGACCACCTCGACCAGCCGCATGGCCGGCGCCGGGTTGAAGAAGTGCATGCCGATCACGTCCTGCGGGCGGGACGTCGCCGTCGCGCAGGAGATCACCGGCAGCGAGGAGGTGGTGGTCGCCAGCACCGCGCCCGGCTTGACGATCTTGTCCAGGGCGCCGAACAGCTCGCGCTTGACCGCGAGGTCCTCCGCCACCGCCTCCACCACCAGGTCCACGTCCGCCAGGTCCTGGTAGCCGGACACCGGGGTGACCAGCGCCAGCGCCGCGTCCCGGGCCTCCTCGGACAGCCGGCCGCGGGACACCGAACGCTCCAGCGACTTCGCCAGCTGCGCCTTCGCCCGCTCCGCCTTCTCCTGGCTGCGGGCCGCCAGCAGCACCGGGAAGCCCGCCTTCGCGAACACCTCCACGATGCCGGTCGCCATCGTCCCGCTGCCGCACACGCCGACGCTGCGCACCTCGCGGGCGGCCGGACGCGCAGCGGCCTCCGCGGCCTCCGCGGACTTCTCGGCGACCTGCCGGGACGAGCCCGGGGCCTCGTAGGTGTAGAAGCCGCGGCCCGACTTGCGGCCCAGCAGGCCCGCCGCGACCAGTTGGCCGAGGATCGGCGCCGGGGCGTGCAGACGGTCCTTCGACTGCTCGTACATCGCCTCCAGCACGGTGCGGGCGGTGTCCACGCCGATCAGGTCCAGCAGCGCGAGCGGGCCCATCGGCAGGCCGCAGCCCAGCCGCATCGCCGCGTCGATGTCCTCCCGGGTGGCGTACCGGGACTCGAACATCGCCGCCGCCTGGTTCAGGTACGCGAACAGCAGGCCGTTGGCGATGAACCCCGCCCGGTCGCCGGCCGCGACCGGCTCCTTGCCGAGGTCGCGCGCCAACTCGGCCACCTGCTCGGCGGCCTGGGGCGAGGTCAGGACGGTGCGGACCACCTCGACCAGCTTCATGCTGTGCACCGGGTTGAAGAAGTGCACGCCCAGCACCCGCTCCGGGCGGGCCGTGGCCGCCGCGATCCGGGTCACGCTCAGCGCGGTGGTGCCGGTCGCCAGCACCGTCCCGGGCGGGCAGATCCGGTCCAGCTCGGCGAACAGGGCGCGCTTGAGCTCCAGGTCCTCCGGGACCTCCTCGATCACCAGGTCGGCCTGCGCGGCCGCGGTCAGCTCGTCGCCGACCTCGATCAGCGCGAGCAGCGCGGTGCGCTCCTCGGCGGTCAGCCGCTCACGCGCCACCGCCCGGGCCGTCGACGCCTCGATCCGGGCCAACGCCCGAGCCGCCTGCGCCGGGCCGGCCTCCACGCCGATCACGCGCCGGCCGCTCCGGGCCACCGCCACGGCCACCCCGGCACCCATGGTGCCCAGGCCGACGACGGCAACAGTGGGAAAGGGACGCTCCATTGTCCAGACTCCTTGTCATGGGCCCGCGCCGACGGCCCCCGCCACGACCCGGACAGCCGGGCACGCGTGACGGGGGAGGGTGTGCCGACGGCACGGGAGAAATGGGGAACGGAAGAAGAACAGCGGCGACCCCGCGCTACGGACCGGTCCGCTCCGGTTCCGTTCGAGGGGCAGTGCCGTGGTGCTCAGGCGCTCCGAAAGGTCATGAAGCGACGCCGACGTGCACACGGGAGGAGAAGCGCAACCCGCCGGTGCGGCTCCCGAAGCCCGGCGCTGGTGCGTGCGGACACTGTAGCCCAGCTACTCGCGGGTAGGAAGGGGCAATCGCGGTTCGCGCGGCCGCGGTTGATCCTGCGGTGCCCCGAAGGAATTCGGTCGCTGATACGCGGAACGGCCCCGCCCGGAGGGTTTCCGGGTGGGGCCGTTCGGGTGTCGTGGGGGGTCAGTGGGCCATGACGGGGACGGCGTCCTCGGCGGTGGCGGGGGAGTCGTGGTGTTCGGGCTTGCCGGCGGTGATCAGGGTGAAGGCGGTGATGCCGGCCAGGACCAGGATGCCGAAGGCCCACCAGATGGCGGTGGAGTAGGAGTGGACCTGGATCTGCAGGGCGAAGAGCTTGGGGTCGGTGGTGGCCGCGGCGGCCTTGTGGGCGTCGAGGTAGGCGGTGCCGGCGCTGTGGGCGACGGTGGAGAGGAGGGCGGTGCCGATCGCGCCGCCGACCTGCTGGGAGGTGTTGACCATCGCGGAGGCGACGCCGGCGTCACGGGGCTGCACGCCGAAGGTGGCCAGGCTCATGGCGGGCATGAACGCGGTGCCCATGCCGAGGCCCATCAGGACCAGGCCGGGCAGGATCTGCCAGTACGAGGTGTTCACGTCGATCTGGGTGAGGATCAGCAGGCCGAGCGAGGCGACCAGGAAGCCGGGCGCCATCAGGTAGCGGGCCGGGACCCGGGTCATCAGGCGGGCGCCGATCTGGGTGGAGCCGGTGATCATGCCGGCCACCATCGGGAGGAAGGCGAAACCGTTGACCAGCGGCTTGTAGCCCAGCACGCCCTGCATGTAGAGGGTGAGGAAGAGGAACAGGCCGAACATGCCGATCACGGCCATGCCGAGCGAGAGGTAGACGCCGCCGCGGTTGCGGTCGGTGATCACGCGCAGCGGCAGCAGCGGGGCGGAGACCCGGCTCTCGACGACCACGAACGCGGCGAGCAGCACGGCGGCGGCGACGAACAGGCCGATGGTGCTGGAGTCGCCCCAGCCCTGGCTCTCGGCGCGGGTGAAGCCGTACACCAGGGAGACCAGGCCGGTGGTGACCAGCAGCACGCCCGGGATGTCGAGGCGGTTGCGGTTGAGGCCGACGGCGGGCTCGCGGATGACCAGGATCGCGCCGGCCAGGGCGACCGCGGCGAACGGGATGTTGACGTAGAAGGTCCAGCGCCAGTTCAGGTACTCGGTGAGCGCGCCGCCCAGGATCAGGCCGATCGCACCGCCACCGCCGGCGACGGCGCCGAAGATGCCGAACGCCTTGGCGCGCTCCTTGCCGTCGCTGAACATGACGGCGAGCAGCGAGAGCGCGGCGGGCGCGAGCAGCGCGCCGAAGACGCCCTGCAGGGCGCGGGCGCCGAGCAGCATGGCGGTGTTGACCGCGGCGCCGCCGATCGCGGAGGCGGCGGCGAAGCCGATCAGGCCGACCATGAAGGTCCGGCGGCGGCCCCACAGGTCCGCGACGCGGCCGCCGAACAGCAGCAGGCCGCCGAAGGCCAGCGCGTAGGCGGTGATCACCCACTGGGTGGTGCTGTCGGCGAAGCCGAGGTCTTCCTTGGCGCGGGGGAGCGCGATGTTCACGACGGTCGCGTCGAGGACGACCATCAGCTGTGCCAGGGCGATGAAGACGAGCGCCTTCCACCGGCGCGGGTCCGGCTGGAGGGTTTCGGACATGGAGGTACCCACCTGTGAGTGCAAGAGGACGTGCGGAACGTGCGGAGGCATGCAGCCGCCCCGGTCGGGCGGTCTGTCGTAAGTCGTATGGGTGGAACGGGAGTTGAGCCGGGTGCGTCAGGCGCGCCGGGAGAGTTCCTCCAGGGTCACGGCATGGCCGGGCAGCGGGGACGGGGTGGTGGTGCGCAGCCCGTCCAGCAGCAGTTGGAGGTGACGGTGGACCAGCGGGCCCAGGTCGAGACAGGCGGCGCCGGGGAGCGGTCGGGTGAGCTGGGACATGGCGACCACGATGTCGCCGGCTCCGACGTCGGTGCGGAGCAGTCCGTCGGCCTGCGCGCGGGCGACCAGGTCCTCGGTGGCCTGTCTCATCTCGGCGCGGGCGTCGGCGAGTTCGGGGTCGTCGGGGTCGATGGTGCCGGACAGCAGGGAGCACAGCGCGCCGATCCGCTCGTCGGCGGCGGCGTGCACGAAGCGGCTCACCGCGGCGAAGGAGTCGGGCTCCTCGGCGGCGGCCGCGTGCGCGTGTGCCACGACCCGGTCGATGACGGCGAGCGACACCTGCTGGATCAGCGTCCGGCGGTCGGCGAAGTTGCGGTACAGCGTGGCGTTGCCGACGCCGGCCCGGCGGGCGATCTCGTCGAGCGGGGCCAGTGCCCCGTACTCGACGAAGGCCTCGCGGGCGGCGGCGACGATGCGTTCGCGGTTGCGGGTGGCGTCCGAACGCCGGCGGGGAGCGGTGACGGTGGTCATGGTGTGCTCCCTTCGAGCGGACGGAGAACGGGGTGGGGCGAGCGGGGAGTAACTCCCCGTTTCGCTGCGACGGAGGTTCAAACGGGGAGAGGCTCCCCGGAATTTCATCATCCGATGTGACCTGCGTCACTTTCAGGTTTCCACGGACGGGTGACGTCCCGGCCGAGTCGCCCGGGCACCGCATCGTCGCAGGCCAGCATGGGCGCATGAGCACCGAGAAGCCCCGCGCCGAGCGCGCCGCCGAGGCCCGACTGGCCGCCACCAGGATCGAGGCCGAGGGCGTCGACGGCGTGATCGTCGGCTGGGTCGACAACGCCGGCGTCACCCGGGTCAAGACCGTCCCCGTCCGCGGCCTGGAGAGCGCCGCCCGCTGGGGCGTCGGCGCCGCGCCCTGCTTCGACGCGTTCCTGGTCGACGACTCGCTCGCCCCGTCCGGGGGCCCCGTCGGCGACTTGCGCCTCGTCCCCGACGTCGCCGCGCTGCACCGGCTCGCCGCCCAGCCCGGCTGGGCCTGGGCCCCCGGCGACCGCTGGACCCAGCAGGGCGAACCGCACCCCGGCTGCCAGCGCCAGTTCGCCCGCCGCACCGCCGAGGCCCTCGCCGAACGCGGGCTGACCGTCAAGGCCGGCATCGAGGTCGAGTGGATCGTCGAGGGCGGCGGCGACGGCCCCGCGTACGGCATGCGCCGCGTGGTCGCCAACAGCGACTACCTGCGCGACCTGCTGCGCACCCTGCGCGAACAGAAGCTGACCGTGCTCCAGCTCCACCCCGAGTACAGCGACGGCCAGTTCGAGCTGTCCGTCGCCCCCGGCGGGCCCGTCGAGGCCGCCGACACCGCGCTGCTGGTCCGGCACACCGTCCAGGCCGTCTCGCTGCGGCACGGCCTGCGGGCCAGCTTCGCCCCCGTCACCGCCCCCGGCGGCGTCGGCAACGGCGGCCACCTGCACCTCAGCCTGTGGCGCGACGGCCAGAACCTCGGCCACGGCGGCAGCGGCCCGCACGGCCTCACCCGGGAGGCCGAGGCGTTCTTCGCCGGGGTGCTCGCCGAACTGCCCGCCCTGCTCGCCCTCGGCGCCCCGTCCGTCGCCAGCTACCTTCGCCTGGTGCCCGGCCACTGGTCCGGCCCGCACCGCTGCTGGGGCCTGGAGAACCGGGAGGCCGCGCTCCGGCTCATCACCGGCTCCGCGCCCGAGCAGGCCAACGCCGAGGTCAAGTGCTTCGACGCCGCCGCCAACCCCTACCTCGCGGTCGGCGGCGTCCTCGCCGCCGGGCTGGCCGGCCTCGGCGCCGCGCTCAGCCTCCCCGCCGAGACCACCGGCGACCCCGACGGCGTCGCCGAACGCCTCCCCGCCCGCCTCGACGAGGCCGTCGACGCCCTGCGCAAGTCCGAGGTGCTGCGCACCGCGATGGGCGAGTCGCTCTGGCAGTCCGTGATCGACGTCCGCGAGGCCGAGATCGCCCGCTTCGCCGACCACGAGCCGGCTCGGATCATCGAGGCCGTCCGCTACCGCTACTGACGTTCCGTCGGGCCGTCCCGCCGCCGAGCCCGATCAGTTCGCCGGCGGCACCGTCCAGCCCGGGCACATGGCGATCGCGGTCAACTGGTCGAGCGACACCAGGGGCGCCCGGCCGGCGTCGGCGTCGTCCGCGCCCGCCGGGTTCACGGCCGTCACCCGGACCCGGTTGCCGTCCGGGCGCAGGATGTCGACGACCGTCTCGGTGGCGCCCTGGGCGTTCGGCACCGGGCGGTTCTCGACGCTGCGGATGCGGGTGTCGTCGGGCAGCACCGGGGCGTCCGCGAACCAGGTCCGGGCGGTCTCGTCGGCCTCCTCCTGCGCGAAGTGCAGGACGACCCTCCGGTCCTGATCGGTCAGCGTCGCCGTCTGCTCCGGGCCGGAGGTGCTGGACAGCACCTTCAGGCCGGGCGGCAGCAGGTCGGGGCGCTGCACCGGGGCGTCGACCGGGAGCTTCGGCAGGGTCCGGCTCAGCGGCCCCGCGAAGGCGCGCCAACCCGGGTCGGTGGCCAGCGTCCAGAGCCGGGTGACGGACAGCAGCGGCTTCGCCCGGGGACGCCCGTTCGCCGTGGCGTAGCCGGTCGAGCTGACGACGACCCTGAGCCCGTCCGTGGTGTCCCACTGGACTGCGGTGCGCCCCCGCCGGGCCGATGCCTCGGTCCATTCGACGACGGTCACCTTGCTGCCGTCGTCCTGGGCCGCCTCCTGGCAGATCACGTCCTCGAGCGAGTACGCCGGGCAGGAATTCTCCGGCGGCGGGCCGCCCGCCCGGTAGATGTCCACCGTCAGCTGGGTCGGACCGTCGCCGTCGTCCAGGCTCAGCGACGCCCACGCCCGGGTGGTCGGGAACGCGGCCGACCCGATCGCCGACCCGTCGGAGCGGAGGATCTTCAGCTCCGCCGGCAGCCGCTCCGCCACCGCCGAGACCAGGTGCGCCTCCTGCGGGATACGGGCGGCACCGGAAGGATCACTGACAAAGGGGGAGGGTGTGGCGGACGTCGCCGGGCCGACGCCGTCCGTGTACAGGTCGCCCGGCAGGACCGCCGCCGTCGCCCCGCTCACCAGCAGCACCGCGGCGGCCGCCCCCAGCGCCAGCCGGCGGCGCTGACGGCGGCGGCCCCGGGTCGCGCCGCCCGCGGTCAGCGTCGGGGTGTCGGGGACGAAGCTCTCGCCGGTCTCGCGGAAGACCTGGCACAGCCGGTCCTCGAAGTCGTGCTCGGGCAGTGCGGGCATGCGTGATCACCGTCTCCGGGAGCTGAAGGACATGGACAAGGCGGGGCGCCGACCGGCGTCAGTGCGCGGCGAGGTCGGTCAGGCCGTCGCCCAGCAGGGCCCGCAGCCGGGCCAGCGCCCGCGAGGCCTGCGACCGGACCGCGCCCGGGCGGCAGCGCAGGATCTCCGCCGTCTCCTCGACGCTGACGTCCTCCCAGTAGCGCAGCACCAGCACCGCGCGGTCCCGGGGCGGGAGTTCGCCCAGCGCCTGGAGCAGCGTCATCCGCAAGGTGCTGTCGCCGTCCGGGCCCGCCAGGTCCGGGACCTCGGCGATCGGACGCTCGCCCGAACTGCGCCGCCGATGGTGGTCGATGAACTGCCGGTACAGCACCCCCTGTGCGTAGCCCGCCGGGTTCTCGATCGCCCGACCGCCGAACAACCGCCCCGGCCGCCGCCACACCACGTACATCCGACTCAGCGTCTCCTGCACCAGATCCTCGGCGAGATGGGTGTCGCCACCCGTCAGCAGACAGGCCGATCGGTAGAGCGGGCCGGAGCGGTTCGCGGCGAACTCCGCGTACTCCAGTTCGGCGCTGCGCCCTGTTGCTCCTGCCACGTTCGCTGTTCTCCCCCGGGTCCGTACCTCGTCACCCTTCAGACGGAACAGGGTGGCAGCGGTGTCACGGGGTGGGCGCGAAATTTTTTCCCGACTCTCAGCGGGCCGTCAGGACCTCCACTCCGTCGGCCGCGAGGCGCTCCAGCACCGGGTGGGCCGGATCCGCGTCGGTGACCAGGCCGGCGATGCGGGGCCACGGCAGGACGCGGAACGGGGAGGCGGCGCCGATCTTCTCGGCCGAGGCGAGGATCCAGGTCTCGGCGGCGCGGGCGGCCAGGGCGCGCTTCATGGCGGCCTCGTCGGCGTCGCCGGTGGTCAGGCCGGCCTCCGGGTGGACGCCGGTGACGCCGAGCAGGCAGAGGTCGGCGGAGACGTTCTGGGCGGCCTCGACGGCGGCGGCGCCGCACGCGACGGCGGAGTGCTTGAAGATCCGCCCGCCGAGGAGGAAGAGCTCGGCGCGCGGGTGCTCCAGCAGGGCCGCCACCACGGTCGGGCTGTGGGTGATCACGGTGCAGTCGAGGTCGGGCGGGAGCAGGCCGGCCACGGCGAGCGCGGTGGTGCCGCCGTCGAGGATCAACGTGCTGCCGGGGCGGACGAGTCCGACGGCCGCCGCCGCGACCCGGCGCTTGCCGTCGGGGGTCACCGACTGCCGCTCCGCGTACCCGACGACGGCGGGCGAGGCGGGCAGCGCCCCGCCGTAGACCCGCTGGCACAGGCCCTCGGCGGCCAGGTCGCGCAGGTCGCGGCGGACGCTGTCCTCGGAGATGCCGAGGTCGGCGGCGACGTCCTTGGCCACCACCTTGCCCTCGCGGGCGAGCAGGGCCAGCAGGTGGTCGCGCCGTTCAGCAGCCAGCATTCTCGTTCTCTCCTGTTCTTGCACGTTTATGCGTGTATGGTAGCGGCCCATGACCGACACCGACGCACCCATGCTCGTCCTGATCGCCGGACCGTACCGCTCCGGCACCGACGGCGACCCGCAGGCGATGGCCGCCAACCTGGCCCGACTGGAGGCCGCCGCCTGGCCGGTCTTCGCGGCCGGCCACCTGCCGGTGATCGGCGAGTGGATCGCGCTGCCCGTCCTGCGCTCGGCCGGCGCCGGACCGACCGACCCGCTCGCCGACCAGGTGCTGTACCCGGCCGCCGACCGGCTGCTCGCCCACTGCGACGCCGTGCTCCGCCTGCCCGGCGAATCGACGGGCGCCGACCAGGACGTCGCCACCGCCCGCCGCCGCGGCCTCCCCGTCTACCACGACGTCTCCGAACTCCCGCGCCGCGCACCGCAGGTGACGCGATGACCGGCCGCCCCGGCATCGACGTCCCCGACCACCGGGGCCGCACCGGACTGGACCGGGCCGGACGCGAGCTGCGCGGCAACCCCGACGTGGTGGTGCGCGAGGTCGAACTCACCTCGCAGGGCTGGCACGTCCTGCGCCGCACCACCTTCGACCACCGCCGCCGCGACGGCAGCTGGACCACCCAGCAGCGCGAGACCTACGACCGCGGCAACGGCGCGGCGGTGCTGCCGTACGACGCCGACCGCGGCTGCGTCCTGCTCACCCGCCAGTTCCGCTACCCGGCGTACGTCAACGGCCACCCCGACGGCTTGCTGATCGAGGCCGCCGCCGGCCTACTGGACGACGACGACCCGGCCACTGCGATCCGCCGCGAGAGCGCCGAGGAACTCGGGGTCGAACTCGGCCCGCTCACCCACGTGTTGGACGCGTACATGAGCCCCGGGTCGGTGACCGAGCGGCTGCACTGCTACGCCGCGCCCTACCGCCCCGCCGACCGCACCGGCCCCGGTGGCGGGCTGGCCGAGGACGGCGAGGACATCGAGGTGCTCGAACTGCCCTTCGCCGAGGCGCTCGCGATGGCCCTGGACGGGCGGATCGCCGACGGCAAGACCGTCCTGCTGCTCCAGTGGGCGGCGCTGCACGGCCCGTTCGCACCGATCCGCTGAACCGTGCAAAAACGTGCAGCTTGCCGGGTCGGCCCGTTCGGCGGCACTAGAATCGGCCCGCCCGGCGCGCACCGAGCACCATCCGGACGCCTCCGGCCAGTTGACGGCACTTCGAGGCGAGGGGCGGCGGATGGCGGGCGAGGAGATACCCGGAGCACGGGACGAGCTGCGGCGGCGCGGGGAGCGGCTGTTCGCCGAGTTCGCCGCCCTGCTGGAGACGCTGGCCCCCGGGCTCGCGCCGGCGGTCCGGCTGCCCGAGCACCCGGACATCACCGCCTTCGGCAACCCGCTGTCCTTCGGCTACCACCGCCAGGTGGCCTTCGACCGCCCGCCGACCGACCCCGACCCCGACCTGCCGGCCCGGGCCGAGGCGGCACTCGCCGACTGGCAGACCACGGTGGAACGCACCGGGACCGGATCCGCCGTGCTGCACGCCTGGCGCGACGGCATGACGCTGCGCCTGCACTTCCACCCCACGCGCGGCCTGACCCTCTGCCGGGCCGACCTGGAGCCGATGGCCCTGCACCGCCCGGAGGTGTTCGTCCGGCCCGAGCCGCTCCTCGCCCCCGAGGACGTCCGCCCCGGCCACGAACTCTGCCCCGAGTGCGAGGGCCTCGGCTGGTGCGAACGCTGCTGGGGTCGCGGCTGGACCATGGGCGGCGTCACCTGGGGCGGCCGCACCGAAGGCCGCGCCCGCTGCGGCGACTGCAACGGCAGCCGGGCCTGCCCCTTCTGCCGCGGCGCAGGCGAACGCCCGGCCCGCTGACCCCGACCGCCGGGCAGGCCGCCGGGCAGGCCGCCGGCGGGCGGCCCGGCCCGGGCCGCCCGCCCCCCGCGCGCAATGCGGTGGCGGCCGCCGCCTCCCGCTTGGCAGGATGGCGGGCCCGACCGCAGCTCAGAGGGGTCCGAGACGATGCCCACGCCCGTCGATCGCCTGGAGGCGGCCCGCAGTTCGTGCGACCCGGACGTGCTGCGTGCGCTGGTGGCCGTCGGGCTGCCGTTCGTCGACCAGGCGCTCGCCGAGAATCCGCGCACCCCGCAGGACGCGTTGGCGGCACTGGCGGCGGCGCCGCGCGGCAGGTCCACCGCCTGGAACGACAACCGGCTGCTGCGGCTGCTGGCCGAGCATCCGAGCGCGGACGCCCCGGTGCTGGACGTCGTGCTCGCGGCGGTGGCGGAGCAGCTCGCGGCGGGGCGGCGGCCGTACGCGGCGGTGATCGCGTTGGCGGGTCGGGCCGAGGTGTCGGCCGGGCGGGTCCGGGCGCTCGGGGAGTCGGCCGGTGCGTCGGCGCGGGTGCGCGGGCGGGTGGCCCGGGTGCTGGCCGGGCGTCGGTAAGTTTCACACCGCCCGGCGGGGCGCGAGTGGGTGCGCTCCCACAGTCACAGCGTGAATCGCGGCTCGGTGCAAGGGAGTTGACGGTGATCCAGGCTGCGCACTCTCTTGACACCCGCCACCCCGCTCCCGATATTTGGGAGCGCTCCCACCCCAGGACTCCACCCCAGGACTCCCCCACCCACCCCCACCGAGGAGCCGTCATGTCTCCACCCCGCAACCGGGCCACGGCGCTGAGCGCCGCCCTCCTGCTGCTCACGGCCGGCCTGTCCACCGCCGTGGTGGTGCCCGCGTCGGCCGCCGCCGTCCAGTGCTCCGTCGACTACACGGTCAGTGACTGGGGCACCGGCTTCACCGCCAACGTGGCGATCAACAACAAGGGCGCCGCCGCGCTCAACGGCTGGACGCTCACCTACGCGTACGCCGGCAACCAGACGCTCTCCGGCGCGGGTTGGAGCGGCACCTGGAGCCAGTCCGGCAAGAACGTCACGGTGGTCAACGCCGACTGGAACGGCGCGATCCCGGCCGGCGGCTCGGTCAGCGCGGGCGCCAACTTCTCGTACAGCGGCACCAACGCGGCCCCGACCTCGTTCGCGGTCAACGGAACCAGCTGCACGGGCGCGCACGCGGCCCCTACCACCACCCTGACCAGCCCGGCCCCGGGCGCCAACTACCAGGCGGGGGCGGCGATCCCGCTCTCCGCGACGGCGAGCGCGGCGGACGGCGCGAGCATCGGCAAGGTCGAGTTCTACGACAACACCACGCTGCTCGGCACCGCCACCGCCGCCCCTTACACCTTCAACTGGACGGGCGCGGCGAGCGGCAGCCACTCGATCTACGCGAAGGCGTACGACAGCCTCGGGGCGAGCAGCGAGTCCACCCCGGCGGGCATCACGGTGGCGTCGGGGCCGGCCGTCACGGCCACCCCGCTGACGCTGTCGGTCAACCAGGGCAAGACCGGCAGCTTCACCGTGAAGCTGTCCGGCCAGCCGAGCGCGAACGTCACCGTCACCACCACCCGCACCTCGGGCAACACCGGGCTGTCCGTCAGCTCCGGCGGGACGCTGACCTTCACGCCGAGCAACTGGTCCACCGCGCAGACCGTGACGCTCACCGCGGACGCCTCGTCCACCGGCTCGGCGACCTTCACCTCCGCCGCCACCGGCTACACCTCCTCGGCGGTCACGGTGACCGAACTGGCCGCCGCCTCGGGCGTGTACAACGACCGGTTCCTGCAGCTCTACAACAAGATCAAGGACCCGGCGAACGGCTACTTCTCGCCCGAGGGCATCCCGTACCACTCGGTGGAGACCCTGCTGGTGGAGGCCCCGGACCAGGGGCACGAGACCACCTCGGAGGCGTACTCGTACCTGCTCTGGCTGGAGGCCCAGTACGGGCGGGTGACGAAGGACTGGTCGAAGTTCAACTCGGCGTGGACGCTCATGGAGACGTACATGATCCCGGGTCACGCCGACCAGCCCACCAACTCGGCGTACAACGCGTCCAAGCCGGCCACCTACGCGCCCGAGCACCCGCTGCCGAGCGACTACCCGTCGGCCATGGACTCGGCCGTCACCCCGGGCAACGACCCGATCGCCGCGGAGCTGAAGAGCGCGTACGGCACCGACGACATCTACGGCATGCACTGGCTGCAGGACGTCGACAACGTGTACGGCTACGGCAACGCGCCCGGCAAGTGCGAGGCCGGGCCGACCGACACCGGGCCGTCGTTCATCAACACCTACCAGCGCGGCGCGCAGGAGTCGGTGTGGGAGACCATCCCGCAGCCGACCTGCGACAAGTTCACCTACGGCGGCAAGAACGGCTACCTGGACCTGTTCATCAAGGACAGCTCCTACGCCAAGCAGTGGAAGTACACCGACGCGCCGGACGCCGACGCCCGCGCCATCCAGGCCGCGTACTGGGCCGACACCTGGGCCAAGGCGCAGGGCAACGGCCCGCAGGTGGCGACCACGGTCGCCAAGGCGGGCAAGATGGGCGACTACCTGCGGTACTCGTTCTTCGACAAGTACTTCAAGAAGGTCGGCAACTGCACCGGCCCGACCACCTGCGCGGCCGGCAACGGCAAGGACTCCGAGCACTACCTGCTGTCCTGGTACTACGCCTGGGGCGGCGCCACCGACACCTCGGCCGGCTGGGCCTGGCGGATCGGCGACAGCGCGGCGCACGGCGGCTACCAGAACCTGATGGCCGCGTACGCGCTGGTCAACGACCCGGCGATGGCCCCGAAGTCGAGCACCGGCAAGACCGACTGGACCACCTCGATGGGCCGCCAGGTCGAGTTCACCCAGTGGCTGCAGTCCAGCGAGGGCGCCATCGCGGGCGGCGCCACCAACAGCTGGAACGGCAGCTACGACACCCCGCCGGCCGGCACCCCGACGTTCTACGGGATGTTCTACGACGAGGCGCCGGTCTACCACGACCCGCCGTCCAACCAGTGGTTCGGCTTCCAGGCCTGGGGCCTGGAGCGGATGGCCGAGTACTACTACTCCAGCGGCGACGCCAAGGCCAAGGCCATCCTGGACAAGTGGGTGACCTGGGCGCTGTCCCGGACCACCTTCAACGCCGACGGCAGCTACAAGATCCCGTCCACGCTGTCCTGGAGCGGCAAGCCGGACACCTGGAACGCCGCCTCCCCGGGCGCCAACACCGGCCTGCACGTGAGCGTGGTCGACTACACCAACGACGTCGGCGTGGCGGGCTCGTACGCCAAGCTGCTGTCCTACTACGCGGCGAAGTCCGGCAACACGACGGCGAAGACCGCCGCGCAGAAGCTGCTGGACGGCATGTGGGCCAACAACCAGGACACCATGGGCATTTCGGTGCCGGAGACGCGGACCGACTACAACCGGTTCAAGGACTCGGTGTCGGTGCCCGGCGGTTGGACCGGCACGATGCCCAACGGCGATGCGATCAACAGCAGTTCGACGTTCCTGTCGATCCGCTCCTGGTACCAGCAGGACCCGTCGTTCGCGAAGGTGCAGAGCTACCTGAACGGCGGCGCGGCGCCGACCTTCACGTACCACCGGTTCTGGGCGCAGGCCGACATCGCCACGGCGATGGCCGCCTACGGCGAGCTGTTCGGCGGCTGACCGCCCGTCCCCAACGGTCCGTCCCCAACGGTCCGTCCGCAACCGCGCGTCCGCAGCCCGCAGCCGCACCACAGTCCGAGTGCCCGGTCCGACCGACAGCGGACCGGGCACTCGCCCGTCCTGGGCCGATTGTTTTACTACCTCTTGATTTTTGTCATATGGGCTGAATAGTCTCCCGGCCATTCGCGCGCTTTCGATCACCTCGATCGCGTCCGCCGACTCTCGGAAGGGTCAACCCCTATGAGCGTTCCCCGGATCCGCCGCTCCGCACTCCTCGCCGCAGGTCTCGCCCTGGTCACGGCCGGCGCCCTCGCCGGACCCGTCGGCAGCGCCGCCGCGGCCACCGCCTCGGCCGCCACCGGGCAGCCGATGAACTACGTGGTCAACACCAAGGCCAACCACGGACAGACCCAGAAGGCGGAGCGTGAGATCCGGGCGGCCGGCGGCAGCATCGTCGCCTCCTACGAGCAGATAGGCGTGGTGATCGCCCGCTCGTCCGACCCCGGCTTCGCCGCCAAGCTCCGCCAGTCGAAGACCATCGACTCGATCGGCGCCAGCCGCACCGCCGGCATCCAGGCCTCCACCGACGTCCAGGTCGGCGTCGAGGAGACCGCGCCGACCGGCGCCACCGCCGACGGCAACGAGCCGCTCTGGGCCAACCAGTGGGACATGCGGCAGATCGGCGTCGACCGGGCCCACACCGCGACGCTCGGCAGCCGCGACGTGGTGGTCGGCGTGCTCGACTCCGGCATCGACGCCACCCACGAGGACCTCGCCGCCGCCGTCGACCCGGCGCTCTCCGCGTCCTGCCTGAGCGGCCGCCCCGACACCGACTGGCAGTCCTGGCAGCCCACCAGCAGCAGCCACGGCACCCACGTGGCCGGCACCATCGCCGCCGCGAAGAACGGCAAGGGCATCGAGGGCATCGCCCCCGGCGTCCGGCTGGCCGCCGTCAAGGTGGTCGACAACGGCGGGTTCATCTACCCCGAGTACGCGATCTGCGGCTTCGTCTGGGCCGCCGAGCACCACTTCACGATCACCAACAACAGCTACTACGTCGACCCGTGGATGTTCAACTGCGCCGGCGACCCCGACCAGGCCGCCGTCGCCGAGTCCGTCCGCCGGGCCGTCGACTACTCCCGCCGGGGCGGAGTGCTGAACGTCGCCGCCGCGGGCAACGAGAACATCGACCTCGCGCACAAGACCGTCGACGTCAGCAGCCCCGACGACACCGACCCGGCCGAGCGGCCGATCGACGCCAGCTGCCTCAACCTGCCCGCCGAACTGCCGGGCGTGATCGGGGTGTCGGCGATCGGCTCGAAGGGCGACAAGTCCTACTACTCCAGCTACGGCCTGAACAAGGTCGCCGTCTCCGCCCCCGGCGGCGACGCCACCGCCTTCCAGGCCCCCAACACCCCCGACCGCAAGGGCGGCGTGCTCTCCACCGTCCCCGGCAACAAGTACGCCTACATGTCGGGCACCTCGATGGCCTCCCCGCACGTGGCCGGCGTCCTCGCCCTGCTCGCCTCCACCCACCCGGGCGCCAACGCCGACCAGCTGCGCACCCTCCTGGTGAAGCAGGCCGACCCGCACGCCTGCCCCACCGGCGTCTTCAACCCCGGCGGCACCGGCCTCTACAAGGCCACCTGCGAGGGCACCGAGGCCAACAACGGCTTCTACGGCGCCGGCATCGTCAACGCGGCCAAGGCCGCCGGCCAGTAACACCCCGCCCGCAGTCGGGCCACCGGCCCCGTCCGGCCTTCGGGTCGGGCGGGTGTCGGTCGCTCCGGTCGTGGGTGCCGTCGGCCGGTGGTCGGTTCTGCCGACCGCAGGTCAGTTTTCGGGGGCGATGTGGCGGGACCAGTCCGGCTCCACGGAGGCGAGGCCGGAGCGGTTGGGGACCTGCTTGAGCCAGGCGGGGCGGGCGGCGGTGCGGGCGGCGGCGGCGCGTTCCTCGGCGGCGCGGATCTGGGCCGGGGTGGCGAAGCCTTCGGGCAGCCAGGCGGCCGAGTCGGCGACCCGGGCGGCGAGGTGTTCCACGTACGCGGTCCGGACGGCGGACGGCGAGTCGAAGCCCGGCTCGTCGGCCAGCCAGGCGTCCGGCACCAACGCGGTGACCTCGGCGAGGAGTTCGGGCGTCACCAGGGGCGCGAGCGCGGCGTCCGCGGCGGCCACGTCCGGGCCGTAGCCGCCGAGCGCGTGGCCGCTGAGGTCGTAGCGCTTGTGCACCGAGGCCGCGGCCGAGGACCAGCGGTGGTGGAAGATCAGCCCGGCGCCGTTGTCGATCAGCCAGAGCTTCCCGTGCCAGACCATCAGGTTGGGGTTGTGCACGCTGCGGTCGACGTTGCCGGTCAGCGCGTCCAGCCAGACGATCCGTCCGGCCTCGGCGGGGGAGACGTCGATCATGCCGGGTTTGAAGTCGCGGGCGCCCGGGAGCAGGTCCATGCCGAGGTTGCGGCCGGCGCTGGCCCGCAGCAGGTCCTGGATCTCCTGGTCGGGTTCGTCCGCCGCGACCGCCGGGTCGAAGTCGACCAGTACCAGTGGCGGAACCCGCAGTCCGAGCCGGCGGGCCAGCTCGCCGACCACGACCTCGGCCACCAGCGCCTTGACGCCCTGCGCCGCGCCGGTGAACTTGACCACGTACGTGCCCAGGTCGTCGGCCTCCACCACACCGGGAACCGATCCGCCCGCGCGCAGCGGGTCGACGTACCGCAGCGCCGTCACCTCATCCAGCATTCGCCCACCCTAACGCGAGCCCGTTCCGGGTTTGGCGGGGACAGGTCGCGATGGTTGGCTTGGCGGTGACGCCGAGTGCGGATGCGCAGACGGCCGGACCGAGGAGAAGTGAGCAGATGGGCAAGGTGCACGCCACCACCGGGCGGACGTACGGGGCCGACCCGGCCCGGGTGTACGAAGCGCTGGCCGACTACGCGGTGACCCGGCCGAAGCTGCTGCCCGTGCAGTACAGCGAGTACGAGGTGCGGGCGGGCGGCGCGGGCGCGGGCACCCAGGTGCACTGGAAGCTCCAGGCCACCGAGAAGCGCGTCCGGGACTGCCTGTTCACGGTGACGGCGCCGAGCCCGGACACCCTGGTGGAGACCGACGCCAACTCCTCGATGGTGATCACCTGGACGGTCGCGGCCACCGGCGAGAGCGGCAGCAAGGTCACCGTCGAGGCGACCTGGACCGGTGCGACCGGCATCGGCGGCTTCTTCGAGCGCACCTTCGCCCCCAAGGGCCTGAACCGGATCCACGACCAGGTCCTGGCCAACCTGGCGGCCGAACTCGGCTGAGCCGCACAGCGATTCGGACACCCGTACGGCATGTCAGCCGTGCGGGTGTTCTGCTTCCCCGTACGAGTGAAGTGCGCCCGGTCGGCCATGTCCGCCAACTTAGGCTCCGGGCCGTGCAGATGACGATCCTTCATGTCTCCCAACCGGTCGAAGGCGGCGTGGCTCGGGTGGTGGTCGACCTGGTGCGCGGACAGCGCGCGGCCGGCTGCCGGGTCCTGGTGGCCTGTCCGCCCGGCGGCCGGCTCGCCCAGGAGGCCGCCGCCGCCGGCGCCCGGGTCCTGGACTGGCCCGCCGAACGCTCACCCGGACCCGGCACCGTCGGCGAGGCCTGGCGGCTGCGCCGGATCCTGCGCCGCACCGCACCGGACGTGCTGCACCTGCACAGCGCGAAGGCCGGGCTGGCAGGCCGGCTGGCCGCCCGCGGCTGCGCGCCCACGGTGTTCCAGCCGCACGCCTGGTCGTTCGCCGCCGTCGAGGGCCGGCTCGCCCTGGCCGGCCTGCGCTGGGAGCGGTTCGCCACCCGGTGGTCCCGTTCCCTGCTGTGCGTCAGCGAGCGGGAGAAGGCGGACGGCGTGGCGGCCGGGCTGGTCGCGGACTGGCGGGTGGTGCCCAACGGCGTGGACCTGACGCACTTCACGCCCGCCGACCCGGCGTCCCGGCGGGCGGCCAGGATGACCCTGGGCCTGGAGCAGTCCGTCCCGCTGGCGGTCTGCGTGGGCCGGCTGTGCCGCCAGAAGGGCCAGGACGTCCTGCTGGACGCCTGGCAGCGGGTGCAGATCCGGCTGCCGGAGGCCCGGCTGGTGCTGGTCGGCGGCGGCCCGGACGCGGACGCGCTGGCCGCGCGGGTGCGGACGCTGCCCGACCCGTCCCGGGTGCGGCTGGTGGGCGACGTGGCGGACCCCCGGCTGTGGCTGGCCGCCGCCGACCTGATGGTGCTGCCCTCGCGCTGGGAGGGGATGGCGCTGGCGCCGCTGGAGGCGATGGCGTGCGGACGGGCGGTGCTGCTGACCGATGTCGCGGGGGCACGGGAGTGCGTTCCGCCGGGCGAGCTCGGCCGTTCGGTGGTGCCGCCGGAGAATTCCCGAGCGATGGCCGAACGGTTGGTCGAACTGCTTTCCGATCGGATCGAATGCGAACGGCTCGGCCTGCTGGCGCGCGAGCATGTGGCAGATCATCACGATATCCGGCAAGTAATCTCGCAGGTGGCGGCTATTTACCGGACTATTGTTCGGAGTCGGGTGGTCCCGGTGGGCCGTGCATCGCGTGTCCCGCAGCGATTCTGATCGTTTGTCAGGCCGTGGGAGCCCACCCGCACTGGTGTGGCCTTCCTTCCTGAATGTCTGATTATTGGGCGGGTGGAATGAAATGGCATGTCAGCTGCCTGTGCTGGTAAGGGCGTTCGGTAATGTCTGATTCTGCCTGCTTCGTCCCTTTTTCCACCGGGGAAATGATCGACCGTCAATTGTGGCAGCAGGTGCATACCTGGACGGGTTCACAGCAGGGGAGTTCGTGCGCTGATGAGCATTGACCACGAGAGTGTGCCGCGGTCGGCCGACGTGCTGGCCGGTCCCGGCCGCCACGGTGCCGGACTCCTCGACCGACCGCGGTCCCGGGCGCTGCCGCCCCGGACCTCGGCCGGCGTCGGCCGACACCGCGGCGGGCTGCACTCCCGGGTCGCCCTGCCGCTCGCGCTCGCCGGCGCCGACACCCTGGCGGTCGCGCTGGCCGCCACCGCCACCGCGCCGGACGCCGCCCGGCCGACCGCCACCGCCCTCCTGCTGCTGCCCGCCCTGCTCCCGCTCAACCTGGCCGGCGGCCTCTACCGCAGCCGGCTCAGCCTCTCCGCCCTCGACGAGTTCCCCGCCCTGGCCGCCCGCGCCGCCGTCGCCACCGCCTTCGCCGTCACCGCCGACGCCTGCCTGACCGGCCACTGGACCGACCTCGGCGCGATGGGCCCGATGCGGCTGCTCGCCCTGCTGCTGCTGATGCTCCCGCTCGCCGCCCTCGGCCGCGCCTACGTCCACCACCTCACCCGCCGGGCCCGCCGCCGCCGTCCCAGCCCGGTGCTGATCCTCGGCGCCGGCGAACTCGGCCAGCGGATCGCCGACGTGCTCATCGCCCGCCCCGAGTACGGCCTGCGGCCGGTCGGCTACCTCGACCCCGACCCGGTGCTGCTGCCCCCCGGCGGGCCGCTGCCGGTGCTCGGCGGCCGCGAGGTGCTCGGCCGGGTGCTGCGCCGCCACCGCATCCACCACGTGCTGGCCACCGGCGGCGCCGCCGACGACGCCGCCACGCTCGCCACCCTGCGGCACGCCGCCCGGCTCGGCTGCCAGGTCTGGCTGCTGCCCGGCCTGCGCGAGTTCGACTCCGTGCAGGGCACCGCCGGCGACCACCTGTGGGGCTTCCCCTGCCTGCGGCTCGGCGCCCCCGCGATGCGCCGGCACGGCTGGGTCGTCAAGCGCGCCTTCGACATCGCCGCCGCCGGCCTCGGCCTGCTGCTGATCTCCCCGCTCCTCGCCGCCTGCGCCCTCGCGGTGCGCTGGGAGACCGGCCCGGGCATGCTCTTCCGCCAGCAGCGCACCGGCCTCGACGGCCGGGTCTTCACCCTCCTCAAGTTCCGCACCCTGCGCCCCAGCAACGAGCACGAGTCGGCCACCCGCTGGAACATCGCGCAGGACCACCGGATGGGCCCGGTCGGCAGGTTCCTGCGCAAGACCTCGCTGGACGAGCTCCCGCAGCTGTGGAACGTGCTGCGCGGCGACATGAGCCTGGTCGGCCCGCGCCCCGAACGCCCCTACTTCGTCATGCGGTTCGGCCAGGCCTACCCCGAGTACGCCGACCGGCACCGCGTCCCCGTCGGGCTCACCGGACTCGCCCAGGTCAACGGCCTGCGCGGAGACACCTCCATCGAGGACCGGGCCCGCTTCGACAACCGCTACATCGAGGGCTGGAACCTCTGGCAGGACGCCAAGATCCTGCTCCGCACCGCCGCCCTCGTGGTCCGCCCGGACGGGAGCTGACCGTGGCCGTCGCCCTCCGACTCCCGCTCGCCGCCGCGCGGCCGACCGGCATAGCCGCGCCACGGCCGAGCTGGCTCGCCGCCGCCACCGTGCTGCTGGTCTGCGTCCCCACCGGGGAGAAGGACGTCACCGCCGCCGTCCACGTCACCCCGGCCGACCTGGCCTCGCTGGCCCTGGTCGCGCTGACCGCCGTCGGGCTGCTGCGCGGCCGGCTGCCCCGGCTCGACCCGGCCGCCGCCCTGCTGTTCGGCGCCGTGGTGCTGGCCGCCGCCGTCGCCACCGTGCACTCCGTCGACCAGGCCGCCAGCCTCACCGGCTTCGTCCGGCTGACGCAGATCTTCGTGCTGGTGCCCGCCGCCGTGCTGCTCGCCGTCCGCGACCGGCACGACCAGCGGCTGGTGCTCGGCTCGTTCGTGCTGGCCGCGCTGATCGAGGGCGCGGTCGGCGCCCTCCAGTACCTGACCCGCACCGGCGCGTCCTACACCGGGCAGCCGATCCGCGCCGTCGGCACCTTCGGCGCGCTCGACATCATGGCGATGTCCGGCGTGGTCTCCTTCGGGCTGCTGGCCGCCCTCGCCCTGGCGCTGGCCGAACGCGGCCCCGGCGGCAGCCGGCCGCTGCGCCGCGCGATGTGGGCGAGCGCCGCCTTCCTGGCCTTCCCGCTGGCGGTGTCGTTCAGCCGGGGCAGCTGGATCGCCACCGCGGTCGCCGCCACCGTGCTGCTGCTGCGCGCCGACGCCCGACTGGCCGTCAAGGGCGCGCTGGTCGGCGGGGCCGCCGCCGTGGTGCTGATCGGCGGGCTCGGCCTCGGCGCGTCCGGCGTCACCGAACGGCTCGGCTCGATCGGCTCGGTCTCCGCCGCCCCCGACCAGTCCGTCTCCGACCGCTACGACCTGTGGGCCACCGCCGGCCGGATCTGGCAGGACCACCCGGTGGCCGGCGCCGGACCCAAGGCGTTCCAGCAACTGCGCGACAGCCACGCCCCGCTGCGGCTCTCCTCCGGCAGCGACGCCGCCGACTCCACCATCGGCTTCCAGCGCGAACCGCTGCTCTCCCCGCACAACATGTACTTCCTGGTGCTCAGCGAACAGGGCCTGCTCGGCGTGCTCGCCTACCTCGCGCTGTTCCTGACCCTGCTGCTGGGCTGCCTGCGCCGCGCCGGCGGCCCCGGGTTGGCCGCCCTCGCCCTGCTCTGCTGGGTGCTCTGGGACTTCCTGTACGCCGACATCGGCGGCACCACCACCGTGCTGACCTCCGTGGTGCTCGGCCTCGCCGCCCGCACCGCACTGCCGGGGCCCGCCCACTCCGACTCCTCTGGAGCGTACGGCGCATGACGACCGAACAGCCGGTGGCCGCCGTCACCACGACCGTCCCGGCCCCGCGCGCCGACGGCGACACCGCCCCCAGGGGCGGCTTCCTGGCCAAGGCCTTCGGCGTGACCGCCCTGCTCAGCGCCGCCGGTTCCGGCCTCGGCCTGCTCCGCGACCTGCTGCTGGCCCGCTACTTCGGCGCCAACCAGGGCACCGACGCGTTCCTGGTCGCCTGGACGGTGCCGGAGACCGCCGCGCCACTGCTGATCGAGGACGCGATGGCCTTCCTGATGGTCCCGGCCTTCAGCCTGGCCCTGGTACTGCGCGAGGAACGCCCCCAAGGTCCGGACCCGGTACGGCAGTTGACGCGCACCACGCTGCCCTGGCTGCTGCTCGCGCTGTGCGGGCTGTCCGGCACCGTCGCACTGTTCGCCCCGCAGCTGGTCGACCTGCTCGCCCCCGGCCTGGCCGACCCCCGGCTCGCCGTCACCTGCACCCGGATCACCGCCGTCACCGTCGTCCCGTTCGGCGTGGCCGGCTACCTGGCCTCCGCGCTGCGCGCGCTGCACGCGTTCACCGCGCCCGCCGTCATCTACGTCATGTACAACCTGGGCATCCTGGCGCTGCTGCTCAGCGGCCACCGGCTGCTCGGGGTGCGCTCCGCCGCGCTCGGCGTCGCCCTCGGCAGCCTGCTGATGGCGGGCGTGCTGGTGGTGCCGTTCGTCCGCCGGCTGCACGCCCGCCGCCGGCGCTCCCGGCCGCGCGGCGCCGGGCGCGGACTGGTGCTGATCCCGCTGGCGCTGCTGCCGGTGGCCGCGTTCTCGCTGACCCGGCAGTCCCAGGTGTTCATCGAGCGCTACCTCGGCTCCGCGCTGCCGCCCGGCACCATCTCGCACCTCAACTACGCCGCCAAGGTCAGCCAGTTGGCGATGACCTCGGCGATCCTCATCGTCACGGTGACCTTCCCCGTGGTGGCCCGGGCGATGGCCGCCGGCGACCTCACCGCCGCCCGCGACCGGGTCGAGAAGGACCTCGGCCAGGCCGCCGCGCTGGTCCTGCTCGGCACCGCCTTCCTGCTGGCCTGCGCCCCCGCCGTGGTCGCCCTGCTGTTCCAGCGCGGCGCGTTCGGCCCCGCCGACACCGACGCCACCGCCGCCGTCATCCGGGTGTACAGCTTCGGCCTGCCCGCCCAGGCGATGATCGGCGTGATGGTCCGGCCGTACTTCTGCGTCCGCCCGGTGGTGCGGCGCGCCGACGCCCCGCGCGCCGAGGGCGACCGGACCACCTGGCTGGACTGGTACCCGGTCGGCGCGATGACGCTCGGGCTGGTCGTCACCTTCACCCTCGGCGTCACCCTCACCCCGCAGTTCGGGGCGCCCGGCCTGGCCGCCGGCAACGCCGTCGGGATCACCTTCACCGCGGCGCTGCTGATGCGCGGCCTGATGCTGCGCGGCATCGCGCTGCGCCTCGGCCTGGTGCTCGGCGGGCAGGCCCGGCTGCTGGCCGCCGCGATCGCCGCGGCCGCGATCGGCTCGCTCACCATCCGGGCGGCCGCCGCGCCGCTGCCCGCCGCCCTGCTCGGCGGCGCCACCGTCCTGCTGGTCTTCGCGGCCCTCGGCACGCTGTTCGGCGTCCCCGAGGTCCGCGGCCCGGTCCTGGCACTCCTCGCCAGGGCCCGGCGACCGCACGCCCCCGCACCCGCCGAAGGGAAGCCGCATGGCCGTTGAAACCTGTCTTCCGTCGCAGGCGCTCGCGCCCCGGCTCGCACCCTGGATCCTGATGTACCACTCGGTCGCCGAGGAGGACGAGGACCCCTACCAGCTCACCGTCAGCCCGGAACGCTTCGCCGAACAGATGGACTGGCTGCACCGCTCCGGGCGGCGCGGCGTCAGCGTCCGCGAACTGCTGGCCGCCCAGGCCCGCGGCCGGGAGTCCCGGCTGGTCGGCCTGACCTTCGACGACGGCTACGCCGACTTCGCCCGGCACGCCGTCCCGGTGCTGCGCGAGTACGGCTTCACCGCCACCGCCTACGTCATGCCCGACCTGCTGGGCGCCGCCAACCACTGGGACGCCGAAGGCCCCCGGAAGAAGCTGCTGACCGTCGACCAGGTCACCGAACTCGCCTCGTCCGGCTGGGAGATCGGCTCGCACGGCCTCGGCCACCAGGCGCTGTCCGGGCTGCCGCCCGCCGCGCTGGAACGCCAGACAAAGGAGAGCCGGCACACGCTGGAGGACCTCGTCGGCGGGCCCGTCACCGGCTTCTGCTACCCGTACGGCGCCGTCGACCTGCCCGCCACCCGGGCCGTCCGGGACGCCGGCTACGACTATGCCTGCGCCATCGAGCACTCCTCGCTGACCGGCCGGCACGCCCTGCCGCGCTGCTACGTCGGCGACCGCGACGGCGCCTGGCGGCTGCGCGCCAAGCACGGCCGGCACCGCTGGCGCGAGGCCGTCACCGGGCTGCGCTGGGCCCCGCCGAAGGCCGCCGCGGGGGAGCGGCGGTGAGAGTCCTGCACATCGTCACCGGCCTGCACGCGGGCGGCGCGGAACGCCAACTCGCGCTGCTGCTCCGGCACTTGCCGACCGACCAGCGGCACGAGGTGGCCACCCTCGGCAACCCCGGCACGGTGGCCCGCGAACTGCGCGCCGCCGGCTTCGCCGTCCACCACCTCGGCATGCGCGGCAACCGCGACCTCGGCGTGCTGCCCCGGCTCACCCGGCTGATCCGCACCGGCCGCTACGACCTGGTCCACACCCACCTGTACCGGGCCATGCTGTACGGCCGGCTCGCCGCCCGGCTGGCCGGGGTGAAGCGGGTGCTCGCCACCGAGCACTCGCTTCAGGCCGGAGTGATCGAGGGCCGGCCCACCTCGCCCGGCGTCAAGGCGCTGTACCTGGCCGCCGAGCGGCTCGGCGGCACCACCCTGGCGGTCTCCGGGCAGGTCGCCGCCGCACTCGACGCCTGGGGCGTGCCCGCCCACCGGGTCCGGCTGCTGCCGAACGGCGTGGACGCCGCCCGGTACCGCTTCCGGGCCGCCGAACGGGACGCCCACCGCGCCGGACTGCGCGCCGAACTCGGCCTGCCCGGCGACGCGTTCGTCATCGGCGGAGTCGGCCGGCTGGTGCCCGGCAAGCGCTTCCACGTCCCGCTGGAGGCGCTCGCCGCACTCCCGGAGTCGGCCAGGCTGCTACTGGTCGGCGAGGGCCCCGAGCGCGCCGCGCTCACCGCCCGCGCCGAGCGGCTGGGCGTCCGCGAGCGGCTGGTGCTCACCGGCGAACGCGACGACGTGCCCGAACTGCTCACCGCGATGGACGTGCTGGTCTCGCCGTCCCGCGAGGAGACCTTCGGGCTCGCCGCCCTGGAGGCGCTGGCCGCCGGCCTGCCGGTGCTGCACTCCGCCTGCCCGGCACTCGCCGAACTGCCCGCCTCCGCCGCCCCGCACGCCCGCCTGCTGCCGTCCGAACCCGACCGCTACGCCCGGGAGCTGACGGCGGCGGCAGCCGCCCCGCCCGGCCCCGTCCCGGTGCCGCCCGCCGTCGCGCACTACGACATCACCCGGATCGCGGCCGAACTCGCCGCCCTCTACCGGGAGTCGGCCGGCGCGCTGCCCGGGCCACGGGCCTGTCCGGCCGACGCCGCCGGGCGCACACCGCCGGACCGCCCCGCCCGGACGCCACGCCGGAACGGCCGAACGCACCCGGCGCGCGGCCGCTCCGGCGAGACGCCCGGCCGGGCGTCCGACACCGCACGCTGATCCGGCACCTCGCGCCGATCCGACAGCCCCGGCCGGACCGACCCGGCGACCCCCGTTCCCTCATCTCCTGGAGCCCTCCCGATGCCCGATCTCCGCGGACGCGCCCGCGCGCTGGCCCGCCGCTGGTGGCCGATGGCCCTCGCCGTCCCGCTCGGCGCGGTCGCCGGCGCCGGCTACGCCGTCGTCTCGCACCCCTCCTACGCCTCCTCCGCCTACGTGGTGGTGGTCCCGCAGGGCCAGGGCGAGAACGCCAACGCCGTCAACTTCGCGCAGGCGTACGGCCGGCTCACCGGCCAGCCGCAGGTGCTGATCGGCGCCGCCGCCGAGACCCACCACTCGGTGGCGACGCTGTCGGCGCTGGTGCGCGGCACCACCTCCCCGGACGCGCCGGTGATCGAGATCACCGGCACCGGCCCCCGCCCCGAGGAGGCCGTGCAGAACGCGGCCGCGGTCGCCAGGTCGCTGATCGCGTTCGGCAACGCCGGCAGCAAGGAGACCGGCGTCAAACTCGTCCAACTCGCCGCCGCCGCCGAACCCGACGCTCCCGCCTCGCCGTCCGCCGCCCTGGACACCGCGGTCGGCGGCGCCGCCGGCGTGCTGCTCGGCACCCTGGCGATGCTCACCCGCCGCAAGGGCGCCCCCGCGCCCGCCCCAGCTCCAGCCCCCGCCGCCGCCGGGGCCGTGCTGCCCGCCCAGGCCGAGACCTCGCCGACCGAAGGGGTGTACCGGTGAAACTCCGTCAGCAGACCGCCGGCGGCCGGGTGCCCGCCCAGGCCGACCGCCCCGCCGCCGAACGCGACCGGTGGAGCTCCGAAGTCCTGCGCACCGACGACGCCCTGGAGCGGCACGCCGAGGAGTGGGACGACCTGCACCGCCGCTGCGCCACCGCCACCGCCTTCCAGGCCGCGCCCTGGCTGCGCTCCTGGTGGCAGAGCTACGGCCGTCCCGGCGCGCTGGTGCTGGTGCTGGTCCGCCGCGACGGCCGGCTGGTCGCCGCCGCCGCGCTGCGCCGCCGCGGCCCGTTCGGCGGCCTCACCAACCTCGGCGCGGGACTGGTCGACTTCACCGACGTGCTGCTCGACGACGAGTGCGCCGACCGGGCCGCCGCCGAACTCGCCGCCGCGCTGCCGCTGCGCCGCCCCTGGCACAGCCTGGAACTGCGCGAGGTCCACCCCGAGGCCGCCGTGCAGCGGGTGTTCGCGCACTGGCGGGGCCGCCGCCACCGGTTCGCCGACTCGCTGTGCCAGTACCTGCCCGCCGTCCCGATGGACGAGCTGCTGAAGCGGCTGCCCGGCAAGACCGCGCAGCGCAGCCGGGTCAAGCTGCGCAGGATCGCCCAGGCCGGGGTCGCGGTGCACTCCGCCACCGCCGACGAAGTCCCGGACACCGTCCGCGAGTTGCTGCGCCTGCACCGGCTCCAGTGGCAGGACCGCGGGGTCACCCCCGAGCACCGCACCGAACGCTTCGCCCAGCACCTCACCGAGTCCACCGCCGGACTGGTCGCCACCCGCAGGGCGGCCATACACCGCTTCGAGCTCGACGGGGAACTGCTGGCGGTCAACCTCGTCCTGCTGTGCACCCCGTTCGGCGGCCTCTACATGTACGGCGCGCACCCCAAGCTGCGCGAACGCCTGGACATCGCCGGCCTGCTGTTCGGCGCCGCGCTGGACGAGGTCCGGGCCGCCGGGATCCCGCAGCTGAGCCTGCTGCGCGGCCAGGAGCCGTACAAGCAGCGCTGGCGGCCCGACCGGCTCCCCAACCAGCGGCTGGTGTTCGGCCCCGGCCGGCTCGCCCCCTTCGCGGCCGTCCGGGCGCTGCGGGTGCGGACCAGGAACGCCGCCGTGCACCTGCTGCGGACCAGGCTGCCGAAGCTGAAGGAGACGCTAGTGCGCGCCAGGCTTCGGTGACGGCTTGACCGGCCCGGCCGCCCCCGCCACCCCCGCCGAGCCGGACATCAACTGCCGGTAGACCGCCGCCGACCTCGGGTTGTCCTGGCACTGCCAGAAGCCGTGCGGGCAGTAGTCGGTGACGGTCTGGTAGGCGGTGTCGTGGGTGCGCATCCACTCCACCATCCGCCGCACGTACTCCGGGTTGTCGCCGTTGCGGAACAGCCCCCACTCCGGGTAGGAGACCGGCTTGCCGCGCTTGGCCGCGAACTCCACCTGGTCCTGCAGCCCGTACGGCTCGGTGACGAACTCGTCGAAGGTGGCGCCCGCGGGCATGTCGTAGCTGTCCATCCCGAGGATGTCGACCACGTCGTCGCCCGGGTAGCAGCGCGTCCAGGGGATCGCGTCCAGCCCGCGGGTGGGGGTGAAGTCGAAGGTGAAGTGCTGACCGGGCACCGACCGCATCACGCCGACGATCCGCCGCCAGTAGGCCTTCCAGGCGGACGGGTCGGGCTTGCAGCGCGAGGTGTAGGTGACGCCGTTCATCTCCCAGCCCAGGGTGAGCACGGTGTCCGCGCCGCCCAGCGCGACCAACTTGCGGGCCAGCCGCAGGAAGTGCTGGTCGAACTCGCCCTTGTTGCCGCGGGCGAGCAGGCCGGCCACCTCGTCGTCCGGCAGGTTGGCCTCGTTGGGCACCAGCATCGGCACGCCCAGCACCAGCCGCCGGCCCGGGTCGGCCTGCCGCCACTGCGACCACAGGCCGAGCACCGCCGGCTCGCCCTCGACGTCCTGCCAGCCGTTCCCGGCCAGGTAGGTGTGGCCGACCTGCATGTTGGCGTTGTTCAGCCAGGACGCCATCCGCGCGATGTTCGGGATGTACTCGTTCCAGGAGCCGACGAACGCCCCGAACGGCACCTCGTGCAGAGCCCGTTGCACCACCGGACGGGGCGCGGCGCCGCGCGGCTGGATGGCGTCCGAGGAGAGGACCGCGTGCCGCTCGGTCTGGCTGAGCGGCGTGCCCGAGGGCACGCTCGCGGTCGTCATCAGCAGCAGAGCGGCGGCAGCCAGGGTCAGACGGCCGAGGCGCATGGGCTCACTCCGAACGAGGATCGGTGACAACTCCGGCCCCCGGAGCCTAGCCTGACAAACCGTCAGAAAGGCCGCAGGTCACCCCATCGAGTCATCCGCGCCGGTCCGCCGTACCGGGCCGGTCAGCCGAAGGTGTTGCACTTGTTCGGGTCGCCGCTCCGGTAGCCGGTGGTGAACCACTGGGTGCGCTGCGCGGAGGAGCCGTGCGTCCAGGTCTCCGGGTTGGTGCTGCCGGTGGCGCGCTTCTGGATCCGGTCGTCGCCGACCGACTCGGCGGCGTCCAGCGCCCGCGCGATGTCGTCGTCAGTGAGCTTGGTGATCAGCGGACGGCCGGTGGAGGCCTGCGGGGTGGTGGTGGCGTGGTGCGTCCACACGCCCGCGTAGCAGTCGGCCTGGAGCTCCAACTTCACCGAGGCGCTGTCCGCGCCCTGCCGGTCGTTGCCGACCTTGTTCATCGTGCCGAGCAGCGTCTGCACGTGGTGCCCGTACTCGTGCGCCACCACGTACGCCTCGGCGAACGGCCCGCCCTGGGCGCCGAGTTGGCGGCCCATGTCGTTGAAGAAGCCGAGGTCGAAGTAGGCCTTGTGGTCGCCCGGGCAGTAGAACGGCCCGACCGCGGAGGTCGCCGGGCCGCAGGCGGTCTGCACCCGGTCGGTGAACAGCACGGTCGGCGCGAGCGAGTACTGCTTGCCGTGGTCCTTGAACTCGGCCTGCCAGTAGTTCTGCACGCTGTTCACCACGCCCAGGATCCGGCAGTCCTGCCGCTTGTTGGCGTCCGCGCCGGTCTTGCAGTCGGCGCCCAGCTGGTTCGAGCCGCCGGCGGCGTTCCCGGGCGGCGGCGCGCTGTGCGAGTTCGACGAGCTGAACAGGCCCGGGTCCAGGCCGAACACCAGCGCCACCACCAGGCCGAGGATGCCGACTGCGCCACCGCCGATCGCCAGCCCGCCGCCCGGAATGCCCCGGCGGTCCTGCACCTGCGAGTCGTCGAGCTGGGCGTCGTCGTCGAATTGCATCCCTGTCTCACCTCTGTAACAGTCCATCGGCCGGTCGAAGCCGTACCCTAGCGGGCCGACCCGACCGGAAGGGGTCCCGCCGACGCAGGTGGGACACGGTGGTGTCGGAACCGCACCACGCCCACGCAGGCGGCGTGGCGCGTTCGAATCCAGCTGAATTCCGTCAGGGTCGGACGGTACGCTCCGGCCGTGTCCTTCAATCCGCTGCGCAGTCTGTCGCCCCGATCGGTCCTGCCCGCCGCCGCCGCACTGCTGGTCCTCGCGGCCGGCGCAGCGGCGCACGCCAACCGCCCGCAGCCGTTCGGGGACAAGGTGCTGCCCGGAGTGGCGGACGCCAGCCCCGTCGGCGCGCAGTCGACCGGCGCCGGCGACCTGCAGCTGAGAACCGGCCCCGGCGTGGAGGCCTACTCGCGCACCACCGGCGAGCACCTGTGGTCCTACCGCCGGGACGGCAGCACCGCGCTCCACCTGACCATGGTCGGCGAGGACGCCGCAGTGGTCTGGGACGACGGCATGGTCACCTCGGTCAACCCGGCCGACCACTCGGTGCGCTGGCACCGCGGCGTCCCCGGCCTCGCCGACTGGCTGCGCGCCGACGGCGAGCCCGGCGCGGCCGACCGCACCGACGAGCAGCGCCAGCAACTCGCCGTGCAGCGCGCCGCGACCGTCCTGCACCCGTCCGCCGACCCGAACGCCGACGCGTTCATCACCGTGGTCACCCCCGGCCTGCTGATGGGCTTCCGCGACCGCGACGGCGACCTCCGCTTCAACTCCCGCCCCCCGGCGGGCTGCACCTTCGACCCGGCGCGCACCGCGCAGAGCGACGACGCGGCGCTGATCCCCCGGGTCTGCCCGCCCACCAGCAGCGCCGGCGCCCGCCAGCTGCCCGGCGGCGTCATGGTGTTCTCGCTCACCGCGCCCGGCAACTTCCTCAACACCGGCCCCGACGTGGTGATGCGCGCCCTGGACGGCCACCGGATCGCCGTCGACGACGGCCCGGTGATCGGCACCTGGGTGTACGACACCACCCGCGGCGCGAGGGAGAGCGGCTGCGGCCCGGCGGTGCCGTTCGCGGCGGTCGGCCCGGCCTGCGAGAAGTAGCGTTCCGCGAGACGCGAGCGGATGGGGGCG
Source organism: Kitasatospora sp. NPDC059795 (assembly GCF_042732175.1). Taxonomy (NCBI): domain Bacteria; kingdom Bacillati; phylum Actinomycetota; class Actinomycetes; order Kitasatosporales; family Streptomycetaceae; genus Kitasatospora; species Kitasatospora sp. NPDC059795. The sequence goes on from NZ_JBHWID010000012.1 coordinate 202,812, forward strand.
GGGAACTGCGCGACAAGCGCGAGGCCCGTCCGTGAGGTCGCGAGCACGTGCAGGTCATTGTCCTGCGTCGCGATCTTGCGGTGGGGTGACTTCCGCCTCGCGCAGTTCTCCCCAGCCCTTGCGGGCCGGGAGGTGCCCCCACGCGCCTCGGTTTTCGCACCCGTCGTGCTCGCCCGTCGGGGTGGTTCGGCCCTCCCGTAGACTGGAGCGAATGGCTGAGTGCCATACCCACGTCTAGGAGTGACCCCAGCCATGATTTCCGCGAACGCCCTGGAACTCCGTGCCGGCGCCCGCATCCTGATCGAGTCCGCCAGCTTCCGGATCGCCCCCGGCGACCGTATCGGTCTGGTCGGCCGCAACGGCGCGGGCAAGACCACGCTCACCAAGGTGCTCGCCGGCGAGGGCCTCCCGGCCGGCGGTACCGTCACCAGCTCCGGCGAGGTCGGCTACCTCCCGCAGGACCCGCGCACCGGTGACCTCGACGTGCTCGCCCGGGACCGCATCCTCTCCGCCCGCGGCCTCGACACCGTGCTGAAGAAGATGCGCGAGAACGAGGAGCGGATGGCCAACGGCAAGGGCTCCACCCGCGACAACGCGATGAAGAAGTACTCCCGGCTGGAGACCGAGTTCCTCACCAAGGGCGGCTACGCCGCCGAGGCCGAGGCCGCCACCATCGCCGCCGCGCTCGGCCTGCCCGACCGCATCCTCGGCCAGCCCCTGCACACCCTCTCCGGTGGTCAGCGCCGCCGCGTCGAGCTGGCCCGGATCCTCTTCTCGGACGCCGACATCCTGCTCCTCGACGAGCCCACCAACCACCTCGACGCGGACTCCATCGCCTGGCTGCGGGACTTCCTGAAGACCTACAAGGGCGGCTTCATCGTCATCTCGCACGACGTCGACCTGGTCGAGACGGTCGTCAACAAGGTCTTCTACCTGGACGCCAACCGCTCCGCCATCGACGTCTACAACATGGGCTGGAAGCAGTACCAGCAGCAGCGCGAGGACGACGAGAAGCGCCGCAAGCGCGAGCGCGCCAACGCGGAGAAGAAGGCCGCGACCCTCAACTCGCAGGCCGACAAGATGCGCGCCAAGGCCACCAAGACCGTCGCCGCGCAGAACATGGCCCGCCGCGCCGAGAAGCTGCTGTCCGGCCTGGAGCAGGTCCGCCAGTCCGACAAGGTCGCCAAGCTGCGCTTCCCCGACCCGGCCCCGTGCGGCAAGACCCCGCTCACGGCCGAGGGCCTGTCGAAGTCGTACGGCTCGCTGGAGATCTTCACCGACGTGGGCCTGGCGATCGACCGCGGCTCCCGGGTCGTCATCCTCGGCCTCAACGGCGCCGGCAAGACCACCCTGCTGCGGATGCTGGCCGGTGTGGAGCAGCCGGACACCGGCGAGGTGATCCCGGGCCACGGCCTGAAGGTCGGCTACTACGCCCAGGAGCACGAGACGCTCGACCCCGAGCGCACGGTGCTGGAGAACATGCGCTCCGCCGCCCCCGACACCGACCTGGTGCAGATCCGGAAGATCCTCGGCTCCTTCCTGTTCTCCGGCGACGACGTCGACAAGCCGGCCGGGGTGCTCTCCGGCGGTGAGAAGACCCGGCTCGCGCTGGCGTCGCTGGTGGTCTCCAGCGCCAACGTGCTGCTGCTCGACGAGCCCACCAACAACCTCGACCCGGCCAGCCGCGAGGAGATCCTCGGCGCGCTGCGCACCTTCACCGGCGCGGTCGTCCTGGTCACCCACGACGAGGGCGCGGTCGACGCGCTCCAGCCGGAGCGGATCATCCTGCTCCCCGACGGCGTCGAGGACCTGTGGAGCCCCGCCTACCACGACCTGGTGTCGCTCGCCTGAACCGCGTGTAGACGCCGGATCCGTCGCCGGTACGAGAAGAACTGGTCCACCGTCCACTTCGGGAACGCCCGAACGGGCGCACCCGTTGGCTCTGTACGCCCGGGCCGCCGCTGCCCGGCCCGCCCGGGCTGAGCAGCGGATTCGCTCACCGGAACGAATCACGGAGGGGCGCGCACACCCTCCGTGAGCGCCCTGGTGCGGAGCGAACACCACCGAACGCGCCCGCTTTCCCACGACGGACCTTGTCGAATGGGTGGCCAGGAGCCTTGCAATGGGTGATCATGGGAATCTGACTGATCACCTCTACGAGGAGGCACGGGTGGCCGAGACTCTGAAAAAGGGCAGCCGGGTGACAGGCGCCGCGCGTGAGAAGCTCGCGGCCGATCTCAAGAAGAAGTACGACTCCGGCGCGAGCATTCGCGCCCTCGCGGAGGAGACGGGCCGTTCCTACGGCTTCGTCCACCGGATGCTCAGCGAGTCCGGGGTCAACCTTCGAGGTCGTGGCGGCGCCACTCGCGGCAAGGGCAAAACCGCTGCGGCCGCCGGTTCCTGACGGTCCATCAGCTCCGGCGGGCGGCGCTCGAGCAGCCCGACCGCCCCTGCTGCAACCAGCACGCTGCTCGCAATGCACGACGTTCCACACGGATCGGCGGCCGGGTTCTCCCGAGCCGCCGACCGCCGTTTCCGGGCCCTTGCGTCCGTTAATTCGCGAGCATTCCACCGGCATTCCTGTACGCCGATCCAGTGCTTTGTTACTCTCCAGTAGCCCGTCGGGGTCGGCGGGCGTCCCTGCCCTGTCGCTGGAGGTAGCCCCGCCATGACCACCCACATTCCCGACGCCGACCGCACCGCGTGGGAACAGGCCGGCGTCCGCCTCGACCTCGACGGCGAACTCGCCACCGTCACGCTCTGCGACCCCGAGCGCCGCAACGCCCAGACCCCCGCCATGTGGCGCGCCCTCGCCGCGATCGGCCGCGCCCTGCCCGGCACCGTCCGGGTCGCCCTCCTCCGGGCCGAGGGCTCCTCCTTCTCCGCCGGCCTCGACCGCGCCATGTTCACCCCCGAGGGCATCCCCGGCGAGACCTCCTTCCTCCAGCTCGCGGCCTCCTCCGACGCCGAACTCGACGACGCCATCGCCTTCTACCAGGAGGCCTTCACCTGGTGGCGCCGCGCCGACCTGATCACCGTCGCCGCCGTCCAGGGCCACGCCGTCGGCGCCGGCTTCCAGCTCGCCCTCGCCTGCGACCTCCGCGTGGTCGCCGAGGACGTCCAGTTCGCCATGAAGGAGACCTCCCTCGGGCTGGTCCCCGACCTCACCGGCACCAAGCCCCTCAGCGACCTCGTCGGCTACGCCCGCGCCCTCGAAATCTGCGCCACCGGCCGCCGCGTGGGCGCCGAGGAGGCCGTCGCCACCGGCCTCGCCAACGTCGCCGTCCCCGCGTCCGAGCTGGCCGCGACGGCCGCCGACCTCGCCGCCGCGCTGCTGGCCGCGCCCCGCAACGCCGTGATCGAGACCAAGGCCCTCCTCCAGGGCGCGGGCGACCGGACGTACGACCAGCAGCGGGCTGCGGAACGCGAGGCACAAGCGCGCCGGCTTCGGGACATCGCGGGGATGTAGCGGGCGCACAACCAGGGGTGCGTGGGGGCACCTCTCGGTCCTGGCGGGCCGGGAGGTGTCCCCGCGCCCCTTTTCGTACCCCCTCCGGCGAGCGTGTTGCGTGGCGAAATGTCAGGGTTGGGGTGATTTGCGATATAGCTGGACCCGGACATCAGGAGGCCCGACATGGCGCAGCCCCACACACCCACGCCCGCAGATCTGCAGAAGAACGTGACGGAGACGCAGTCGAGTGGTGAGCGTGGGCGGACGGCGCTCGCGGTGGGGGTGGTGGAGAAGATCGCGGGGATGGCGGCCCGGGAGGTGGCCGGGATCCATGCGTTGGGGTCGGGGTTCTCGCGGACGTTCGGGGCGATGCGGGACCGGGTGCCCGGGGGGAAGTCGAGTGTGGGGCGCGGGATCAAGGCGGAGGTCGGCGAGAAGCAGACCGCCATCGACATCGCGCTGGTGGTGGAGTACGGCGTGGTGATTCCGCGGCTGGCCGCGGAGGTCCGGGCGAACATCATCGAGGCGGTGGAGCGGATGACCGGCCTGGAGGTCGTCGAGGTGAACATCGCCGTGAACGACGTCCACCTGCCGGACGAGCCGGACGAGGAGGAGGAAGAGGAACTCTCGTCCTCCGGGCGGCGCCCGCGGGTGCAGTGAGCTTTTCCTGACGGAGACGGACCGCGAAGGAGCGGCGGATGAACCTGGCGTTGGTGGGTCTGCTCGCCGGCATGGCTCTCGGCTTCGCCGGCTACTTCGGCGGTTTCGCCGCGTTCCTGCTGGTCGCGGCGTTGGGCGCGGTGGGGTTCGTGGTGGGTCGGCTGATCGAGGGTGACCTTGAGATCGGTGACCTGGGCGAGCTGTTGCGCGGCCGGGACCGGCGGCGTTGACGGCGGTCGCCCGCCCGCCCGCGCAGCGCGGCAGTGAGCAGATCGCCGACCGGGTGTACCGCCGGATCGCGGCCCGCGCCGCCGCCGACGCGCTCGCCCCGGCGTGGCGCGGCCGCCCGGATCCGGTGCCGCAGCCGAAGGTGTCGGCGCTCTACGCGCACGGCCGGGTCCGGCTCACCCTGCACGTGGAGCTGCCGTTCCCGTGCGACGTGGCGGCGCTGGCCCGGACGGTGCGGGACGCCGCGTGCGAGCGGGTCGTCGAGCTGACCGGCACGCCCGTGGTCTCGGCCGAGGTGATCGTGGACGGCCTGCACCCGGCGGGGCTGCGGTGAGCGGGTCGACGCGGGTGGATGCGCGCGGCCGAGGCGCCGTGCGGTGGCTGCGATCGGAGCGCGCGGTGGTGACGGCTCTGGTGGTGGCCGTCGTGGTGGTGGCCGCCGGGATGCTGCTGTACGACGTGATCGCGGTGCGGGCCGGTGGGCAGGCACGGCCGTGGCGGCAGGACCTGGCGCACCAGCTGGAGACCCGGCACCTGGACGACCCGTGGGTGCTGGGCTTCGCCGCCGGCGCGGCGCTGCTCGGGCTGGTGCTGCTGGCGCTGGCGTTCCGGCGTGGGCTGCGCGGCTGGCTGGCGCTGGAGCCGCGCGGGACGGCGATGCACCGCAGTGCTGTCGCGGCGATGCTGTCGCGGCGGGCCCAGCAACGTTCCGACCTGCACTCCTGGAAGGTGAAGGTGGGGCGGCGGCGCACCCGGGTGACGGTCGGCGGCACCACCGACCCGGCCGGGGTGGAACGCGACCTGCGGGCCGAACTGGCCCGAATCCCACTGGCCGGCCCGCACCGGCTGGACGTCCGCACCCGGCCCGTCCGGGACCGCCGCCGCCGTAGTGAACTCGCCGAGCTGGAGCCGCCCCGATGAGCCGACGCGCCGTCAACCGCACCGTCCTGGCCGTCGTCGGACTCCTCCTGCTGGTGGGCGGGGCGCTGGTGCTGCTCGGCGGGCTGGACGTGTACCGGCGCCTGGGGATCACCCCGCCGAGCCGGTGGCCGCTCACCTCGCCCGACCAGCCGGTGCTCAGCACCACGAGCCGCACCCGCTGGACCGAGCAGGGCTGGTGGTGGCCGGTGGCGATCGCGGTGCCCGCGCTGGTGCTGGTCGGCGGGCTGTGGTGGCTGTTCTCGCAACTGCGGCGCGGCGGCCCGGCCGGCGTCGACCTGCCGTCGCCCGCCGCCCCCGGGCAGCCGCACTATGCGCTGCACGTGCGCAGCCGCGCCGTCGAGGACGCGATCGAGACGGAGGCCATCGCCCTCCCGGACGTCGACCGGGTCACCGTCCGGGTCACCGGCGCCGCCCGCCGCCCCGAGGTGCACACCGCACTGCGGCTCACCCCCGACGCCGACACCGCCGCCCTCGTCCACGCCTACCGCACCGGCCCGGTCGAACACGCCCGCCACTCCCTGGGCCTGACCTCCCTCCCCGCCGAACTCCGCCTCCGGGTGGCCCGCCCCCGCAAGAACCGCCACAAGACCCCGCGGGTGCGCTGAGACCGCAGGCGGGGGCGGGAGGTACCCCCCCATGTGCCCCTGGTTGTGCTCTACAGCCCTCGGGTGGCTCCGCCGTCGATCGGGAGCATGACGCCGGTGAGGTAGGACGCGGCCGGGGACATCAGGAAGGCGGCTGTGCGGCCGAACTCGGCGGGGGTGCCGTAGCGGCGGAGGGGGATGGTTTCGGTGGCGGCTTCGCGGGCGGCGGCGGGGTTGGGGGCGAGGGCGTCGAGTTCGCGGACGCGGTCGGTGTCGATGCGGCCGGGGAGGAGGCCGAGGACGCGGATGCCGCGGGGGCCGAGTTCGTCGGCGAGGGTCTTCGCGGCCATGGCGAGGCCGGGGCGGAGGCCGTTGGAGATGCCGAGGTTGGGGATGGGCTGGCGGACGGAGGTGGAGAGGACGAAGGCGATGACGCCGCCGGAGGGCAGGCGTTCGGCGGCGGCGCGGGCCAGCCGGATCGCGCCGAGGAAGACGGAGTCGAAGGCCGCGCCCCAGGCTTCGTCGCTGGCGGTGGCGACCGGCCCGGCGGCGGGGCCGCCGACGCTGATGAGCATGCCGTCGAAGCCGCCGAAGCGGCCGGTCGCGGCGTCGATGAGGCGCTGTGGGGTGGTGGGGTCGGCGTTGTCGGCGGCCACGCCGTACGCGTGGTCGCCGAGGGCGTCGGCCGCGGCGGCGACCGAGGTTTCGGTGCGGCCGGTGACGACGACGCGGGCGCCCTCGGCGACCAGTTGTTCGGCGGTGGCGTGGCCGAGTCCCCGGGTCGAGCCGGTGACGACGAACACCTTGTCCTTGAGTCCGAGATCCATGCCGACCATTCTGTACGGTCGGCCGGACGGCGTGACGGGGGGTCAGCCCACCGGGATGCCGGGGTTGGTCAGGGCGGCGGGGCCGGTGACGGTGTTGTCGGCGGTGACGGTGACCGGGCAGGCGGTGCGGTCGTAGTTCGTGACGTCGATGGCGTACTTGGCGGCGTTGGCGCCGCTCGCGCCGGTGAGGTCGGAGCGGTTGTTGCGGAAGACGGTGCCGCAGCCCCAGCCGGGGGCCTGGCTGTGGGTCTGGTAGCCGTCGTTCACGGTGCGGACGCCGGTGTTGTTCTCGATGACGTAGCCGTTGCCCTTCACGTCGACCCAGGAGTCGTCGTAGTTGACGTCGGTGAGGCCGTTGCCGTCGAAGCGGTTGCCGGAGACCAGGCCGCCGGTGGTGCCTTCCTTGAGGTCGACGTTCTCGCCGCCGATGTTCGGGCCGATCACGTTGCCGAGGATCTGCACGTAGTCGCTACGGTCGGTGAGCGTGTTGGCGGTGCCGACGTACACGCCCTCGCCCTTGCCGTCGTGGGCGGTGCCGGTGTCGTGGACGGTGGAGTCGCGGAGCACGCCGTGGCTGGAGGAGGTGCGGAAGTGCACGCCTTCCATGGTGGTGTGGTGGACGGTCACCCCGGCGAGCACCACCCAGTCGGAGGCGTCGAGGACGATGCCCTTCTGGGCGTGGGTGACGGTGAGGCCCTGGACGGTCCAGTAGGACGCGCCGTTCAGTGACAGGCCGTAGCCGCCGCCGGTGGAGGTGGTGAGGATCGCGCGGGGGGAGCCGGTGAGGGTGATCCGGGCGGCGGCGGTGCCCGGCACGGTGATCTTGAAGTTGCCGGTGTACGTGCCGTCGGCGAGTTGGATGGTCCGGCCGGGGACGGCGGCGTTCAGGGCGGCCTGGAGTTCCTTGCCGGTGGAGACCGTGACGGTGCCGGCGGCGCCGGCCGGGGTCGGCAGAAGGACCAGGCCGGCGGCGCCCAGGGACAGGGCGAGGGCGAGGCGGATGCGATGCGTCATGCGCGCTCCCAGTGGGGGGAAAGAGCGGATCAGGACAGCTGCACCGCCAATGTGGACTGGACCAATACGGGTCGTCAATGGCCCCGCGCCGACCGTCGCCGCGGCCGGGTGTCAATGGCGCGTGACCGGGAACCGTTCGAAGATGGGGGGACCGGACCACCCACCCGAGGTGCAGCCCATGGAAAGTCGGCGGTTGCCGAGCATCGACGGCGTCGCGGCCGCTCTGGTCGACGGCGACGGACTCGTCGTGGGGTGGACCGCCGCCGCCGAGCAGCTGCTCGCCCTGGACGCGGCGCAGGTCACCGGCCGTCCCGCCCGGGAGCTGCTGGCGGACGGCGTGGAGGAGCGGGCGCTGGAGCGCGGGGCCGGCGAGGTGCGGCTGCGCACCGGCAGCGGGGTGCCGCTGGAGGTCGCCTACCAGGTGCTGCCGCTGGCCGGCGAGGGCGGGCAGGTCCGGGCGCTGGTGCTGGCCACCCCCGCGGACATGGTGGCGCAGCGGCGGCAGGACGAGGCGTTCACCCGGGAGCTGTTCCTGCAGGACCAGCTCGGGCTCGCCGTGTTCGGCCCCGACCTGCGGCTGCTGCGCACCAACACCCACCTGCTGCCCTTCACCGACCTGCCGGACGGCCTGGCCGGGCACAAACTGCACGACTACCTGCAGCCCGACGACGCCGACGCCGCCGAGGCGATCCTGCGGCACGTGATCACCACCGGGGAGCCGGTGGTGCGCACCGCGCTGCGGATCCGCCCGCGGGGCAACCCCCACGGCGGGGCCGTGATGGAGATCCAGGCGTTCCGCCTCCAGGCCCTGGACGGCGCGGTGATCGGCGTGACGGCGCTGTTCGGCGACGTCACCGAGCTGCACCGGTACCGGCGGCGGGCGGACGTGCTGCACCGGGCCACCGCGGCCGTCGGCGGTTCGCTGTCGGTGGCGGGCAACGCCGAGGACCTGGCCGGGGTGCTGGTGCCCGGGCTCGGCGACCGCGTCGAGGTGGACATCGCGGAGGCCGTGTTCAGCGGCGACGAGCCGCTGCCCGACGCGGACGGCCGGCTGACCGTCCGGCGGACCGCCACCGCCGGGGTGCCGCGCACCGACGACCGGCCGCTGGGGCCGCTGGGCCGGGAGGTGCTCGGTGCGCCCGCCGGGTCGGTCGCGGACCCGCCGTCGATGAGCGCGCCGTTGCAGGCCCGCAGCGGGCCGCTCGGCCGGGTCACCGTGCACCGCGACCCCGTCGAGGGCCCCTACCAGCACGAGGACCTCGACCTGCTCCGGGAGATCGCCGCCCGGGCCTCGCTCGCGCTGGACAACGCCCGTCGCTACACCCGCGAGCACCGGGCCGCCGTCGGCCTCCAGCGCAGCCTGCTGCCGCCCGCCGAGACGACCGTGCCCGCCGCCACCACCGCCAGCGTCTACCGGCCCACCGACACGGCGACCGGCGTCGGCGGCGACTGGTTCGACGTCATCCCGCTCTCCTCGGCCAGGGTCGCCCTGGTGGCCGGCGACGTGGTCGGCCACGGGCTGCAGGCCAGCGCCACCATGGGCCGGCTGCGGACCGCCGTGCGGACCCTCGCCGACCTGGACCTGGAACCGGACGAGCTGCTGGTGCACCTGGACGACCTGGTGTCGCAGCTGGTCGTCGAGGGCAGCGAGGAGGAACGCGAACGCGGCGTCGCCGACCCGTCCGGGGCGACCTGCGTGTACGCCGTCTACGACCCGGTGGCCGGGATCTGCCAGGCCGCCAGCGCCGGGCACCCGCCGCCCGCGATCGTCCACCCGGACGGGCGGGTCGAGTACCTGCCGGTCAACCCGGGGCCGCCGCTGGGCGTCGGCGGGCTGCCGTTCGAGGCCGCCGAGTGCGCGCTGCGGGCGGGCAGCGTGCTGGCGCTGTACACCGACGGGCTGATCGAGGGCGGCAACGGCGGCGACGTCGACGAGGGCATGGAGCAGCTGGCCGCGCAGCTCGCCGCGGCCGACCTGGACGGTGACCTGGCGGCCGCGGGACGGGGGATCGTCGCGGAGCTGGCGACCGCCGAGCAGAGCGACGACGTGACGCTGCTGCTGGCCCGGCTGCGCTCCGTCCTGCCGGAGGACACCGTCGCGTGGACCATCGAGGCGGACCCGTCGGAGGTCGCCGTGGTGCGGGAGGCGGCCAGCCGGGCCCTGGAGCAGTGGGGGCTGGGCGAGCTGGTGTTCACCACCGAGCTGGTGCTGAGCGAGCTGGTCACCAATGCGATCCGGTACGCGGGCGGGCCGGTGATGGTGCGGCTGATCCGCTCCTCGGTGCTGACCTGCGAGGTGTCCGACCCGAGCGCCACCCAGCCGCGGATGCGCCGGGCCCGGCTCACCGACGAGGGCGGCCGCGGCCTGTACCTGGTCGCGCAGCTCACCGAGCGCTGGGGCAGCCGGTACACCCGCACCGGCAAGACCATCTGGGCCGAGCAGCGGCTCGCGCCGCCGTCGCTCAGCTGGTAGCGCCGACCAGCTCCTCCGCCTCGGCGGGCTTCGCGGTCTGCTGCTTGGCCTCGCGGCGGGCCAGCACCACCACGCCGACCGGGATCAGCGTGGTGAACAGCCACCACTGGATGGCGTACGCCATGTGCGGGCCGATGTCGGAGTGGCCGGGCTCGGCGAGCAGCTCGGGGGCGGCGCCGCCGGCGGGCTGCGAGGAGGCCAGTTCCAGGTAGCCGCCGAGCACGGTGGCGCCCGAGTACTTGGCCTGCTCCGCGCTGTTGATCACCTTGAACATGCGGTCGGGCATGCCGCCGCGGTTCTTCGCGCCCAGCGCGGCGTACGTCTCGTCGGCGCGCAGCCGTCCGGTCACCGTCACCTCGCCGTCCGGCGGGGCGGGCACGGCGGGCAGGCTGGCGGCGTCCGCGGCGGACTCCACCCAGCCGCGGTTGACCAGCACCGAGCCCTTGCCGTCGGAGAGCACCAGCGGGGTGATCACGAAGTAGCCGATGGAGCTGCCGCCCGGCTCGGTGCGGCCGCGGATCACCACTTCGTGCGCGGCGTCGTAGCGGCCCTGGGCGGTGACGGTGCGCCACACCTCGCCGCCCGGAACGGACCAGCCCGGGGAGGACAGCGAGTCGAAGGCGACCGGCGGGCTGCCCAGGTTCTGGGCCACCAGGTCGTTGCGGGCCACCCGGGCCTCGTGGCGGTGGTACTGCCAGAAACCCAGCCGGATCATGGTCGGGATCAGCACCAGCGCCAGCAGAACGATGACCGCCCAGCGCACGGACAGCAGGAATCGGTACACACCCGGCACGCTAATCCTCCTTACCGTCGCGTCACGCACCGGGGTGCGGCGCGACCTCCCGCAGCAGCTGCAGGAAGGCGTCCTCGCCGACCACCGGGGTGCCGTAGTCGCGGGCCTTGCGGGCCTTGCCGCTCCACGAGGTGGGCTCGTTGGTGACCAGCAGGCTGGTGAGCCGGCTCACCGAGGAGGCGATGTGCAGGCCCGCCTCGATCATCCGGTCCTCCAGCAGTTCGCGGTCGGTGGCGGTGTCGCCGGTGATCGCCACCCGCATGCCCTGCACCAGCGGCGAGCCGTCCTTCCAGCGCCCCGGGTTCGGGTACGGGCAGGCCGGGCGCTTGCGGGCGGGACGGTACGAGCTGCCCCAGGAGCCGCGGGACGGCCCGGCCGGGGCGGCGTCGCCCTCGCCGAGGTCGGTGACGGCCACGCAGGTGGTCAGCGGCAGCGGCACCCCGCCGTCGCGGGCCAGCGCCAGCGACGGGCGGAACACCTCGGCGAGCACCCGGGCGTCGTCCAGCGCGTGGTGCGCCTGGCGCTGGCTCACCCCGAAGTGGGCGGCCAGCGAGGAGAGCTTGCCGTTCGGCAGGGGCAGCCGCAGGTCGCGGGCCAGCACCATGGTGCACAGCCGCTGCTCGACCGGGGCGCGCAGGCCGGCCCGGGAGAACTCGCGGGAGATCATGTTCCAGTCGAACAGCGCGTTGTGGGCGACCATCACCCGGTCGCGCAGCCGCTCGGCCAACTCGGCGGCGACCTCCGGGAAGGTCGGCGCGCCCGCCAGGACGTCGCTGGTCAGGCCGTGGATCCAGACCGGGCCCGGGTCCCGCTCAGGGTTGACCAGGGTGTACCAGTGGTCGGTGACCTCACCGTCCGGGTCGAGCTGGTAGACGCCCGCCGAGATCACCCGGTCCGAGCGCCCGAGTCCGGTGGTCTCCACGTCGACCACCGCGAAGCCACGCCCGGTGCCCCCGCCGGGGCCGGTGCGCTGTGCCGGGAGCGGCGAGGTGGGGAATGGCGCGTACATAGCGCACCACTTTACGGGGAACGAGGGACGGCTCCGGACGGATCGGTCACTCGGGCGACCGTTCTAAAGTGGCAAGTGGGTGCGAACCAGGCATCCGACCTCTGCAGCGAAGGACAACCCTCATGCGCGCCACCGTGATCCACGGCCCCCAGGACATCCGGATCGAGGAGGTGCCGGACCCGCGGATCCAGCGGCCCACCGACGCCGTGGTGCGGGTGCTGAACGCCTGCATCTGCGGCAGCGACCTGTGGGCGTACCGGGGCGTGGCCAAGCGTCAGGCCGGCCAGCGGATCGGCCACGAGTTCCTCGGCTTCGTCGAGGAGGTCGGCCCCGAGGTGCGCGATCTCACAGTCGGCGACCTGGTGGTGGCCCCGTTCGTCTGGTCGGACGGCGTGTGCGAGTACTGCCGCGAGGGCCTGCAGACCTCCTGCCCGCACGGCGGGTTCTGGGGCATCCCCGGCTCGGACGGCGGACAGGGCGAGGCGGTCCGGGTGCCGTTCGCGGACGGCACGCTGGTGAAGCTGCCCAAGGAGGCCGCCGGCGACGAGAAGCTGCTGCCGGCGCTGCTGGCGCTGTCCGACGTGATGGCGACCGGGCACCACGCGGCGGTGTCGGCGGGCGTGCGCCCCGGCGCGACCGTCGCGGTGGTCGGCGACGGCGCGGTCGGCCTGTGCGGTGTGCTGGCCGCGCGGCGGCTCGGCGCCGGCCGGATCATCGCCCTCGGCCGGCACGAGGGCCGCACCGCGATCGCCCGCACCTTCGGCGCCGCCGACGTGGTGCCCGAGCGCGGCGACGCGGCGATCGAGGCGGTCCGCGAACTGACCGGCGGCCGGGGTGCGCACGCCGTGCTGGAGGCCGTCGGCACCGAGGAGTCGATGCGCACCGCGATCTCCATCGCCCGCGACGGCGGCGGGGTCGGCTACGTCGGCGTGCCGCACGGCGGCAGCGCGGGCGTCGACATCCGCCAGATGTTCGACCGCAACGTGCGGGTGGGCGGCGGCGTCGCCCCGGCCCGCGCGTACATCCCCGAGCTGCTGCCCGACGTGCTGTCCGGCGCGATCGACCCGAGCCCGGTGTTCGACCTGACCGTCGACCTGGACGGGGTGCCCGAGGGCTACCGGGCGATGGACGAGCGGACGGCGCTGAAGGTGCGCATCGCCTTCTGACGATTCACGGATTGACGGATTGACGGATTGGCCCTGGCCGGCCCGCGAGAAGGTCGACGCCGCGAAGGACGCCGAACCGGAAGTCCGTTCGTTCACCGGCCTCGGGGCGGACCGACGCCGATCGCCGTCGATCGCCGCCCGGTTAAGCTGGCCCGGCCGCCACCCCGGCGGCCGGGCCGGTGTGGCTTCCGAGGAAGGGCGGGACCGGGATGCTCCTCGACACCTACGGACGGCAGGCCGTCGACCTGCGGGTCTCCCTCACCGACCGGTGCAACCTGCGCTGCACCTACTGCATGCCGGAGGAAGGCCTGAGCTGGCTCGGCCGGGACGACCTGCTCACCGACGAGGAGATCGTCCGGCTGGTCGGGCTGGCGGTTCGCGACCTCGGCGTGCGGGAAGTCCGGTTCACCGGCGGCGAACCGCTGCTGCGGCCCGGGCTCGTCCCCATCATCGCGGCGTGCGCGGCGCTCGACCCGCGCCCCGAGATCTCGCTCACCACCAACGGCATCGGCCTCGCCCGGGTGGCAACCGCCTTGCGGGACGCCGGAGTCGACCGGGTCAACGTCTCCATCGACACGCTGGACCCGGATACGTTCGTGCGGCTCACCCGCCGGCGCAGGCACCAGGACGTGCTGGACGGGCTGGCAGCGGCCGAGGCCGCCGGGCTGCGACCGGTCAAGCTCAACGCCGTCCTGATGCGCGGCGTCAACGACCACGAGGCGGCCGACCTGCTGGCCTGGGCGATCGAACACCGCTACCAGCTCCGCTTCATCGAACAGATGCCGCTGGACGCCCAACACGGCTGGGACCGTTCGCAGATGGTGACGGCGGAGGAGATCCTCGCGCTGCTCCGCACCCGCTTCACCCTGGAGCCCGAGCCGTCCGCGGTGCGCGCCGCCGCCCCCGCCGAACGCTGGCTGGTGGACGGCGGCCCCGCGACGGTCGGCGTCATCGCCTCCGTCACCCGCCCGTTCTGCCGCGCCTGCGACCGCACCCGCCTCACCGCCGACGGCCAGGTCCGCAACTGCCTGTTCGCGACCGGCGAGACCGACCTGCGCGGCGCGCTGCGGGCCGGCGCGAGTGACGCGGAGCTGGCCGAGCTGTGGCGGGCGGCGATGTGGGGCAAGAAGGCCGGCGCGGGCATCGATGCCCCGGAGTTCCTTCAGCCCGAGCGGCCGATGTCGGCGATCGGCGGCTAGTGCCGCGGCACTAGCTCCGGAGGTGGCGGCTCACGTCGCCGACCAGCGTTGCGCGGAAGCGCCGCTCCGTGAAACGCCACTGCCCCTCGCGGCGTTCGAAGCGGTCCTGGTAGCGGCCGCAGACGATGGGCCGGAGGGGCAGTTCGGGGAGCGCCTGGAACACGGTGACGTAGCAGCGGGCGGTCGCCGTGCCCGCCTGCTCGTCGACCTCGACGGCGAGGTTGGTGGTCATGTGCTGGGTGCGCGGGGTGCCGTCGGCGTAGACGATCAGCATGTCCCGGAACATCCGCTCGATCGGCTCCCGCCCGCTCACGGGCTCGCCGCTGCCGGTGAAGGTGGCGTCCGCGAGCAGCGCGCCGAGGCCGGCGAAGTCCCCGTCGTCCACCAGCTCGGCGTAGCGGGCGATCAGGCTCTCTACGGCGTGCCGACCGGGCGCGGGGAGATCGTTCACGGACCTCACTGTAGGCGTGCGGCGTGACGTGCCGTCAGCGGGCGGGGGTCTGGGGGCTTCAGCCCGAGTGGCCGGGGTCGGCTGTTGCCTGCGGCCAGTGCGGCGCCGGCGGTGACGGCTGCCGCAGGCGTCGCTCCTCGACCTCCGCCAGGATCTCTCGGCGCGTCAACTCGGCTTCCTGGCGCTGCGGTTGGAACCGGCCGGGGGCGTGTCGGACGTGCTCCTCCCAGCGGTCCTGCCAGAACTCGACCGTCCACCCCGGCCATCGCTCCGGCATCGCGTACGCCTCCGGCACCGCTCCCGACGTCCACCAGCCGACGTGGCGTCGCACCGGGTCGAGGTGCACGCCGGCCTCGGCCGCCACCCGGCACACGCCGTGCTCCGGGGCGTCCGCCAGCCGGTCGAGCAGGGCCGCGCCCTCGCGGATCGGGTGGTCGGCGATATTGGCCACCACGAAAGCCTGCTCCGGGCCGAGCGTCACCACTGCGGCCATCGGCTCCGGGTCCGTCAGGTCCTCGTCGTCCGGAGCCAGCAACGGCCCCGGGCAGACCGGGCTTTCGCGGTCCCGCACGAACTCCGGGTCCAGCCCCAGATGGGCGCGCACCTCGGCGTTGCCGTCGTACAGCCAGCGGACTTCCCAGCCCGCCCACGCCTCCCGCAGGAGCTCCATGGCCACCGCCCGCCGCCGGAGCCCGACGGTCGGACCCTCCCAGACGAACAGCAGCAGGACCCTGCGGCCGAGATCGATCAGCGCCGCACCCTGGCAGATCCCGTCGTCCAGCCACCAGTCGTCCCGCCGCAGCCCCTCGACCATCGCGAGGGTCTCGGCCGGGCCCGCGAGGAGGTCGAGGTCGATGCCGACGGCGCCGAAGCGGGACAGGTACAGCTCGAACTCGCCGCTCTCGCGGACGATGACGAAGTTCGCTCGGTCGGCCATGGGAAGAGCATGGCCGGTGCCGGCCTGCGGCGACCAGCGAATTGTGCGGTCGCGGGCCACGCCGCGGGGGTGCGCGGCGGCCGGTCAGGCGGAGAAGGGCTCGGTGTCCTTGAGGAAGCCGCGGACGGCGAGGAACTGGCCGAGGGAGTCGCGGTGTTCGTCGCAGGCGAGCCAGGTCTTGCGGCGGTCGGGGGTGTGGAGCTTGGGGTTGTTCCAGTACAGCGTCCAGGTGGCGGACTCGCGGCAGCCCTTGGCCGAGCACTTCGGGGGGCCGGCCGGGCCGTCGGGGCCGGTGGGGGTGCCGAAGAGGGGGTGCGCGGTGTCCATGGGTCCGATCCTATGCCCGGGCATGACGACGCCGGGCAGCCACGGGGGGAGCTGCCCGGCGTCGGTCTGTCGCTCCGACGGGGGATGCGGAGCGCTAAGGAAGTATGGCACGGCGGAGGGCCCGGAAGCTCGTCCGTCCGATGATTAATTTGAGGATCGTCTGAGCTTTCAGCCGGTCATACCGCCAGATGAACGGTCATATCGGGCAGCGGAATTGAGGGATTCTCAATCCTGTGGCCGGTTCTCGGCGGCCGAGGCCGACGCCGAGCCCGAGGCTGCGGCCGCCGCCGCCCCGCCGCCGCCCGTGCCGCCGGGGCCGAGCATCAGCGGGGTGTCGGGGGAGAACGCGAAGGTCGAGGGCAGTCCGGGGGCGCGTTCGCGGCCCGCGTTGGCGATCAGTACCGCGAAGTAGGGGAGCAGGACGCCGCCGGCCAGCGCGACGAACGCCAGCCAGCGCTGGACGTCCCACAGGATGACGGCGAGCAGCACGCACACCGTGCGGACCAGCATGGAGATCACGTACCGGCGCTGCCGGCCCCGGACGTCCTCGCTGAGGCTGCTGCGGGCACCGGTGATCCGGAAGACCTGGTCGTCGTCCGCGCTCTTGCGCATTGTCCATCCATCCTCGGTCGGTTCCGGCCCTACGACCGACCACGGTAACCCCGCTGACGCCGGAGCGACCCACGCGGGGTCGCTCCGGCGGTCAGGCGGTGCGGCGGAGGTACTGGACGGGCACGGCGTCGGTGAGCCAGACACCGTTCGCGGACACCCGGAATTCGTGGCCGTCGGCGGCCATCGCCGCCGCGTCGACCTCCAGGACGACGGGGCGGCCGTGCCGGGAGCCGACCTTGACGGCCGTCCCGGTGTCCGCGGAGAGGTGGACGTCCTGCCGGGCCATCGGGCGCAGGCCCTCGGCCAGGATGTACCGGAGGTTGCGCTCGGCGGTGCCGTGGAACAGCACGTCGGGCGGGGTGGTGGCGGGCAGGCCGAGGTCGACCTCGACGGTGTGGCCCTGGTTGGCCCGGATCGCCGAGCCGTCCTCGGAGTAGGCGAAGCGGCGCTTGTTGTTGGTGGCGACCACGTGGTCCAGCTGGGCGCGGGTGAGCCGCCGGTTGTGCCGGGCCAGCGCGGCGAGCAGGGTGTCGACCGGCACCCAGCCCGCCGCGTCCAGGGTGACCCCGATGGCGCCCGGGTCGTGTCGCAGAATGCGGCTGAGCATCTTCGACGTTCTGACGGTCTGCTTTTCGTCCATCGGGATCCCCCCGGGGGTTCGGTCGGCCGGTCAGGAGGCCTGACTGACCGAGCTCATGTTGAAGTCGGGCACGCGCACCGGCGGCATCGCGGCCCGGGTGAACCAGTCGCCCCACTCGCGGGGCAGGCAGCGTTCGGTGCGGCCCGCCTCGGTGATCCGGCCGAGCAGGTCGACCGGGGACTCGTTGAAGCGGAAGTTGTTGACCGCGCCGACCACTTCGCCGTTCTCGACCAGGTAGACGCCGTCCCGGGTGAGGCCGGTGAGCAGCAGGGTGGCCGGGTCGACCTCGCGGATGTACCAGAGGCAGGTGAGCAGCAGGCCGCGCTCGGTGCGGGCGACCATCTCCTCCAGGGTCGGCGCGTCGGGCGCGGAGGTCTCCAGCACCAGGTTGTCGACCGGCGGGGTGAGCGGCAGCCCCGTCAGGCCCGCGGAGTGCCGGGTGGTCAGCAGGTGGGTGAGGCGGCCGTCGCGCAGCCAGTCGGTGCCGGTCAGCGGCGCGCCGTTGTCGAACACCGAGTCGTTCTCGCCGGAGGAGTGCGCGAGCACGAACGGCGAGGCCTGGATGCCGGGCTCGGCCGGGTCGGAGCGCAGGGTGAGCGGCAGCGGGCTGAGCTGTTCGCCGATCCGGGTGCCCCCGCCGGCCTTGGAGAACACCGAGCGGCCCTCGACGGCGTCCCGCGCGCCGGACGACCAGGACATGTACACCAGCAGGTCGGCGACGGCGGACGGCGACAGGATCGTCTCGTAGCGGCCGGCCGGCAGGTCGATCCGCTTGCGGCCCCAGCCGAGACGGCGGGTCAGGTCGGTGTGCATCGCGGTGACGTCCACGTCCGTGAAGTCCCGGGTGGAGGCGCCGACCCAGGCGGAGCCGGACAGGTCGGCGGTCTTGGCGTTCAGCTCGACGGTGCCGGTGGGCTGGTCGTGCCGCAGCCGCAGGCCGGTGGAGCTGCCCAGGTAGGAGGACGTCAGCTCGTGCCGGGCGAAGCCGTACAGCAGCTCGCCGTTCGCCCGGGCGCGGGCGAAGGCCTCGCCGAGGGCGGGCGCGAACGCGTCGAACACGCCGATGTCGGTGACCTGCGGGGCCGCGGTGAAACGCGGGTCGGCGGGCCGTCCGGTGACCAGCGGCTGGGCGTCCTCGGCGGGTTCGGCGGCCCGGGCGGCGGCCTCGGAGGCGCGCACCAGCTGCTCGACCTCGTCGAGCGTGACGGCCTCCTGGGCGACCACGCCGGCGGCGGTGCCCTGCGCGCCGTTCACGGTGGAGATCACGGTGAGCCGGCGGCCGCGGGTGACGCCGTTGGTGGTCAGGGCGTTGCCCGCCCAGCGCAGGTTGGCGGTGGACTCCTCGTCGGCGATCACCACGCAGCCGTCCGCGCGGGACAGTTCGAGGGCGCGTTCCACCAGCTCGTGGGGGTGCGTGAGGGACATCAGTGACCCGCCTCCTGCTGGGTGTTGAGCACGTTGACCTGACGGAACAGCGCGGACGGGCAGCCGTGGCTGACCGCGGCGACCTGGCCCGGCTGGGCCTTGCCGCAGTTGAAGGCCCCGCCGAGCACGTACGTCTGCGGGCCGCCGACGGCGCTCATCGAGCCCCAGAAGTCGGTGGTGGTGGCCTGGTACGCGAAGTCCTTGACCTGGCCGGCGAGTTCGCCGTTCCGGATGGCGTAGGCGCGCTGCCCGGTGAACTGGAAGTTGTAGCGCTGCATGTCGATCGACCAGGAGCGGTCGCCGACGATGTACAGCCCGTTCTCCACCTGGGAGATCAGGCCGGCGGTGTCGGGGCCGTCGGCGGCGGGCCGGAGCGAGACGTTGGCCATCCGCTGCACCGGCACGTGCGCCGGGGAGTCCGCGTAGGCGCAGCCGTTGGAGCGCTCGAAGCCCTTCAACCCGGCCATCGGGCGGTCGAGTTGGTACCCGACCAGGACGCCGTCGCGGATCAGGTCCCAGGACTGGGTGGCGACGCCCTCGTCGTCGTACCCGATGGAGGCCAGGCCGTGCTCGGCCGTCCGGTCTCCCGTGACGTGCATCAACTCGGAGCCGTACTTCAGGCTGCCGAGCCGGTCGAAGGTGGCGAACGAGGTGCCCGCGTAGGCGGCCTCGTAGCCCAGCGCGCGGTCCAACTCGGTGGCGTGGCCGATCGACTCGTGAATGGTCAGCCACAGGTTGGACGGATCGATCACCAGGTCGTAGCGGCCCGCGGCGACGCTCGGCGCGCGCATCTTCTGCGCCAGCAGCTCGGGCAGCTCGGCCAGTTCGGCGTCCCAGTCCCAGCCCTTGCCGCGCAGGTATTCCCAACCGCGCCCCGCCGGCGGGGCGATGGTGCGCATCGAGTCGAACGCGCCCGTCCGCTCGTCCACGCTGGTGGCCTCCAGCCACGGGTGCAGGCGCACCCGCTGCTGGGTCGTCACGGTGCCCGCGGTGTCCGCGTAGAACTTGTTCTCCTGCACCGTCAGCACCGCCGCCGACACGTGCGAGACGCCGTCCGCCGCCAGCAGCCGGGAGGACCACTCGGCCAGCAGGCCGGTCTTCTCCGCGTCCGGCACGTCGAACGGGTTCACCTCGTACGCGGAGACCCACTCCGCGTCCGGGTACACCGGCTCCGGGGCCAGCTCCACCCGCTCACCGGACCCGGCGGCGCGGCTGATCCCGCCCGCCAGCCGGGCCACCGCCACCGCCTGCTCGGCAACCGCCGCCGCCGACGCGGGCGTCAGGTCCACCCCCGCCGCGAAACCCCAGGCGCCGTCCAACAGCACCCGGACGGCGAAGCCCAACTGCACGGTGTCCGACGACCCCGACGGGCGGGCGTCCCGCAGCCGCCAGGCCGCCGAACGGACCCGCTCCAGGCGGAAGTCGGCATGCGAGACGCCCAACTGCCGGGCCCGCGACAGGGCCGCGTCCGCCAACGGACGCAACGGGTACGAGAGGAACTGAGGATCCAGCGCGGAGGGGGGCATCGGGCTCCCTGGGTCGAGGGTCGGGCACAACGGGCCGCCCCCGGCCGAGGGCGCACCCGCTCGCATCATCCCCGGCCACAGGGCGCACGGCCAGCAAATATTCGCCGCGCCGCCCTGACGACCCGTCAGGCCGGGCCTACGAGAGCACCTCCCACCAGCCGTCCGGCTCCGGCGGGTTGCCCGCCTCCACCCGCTGCCCCGGACGCGGCACCGCCAGCGCCACCCCCTGCGCCTTCGCCTCCGCCAGCAGCCGCTCCACCGGCTCCGCCCAGCGGTGCGGCGCCAGGTTGAACGTGCACCAGTGCACCGGCACCAGCAGCCCGCCGCGCAGCTCCAGGTGCGCCCGGACGGCGTCCTCCGGGGTCAGGTGGATGTCCGCCCAGGCGTCGTCGTACGCGCCGATCGCCATCAGCGCCGCGTCGAACGGGCCGTGCTGCTCGCCGATCCGCGCGAAACCCTCGAAGTAGCCGGAGTCACCGGTGAAGAACACCTTCCGCTCCGGCCCGGCCACCACCCACGAACCCCACAGCGTGGTGTTGCGGGTGAACCCCCGGCCGGAGAAGTGGTGCGCCGCCGTCAACGTCAGCGTCAACTCGCCGAGCGTGCACGTCTCGTCCCAGTCCAGCTCGATGATCCGATGCTCCGGCACACCCCAGCGCCGCAGGTGCCCGCCGATGCCCAACGGCACCGCGAACGGCGCCGACTGCAACTCCACCAGGCGGCGCACCGTCGCCATGTCCAGGTGGTCGTAGTGGTCGTGCGAGATCAGCACCGCGTCCACCGGCGGCAGCGACGCCAGCTCCACCGGCACCGGGTGCAGCCGCTTCGGGCCCGCCAGGTGCGACGGCGAACAGCGCTCCGACCACATCGGGTCGACCAGCACCCGGCAGCCGTCCAGCTCCAGCAGCGCCGACGCGTGCCCGTACCAGGTCACCGCCACGCCCTCGGACGCCGCGGCCGGCTGCTCCGGCGCCGCCAACGGCACCGGACCGGCCGGCACCCGCCCGTCCTTCTCGAACAGCATCCGGCGCAGCGTCGCCCCGTCCGGGCGGCCCGGCGCACCGGGCGACACCTGCGACGGCGCGTTGTGGAACACCCCGTCCCGGTACTGCGGGGACACCCGCACCCGCGGATCCAGTGGGTCCGGACGGCGCCCGAACTGGGCCGGCAACTCCCGCAACGCCCAGGCCGCCGCACCCGCCACCGTCAGGGCCGCCACCGCAGCCAGCGCCCGGCGGCCTGCCCGGCCAGGGAGTGCACCACTCATCGCGTCCGCTCCGATCGGCTCGCTCGAATCGGCGCCCCGGACTCTCCGAAGCACCTCCGGGGGCAACGCCCGCCACCGGCCCGGCGTTCCCCCACGCCGGACCCGCACCCGGATTGTCGGGATGCGACAGAACTCACCCCGCAAGGCCTGTCGAAGGCCGCTCCGCCCGGCTCGCACCCTACCGATAGCGTCACAGGTGGCTACGCGTGCGCTCCGCACGCGCACATCGAGTAGGGAAGAGGTGGACCGTTGAGCCGCTCGGTACTGGTCACCGGAGGTAACCGGGGCATCGGCCTCGCCATCGCCCAGAGCTTCGCCGAGGCCGGCGACAAGGTCGCCATCACCAGCCGCAACGGCGAGGTCCCGGCGGAACTCGCCAAGTACGACGTCCTCGCGGTGCGCGCCGACATCACCGACACCGAGCAGGTCGACGCCGCCTTCACCGAGATCGAGGCCGCGCACGGCCCGGTCGAGGTCCTGGTCGCCAACGCCGGCATCACCAAGGACACCCTGCTGCTGCGCATGTCCGAGGACGACTTCACCTCCGTCCTGGACACCAACCTCACCGGCACCTTCCGGGTCGTGAAGCGCGCCGCCGCCAAGATGCTGCGCGCCCGCAAGGGCCGCGTCGTCCTGATCTCCTCCGTGGTGGGCCTCAGCGGCTCCGCCGGGCAGGCCAACTACGCCGCCTCCAAGTCCGGCCTGGTCGGCTTCGCCCGCTCGCTGGCCCGCGAACTCGGCTCCCGCAACATCACCGTCAACGTGATCGCGCCCGGCTTCGTCGACACCGACATGACCGCCGTGCTCAGCGAGGAGCGCCGCAAGGAGATCGTCTCCGGCGTCCCCCTGGGCCGCTACGCCGCCCCCGCCGAGATCGCCTCGGCCGCGCGGTTCCTGGCCTCCGACGAGGCCGCGTACATCACCGGAGCCGTCATTCCCGTCGACGGCGGATTGGGCATGGGTCACTGACCATGAGTGGAATTCTCGAAGGCAAGCGCATTCTGATCACCGGCGTGCTGATGGAGTCCTCCATCGCCTTCCACACCGCGAAGCTCGCCCAGGAACAGGGCGCCGAGATCATCCTCACCGCCTTCCCCCGGCCCAGCCTCACCGAGCGCATCGCCAAGAAGCTGCCCAAGCCGGTCAAGGTCCTGGAGCTCGACGTCTCCAACGCCGAGCAGCTGGCCGGCATCGCCGACCAGGTCCGCGAGCACCTGCCCACCCTGGACGGCATCGTCCACTCCATCGGCTTCGCGCCGCAGGACGCGCTCGGCGGCAACTTCCTCGACACCCCGTGGGAGTCCGTCGCCACCGCGATGCAGGTCTCCGCGTACTCGCTGAAGTCCCTCACCACCGCGCTGCTCCCGCTCATGCAGGACGGCGGCTCGGTGGTCGGCCTGACCTTCGACGCGCAGTTCGCCTGGCCGCAGTACGACTGGATGGGCCCGGCGAAGGCCGCCCTGGAGTCCACCAACCGCTACCTCGCCCGCTACCTGGGCGAGCGCGACATCCGCTGCAACCTGATCTCGGCGGGCCCGATCGGCTCGATGGCCGCGAAGTCCATCCCGGGCTTCCCGGACCTGGCCGCGACCTGGGACACCCGCTCCCCGCTCAAGTGGGACGTCTCCGACCCGGAGCCGGCCGCGCGCGGCGTTGTCGCGCTGCTGAGCGAGTGGTTCCCGAAGACCACGGGCGAGATCGTCCACGTGGACGGCGGGCTGCACGCGATCGGCGCGTAGCAGCTTTTTCAGGGGCCCGGGGAACTGTTGGACCGTTCCCCGGGCCCCGGTCTTTACTCAGGTGTCTTTCCTCAGGCCTTGCACCTGCCGATGGCGCGGCCTGCCGCCTCGGCGGCCTTCTCGGAGTCGCCGGACCTGATCGCCTCGATGATGTCGGAGTGCGGGACCCAGCGGTGGGGGAGCAGGTCGGGGCCGACGTCGTGGCGGAGGTGGGCGAGGAGGACCTCGCCGAGGTCGGCGTAGATGGCGGCCAGGACGTCGTTGTGGGCGGCGGACACCACCGCGTGGTGGAACGCGGCGTCGGCCTGGATGAAGTCCTCGGGGACGCCGGCGTGCCAGGCGGCGTCGCGGCGGGCCAGGGCGGCGTCGAGGAGTTCGAGGTCGCGGGCGGTGCGGCGGGTCGCGGCGAAGCCGGCGGCGGAGGTCTCCAGGGTGGCGCGGAGTTCGGCGACCTGGTCCTGGTCGGCGTCGGCGAAGCGGCGGTGCATGACGCCGGCGAGTTCGCTGGTGGCGAGGACGTAGGTGCCGGAGCCCTGCCGGATGTCGACCAGGCCGTTGTGGGCGAGGGCGCGCACGGCCTCGCGGACGGTGTTGCGGGCGACGCCGAGCTGGTCGACCAGCTCCGCCTCGGTCGGGATGCGTGATCCCACCGGCCACTCGCCCGAGGTGATCTGGCCCCGGAGTTGGGCGATCACCTGGTCGGAGAGCGGGGTGCGGCGAGTGGTCGACAGCGCCAAGGTCGGCTCCTTCTGTGGTTTACGTCATCAGGATACCGGGGCGACGAAAGTCATCCCATGATTCTATGATTACGCCATGTCTACCGCAGCAGACCCCTCAGCAACCGAGACCGAGAGCCCCCGACCAGCCCCCTCACCCGTCGCCACCGCCTCCAGCGGCGCCGCCGCCGTCCTGCTCGCCGTCGCCGTGGCGGCCGCCGCGGTCAACCTGCGCCCGGTGGTGACCAGCCTCGGTGCGCTGCTCGACCCGGTCCAGGAGGGCCTGGGGATGAGCGCCACCGTGGCCGGCCTGCTCGCCGCGGTGCCGCCGCTGTGCTTCGCGGTGCTGGGCATGGCCGCCCCCGCGCTGGCCCGCCGGCTGGGCCCGATCACCGTGGTGACGGCCGCGCTGGGCGCCATCACGGCGGGCGTGGTGGCCCGCTCGTTCACCGGTTCCACCGCGGTGTTCCTGCTGCTCACCGCGCTGGCGCTGGCCGGCGTGGCACTGGCCAACGTGCTGCTGCCGGTGGTGATCAAGCGGTACTTCCCGGACCGCGTCGCCCCGATGATCGGCCTGTACTCGATGGCGCTGTCGGTCGGCACCTCGCTGGCCGCCGCCACCACCGTCCCGCTGGCCCACGCGCTCGGCGGCTCCTGGCGGCTCGGCCTGGGCGTCTGGGCGCTGCCGGCCGTCCTCGCGCTGGCGCTGTGGCTGACGGTGCTGTTCGGGCGCCGCGAGAAGAACGGCGGCGGCTCCGGTCCCGCGCCCGCGCACGTCCGGCTGCCGATCCTGCGCAGCCGTACCGCGTGGGCGCTGGGCGCGTTCTTCGGCCTCCAGTCCACCAGCGCGTACAGCACGATGGGCTTCCTGCCGAAGATCTACCACGAGGCGGGCGTCTCGGAGTCCGCGGCCGGCGTGCTGCTGGCCCTGGTGATGGCGATCAGCGTGCCGGTCTCGTTCGCGCTGCCCAACCTGGCCGCCCGGCGCGGCGACCAGCGGCTGTACGTGGTGGTGCTGGGCCTGTGCGGCATCGCCGGCTACATCGGGCTGATGCTGGCGCCCGGGACGGTGCCGTGGCTGTGGGCGATCCTGGTGGGCCTGTCGATGTGCGCGTTCCCGCTGGCGCTGACCATGCTCGGCCTGCGCGCCCGCACCCCCGGCGGGGTGGCCCAGCTGTCGGCGTTCGCGCAGAGCCTGGGCTACCTGATCTGCATCCCCGGCCCGATCCTGATGGGCGCGCTGTACGAGCGCACCGGCGAGTGGTACCTGCCGCTGGGCCTGCTCGCGGCGCTGCTGGTGCCGCAGATCCTGGTCGGACTGCGGGCGGCCCGGGCCCGGCACATCGAGGACGAGGCCGTCCGTTAGGCTCGTCGGCATGCCAGTACTCGACCCGAATCCCCAGGGCGGCCAGAAGAAGCTGCTGCAGATGCTCGGCGTGATCGCCGGGATCGTGGTGCTGCTCGCGATCATCGCGACGGTCGCCCAGAACATGGGCTGACCGGTCGGGGGGGGGGGGGGCCCCCCCCGGGGGGGGGGGGGGGGGCCCCCCCCCCCGCCGGGGGGGGGGGGGGGGGGGGGGGGGGGGTTTGTGGGGGGGCCCCCCCCCGCGGAGGATGAGT
>NZ_JBHWID010000012.1:228427-245748 GCF_042732175.1 Kitasatospora sp. NPDC059795
GGGTTTCGCGGGGGTTGGGTGGGGGGCCGGCATACATGGCCGCCGCCCCCCCATACCGGGCGTCCCGGGCCGGGCGAAGCCCCCCCCCCACAGGGGTGGCAGCTTCCGCGACCCCGCGCCCGGGCGGCAGTTTTCTGCGAAGCTCTAGGGGTATGAGCGCCGACACCCCTCGTAGGATCATCGTTCTCCGCCATGCCCGGGCCGACTGGCCCAACCAGGTCGACGACCACGACCGCCCGCTGGCCGACCGCGGGCGCGGCCAGGCCACCGAGGCCGGCCGCTGGCTCGCCGACTCCGGCGTCAACCCCGACCACGTCCTGTGCTCCACCGCGCTGCGCACCCGGGAGACCTGGAAGCTGGTCGCCCACGAGCTGCCCAAGCGTCCCCGGAAGACGGTCTACGAGGACCGGGTGTACGAGGCCCAGCCCGGGCGGCTGATCGAGGTGATCCAGGAGACCCCCGAGGAGCACGCCGACCTGCTGCTGGTCGGCCACAACCCCGGCGTGCTGGGCCTGACCCAGGTGCTGGCCGGCGACGAGGGCGACGTCGAGGAGCTCAACCGGATGCGGCTCAACGGCTTCCCGCCCGCCGCGGTGGCCGTGCTCAGCCTGAACGGCCCGTGGAAGCTGGTCGAGCCCGGCGTGGCCCGGCTCGACTCGTACTTCATGCCGCAGGACTGACTTCATGCCGCAGGACTGACCCACGGGACGAAAAAAGGGGGCGGGGTCGTCGGACCCCGCCCCCTTCGTGCTGCCGTCAGTCCTCGGTGGGCGTGCCGTCCAGCTCGTCGGCCGCCTCGACCTCTTCGCGGGTGATGCCCAGCAGGTACAGCACGGTGTCCAGGAACGGCACGTTCACCGCGGTGTCGGCCTGCTGGCGGACCACCGGCTTGGCGTTGAACGCCACGCCCAGGCCCGCCGCGTTCAGCATGTCCAGATCGTTGGCGCCGTCGCCGATCGCCACCGTCTGCTCCAGCGGCACCCCGGCCTGCTCGGCGAACCGGGCCAGCCAGCGGGCCTTGCCGGCCCGGTCGACGATCTCGCCGGTGACCTTGCCGGTGAACCTGCCGTCCACCACCTCCAGGGTGTTGGCGGCCGCGAAGTCCAGGCCCAGACGCTCCACCAGGTGCTCGGTGACCTGGGTGAAACCGCCGGAGACGATCGCCACCTGGTAGCCGAGCCGCTTCAGGGTGCGGATCAGGGTCCGGGCGCCGGGGGTCAGTCGGACCTCGGAGCGGACCTTCTCGGTGACCGCCGCGTCCAGGCCCGCCAGCAGCGCCACCCGGGCGCGCAGCGACTCGGCGAAGTCCAGCTCGCCGCGCATCGCCTGCGCCGTCACCTCGGCGACCTGCTCCTCGCAGCCCGCGTGGGCGGCGAACAGCTCGATCACCTCGTCCTGGATCAGCGTGGAGTCGACGTCCATCACCACCAGGCGCTTGGCCCGCCGGTGCAGCCCCGAGCGGACCACCGCGATGTCCACCCGCTGCACGGCCGCCTCCGCCGCCAGCACCGCGCGCAGCTCCTCGGTGGGCACGCCGGAGATGGTCAGCTCCACCGCCGTCACCGGGTACTTGGCCAGGCGGAACACCCGGTCGATGTTGCCGTCGGCCTCCGAGACCCGGGCCGACAGCGCCGCCACCGCGGCCGCGGTCAGCGGGTGGCCGAGCACCGTGACGTGCGAACGCCCCTCGCGGCGCGGACGGTTGTCGCCGGTGCCGGAGATGATCTCGGCCTGCAGCCGGTGCTCCTCGGCCCAGCGGTGCACCGTCACCCGCAGCGAACCCTCCGCGCCCGGCGCGGGCGGGGGAGTGACCAGCGCGCACAGCGTTATCCGGCCACGGGTGACCACCTGCTCGATGTCGATCACCTCGACCCCGAAGTCGGCGAGCTGGGTGAACAGGCCCGCGGTGATCCCGGGGCGGTCCTTGCCGAACACCTTGACCAGCAGCGTTCGCTCGTTGTCGGTGTTCACGGGCGGCGCGGCGGAAAGGGCCTGAGCGGCCGGATCTGTTGCGTTCATGGTGCCTCCCACGCTACCCGGAGCCCCCGCGCGGGAGTCGCCCGCGTCCGCGTCGTGGGACACCCGGCGGACGCCCCGGCAGGTCCGCGAGCGGTGCCGGAGCGGTGCCGGAGCGGTGCCCGAGCGGTCACAGAACCGTGTCCCGGGTTCCGGGCACGCCGCCCCGGCTGGAATGATTCCCCCCGTCAGATGCAACATCCTGGGGGACCGGAGAGCGGGGCGGGCGGAGAGTTGCCGCAACTCGTACTAGAAATCGACGGCCGGCAGCGGGTACTCGAACCCGGCCGTGCCTACACCATCGGCCGTGACCCGGCGTCGGACTTCCCGTTCGACGACGCCAGGGTCTCCTGGCGGCACGCCACCATCGCGTTCGACGGCGCGGCCTGGCAGTTCACCGACCACGGCTCCACCAACGGCACCTTCGTGGCCGGGGCGCGGGTCCAGCACAGCGCCGTCCACCCCGGCACCGTGGTGCACCTCGGCAACGGGCAGAACGGACCCCGACTGGCGTTCACCGCGCCCGCCGGCGCGCCCGCGCCCGGCCGGCCCGAGGTGCTGCACGAGGCCGTCACCAGCCGGGCGCCCGGCCCGCAGGCGCAGCCGCCGTACCAGCAGCCGCCGTTCGGGCCCGGCCCGGCCGCCCGGCCCGGGCACCTGCCGCCGGTCGAGCAGCCGATCCCGCAGGGCTGGGACGCCCCCACCCCGCGGCCCGGCTTCCCGCAGCAGCAGGGCTTCCCGCCGCCGCAGCAGCAGCCCTTCCCGCAGCAGCAGGGCTTCCCGGCGCAGGGCGGGGCGCCCGTCGCGCAGCCGCCGTTCCCGCAACAGCAACAGCAGCAGCAGTACCAGCAGCCGCAGCCGCCCGTGCAGCAGCAGTTCCAGCCGCCGCAGCAGCCGCAGCCGTCCGCGCCGGCCGGCGGGCTCGGCAGCCCGACCATGATCCGCAGCCTGAGCGGCGGCCGGACCATCCGGATCGGCCGCGCCCTGGACAACGACATCGTCGTCTCCGACCTCCAGGTCTCCCGGCACCACGCCGAACTGCGCCAACTGCCGGACGGCCGCTGGGAGATCGTCGACCTCGGCAGCCACAACGGGATCTTCCTGAACGGCCAGCCGACCCGCCGCCAGCTGATGGGCCCGCAGGACCGGCTCACCGTCGGCCACTCCTCCTTCGTGCTGGTCGGCGACCAGTTGCAGGAGTTCGTCGACAACGGCGCCGTCACCTTCTCCGCCCACCACCTGACCGTCGAGGTCGACTTCAAGGGCGGCAAGAAGATCCTGCTCAACGACGTGTCGTTCTCCGTCCCGGAGAAGTCGCTGGTCGCCGTGATCGGCCCGTCCGGCTCCGGCAAGTCCACCCTGCTGCGCGCCCTCACCGGCTACCGGCCCGCCGACCGCGGCGACGTGCTGTACGACGGCCGCAACCTCTACCGCCAGTTCGCCGAACTGCGCTCCCGGATCGGCCTGGTGCCGCAGTCCGAGATCCTGCACAAGGAACTCACCGTCCGCACCGCCCTCAAGTACGCGGCCCGGCTGCGCTTCCCCGGCGACACCGAGGCCGCCGAGCGCGAGCGCCGGATCGACGAGGTGCTGTACGAACTGCGCCTGGACAAGCGCGCCGACAACCGCATCACCGCGCTCTCCGGCGGCCAGCAGAAGCGCGTCTCGGTGGCCCTGGAACTGCTCACCAAGCCCTCGCTGATCTTCCTGGACGAGCCGACCTCCGGCCTCGACCCGGGCATGGACCGCGAGGTCATGCAGACCCTGCGCGGCCTCGCCGACGACGGCCGCACCGTCCTGGTCGTCACCCACTCGGTGGCCGAACTCGCGCTCTGCGACCGGCTGCTGGTGATGGCGCCCGGCGGCTCGGTGGCCTACTTCGGCCCGCCCGGCGAAGCCCTGCACTTCTTCGGCTACGAGACCTGGGCCGACGTCTTCCAGGCCTTCGAGAACTACCCCGACCACGACTGGGCCGGCCGCTACCGCAATTCGGTGCACTACCAGCAGTACTCGGCCAACGTGGACGCCGCCGTCACCCAGGCCCAGCCCAACGCGCTCACCCAGCTGCGCCCGCCCAAGCCGCAGAGCTGGGGCTCCCAGCTGTGGACGCTGATCCGCCGCTACCTGTCGGTGATCGCCTCCGACCGGGGCTTCATCCTGCTGTCCCTGCTGCTGCCACTGGTGCTCGGCGCGGTCTCCGCGGTGATCCCCGACAAGTGCGGCCTGGCGCCCTGCGCCAGCAACGGCCGCAACGACGTGGCCCGCCTGATCCTGATGGTCGTCGCGTTCTCCGCCTGCCTGTCCGGCTCGGCGAACTCGGTCCGCGAGCTGATCAAGGAACGGGCGATCTACGAACGGGAACGCGCCACCGGCCTGTCCCGGACGGCGTACCTGCTGTCGAAGATCATCGTGCTGGGCGCGATCAGCTTCCTGCAGGGCGGCATCATCTCCGCCATCGCCTTCAAGGTCCGCACCCTGCCCGCCGAGGGCCTGCTGCTCAAGCACCTGCCCGCCGCCGAGATGTCGATCGGCGTGATGCTGCTCAGCTTCACCTCGATGATGGTCGGCCTGGCCATCTCCTCGCTGGTGAAGACCTCCGAGAAGACCATGCCGCTGCTGGTCATGTTCGCCATCGTGCAGATGGTGTTCACCGGCGCGATCTTCCAGCTCTTCGACAAGCCCGGCCTGGAGCAGTTCGCCTGGCTGATGCCCGCCCGCTGGGGCGTCTCCGCCAGCGGCAACACCCTCGACCTGGCGCACATCTCCCCGGTCGTGGTCGTCAAGCCCCCGGAGACCGGCCCGTACGACACCCTGTGGGACCACTCCGCCGGGATCATGTTCCTCAACTGGTTCATGATGATCGCCATCTCCGTCGGCCTGGCCTTCGCCATCCAGCGCTTCCAGAAGCGCCACGAGCCCGAGGTCATGCAGAAGGGCTGATCATCCGATCGGAACAGGGCCGCCCCGCGTGCTTGGGTTCTAGGAGTCGTTGCAACACCCCAGTTCAGGGGATGCATTGGACTTCGAGATCCGTGAGGACCGGACGGCCCAGGGGCCTGTGAAACTGAGCCGGGAGCGGGAGGCATACTCCCGGCTCATGGAGCAGGGCCTCACCAACGCGCAGGCGTGCCGGATCATCGGCATCGACAGCGGGACCGGCCGCAAGTGGCGCAACGGCCGCAGCGCGGACCGCCGGCAGAAGGCGGCGCCACCCATCGACGCGGTGGTGCCGCCTTCCGGTCCGTCCAGGTACCTGACCGAGGACGAGCGCCTCCACATCGCCGACCGTCTGCGGGAGAGGGCCACGATCCGGGCGATCGCCGCGGAGCTGGGCCGCAGCCCCTCCACGGTCAGCCGGGAGATCCACCGCAACGGGCACCCCGGCAGCGGCGCCCACCGGCCGCACGCGGCCCAGGCCCGCTCCGATGCCCGCCGGCCCCGCCCCAAGCCCCGCAAGATCCTCTCGAACCCGGAACTGCACTCGGTGGTGCGGGAGTTGCTGGACGAACGGTGGAGCCCGGAGCAGATATGCCACGCTCTGCGGACCAGGTTCCCCGACCGGCCGGAGATGCACGTCGTGCCCGAAACCGTCTATCAGGCCCTCTACGTCCAGGGCCGGGGCGAGCTCCGCCGTGAGCTCGCCGGCGCCCTGCGCTCCGGCCGGGCCCGTCGCAGGCCCCAGCGGCAGGCCAACCGTCGCCAGCCGCGCTTCGCCGACCCGATGGTCATGATCGGCGAACGCCCCGCCGAAGCCGAGGACCGGGCAGTTCCCGGACACTGGGAGGGCGACCTGATCATCGGCAAGGACAGCAAATCGGCGATCGGCACCCTGGTCGAGCGCTCGACCCGCTACGTCATGCTCCTGCACCTGCCGAACGGCCGTGCCGCAGAACACGTGCGCGACGCCCTGGTCGCCACCGCCCGGACACTCCCCGTCGAGCTGAAACGCTCGCTGACCTGGGACCAGGGCGCGGAGATGGCCGCTCACCGGGGCTTCACCCTCGCCACCGACATCCCGGTCTACTTCTGCGACCCGGGCAGCCCCTGGCAGCGCGGCTCGAACGAGAACACGAACGGCCTGCTGCGGCAGTACTTCCCCAAGGGCACCGACCTGTCCGTCCACACCCCCGAACACCTCGCCGCCGTCGCCGACCAGCTCAACCGCCGCCCACGCAAAACGCTCGACTGGGAAACCCCAGCCGAGCGTCTCGCTAAACTCATCGCGGCCTAGACAACCGACCACGTGTTGCAACGACCCCTAGAAACCGCCCACGCTCCCCGGCCCTTCGACGTAGGTCCCCCGCCCGAGGCGGCAGCCATGATCGCGGCGGTAGCGTGGCCGCATGGAGAGTCCCGGGTGCGACCCCTCGCTGGAGGGGATCGAGGCGGTCAGCGCCGCCGTACTGGCGATGAGCCGACCGCTCGAAGTGCGGGAGGTGCTGCGCCGGATCACCGCCTCCGCGCGCACCCTGCTCGGCGCCGAGTACGCCGCCCTCGGCCTGCCCGACGACCACGGCGGCTTCGCCCAGTTCGTGGTGGACGGCGTCAGCGACGAGCAGTGGCGGGCGATCGGCCCGCTGCCCCGCCAGCACGGCGTGCTCGCCTCGATGCTGCACGACCGCGAACCGACCCGGCTCAAGGACGTCCACACCGCGCCCGACTTCGG
Organism: Kitasatospora sp. NPDC059795; assembly: GCF_042732175.1. NCBI lineage: Bacteria > Bacillati > Actinomycetota > Actinomycetes > Kitasatosporales > Streptomycetaceae > Kitasatospora > Kitasatospora sp. NPDC059795. Next base: position 235,110 of record NZ_JBHWID010000012.1, read on the forward strand.
CGGCTGGCCGGAGGCGCATCCCGACATGACCGACTTCCTCGGCATGCCGATCATGGACGAGGACGAGATCGCCGGCGCCCTGTACCTGGCCAACAAGCCCGGCGGGTTCACCGAGCACGACGAGGCCCTGCTGCGGATCCTGGTCGCGCACGCCGCCCTCGCCCTCGGCAACGCCCGGCTGTACGAACGCAGCCGCGAACTCACGCTCTCCGGCGAACGCGCCCGGATCGCGCACGACCTGCACGACGCCGTCTCGCAGAAGCTCTTCTCGCTGCGCCTCACCGCCCGCGCCGCCGCCACCCTGGTCGAACGCGACCCCGCCCGGGCCCGCGACAACCTCGCCGAGGTGGCCCGGCTGGCCGCCGAGGCCGCCGACGAACTGCGCGCCGTGGTGGTCGAGTTGCGGCCCGCCGCGTTGGAGGAGGACGGCCTGGTCGCCACCCTCGCCTCGCAGATCCAGGTGCTCGACCGGGCGCACAGCGCCACCGTCCGGTTCACCGCCACCGGCGTGCGCGCGCTGCCCGCCGGGCAGGAGTCGGCGGTGCTGCGGGTCGCCCAGGAGGCGCTGCACAACGCGCTGCGGCACGCCGGGGCGAAGGCCGTCACCGTCACCCTCACCGGCACCGCCGGCCGCGGCGTGAAGCTGACCGTCGCCGACGACGGCCGCGGCTTCGACCCCGAATCGGTCCGCCGGGCCGGCCGCCACCTCGGCCTGGTGTCGATGCGCGACCGGGCCGCCGCGGTCGGCGGCCGACTGTCCCTGGAGTCCGCCCCGGGCCGGGGCACCCTGGTCGAAATGGAGGTCCCCGGTGCCTGACACCGCGTCACCGATCCGCGTCCTGCTGGTGGACGACCACCAGGTCGTCCGGCGCGGCCTGCGCACCTTCCTGGAGGTGCAGGACGACATCGAGGTCGTCGGCGAGGCCGCCGACGGCGCGGAGGCCGTCGAACAGGCCGCCGTGCTCGCCCCCGACGTGGTGCTGATGGACCTCAAGATGCCCCGGGTGGACGGCATCGAGGCGCTGCGGCTGCTGCGCGAACAGCACAACCCGGCCAAGGTGCTGATCGTCACCAGCTTCACCGAGCACCGCACCATGGTCCCCGCGCTGCGGGCCGGCGCGGCCGGCTACGTGTACAAGGACGTCGACCCGGAGGCACTGGCCGGGGCGATCCGCTCGGTGCACGCCGGGCACGTCCTGCTGCAGCCCGAACTCGCCGCCGCCCTGCTCGCCGAGGACGTCCCCGCGCCCCCGCAGGGCCGCGGCGGCAGCCTCACCGACCGCGAGCGGGAAGTCCTCTCGCACCTCGCCGACGGCCGCTCCAACCGGGAGATCGCCCGCGCGCTCCACCTGTCCGAGAAGACCGTGAAGACGCACGTGTCGAACATCCTGATGAAGCTGGACGTCGCGGACCGCACCCAGGCGGCGCTGTGGGCGGTCCGCAACCAGGGCTGAGCTCAGCCGCGCTCGTCCACGACCGCGTTGTACGCCGCGACCTGGGCCCGCCGGGCGGTGCGGTCCAGCGGGGCGAGGATCTCCCGCCGGGCCGCCATCTCGGACGCGGACACCGCCGCACCGTGGCCGCCCGCCGCGATCCCCAGCAGCGCCGACACCTGCCGGGCCGACTCCAGCACCCGCACCGCGCGCGGCGGGTAGCCGGGCGCGAGCAGCTCGTGGTGGCCGCGGCGGCGGAAGTCCTCCAGGGCGCGCAGCGTCTCCGGTCCGGCCCCGGCCACGTCCAGCCGGGTCAGCATGACGGTCGCCTGCCGCAGGCTGTCCGCGAGTTCGCGCTCCGCCTCGTCCAGCGAGGGCACGTCCGCGGGCAGCGCGTCGTTGACCGGCAGGCACTGCCACAGCACCCGCACGCCCTGGTCGCCCTCCGGGCCGTACACCTCGACCTCCGGCACCAGCCCGTACGGGACGCCCACCGCCACGACCGCCTCCCCGGCGCCCAGCGCCAGCGCGTTGAAGGCCGGCGGGCCGGTCAGCCCCAGCGGGTGCCCGGCCGCCGGCAGCGCCAGCCGCAGGCCCTTCGCGCCCAGCACGCGCAGCCGCCCCAGCGCCCAGGTGAGCCCGTGCAGCGAGTCCGGCTCCTCGCCGGGCAGCCCGGTCACCCGGTGGGCGTCGTCAGCGCCCTGAACGGCCGTCGCCGCGTCGTCGGGGGAGCTGGCACCGGCCAGCAGCGCGTTGCCCCAGGCGGTGAGTCGCCCCGAACGGGGCTCTTGGTACGGATTGTCGGCAGGAGTCGCGAGCATCGGACCAGCCTACGGACAACCGGGCGGGGCGGGTGGCGTAGGTTTGGCCTGACACAGGTTGGACCGCACCCCGAGGACCTTCGCGCAGGTTCCACGGACGGCCGGTTTCTTGCATTTGGGGAAGGCGTAGGCATGAGCGACGTGCTGGAACTGGTGGACGTTTCCGTGGTCCGGGAGGGGCGCGCACTCGTCGATCACGTGTCCTGGACGGTCAAGGAGGGCGAGCGCTGGGTGGTGCTCGGCCCCAACGGCGCGGGCAAGACGACCCTCCTCCAGATCGCCGGCGCGTACCTGTTCCCGAGCTCGGGCCAGGCCGTGGTGCTCGGTGAGAAGCTCGACCAGATCGACGTGTTCGAGCAGCGGGCCCGGATCGGTCTGGCCAGCGCCGCCATGTTCGACAAGCTGCCGGGCAACCAGACCGTGCTGGAGAGCGTGCTGACCGCCGCCTGGGGCCTGACCGTGCACGGCAAGGAGACCTACGACCAGCCCGACGAGGCCCGCGCCCTGGTGCTGCTCGACCGCCTCGGCATGGCCGGCTTCACCGACCGCAAGTTCGGCACCCTCTCCGAAGGCGAGCGCAAGCGCACCCTGATCGCCCGCGCCCTGATGACCGACCCCGAGCTGCTGCTGCTGGACGAGCCCGCCGCCGGCCTCGACCTCGGCGGCCGCGAGGACCTGGTGCGCCGCCTCGCCGCGCTCGCCCAGGACGAGTACGCGCCGTCCATGGTGATGGTCACCCACCACGTGGAGGAGATCGTCCCCGGCATGACCCACGTGCTGATGATCCGACAAGGCAAGGTCATGACCGCCGGTCCGATCGGGACCACCCTCACCGCCCGCAACCTCTCGCACTGCTTCGGCCTGCCGCTGACCCTGGAGCAGCGCGGCGACCGCTGGACCGCGCAGGGCCTGCCGCTCGGCTGACGGCCGGATCCGGACCACTGGGGAGCCGGTCGCACACCTGGCCGGTTTCCGCACCCCCAGCTGCGGGAAGCTACGCCTGAAGAGCTCGAACTTCCCTAGGATGGACGCGTGGACGGCTGGATCTGGTGGCTGCTGCTCGCAGTGGGCCTGGGCATTCCGCTGGTGGTGACCGCGATGCCCGAATTCGCCATGCTCGCGGTCGGCGCCGGCGCGGCCGCCCTGACAGCCGGGGTGGGCGGCGGCGTGGTTCCGCAGTTCCTGGTGTTCGTCGGAGTGTCGGCGGCGCTCCTGGTGTTCGTACGCCCGATCGCCTACCGCCAGTTGAAGCAGGGCCCGGGCTACCGCTCGGGCGTGGAGGCGCTGACCGGCGCCACCGCAGTGGTACAGGAAACCGTCGATGGAGGGGAGGGCGGCCGGATCAAGCTGAACGGCGAGATCTGGTCCGCCCGGGCGCTCCACCCGGGCTCGGTCTTCGAGCCCGGCCAGCAGGTCGACGTCGTCGAAATCCAGGGCGCGACCGCCCTGGTCATCTAGGGGAGAAGCGTTGGAACCCGTCCTCATCGTGCTGATCGTCCTGGTCGTGGTGGCCTTCATCGCCCTGATCAAGACGATCCAGGTGATTCCGCAGGCCAGCGCCGCGATCGTGGAGCGCTTCGGCCGTTACACCCGCACCCTCAGCGCCGGTCTGAACATCGTGGTGCCGTTCATCGACACCATCCGCAACCGGATCGACCTGCGCGAGCAGGTCGTCCCGTTCCCGCCGCAGCCGGTCATCACCTCGGACAACCTGGTCGTCAACATCGACACCGTCATCTACTACCAGGTGACCGACCCCCGGGCCGCGACCTACGAGGTCGCCAGCTACATCCAGGCCATCGAGCAGCTGACCGTCACCACCCTGCGCAACATCATCGGCTCCATGGACCTCGAATCCACCCTGACCTCCCGCGAGGTCATCAACGCCGGCCTGCGCGGCGTCCTCGACGAGGCCACCGGCCGCTGGGGCATCCGGGTCAACCGCGTCGAGCTCAAGGCCATCGAGCCGCCGACCTCCATCCAGGACTCGATGGAGAAGCAGATGCGCGCCGACCGTGACAAGCGCGCCGCGATCCTCACCGCCGAAGGCGCCCGGCAGGCCCAGATCCTGCGCGCCGAGGGTGAGAAGCAGGCCGCCGTCCTCCAGGCCGAGGGCGAGGCCCAGGCCGCGGTGCTGAAGGCCGACGGTGAGGCCGCCGCGATCCGCACCGTCTTCGAGGCCATCCACGAGGGCGACGCCGACCAGAAGCTGCTCGCCTACCAGTACCTGCAGACCCTGCCGGAGCTCGCCAAGGGCGACGCCAACAAGCTGTGGATCATCCCCAGCGAGGTCGGCGACGCGCTCAAGGGCCTCGGCGGCGCCTTCCAGGGCGCCACCGGCGGCGGCAACGGCGCGGCCCCCGTCGCCCCGCCCGTCCCCCCGGCCGCCGCCCGCGTCCCGGTCGACCCCACCAGCGCCCCGCGCCCGGTGGACACCGACAAGACCCTCCGCCCGCGGGTCGAGCCCACCCGCGAGTACCCGAAGATCGACGAGTAAGCAGCTCCGCCCCCGCAGGCCCCGCCGGAACCAACTGGCGGGGCCTGCGGCCGTGTTGGGCCCCGACCGGATCGCGGACCGGCTCTGGCCAAACGCCGCGGCCTCCGGCATGATCGACCGGCCCGACAGTAGCGATCAAAGGGGAAGCAGATGACACTGTGGGAGGCGCTCGCCGTCCTGCTCGCCGGAACCGCCGCCGGCACCATCAACGTCATCGTCGGCTCCGGCACCCTGATCACCTTCCCCGTCCTGCTCGCCGTCGGCCTGCCGCCCGTCACCGCCAACGTCTCCAACACCCTCGGCCTGGCCCCCGGCTCGCTCGCCGGCGCCATCGGCTACCGCGCCGAACTCGCCGGCCAGGGCCGCCGCCTGCTCCGCTACGGCGCCGCCTCACTGACCGGCGGACTCATCGGCGCCGCCCTGCTGATCGTGCTCCCCGGCAAGGCCTTCGACGCCATCGTCCCCGTCCTCATCCTCACCGCCCTGGTCCTCGTCGTGGTGCAACCCCGGGTCGCCCGCGCCATGGCCGCCCGCCGCGCCGCCGGCACCCTGCCGCCCGCCACCGACGGCGGCCCGCTGCTGCTGTTCCTGATCGCCCTCACCGGCGTCTACGGCGGCTACTTCGGCGCCGCCCAGGGCGTCCTGCTGCTCGCCCTGATGGGCATGCTGCTCCCCGACACCCTGCAGACCGTCAACGGCATCAAGAACGTCCTCGCGCTGATCGTCAACGGCGTCGCCGCGATCTTCTTCGTCTTCACCTCCACCGTGAACTGGACCGCCGCCCTGCTGATCGCCGTCGGCTCCACCCTCGGCGGCATGCTCGGCGCCAAGATCGGACGCCGCCTCCCGCCCGTCGCGCTGCGCATCCTGATCGTCGTGGTCGGACTCGCCGCCGTCACCAAGCTGCTCTTCCTCTGAGTCGACGTAGGCTCGGCCCCGACAGCCGACGCACCCTCCCGGACGGAGACACGCCATGAGCCGCACCCGCCTCACCGAGGACCAGATCGACGCCGCCCTCGCCGACCTCCCGCACTGGACCCGCACCGGCGAGGCCCTCACCCGCACCGCCGAGACCGCGAGCTTCCCCACCGCCATCAAGGTCGTCGACGCCGTCGCCGAACAGGCCGAAGCCCTCGACCACCACCCCGACATCGACATCCGCTGGCGCACCCTCACCTTCCTCCTCACCACCCACAGCGCGGGCGGCCTGACCGGCCTCGACTTCACCCTCGCCCACCTGATCGACCAGGCCCTCGACACCGCCTCCTGACCCACCCTCGCCACGCCCCGGCCGAAGCCCGCCCGCGAAGCGTGAGATGCTGGCGTGCCAAATCGCAGTCGGGACGGACGGAACGCATGGCTCAGGAACCCTCCACGCCCCCCGGGTACGACCAGCAGCAGCCCTGGTACCCGCAGCCGCAGCCGTCCTACGGCGACCAGCAGGCCTACGTCGAGCAGCAGGTCTACGTGGAGCAGCCGCAGCCGTCCTACGGCGACCAGCAGGCCTACGCGGAGCAGCCGCAGCAGGTCTACGGCGAGCAGCAGCAGGCGGCCTACGGCGGCTACCCGCAGCCCGGGGGACACCTGGACCCGGCCGCCCAGCAGCAGCTCTACAGCCGCCCCGACCAGGGCTACCAGCCGCAGGACTACGCCCAGGCGTACGGCCGGCAGCAGGGCCACCCCGAGGGCTGGGGCGACCAGCAGACGTACGGTCAGCAGCAGTTCTACGCGGACCAGCAGCAGGCCTACGGCTACCCGCAGGCCGACCAGCAGCTGTACGCGCCCGCCGACCCGTTCGCGCAGCCGGACATGGTGTCGCCGCTGACGCCGAACGCGTTCGAGCAGCAGCCCGCTGCCACCGAGGTCATCCCGGTCACCGCCTCCGACTACCCGCAGACCAGCGCCGCCGACCCGTTCGCACCCGGCGCCGACGGCACGTCAACCCCCCTCGCCGCCACCGCCACCGCAGACGACGCCGACCCGGCCGACCCGGTCGACAGGCCGGCGGCCGGCGGGCTGGCCGCCCGGGCCCGTGCCGCCGTCACCTCCGGGCCCGGCGCGCCCAGCAAGCGCGGGCTCATGATCCGGATAGGCGCCGGTGTCGCCGCCCTCGCCGTGCTGACCACCGCGGCCGTGCTGGCCACCTCCGACAGCGACGGCGGCGACAAGTCCGCCGGCAAGGGCGGCCAGGGCACCCCCCAGAACATCGCCGTCGCCCACACCAAGGCCTGGACCGCCGGCGACCCGGCCGCCGCCGGAGCCCAGGGCGCCGACGACACCCTGGTCGGCAGCTGGCTGCTCGCCGACGTCGTGGTCCGCGCCGACGCCACCGGCGTGCACTCCTACAACCTGGCCGACGGCAAGCCCGGCTGGACGCTCACCCCGCCCAGCAACGGCGCCGTCCCCTGCGGGCTGTCCCCGAACGTCAACTCCGCCGGCGTCGGCGCGGTCGCCTTCCGCACCTCGTCCGACCCGAACAGCGCGTGCACCGTCGCCGCCGCCGTCGACACCAAGGCCGGGAAGATCACCTGGTCCAAGACGCTGTCCGACGCCAAGGACAAGTACGTCACCCACGTCGCCGTCACCGACGACAAGGTGATCGCGGTCGGCGACGACAAGGCCTCCGCCTGGGCCGCCGGCGACGGCGCCGAGGCCTGGCAGTACACCGGCCAGGGCAAGTTCTGCAGCCTCTCCGGCAGCGCCGGCGCCACCACCGTCGTGCTGCACAGCAACTGCGCCGACTCCACCCCCGGCGACCAGGCCGTGGTCCTGAACGTCTCCGACGGCAAGGTCAAGTACTGGCGGGGGCTCAACAACCAGCCCAAGACCGTCACGGTGCTCTCCGCCGAGCCCGCCGTGGTCCTCACCACCGGCAACCAGCCCGGCGACGACCGGGTCTTCGCCTGGGGCGCGGACGGCGACCCCGGCGTCGAGATCCCGCTCGCCGTCGAGGGCGGCGGCCGCCTGGACGTCGCCCGCGGCAGCTTCGCCGCCGTCCCCGGCGTGTACTTCGAGGGCAGCACCATGTTCGCCGCGGTCGTCCCCGACGGCGGTGGCAACCCCACCGCGATCGCCGCCTACGACCTGGCCACCGGCAAGTCGAAGTGGCGCACCCCGATCGCCGAGAAGGGCAAGGCGCACCCGGCCGGCGTCGACAGCGGCGGCCTGCTGGTCGCCGTCGACGAGCGCGCCGACCAGCCCGCGCACCTCAGCCGCTTCGCGCTGGCCGGCGGCCAGGAGACCCAGGGCGGCGCGTTCCCGCTGGGCACCGGCTCGCTGCTCTCGGCCGGACGGGTCTTCACCGCCTCCGGGCACGTGGTCGCCGTCCCCGAGCACGCCGCCAACTTCGGCATCGCCACCGGCTTCAGCAGCAAGAGCTGACCGGCCGCCGGCCACCCGGCTGCCGGCCGCCGCCCGTACGACGACGGGCCCGACCTGTCCCCTGATCAGGTCGGGCCCGTCGGCCTTTACGCGCCCGCCGGCAGCCAGGCGGCGAGCTCCCCGAGCTCACCCGCCCGCAGCCCGAGCGCGAGCATCAACGTCGCCTCCGGCGTCGGTTCGAACGGCCGCCGCAGCAGCCGCATCCCGGCCTGCTCCGGCGTCCGGTCCGCCTTGCGCTGGTTGTCCTCCGCGCAGGCCGCCACGGTGTTCAGCCAGCTGTCCGCACCACCGCGGGACCGCGGCACCAGGTGGTCCACGGTGGTGGCCCGGCTCCCGCAGTACGCGCACCGGTGCTGGTCCCGCGCCAGCACACCCCGCCGCGACCACGGAGCCTGTTGTCGGAACGGCACACGCACGTATCTGGTCAGCCTGATCACCCGCGGCACCGGCACCTGCACTCCCGAGCCGCGCACCACCCGCAGCGGATGCGCCTGCTCGACGACCGCCTTGTCCTGCAGGACCAGCACCACCGCACGGCGCAGCGGCACCGTGGTCAGCGGTTCGTAGCTCGCGTTCAGGACAAGGGTGTTGCGCATGACGGGCCACCTCCGGTGCTCGCGCGCCGCCGGTCGGCGGTGGCAACCACTCTGAAGGCCCGCCCCGCCCCGAACAACGGAATTTCCGTCCCACCCACCGACCTGTCCCCGAACCCGCAGGCCGCGACCGCGTAGGCTCTACCCCGCTGAACCTGTCCAGGCGCGCGGCCCACCCGGCCGCACCGCGCCGGACCCACGACCGAAGGAGACGCGGGACCGTGACCGACATCGTCGACGAGCTCCAGTGGCGCGGGCTGATCGCCCTGTCCACTGACGAGGACGCACTGCGCAAGGCGTTCGCGGACGGCCCGGTCACGTTCTATTGCGGCTTCGACCCGACCGCGCCCAGCCTGCACCTCGGCAACCTGGTCCAGATCCTGACCATGCGCCGCATCCAGCAGGCCGGAAACCTCCCGCTGGGCCTGGTCGGCGGTGCCACCGGCCTGATCGGCGACCCCAAGCCCACCGCCGAGCGCGTCCTCAACGACCCCGAGACGGTGGCCGGCTGGGTCGAGCGCCTGCGCGGCCAGATCTCCCGCTTCCTCGACTTCGAGGGCGAGTTCGCCGCGCGCATGGTCAACAACCTGGACTGGACGTCCGGCATGTCGGCGATCAGCCTGCTGCGCGACGTCGGCAAGTACTTCCGGGTCAACAACATGATCGCCAAGGAGGCGGTGGCCCGCCGGCTCAACTCCGACGCGGGCATCAGCTACACCGAGTTCAGCTACCAGATCCTCCAGGGCATGGACTACCTGGAGCTGAACCGCCGCTACGGCTGCACCCTGCAGACCGGCGGCAGCGACCAGTGGGGCAACCTGACCGCCGGCACCGACCTGATCCGCAAGGCCGAGAGCCGCTCCGTGCACGCCCTCGCCACCCCGCTGATCACCAAGGCCGACGGCACCAAGTTCGGCAAGACCGAGTCCGGCACCGTCTGGCTCGACCCCGAACTCACCACCCCCTACGCCTTCTACCAGTTCTGGCTGAACGCGGACGACCGGGACGTCGCCAAGTTCCTGCGCATCTTCTCCTTCCGCAGCCGCGAGGAGATCGAGCAGCTGGAGCGCGACACCGCCGAACGCCCCGCCGCCCGACTCGCCCAGCGCGCCCTCGCCGAGGAGCTCACCACCCTCGTCCACGGCGCCGAGCAGTACGAGCGCGCCGTCGCCGCCTCCAAGGCGCTGTTCGGCCAGGGCGACCTCGCCGACCTCGAACCCGCCACCCTGGCCGCCGCCCTCGCCGAGGTCCCCAAGGCCACCGTCACCGAACTCGGTCAGCTCGTCGACCTCCTGGTCGAATCCGGCCTGGCCCCCAGCCGCTCCGGTGCCCGCCGCACCATCAAGGAGGGCGGCGCCTACCTGAACAACGCCAAGGTCGCCGACGAGGAGGCCGTCGCCACCACCGACGACCTGCTGCACGGCCGCTGGCTCGTCCTCCGCCGCGGAAAGCGCAACCTGGCCGCCGTCGAGCTCGCCGGCGCCTGAGCATCGAGCCGAATGGCTTGAAACACACCGCAGTTGACCTGTGGCACCCACGTCGAGGGGCCGGATCCAGCCAGATCCGGCCCCTCGATGTTTGACTCGCCGACTCTGGGCACCTAAGGTGGTCCGAGTCGCCTGAACCGGACGTGACCGGGAGGCGGCCCCCCAAACCCTGATGAGCGACTTGTTCGCGTATCCATTCGGAAGTTCGAGTGGAAATGCGGACCGAATAACTCTGATAGAGTTCGGGAGCGCCGAAAGGCAAAAGCAAATCGGATCGAATGAAACTCCGGAAAACGGAGCGGAAAACATCTGATAAGCTAGAAACACGAAAGAACGAAGCGCCCGGAGGGTCCGCAGGAATGCGGCTCGAAGGAAGCGTCCGTTCCTTGAGAACTCAACAGCGTGCCAAAAGTCAACGCCAGATATG